>NZ_JBXCIZ010000002.1:0-829517 GCF_056786405.1 Paenibacillus sp. Y859 | reverse complement strand
TTATGCTTTTTATATTCCCTTAATTATCCTTTATTTATTTGTTCCTTTCACCTTCATTTATTATTGATTGTTAATTGGTTTCATGTTTTAACATTCTCAAAGGGGTTGCGTATAACGTTCGCGCATTACCGACGTCCAGACGGCTTAAGGACCATAGGTCCGGGTGGCTCTGCCACTTAGCCGGTTGGATGTGTCACCTGATCAACTTCAACGAAACTTCCCCTTGGTGACCAAGGGAGCGTAGCGACCGCTGTGGTAATGCAATGTTATGAGATGTCATTGACATCTTGAATTACCTTCAAATTATCTTGTACATGTTTTATTACATCTCTTGAAGTTTTCATCTCGAATCTCTTATAAGAATATTCATTAGTGATATCCAATACTTCTTTCAGATTGTATCCGTGGTTCCATTTAATCAACATCTTTATTAAATTATTGAAAGACTGCTTGTAATTCCACTGCTCTATTCCTGTTCTTGATCTAATAAATCTCCTGATAATTCTATAATCCCTTATGTAGACATTAGGATTTAAAATATAAATGATATCTGCATTTATAAAACTTTCGTTCGTCCAATTGTATTGAACTCCCTCAATAATCCATGACTCTGATCTAACTATTCTATTTAATTCTGCATCTCTTATAGCCTCAGGAAATCTTAGATTTTCTACATTTCTGTCCCAAATCATATTATCAAGTTCATAATTGGTTATCCCTAACATCTTAGAAAGTTCCTTACCTAGATATGATTTTCCACTTCCACAGGAACCAATAATACGTATCTTAATATTCTTCATCTCCTTGAGATGGCTTCATTATCTTTTTTATATTGCAATGATTTCACATAACGTTGCGTATTTCTGACGTCCAAGCGGCTTAAGGACCGTAGGTCCGGGTGGCTCTGCCACTTAGCTGCTTGGATGTGTCGCCTGATTCCACTTCTCCGAAATGCCTCTTGGCGACCAAGGAGCGTCAGCGTCGATGCTGAAAAACATTGTTATGTGATGTCTCGGACATCTTTGAGTACCCAAAAGTTGTCTTTATTAGCCTTTATTTAAGATGGTCTTGAAGACCTTTAGTATATATGGTTTTTCTTCCGATCCATCAGAATATCCTTCAATAGGTAACCCGTTTAGAAAAGGATATCCCAAGAATTCATTAACGATCTCTTCCATACTATCCAATATCTCTATTTCGCATTGAAATGGTAAATGCTCATTAACATTAGAAATTAGATTAAATCTCAGTTGACTAGCCATCCAGTCAAACCAGAGATAAAATATCATTCCGTTCTTTTCACTTGAGTTTGTCACTTGGGCTTGTCTATCCTGTATAACAGCACTAAAGAATTGGATAAAATCATTTATACTTATTTCACACGCTAACTGCTGTTCTAAGGATATACGCCACATATTATTGTTAATCTCTTCTTCTAAATCTCCCATGGAGGTACCTATGAAGATTGGATCTAATTTGATTTCTTCAAGATTCTTAAAATATTGATCTTTATTCATTTAACTCTCCTTGGCATGCAAGAATTGGGTTTAAACACGTTCTTCCGAGATTTCACATAACGTTCGCGCATTACCGACGTCCAAACGGCTTAAGGACCGTAGGTCCGGGTGGCTCTGCCACTTAGCTGGTTGGATGTGTCACCTGAATTAACTTCCACGAATCTACCTCTTGGTGACCTAGGGAGCTTAGCGACCGCTGTGGTAATGTAATGTTATGTGATGTACTCGACCTCGTAGCATCTACTTACAATATCTCATTAACATTTATTTCAATGATTTTATAGTCACTCAAATCTAAAAAAGCCCCTAAATCAAAAAGAAAATACTTTATTTCATCATATCTTTTACTTTTTCGAATGGTAAGAAATTTCAAAAATATACGATCTCCAACAATCATTGGATCTTCCATTTTGAATGCTTTAATTCTTCTGTCTTCTCCCCAAGTCCACCCCTTACTAAACCCAGGTATCAAGTTACTATCAGATTCATCTATTTCTTTATTTACAATTACTTCAACACTAAAAACAGTCCCCTTCTTATGTATAAAATTAGGGGCCTGATAGTAATTTAATATTCCAGTCCATTCAAATTGATCATTAGTATAGTAATCGAAATTATCAGTTGTCATACTATTTCTCCTATTATTAAAAATATAATCATTTAAGGATATTAAACCAATTTCGAGTATTTCACATAACGTTTGACATTCCTGACGTTCAAGCAGCTTAAGGACCGTAGGTCCGGGTCGTCAGACTTAGCTGATTGGATGTGTCGCCTGAATCCACAGCTATGAAAATCCCCTTGGCGTCCGAGGAGCGAACGCGACGATGCAGGAATGTTTGGTTATCTGAAGTAATCGACTACTTTGAAATTTCTAAAACTTCACTTCATCAGTTACTTTATAAATAACGTATTTACCTGTCCACATCTGTGATTCAACTACTATTACATCTTTTTCATTTTCTTTAGTAAAAAAATATCCAGACCCAATTTGCTCTTTGAATTGTAATCCTATTGTGTTAAGTTGTTTAATTAGTTCATCCATTCCATCCTTCTGATTACCTTGATAAATATACCAATTATAATTACCCTTATTACTAAGAAATACGACCTTATTGTAACTGTTAAAGATCTTTTCATATGCTTGCTTTTTGGATACTCCCTCAACTGGTAATTCAGGCAAGTACAACCTCAAATTAAAATAAATAAGACTAAGACCAAAACAGACTATTACTATTCCTAAAGACATTATTGCTATCATCTTTTTTGGTATGCTTTTCATCTTTTCACCTATTTTTCGATTATTTCAGATAACGTTCGCACATTTCTGACGTTCAAGCGGCTTAAGTGACCGAAGGGAACGGGTCGTCAGACTTAGCCGGTTGAATGTGTCGCCTGATTCCACTTCTCTGGCATGCCTCTTGGCGACCAAGGAGCGTCAGCGACGACGCAGAAATGTAATGTTATCGGATGCTTCTGGCATCTTCGAATCCACTACCGAATATATCTAATGTCTTATAATCAATTTTCTTCATATTCCTTATTATCTAGGAGCATTACTTCATTTACCCATTCTTCAAGTGCCTCATATATTTTTGATTTAGGCCATTGAGCATCTAATTCTTCATTACTCTTCCAAGTTAAATGAACTTGAACATACTTATCAGGAACCTCTTGGTATTGAAATAACACATCGTCTCGATCTATTCTTCTAGCAACCACTATTAGTTTGATTCCTTTGAGAATGTGATTATCAGAAATTTCTTTATTAAGTTCATCGAGAAAAACACTCGAGGTTTCTGATTCCCATGGTTCTAAAAATTCCATTTTCGAGCTTTTCATACTAATCACCTTCACTTTTATGTTTTAACACATTGCAGAAGTTTCCGATAACTACTAATCTACGAACTCGTTTATCCCACCGATACAGCTGAATATATGAATTCGTTTATCTCCCAATACAGAAGTGATAGACGAAGCCTTTTAGCCTTACCCTAAATTATACCATCTAGTTAATGCTAAGAATAGTGGCTTCCTTCATTGTCCATTGAATATCCACTTACAATAAGTAGTTTCTGTATTTCCCGATAGCCACTCCCTTCTTTTGTGACACTTCGTTGGGCACTCCAACTTCTTGCATACACGTCGCCTTTCACCGCTATCATAATCCTAAAGGAAATCAGCAACGCTATTCTAGTGAAAAACAACATTATGAAATTGTAACGGAAATGGATGCTTCTATATGGGTCCAAACAGATCCTGCTACGCTGTCCTTTTGCAAGCGTTTATACTCCGATCTAGCGATACTTCGTATCTCTTTGGGGCAGCCATATTATCAGGATTGGGTATTTCCATACTGCCACGATGGCTGTGAATATTTTCAAGCAATCATTACTTACAGCACATGATGATCTGACAACAGATTAATATTTAGCCCAAGAAAAAACCCAGTATGTATCATACTGAGTCGGATACTACATATTTCAAAGTCAGTAACTTCTATAATTCGGGTGGTGAGTGCTCTTCTCATCGGGGCAACATCCAACGGGAGGTCCCAGAATGACCGATTCTCGGATAGGTGCTACAGCCTTCGCATAATCCTGCTCGTTGATACAATACGCTCGTTGCATCACTTCCTTCGGTACACACCGTAAGAAATCCGACCCATACACGATATCAGGCGTAGGCTGATCGAAGATCGTCAAGAGATGAGTATGATCGCACTCCGCAATTATCCAATGGAACCACCCTTTAGGAAATAGTGCTACTTGCCCTGGCTTCAAGTGGTAGGTCATCAGTCTTTGTGTACATGGGTCAAAGACTGACGTAATGATCTCACCGCTAATTACAAAGAGTGTCTCATTTACATTGGTATGCCAATGCGGGTTGACTATAATCCCTTTGCTCAAATGGACGTTAAATAAACCGGTCTTAATCGCGGGTAGTTGCTCCCCGAATAACTGGGTAATATAATTGTGTGGATCCCGCTTATAATTGAGTACTTGATTAGAATCCGCCGCTAAGCATAAGTTAGGTGATTGCAAAACTGCATCGATCATAATATTGTGTCCTCCTTCATGGGTAAATGCCTAATGTAATGTATGCCCAAGGAGGGATTATGGTACTTATCAGTGATCGTAATCCCCAATGTCTCAGCTAAATAGCTTTCCAAATAAGTGAATTTCAATCAATCATTTAATTGAATATTCATTTTTTTCTTATGCACTAAAATGTAAATCAAATAGCTTCCATATACCAAATATATAATATTTAATATAGATACAACTAACACTTCTTTATCTACAATCACACTATTCGTCATTTGAGCAAGCGCATCAAACAAGAAATGAAATACGATTAGTGGAATAATATTACCTGTCGTTTCTATAAGCAGTGCAAGAATAAAACCGATAAGAAGGGCGTTGATAATTTGTAATATAATATGTATGAGGTCACTTCCGTTTAGCGCATTAGCCATATGTAGAATTCCGAAGAAGATAGAAGAAAATACGATGTAAAAGACAGGACCTTTGGACTGTAATCTTTCTCTAATTATTCCTCTAAAAATCGATTCCTCCGTATAACCTACGAGTAGAGAAAAAACAAGAATAAGTATAATTTCAGTTACTGTCAGCTCTAAATTGAGCCCACCCATGATCGGCTGAATGAGCACAATAATCAGCAATGGAATATAATAAAGCGTTACTTTATCTTTACGGATATCCAGCTTTTTAAATCCAAATATACCAAACGAGCGGTCCCTCTTCCTCATGTATACGGTAACAATTACCGCCATTACGAAAAATGCACACATTTGGGCAACCATGATACCCATGTCTTTAAATCCCAGTATCGTTGCTACAGCAGATGCTACAGCAATCAATAACGTCAGCACAACTCCTAGCATAATTGAAAATAAAATAGGATGTTCTTTACGTACTTTCCCTTCCATTATTCCCTCTCCTCTTCCATCAAATTCTATCACTACGTCATTTTACATATAATTCAGAAATTCATCAACCTTTATCTTCCAATCAATTCAATTGTAGATATTCTCATTCTCCACATTAAATGATACAATGATACTGATTCTCATTATCTATTGAAGGGTGATTATGTTGAATACTAAAGTAGCCGATTATAAGAATATACCCGGTCACTGGGTTCTCGCCGGTCTAGGTAAGAAAGTGCTCCGTCCAGGTGGACTAGAAATGACACGAAAAATGCTAGCAGATTTAAATATTGGCGAACAAGATTCCGTTGTAGAGTTTGCCCCTGGGCTTGGTATAACCGCGCAAATGACATTAAAGGCGCAACCAATGCAGTATACTGCTATTGAGCAAAATGAAGATGCCGCCAAAGTGGTACGCAGCTATCTCCATGGGGATAACCGAAACGTCATCATCGCTAATGCTGAACATGTCCCTCTTCCCGATGGTTCTGCAACCGTTATCTATGGTGAAGCCATGCTTACCATGCAGACTCCTGCACAGAAATCACGTATTATTTCTGAAGCAAAGCGGATTCTGAAACCGGGCGGTCGATATGGCATTCACGAAATGAATCTCACACCTGTAGATATTGATGAAGCGAAGAAAAAGGAAGTGCGTCAAGATCTTGCTAAAGCCATTCGTGTTAATGCCTCACCACTAACTTCGGATGAGTGGCAACAATTGCTGACTAGCCATGGTTTCAGGATTATATCCGTACATACCGCACCTATGCATTTACTTCATATGCGTAGACTGTTCCAAGATGAAGGCTGGAAAGGTGTTCTAACAATAACAAGTAATATTATATTAAATAAGCAGGCTCGACAACGAGTTCTTACGATGCGTAATCAATTTATTAAACATGCTGAGCATATTCAAGGTATTAGTATTATCGCTGAGTTGTTACCTAAGGAGCATATTTCATGAAGACATTCTATGAAGTTCTAACTCCCTATTATGATGAAATATTTGCTGTAAACGATAAGCAAATTAGCTTCCTATCCTCCTGCTTCCCCTTATCATCACAGTTGTTAGATATCGGGGCAGGAACTGGAAATACAGCAATTGCCTTAGCAGAGCTAGGCTATCAACTAACAGCATCAGAGCCTGAACCTAGCATGACAATCAGAATAAAGGATAAGCTACATCATAACAAAAAACTTCAAGTCAACGTGTCCCAACACAATATGCAACAAATCGCTCAATTCAACGAATCTTTCGATGGCATCTATTGTATTGGGAATACATTGCCCCATCTTCATGATCTTGATGAAATACGTTCTTTTCTGCAATCAAGTTATGACAAACTTAATGAACACGGAACGTTAGTCATCCAGACTGTTAATTTCGACAAGGTCCTTCACCAGCAAGAGTATGTCTTCCCTATTATTGAAAAAGAATCATTTACATTTACACGTCAGTATAATCTTCATGGAGATAAAGTGATGTTTACTACTATCCTAAAAGATCAATCAACCACTTATTCTAATACACTCCCTCTTTACCCTGTTACCTCAAAACAGCTCGAAGATGAACTTCACAAATGTGGCTTTCATTCCATATCTGCATTTGGTAACTACGCTAAGTCACCTTTCAATATTGAATCACCTGCTCTTATACTTACAGCTAGCAAATAAGCATACAACAAAGAGCGCCACATATGGCGCTCTTTGTTATATGCATGAATCTCATGCGGGTAAGATGGGATCACCTCACAAAGATCTCTCCATCTGCCTTATGACTTCCCTTTTCCAACTGCGAGCCCAACAATCATAATCACCAGTACCAACAGTTGCATGAGCTGTTCTACGGTCATATCCGTCCGCCTCCATCTTGTACAGGATGGCTCTTTCGGACGGTTTCCCTCTCCCTAATTCCCGGACGTTCCCCCTAACATATATATTCACTTGGATAAGTGATTATGTCATCGATTCCTTATTTCAAGAAATTTTTCACGCGGTTAATATATTTCTTTTTATGAGAATAGCCTTGATAAAGTCTCCTATTCACTGTATTGGAATCACCGAAGAAGAATCGCTCATATAGTTCCTGCCGCCCCCCGAAGCCACTTACGCTAAGTTCCCATGCTAATCTAAATAACTGCACCTTATCTTTCGCAGCACGGTCATTTCCTTTAAGATAAGTATCTAAATACGGCCTCAACTCTGTATTGAAGTCCGATTCTGATGGAATCATAATTACTCCACTAGCCCCTATAAGCTGAATAATGTCCATCATACGTGGATATATTTTAGGAAAGATTACGTTTGCGGTCCATAGAGCATTTCGATCCGGAAGCACACTTCCCCAACGATCAACGACTGCATTGAGTTCAGAGGCAATAAGTAGAGATTTTAACGTCTCCACATGAACGATGATTTCGGATACTTTCTCAATAATATGTGGGTTTGTTCCTATATCAAGTGATTCTACCATCTGCAGTACGACACCTAATATAAACTCTGCTTTAGCAATATACCTACATAGTACCTGGTGAGCTGTATGCGTATGAAATCCACTCTCACTGAATAATCGTTGTGATAACGAATCGTTACCAGCCACAAACACACGATGCCACGGAACAAGCACATGATCAAATACGATCAGTGTATCCATTTCTTCGAAACGTGAGCTTAAAGGATAATCAAAGGACGAATCACCCCCAACCATGCTTTCCCGACAGATCCACTTCATTCCTGGTAAATGATTTGGCACAGCAAAGACAAAAGTATTCGGATTATTCTTTTCTTGAAGATGAGTTGCAACAGGTGGATGAACCCATATTTCGTCAGCCGTTACACCTTGTGTAGCTAATAGAAATGCACCACTAACAACAATTCCATCCTTATTTCGATCTACAATCTTGGCTGCTGATGTATCAAAAGATCCGTCATCCATCAATCGGACCACTCTACTAGCCTGTGGCTGCACAAAAACATGAGAAAGCGTCACATCATTCTCGCGGCAATACTCATAATAGTTCCTTAGATTATGTTCATATTCTGGTGAATCCTCTGACAGCAGCTTCGCGCTTGCATGAAATGCCATTAGAGCTGTATTCATGTAGTCAGGAGAACGTCCCATCAGCCCATGATGCTGTTCACCCCATAATGACATCATAACTCGGCGTTTAGCCACATCATGTTTACTCTTTGGTTGCAGATAGGACATTCCCACCCGATTGCCTGTTATTGGTGAGGTATAGCTCATTCTGTCTATATACTCCAGCTCATTCTGCATATCGTATAAAGAAGCTTGTGTGCGTATTAGACCACGGAAAGCCTTATGATTCGATAATCTACCCGAAAGTTTCTCACCGCGAAACCAGACCTCGGGTTTGGATTGATCGATTTGCTTCATATATTGTGAGCCGTTCTTCATACCCATGTGTCTAACCACCTTCTAGGCTTTGTATAACTACAGCATATTCTTTTTCCCTTCGGTGAGAAACAGGCATGCGCCTATTATTCTCCAAACACTTTTCAAATCTATAGCTTTCATAAACCCTCAGGTGTACAATTTCAATAATGAATTGAAGTAACCTTTACTTGGGAGAGGAAAACTAGGAGGAGTATATACATGCTTAACAATCAACAACTTCAAGATATTCAAGATCTACAACAACTTTGCGAGAATGCCGACCAGCTAGCCCTCAAGCTTAACTGGGAGATGTTACGTAACCGAAAGACAGAGCAAAAGCATGATTATTTCCGTTATGTGGGAGATACACTAACTGGTTTCCTAGGTGTCTATACGTTCGGCAGTAAGTTAGAGATCTGTGGCATGGTGCATCCTGATTATCGTCGTAGAGGAATTTTCACTTCATTGTTAAAAGAAGCTCTACAAGATTCAGCAATTGCAGGCTATTCTTCACTATTGTTAAATGCACCTGCTAATTCGATTGCTGGGCAAAAGTTTCTTAATGTAACCCCTTGCCAATATGAGTGCTCAGAGTATCAAATGCGATGGGATTCCACGCATAAAGAGGATCCATCATTGTCCAATGAACAACTCATTTCACAGCGGAAAGTCACCATCCGGAAGGCTGTACATGATGATATCAATGATTTAATTCGTCTTGATAAAGATGGCTTTGAGATGAGCGATGAGGATGTACTGGATATGGCTCAGATATTAGCTAGCGATGGTCTTCATCATATGTACATGATAGAATCCGATGGCGTAATGGCAGGTAAAATTAATGTATTACCATCGGAAGCAGAGACTTGGATCTACGCCTTCACTGTGGATCGGGCAGTTCGTGGCCAAGGAATTGGACGGAGAACGCTCCAACTTATAATCGAGCAGGAACAACCTAACGATAATGAATTATGGTTGGAGGTAGCTGTACATAACCCACAAGCCTTGAAATTGTATGAATCCTGTGGGTTCGTTACACAAGAGAAGCAAGAATATTATCAATATACGGGTTAGATAACTTCGACGGAGAAGTAATAGTCAGATTGCCCTTGATCTAAGAACCAATCACAGTAAATTTTATATAAATATATCCCTTTATCATTCGGAACGAAGTAAGGATCACCATTGGAATCAATGTTTGTAATTGAAATTGTAAATTCCTTGATTCCTTTGGGAGCCTTTGCCTCTACCTTTGATCCTTTAGTAACAATGGTTGGCGTCAATTCAGGTATAGATCCATCCACGCTTACACAACTACCTTCATTGAGAAAAGAAGGAGCACACCAGGTGTAACTGCTACGAACAACATTTATTTTAATGCCATCAATTACAATCTCTGGTAAGGGTGGTTCCGCTGACTTTACCCATTTTGAATTTATGCTTTGTTTAGCAAGTTCTTCGGTTTTCGAGTTATTGTTTCTATCGCCCATTGTATATCCAACATAGAAAACACAAGCAAGTGAAGCTATTATTAACATTGAGATCAACAACCTCTTAATCATTTAAAATCACCCCTCTCACTTAAGACGGCGGTCTTTGTCTATAAGTTACAATATGTCTCTCCTTAGTTCATATGTTGATTCACACAATCCCTGTATAGAATGAAAAAATGACACACTCGATTCCAACCATCTCAGCCCAGTCAACTAGCTGTTCTGTCGTTACTTTGTAAGAGAATACGGTATGATGTGCTCCTCCTGCAAGGATCCATGATTCAGCAGATACTGAAAGCGAAGGTTCAGGCTTCCACATGACGCGTGCAACAGGTTGTTTTGGCATCTCATGTTGCGCTTTAACTGCATCGACTACGTTGATGATAAGACGGAAACGGTTGCCCATATCTACAAGGGATGCTACTAAGGCTGGACCACTACGACAATCAAAGATCATACGAGCTGGATCTTAGCGATCCCCAATAGATAATGGATGAACCTCAATACGTGGCTTATCCGCCGCGATCGTTGGACATACTTCCAACATATGAGAACCAAGAATCAATTCGTTGCCAGGTTCGAAGTGGTATGTATAATTTTCCATGAAGGAGGTTCCTTCATTACGAGCAATGATCTTCATTAGACGAAGTAAAGTGGAGGTCTTCGAAGTTCGTTGTAAATGTTGACTTCCGGTTACAAACCAGAATTGAAACGGTTTTACTTTTAGAATGAATAAAACTTCCTACATATTATTAACAATATATTGTACGTACAACACTCGTTATTCTCTTTCTACTCGTAAAATAGTTGGATTTCAAGTAGAGATTACAGATCTCCCTATGATTAGGATGCATTCATGAGGATAAATGATGTACAATATAATTTATAAGTTCTATAAGAATTTTAGACTGAAATGAAGGATGGATTAATGATGTATGTAGCACACGATTGGAAAGATTACGAATTATTAGACACAGGTAATGGTGATAAGCTGGAAAGATGGGGCGATGTCATCTTACGCAGACCGGACCCACAAATTATTTGGCCATTAGAAAACGAAACAGACACATGGCGTAAAGTTCATGGTCACTACACGCGTAGTTCTGCAGGTGGTGGTCAATGGGATATGAAGAAACCGATCCCTGAGCGCTGGAGTATTTCATATGATAAATTGAAATTCCATATTAAACCTACAAGTTTCAAACATACTGGTCTATTTCCTGAGCAAGCTGTGAACTGGCGCTGGATGATGGATAAAATTGCTGATGCTGGTCGTCCCATTAAAGTATTGAATCTATTCGCTTACACTGGCGGTGCTACCGTTGCTGCAGCTTATGCCGGAGCAGAAGTTGTACATGTCGATGCGGCAAAGGGTATGGTTCAGTGGGCTAAAGAGAATCTTCAACTTTCTGGTCTTGCTAACCGTCCAGTACGCTATATCACAGATGACGTATTTAAATTTGTACAACGCGAACAACGTCGTGGGAATAAGTACGATGCCATTATTATGGACCCTCCTTCCTATGGACGTGGACCAGGTGGCGAGATGTGGAAGCTGGAGTCAAGCTTGTATCCGTTTCTAGAGAGCTGTATGGAAATTATGTCGGACAAGCCTCTCTTTATGCTGATTAACTCCTATACGACTGGCATTTCGCCAACAGTTCTAACCAATATGCTGACTATGACGATGGCACGTAAATATAGTGGGAATATATCTTCCGGTGAAATTGGTTTACCTATCACATCTTCTGGGCTGACACTGCCTTGTGGAATACTAGGTCGCTGGGAGGCTTAAGTTTATGAATGATGTAGACACATCGGGCTCAAATATACCGATTCTTTATGAAGATAACCATCTTCTTGGAATCGTCAAGCCTGTGAATGTACCTACTCAAGAAGACGCATCAGGGGATCCTGACCTAGTTAATATTCTCAAGCAGGATATAAAGGATCGTTATAATAAACCCGGCAACGTCTATGTTGGTCTTGTCCACCGACTGGATCGACCGGTTGGAGGGGCGATGATCTTCGCTAAAACTTCGAAAGCCGCTTCTCGTTTATCCGAGTGCGTTCGCAGTCGAAATTTCCGTAAAGTGTATTTGGCTGTCATCCATGGCACTCTTCCTTCTTCTCATGGAAGATTAACAGATATGCTATTAAAAGATGCGAAGACCAATACGGTAACCGTTGTTCCGCGGGGAACGGACGGCGCTAAAGAAGCCATCCTCGACTATAAAGTTATCGGAACTTCTGACAAGTTAAGTCTAGTACAAGTCGAACTTCTGACGGGTAGATCACATCAGATACGTGTGCAATTCAGCCATGCAGGTCATCCACTCTATGGTGATCAAAAGTATGGTAGTCAACTAAATAAAGTCGGACAACAAATCGCCCTTTGGTCAGTATTTGTCGGCTTCCCCCATCCGGTAACGAAGGAAGAGGTTACTTTAGTATCCTCTCCCCCTTCGCAATATCCTTGGGATTTGTGGCCGCAGGCACTCACTGAACTGTAGTCTTCAAATGTTCAATATTTGCAGCACTTCTTAGAATAGTTATAGGGGAACCTTCTAGGTTAATCTATTAACAATCTGAGAGGTGTATTTTTATACAATCAAACGTAATTAAGAGTTATAATGATGGATGAAGGCATAAACTTTTTTGATCATGCTGATATTTATGGTGGGGGTAAATCTGAGGAGTGTTTCGCACAAGCTATTGACATGAATTCTAGCATTCGAGACAACATGATTATCCAGAGCAAATGCGGAATTCGGGATGGTTACTTCGACTTTTCTAAGGAACATATTTTAAATTCAGTCGATGGCATTCTACAACGTTTACAAACGGAGTATCTAGACGTTCTACTATTGCATCGTCCAGATACTCTAGTAGAACCTGAAGAAGTTAACGAAGCTTTCACCATATTGCGCGACAGTGGTAAGGTCAGACATTTTGGAGTAAGTAATCAAAACCCTATGCAGATTGAATTACTTAGCAAGTACATAGATCATAAGTTGATTATTAATCAATTGCAGTTAAGCATTACCAAGACAGGAATGGTACGAGATTTACAGAGCAGCCGGAAATAAACTTCCGTAAATACTATAGGGAAATGACAAAGTCCCCCCTTGTAAGTAAGCACTCAAAAACTCATGTTATCATGGGATACGAGTGAACTTGAAGGGGGGATATTTTTCATGATCCTTATTTCTTTCGGCCAATATATAGAAGATGTGAGGAAATGCCTAATAGAGCTGGATCTTGCGCTGTCTGTATAAGAAAATCTACCAGTTGCGCATATTCCTCAGTACCCTTCTGTTTCCAATAAGATAGCTGCTCTTCATTTAATAATGCACCGATATTGGTTGAACCGATGAGATCAATGGATTGAAACCCGTTACTCTCCATGAAAGGATTAATATCTTCTACGTTGTAAAAATAGGCGCCTGTATATCTTCCTTCATCACTATGGTTAAAGATACCATTGTTCATAAACTCTTGAATGGCTTGCATATTATCATTCGGCTTCCAATGATTCGGAGATAACAATGACGCAAGTGCATGATTCGTGCGAGACCGAAAAGCAACAAATACATAACTACCACTCTTCGTCACTCGGTGAAGTTCTTGAACAGCGGTACGACGATCAATGTCATTCTGTAGATGATACATAGGTCCTAGCATCAACGATGCATCAAATGATTCGTCAACGAACTGCGATAAATCCCGAGCATCCGCTACATGAAACCCATCAAACAATGAGTCCACACCATACTGATACGCCTTCTCTTTTGCTATTTCAACAAGTTTGGGGGTAAGATCTGTTAACGTCATCTGATACCCTTGTTGTGCAAGGGCAATGGCATACTTACCCGGACCCGCTCCATTATCCAATATATGACCCTTTGCCGGAAGATACTGTTGGATGTAATGCCGATTCACCGTAAATTCGAGTGGCTCTCGATCTAACCGGCCCCACTCTCTCTCCCCAAAGCTATTGTAATAATCAATGACTGGATCGGTCATATACAGCCCCCCTCTTATGATCTCTATTCCCAACTTCGCTCATGAACCCCATCGTTCAAAGTAATACTCATACCACCACCCGTACTTCCTGAAGTATCCACATCACTATCCACTTTCATGTTAAATTCAGTAGTATGAAGCCCTTCAGAACGAGGTGGAATTCTAACAGGTGACAAAGTGATCACAGGCAAAACAGGTATGTTCGAATCTGATAATCTCAAGAATTCAGAAAATTTTATCGCAGGTACAACTTCAACGAGATCTCTACTATTGTTCTTAAGTATCAATTGGCATGTACCCGTAAATTGACGATCCTTAAGAACATAATCACAACTCGCTTGTCGACGATCCACTTCCACTGCATACACTCCTGAGGCGAATAAACGTTGATAGCTCGTCGTTAACCAACCTGCTGCATTACCCACTAACATCAGAATAACGATGAAAGCTACAAACTTGTTGTGATTAAGAGCTCTGTCCATGAAGAATAATACTACCAATAATAGAGCAATAACAAATAAGTTCGCAAAGTGCCATCCCTTCCCATTGTCACCAGAATGTATAGGCAGACCTACCGATTGAAACAGCCATTCGACTGTCATTAGCGGTCCCGGATAGCGGATACTCAGTATGATGATCAATGATAATAATATTATGGAGATCAGCAGAGAACGCCGATCACGGATGAATGGAAGACTTTCTTCCTCCCTGCGGTCGTATAAACGATTTACTTTATTCTTTCTCATGAACATAAGTAACCTCACCTCGCTTGATCGATATAGTATATAACGTCAACTGACTCAAGAAGTTACCACTATTTACATCAAAGGAGGAACTTAGCCTAGTGATTTATCACCCTATCTTCTCTGTATACACTTTTCCCACCAAAGTTTCGATCTCGACCATATCTCCTTTTTGCAGAACAAAGTTCAGAAATTTACGTGAGATCTCTGATCCGTTAAGTTTCATCGTCTTAATATTCTCTAACTCCCAACCAAATTCATCATATACATCCATATCAAAAATAACGTCATTTAAAGTTTGCACGATATCACCCTTCTGTCCATTATGTAGTAATTACAATACTATCATAACCGTCGTAAATTTGGGATTGCTGCCCTTAACCGCTCAAAAATATGGACATTCCTTCTATCTCTTGTTAAGCCCCTGCTGGCTCATCAAGAAAAGAAAGAATGTCCAACTTATACGAACGATATTTACAACTTATTTCAATCCAGGCATTATTTCTACTCGCTCAACCTTATTCGGATCTTCAATACTATACATCCAAATATATAGCTCAGCATCACTTCCCTTGAAATCCTTATAAATATCAATCGATTTGTTCTTACCGTCCCCGGAGAAGTTTGCAGTAAGCGGTCTACCATAATTCCTCTTCCCATCCACTAATCTATAAGTCTGACTGAGTCCGCCAAAATTCAGATCTGAACTTTCACTCTCCACATAAAGATGACCGTCCTTTGTGTAATACGTCCATTTCACAGCGTATCCATTCAATTCAGTTAACGTTATTTTCTTATCATCTCCAATATCCTTTAGATGAATTGGTTCAGCGCCACCATCATATCTAATAATTTCATGCTTCTGCACCCATGTCACAAGGGAATCCTCCGTGATTCGCACCTGAGTAGGGAGTTCAAATCGGAATGTCGTTTCATAAGGCGTGTTTCCACCATCACTATCGGACCACATACCTCCATCTAATACCGTCCCATTAACATCTAGTGAATATTGAGCATATGGAAGCTTTAAGTATTTATCGTTGTGGGTTACTTTGATTTTTATTTGGGTAGGTGTGACTACCATTTCCTTAAGCACCGCATCGTTGGATCCATCATTTAATGGTATATTCATATCTCGTTTAAAAGTACCTGTTTTCATCTGAGATTTATGAAGCACAAGATCGAAATTCCATGATTGATTTAGTCTCTCTTCTTCTCTAGTATATTCCAACTCGTATGTTGTAGATTCCTTCTTCAAATCAGTCAGACGGAAATACTGCTGACTTACATACTCACCCTGTTCTCCAGGAGTGCCGAATACCCCACCCCCTAGGTCATACAACGCTGTCTGTCCTTCTTTAGCGTTAATTCTCGGATATGCCCAAGCCTTCGCTTCAGATTGACTGAATATGACGGATGAAGAGATCATGGCCGTGTCTTTATCTTGGATGAACGATTGAACGTTCACTTTTTCTATTCCATCCTGCTTGATATCAAAAGATTGGATGCCATCCTCTAATGGATTAAATGAAATATCCTTCTGTATATTTGATAGAAACTGTAAACCGCTCGCTGTAAATTGTACTCTAGCTTCTTCTTGATCCGGTGTCCATTCCGTTTCAAAGTAGCCTGTAAATCGTTTATTCTGTTCATCCCATCGTTGACTACTATAGTTCCCTTCAATGACTACTCCTTGTTCATCTTCTAAAGTCATATTAGAGAAGTTCCATAACTTATTCGGATGATCTCCTAAATCTAAGCTATACAAAATAACGGTGCGGTTATCATCCACAATCGCCGTATGAAGCGTCAATACAACACCATCATTCCTCACCGATTTCTCAACAACCTGACCTAATCCCTGCGTCAGTGCTGACTGAATCCCAATTCTCCCTGATAGAACATCACTCCACTCTACATGAAACGCAGCATAAACCGGTGTTGCAAGAATCAGAACAGCTGCGGATGTAGCAATGATGCTTTTACGCAAATGAAATCTTGGCTGCCGTTCAGTCACAGTTATTACATTACCTTCTGATCGATCTCTAGCCTTCTGTATGTTACCCCACATCACATCAAAATCAGGATAGGTTAGTTCTTTATCATCTTTTAAATGCTGCGATAGCGTTTCCTCTATGTCCCTCATCCACATTCCCCTCCCAAGCTTCTTGATAACCGTGCTCATCCAATATCTTTCTCATTAACTTCATACCTTTATGAAGCCTTGATTTGACTGTGCCTATAGGTATTTGTAATATATCCGATGTTTCAGATAGGCTTAAATCATGCACATATCTTAGTGATACCACTGCCCGAATCTTATGTGGTAATTGGCTCAGAAAGCCGCTCCATTCCTTGGCTGTCTCTCGGTCTTCAATGACAGAGTCAACAGACTTATCGAATGTCACTCGATAGAGCCGCTGATTTCTTTGCTCTTTCATTCTTAAGCTACGATTTCTTTTCAAATGATTCAGACAATGATTGACTGCGACTCTTATGATCCACGTTTTGATAAATTCGATTTGTTGCCAATCTTGTCTGAATACGGTGATAAATACATCTTGGCACACATCTTCTGCATCAGAGACATTGTTTAACATGTAATAACAGGTCTTATATACATCTTTGTTGTACCTTTGGAACAAATCCTGCTCTGTCAAACGTCACCCTCCTCTCAAATCAGCTATACATCATAAACAAATGCCAACACAAAAAGGTTCATTCTATCAATCTGCAAAAACTGACTATCCCAAGATGGAAATCCATAGATATAAACGATAATTTATCAGAAAATAGCGGAAATTTTATAGTTTCTACCTGCATGAAGTGACAAACTTTTCTATGATTTAATGATATATTAGATCTACACTTAGTGAACTAAGTGTATAAATGGAGGGATCAATATGGGAGATTTAGAAATGGATATCGTGTCAGAAGAAATCATTGTAGATGAAGCAGAATTATCCGACCCTACCGAAGACTTGACGGAAGAAATCCTTAGTGAAGATTCTGCTGAGGAAGAAGTCGAAGAAATTGAGGAAGTTGAAGATGTAGAAGACGACGATGCTGAGGATTCCTTCGAAGATGACGAGGATCTCATCTAGAAGTCAAGAGGTTATGAACTCCCTTCTCCTTGAACAACATACGATACAAAACCAACCTGTTCATTTATGAACAGGTTTTCATTTTGTTTAAGAAAAACGGCTAAATGATGTACAAGCAACTATTCGTCCTCAAGCTCGATTCCTTTCGTTTCTTTCCCTAGAAAGAGCACAGCAGCAGCTCCAATTAGAATGACTACGAAGAACATACTAAAAATAACATCAATCGCAACGTCTCGAGAAACTAGTAGCCCTACTAACAGTGGAGCAATAACACCACCAACACGTCCCATAGCCGTTGCAAGTCCTACTCCGGTCGTACGAACCTTTGTAGGATATAGTTCCGGGCTATAGGCGTACAGTCCACCCCAGGCTCCCAAGTTAAAGAAGGATAAGAATATACCGGACGTAATCAACATGCCAACAGATGTTGAATATCCGAACCACACTGCACTCACAGCCGTCATCACTAAATAAGTCACAAGGACGAATTTACGTCCGAATTTCTCAATGAAATATGCCGCTGTGAAATAACCCGGTAATTGAGCTAAAGTCATAATTAACACATACTCAAAACTCTTAACCAGACTAAACCCTTTAAGTGTCATCACCGTGGGTAGCCATAGAAACATGCCATAATACGAGAATACGACGGTGAACCATAAGATCCACAGCATAATGGTAGAACGACGATACTCCATCGACCATACTTGTACTACTTTCTCACGAAATGAAACTTTGCGTAGGCCACTTTGTTTGATGAAACGTGGAGGATCTTCTATCGCACGTCGTAGGTAAATTGCGTAAAATGCTGGAAGTGCTCCAATGACGAAAGCTGCCTGCCAGCCATATTTCGGAATAATAAAGTACGCAATAAGTGCAGCGCATATCCAACCAACTGCCCAAAAACTTTCCAATAACACTACTGCACGCCCCCGCTCTTTGGCAGGCACAGATTCAGACACTAATGTGGATGCAACGGGAAGTTCTCCTCCCAGCCCAATACCAGAGATGAAACGTAATAAACACAGTACACCAAACCCAGTAGCTAGCGCAGATAAGCCACTCGCTATGGAAAATATTAATAATGTCCACAACAAAATGGATTTACGTCCATAACGATCTGCCATAACCCCTGCTAAAGCAGCACCGAGCACCATCCCTACAGAGCTTATACTTGTAAGAAAGCCAATCTGGCCCGCTGAGAGAGACCATTCCTCTTTTAGGGCAGCGACGATAAATGATATAATCCCAACATCCATAGCATCGAACAGCCAGCTAAGACCCACTCCGAAAAGTAGTTTACGTTGTTTGGGATTTCTTAATACTTCTATCTTGTTCATATGTATGACTCCCTTTTGATGTCTCTACGATTATTCATCTGATCATACCACTTTGGATGTAATCTTACCCAAAAGATAAATAAGAAGCTGTTGATTATGCGATGAAATACGATTTAACATATTGGATAGAAAAGCATCACGAATTTGCATACCTCGTTCTGCTTCCTGCTTGCCCTTCTCGGATATGGATACCCAGACAATTCGTCGATCGTCGTGATCTCGTTCCCTTGCCAACAGACCGTTCTTCTCCATTCGATCTAGAAGCATAGTAACCGCAGCAGGGCTCGTGGCTAGATAGGGGATGAAATCAGAAGGTTTCATCGTGCCGCGTTCCAGGATGACTTCTAGAACAATTAATTGAGGTTCTGTCAGTATAGGCGTAAGCTCGCTATCCATATGCAGTTTATAATCTTTACTGAGCTGGGACCATAATTTCGCGAATTCGGAAGTCTGCAATGGTATACCTGCCTTTCTATTATAGAACTTTATTTAATTAATGAATGATTTATCCATCTTCCTACTCATTCATTTTCGTGATAAATGTTCCAATTCCTTCCTAGATCCTCTTATTTTCTTAAATAAAAAGAAAACAGCCCCGCTAGAACTTAAGCGGGATGTCTTCTCACATATCACATTATTTCTCAAACAAATCAATAATTTGGTCATTCTTCTCTAGATGAATCAGTTGCTTACCTGTCGATTTTCGTTCAGCAATTGGAGCTTGTGCGGAAGTAATCACATTCGAAATTCCCGCTTGGCTAACCACAACGATCTCCACAGGCTCCTTACTGTAAAAAGCTCCGGCTAAATAGCTACCATTGCGCTTCACACGCTTACCTTCCTTAAATTCAAATGTTGGTAACCCTTTTCCACCACGGCTTTGCGGTAAATAGTCGGCCAAAAGTGAACGTTTAGCATAACCAATATCACTAATCGTCAGAATCTCACCTTCATCTTCATCTACCCAGAGTGCAGACACAATCTCATCGCCCTCACGTAACTGTATTCCCTTAACACCGGCCGATACTCGCCCCATGGCGTTTACTTCTTGTTCATTGAAGCGAATACACATGCCATCTTTACTTACTAAGAGGATATCCTGGTTACTGTCACTCATCGTAACGGAAATAATCTCATCTTCTTCTCCTACTTTACATGCAGCAACTGCATTAGAACGAGTAGTCATATATTCTTTCAGCTCAGTCCGCTTCACTTGGCCTCTCTTCGTAACAAATATAAGGCTCTTACCAGGATCATCCAATGCTGTCGCATGTATCACTCCAATGATGGCATCCTCTTTAGATAGGTTTATAAGATTAACGATGGCCGTTCCGGCATCTTTCCATTTGAATTCAGGAATGAGATGAACCGGCAACATGAAATATTGTCCTCTTTGTGTAAAGACAAGTAAGTTATCGAGTGTATTGAGCTCCATTACCTTCTTAAGATAATCGCCTTCTTTGACGCCTGAACCATCCCGTTCCCCACCAGAGCGAGTAAAAGATAACATATTCGTTCGCTTAATATAACCGTCTTTGGATAAGGTTACGATCACATCTTCAGAGCTGACTAGTACTTCGAGATTCACCTTAATCTCTTCCACTTCACCTTGGATAACAGATCTGCGATCAATTCCATACCTATCTCTTATATCCATCAATTCTTTGCGGATCAAAGCGACTAACTTCTTATCACTTTCTAAAATAGCACGTAAATTAGCTGCTTTCTTATTGAGCTCATCCATTTCTTTCGTCAATGTTGTGATCTCTAAGTTCGTTATGCGATAAAGTTGCAACGTCAGAATGGAATCCGCTTGGCGCTCAGTAAAGCCAAACATCCACTCTAAGTTGTTCTGTGCATCCTGACGGTTCTTAGAAGCCTTAATGGCTGCAATGACTTCATCCAGAATGTTCAGCGCCTTAACTAGCCCTTCTAGCACATGTAGGCGATCTTCTGCTTTATTGAGATCATATTTAGTTCTGCGCGTAACAACTTCACGTTGATGATCAATATATGCTTTCAAAATAGGCTTAAGCCCTAATTGTTGTGGAGCTTTGTTAACAATCGCCACCATATTGAAGTTATACGTAATTTGCAGATCTGTTTTCTTCAACAAATATGACAAAATACCCTGTCCATCCGCTTCCTTCTTAAGCTCGACGACGATTCGTAGCCCTTCTCGACCACTCTCGTCACGAACTTCAGCAATACCCTCGACTTTTTTCTCCAATCGAATATTCTCCATCGCTGTAACAAGGCGTGATTTAACGACTTGAAATGGGATTTCCGTAATGACAATCTGTTGCTTGCCACCACGTAGAAATTCAATTTCCGTCTTAGATCTTAAATATATACGACCTTTACCGGTACGATAAGCATCCATGATGCCTTCTCCACCCATGATTGTTCCACCAAGTGGGAAGTCTGGGCCCTTGATAAATGTCATCAATTCTTCAAGCTCAATCTCAGGTTTCTGCATCACAGCAATACAAGCATCAATCACTTCGCGCAAATTATGCGGGGGAATCTCAGTAGCAAATCCTGCCGAAATTCCACTCGCACCATTGACGAGTAAGTTAGGATACCTTGAAGGCAATACGGTTGGTTCTTGTGTAGTGTTGTCGAAATTATCTTTAAATAGGACTGTTCCTTTTTCGATATCACGCAGCAATTCTAAGGCAATTGGAGATAACCTTGCTTCTGTATAACGCATTGCTGCTGCTGGATCATCATCAATGGATCCCCAGTTCCCGTGTCCATCTATAAGCGTATGACCCATCTTCCATGGCTGAGCCATACGTACCATCCCATCATAAATCGATGAATCTCCATGTGGATGGTAATTCCCCATCACATCACCGACAGCTTTGGCCGATTTGCGATAAGGTTTATCAGGCATGTTACCAGAGTCGTACATCGAATATAGGATACGCCGTTGTACTGGTTTCAATCCATCCCGTACGTCAGGAATGGCACGATCTTGAATAATGTATTTAGAGTATCGACCGAAACGATCTCCTACGACCTCTTCTAAATATACCGGTAGAAATTCTTCTGATAAACTCACATTTTCACCTTCTATTCTACAACATCTGTAAAGTCGACATTATCTACAATCCAGCGTTTACGTGGTTCCACTTTATCACCCATAAGTGTAGATACTCGTCGCTCCGCCTTGGCGGCATCTACAATCTCTACTTTAAGCAATGTTCTCAACTCTGGATCCATCGTCGTTTCCCATAATTGCTCAGGATTCATTTCACCAAGTCCTTTGTAACGCTGCAATTCATACTTATCTCCGAATTCCTTCAAATAATTCGCAAGCTCTTCGTCACTCCATGCATAACGCATCGTCTCAAGCTTACCCGATTTACGGGTGATCTTGTACAATGGCGGTTGAGCGATATATACACGGCCAGCATCAATAAGGGGTTTCATGTAACGGTAAAAGAACGTTAGAAGCAATACCTGGATATGTGCTCCATCCGTATCCGCATCGGTCATAATAATAACTTTAGAATAATTGCTATCTTGTACATCAAATTCTGTTCCTATTCCCGCACCAATGGCAGATACAATAGCACGATACTCCTCGTTCTTGAGGACATCAGCAAGCTTAGCCTTCTCTGGGTTCAACGGCTTCCCTTTCAAAGGAAGAATAGCCTGAAGTTTAGAATCCCGACCCTGTTTGGCCGAGCCACCCGCGGAATCCCCTTCCACAATGAATAGTTCAGTGCGCGTAACATCTTTGGACTGTGCTGGCGTTAGCTTACCATTCAGGTTAGAACTCTCACTACGCTTCTTACCTGTTCTGATATCGTCTCGAGCTTTCCGAGCTGCTTCACGTGCTTTGGATGCCTGAACTGATTTCTTGATCAACGTTTGAGCGACCTGAGGGTTCTCTTCTAGAAAGATCTGCATCTTCTCTGATACGATGGCGTCAACCGTACTTCTTGCAGAGGCACTTCCAAGTTGATCTTTCGTCTGCCCTACAAATTCAACATCCGACATTTTGATACTGATGACAGCCATCATGCCTTCACGTAAATCTGAACCTTCTAGATTCTTATCCTTTTCTTTGAGTATGCTCGATTTTCTCGCATAATCGTTCAACACACGAGTGTAAGCTGTCTTAAAACCAGTTTCATGAGTCCCCCCACCCCGTGTAGGAATGGAGTTAACGAAAGAGACCAATGTTTCCGTATACCCAGCATTATATTGAAGGGCTACCTCAACTTCAACATCGTCTTTCTCTGCATTGAAATGAATAACATCATGAAGAACATCCTTACCTTCATTTAAATATTCAACGAACTGACTTGCTCCACCTTCATAGTAGAACTCATCTTCCTTATCAGCTCTACTGTCCTTAAGGACAATACGAAGTCCCGAATTGAGAAATGCAAGCTCCATCACACGTTCAGCCAATGTATCATAATTGAGATGAATTCCTGCTGTAAAGACTCGAGCATCAGGTTTGAATGTCACTTTCGTACCCGTCTTATTGGTGTTACCTAACTGCTCTAATCCCGCAGACGGTTCGCCTACATGTTCTTTCCCTTGCTTATCAACCCAATATTCGAAACGCTGGCGATGTATTTTACCATCACGATAGATCTCGACCTCAAGCCATTCAGATAAAGCATTCGTTACTGAAGCGCCCACACCATGTAGACCGCCAGATTTCCTATATCCCGAACCGCCAAATTTACCTCCGGCATGCAGAATCGTAAATACAACCTGTGGTGTCGGTATA
Organism: Paenibacillus sp. Y859; assembly: GCF_056786405.1. Lineage (NCBI taxonomy): Bacteria > Bacillati > Bacillota > Bacilli > Caryophanales > Paenibacillaceae > Paenibacillus > Paenibacillus sp. Y859. Next base: position 805,186 of record NZ_JBXCIZ010000002.1, on the reverse strand, counting down.
CCCGTTTTATGCATTCCTGTTGGAATTCCGCGTCCATTATCTATAACTGTCACGGATCCGTCTTTGTGTAATGTAATTTCAATTCTTGTGCAGTATTTGGCAAGATGTTCATCCACCGCATTATCTACGATTTCCCATAACAGGTGATGAAGTCCCGAAGTACTCGTACTACCAATATACATTCCTGGTCTTTTGCGAACCGCAGCCAGACCTTCGAGCACTTGAATGTCGTCAACATCGTATCCAGTTTGGTCTATACTACCGCCCTTAGATGACTCTGCAAACAAATCGATACTCTCGACCATTCATGCTCCTCCTTTGTAGATCTTTATGTAGGATTCGAAAACATCACATGCAAACAGATGTTTTCGTATCCTTGTCTATTTTAGTTCAAGATATCCCGTTTCGTAAAGACAGTAAATGACACAATAACCGAACCAAGTGCCCAAACCCCCAGTACCATCAATGAAAAATTAAGATTCATCCCTTCGATGGGAGCTGGTGTTCCTGATAAATAGTTCGTAAGCTGTAAGTTTACCATAAACAAATATTTAGCGCTTGTCCATGCAGATGCCATATTTGTCAGAATATTTCCTGCTATAAGTGCAGCCATCATGACTACAATACTGGCAGCCGTACTTTTCACTAACACCGATACCATGAATGCAAGCAAAGCAACGACTATGGCGACGAACCATATCAATCCACATTGCATCAACAAATACTCCCACTGTGGTACCGCATGTACAGCGGACATATCGACATCAGCACCTGACATTTGGAATCCGGTAAACACAGGCATATTAAACCCAGCATAACCGAAGAAGGCTCCTGAAATCAGATAACTGATAGCAAAAGTTGATACAACAATCAGCGAAACAAACATCATGAGCGCAATAAGCTTACTCAGCAGTACTTTCCACCTTTTTACCGGTCTTGTCAATAGCATCTTTATCGTACCCGTCGTTCTCTCCCCAGAAACAATGTCCGATGCGATAGCCATAATAAGCAATGGAATGAACAAAGTGATCGAATTATCCATGAATTGTCTCGTAAAGGTTACGCCATTCGGTTCTTTAGGATTCACATCATGATCCAAATAATACTGAAGCTGTTGTATGAAAATAAGTCGATACTTTTTCCACTCTTCCGGAATTCGATTACTTCCCAAAGAGTTCTGATTGTCTGTAATCTGCTGTTGAGTTTCCAGTCTCCAATCCCCGTTGAACTTGTCCCGAGTCTGCTCGGACGAACGCATCTGCGCATAGGTGAACATGGGGACGAGTATGAGTAAGATGAGTAGAATGATGTGAAATCGTTTCTTTTTAATAAGTTTGATACACTCGTTCTTGATTAATGGGAGGATATTACTCAATGTTCTCACCCTCAGTCATTTGTAGAAATAATTGTTCCAGTGTTGGATTAATCTTATTCACGCTCTTCACAGCGATACCCGCACTAACTAATTGAGCAATAATCACAGGAATCAATTCCTCCTCGTTCTGAGTAACAATCGCATTAGCCGACATTCCTGCTATGATCGTATCATCAAGTAAAAATTCAGCAGATTCGACCACTCGAACGCCCTCTTTTGCTAAAAGTATTTTCCGTCCCTCCAACATCGGCTCCACATCCCAAATAACATAACCAGCATTCTCAGACACCAATTCATGCACTCCACCCACAGCAAGCACACTACCTTGACTAATAATGGCCACTCGATCGCACAGCAATTGAATTTCACTCAAAAGATGACTTGATACGAATACCGCCATCCCTTCGTTTGCCAACTGCCTTATAAATACACGAAGCTCTTTGATTCCCTTAGGATCAAGACCATTCGTTGGCTCATCCAGAATAAGTAATTTGGGACGACCTAACAACGCTTGAGCAATTCCCAGCCTCTGACGCATGCCAAGTGAATATGTACGTACCTTATCATGAATCCTTTGATCTAACTTTACAATGTCTACAACCTCTTGAATTCTCACAGCATCTATACCAGACTGCATACGGGCAAAATGTTCTAAATTCTCCCACCCAGTAAGATACGTATACACTTCCGGATTTTCAACAATCGAACCTACATATTGTAGTGCATTTTCCTGGTCACGATTCACATCATAACCGTATACCTTGATCGTGCCACTGCTTGGCTTAATCAGATCGACCAGCATCCGAATAGTCGTCGTTTTTCCCGCTCCGTTAGGACCGAGGAAACCAAAGATTTCACCTTCTAGCACATTAAAAGTAACGTCCTTAATGATCATCTTTTTACCAATTCGTTTACTAATATGATCGACGGAAAGCACAATATTATCTACCATATGTATATCCCCCTTTATGCGTCTGATTTACTGTATTCCTTGAACAATTCGATCAGCGATTTGTTGATATCCATCACCATTAGGATGAAAATGATCCGTTGATAAATACCGCCCTAGATGATGTGTAAACAAATCATATGTTGGCACTAATAGCATGAACTTATCTTGATTAATTGTGGTTTGTGCTATGTTATTCCATGTGGTAACAACCTCATTGCCGATCGTTGATAGTTGTTCTATATCCCCAAAAGGATTATATAACCCTACGTAAATAATGTACGCATCTGGATTAATCCCTCTTAATTTCTCCAATGCCAGTTGTAATTGTTCTGACGATTTAGGTAGTACACTCCGAAGTTTCTCAGCAGTTATATCACTAGCTAATCCATCTGACTGTGCTGAATCTGTTGACTCATCTGACTGTGCTGAACCATCCTTTTGCCCTTCTCCAGAAGATAACAGCTCGGCTCCCTGGAATAGATCATTACCACCAATTGAAAGGATGATGATATCTGACTGCTTTAGTACGTACTGTACACCCGGTTCATCTAGCTTCGTCACTAGACCTTCAGTAGTCAGACCATTGATCCCTAAATTGTTGAGCAATGTTGTCTTTTTGCTACTATTCTTTGAAAGAAGTTCCACACTTCTTTTCACATAGCCCATCCCCGTATCGTCGCCTGTTCCTTTCGCCAAGGAATCACCTATGGCAGAAATTTTATATTCCTTTTTCTTGTCCATGGCATCGGACACTCCCTCTCCTAATTGCTGAGATGGTCTAGGCAATTCCGTCCCTGCCTGCGGCGCATTCACATCTTTAATGGCATATATAAACCCAACTAACAATAGTACTGTTGACACAATCGAGACAATGCTCACACTACGCCAGATCCAATTACTTGAATTCAATGATCATCCCTCCATAATCTCGGTAGAATAACTCCGTCATCCGCAACACTCGACAAATAGATTAACTATATTTACATTAAGACTTCTATAATTAATTTGCAAATGAGGATTGCATTGATGTAACAGTTACTGTCGTCGTCAGGAAGGAGATTATGCTTCCGAGGGTAGCGATACTTTGTATCGCTTTCAGCTATGGGCTACAGGTACTCAACGTTAGTTCCAAATTAGTCCTCTAAATCCGCCACAATTTCTGTTTACCCCGTTTTAGTTGCTCAAACAACACTTATTTACTCGAGAAACCCCACTTTTCAATTGCCTCATTAAGCGTATCACAGTTTCAATTTTTAACGGAACACACTGACACTATTCCAACCCAAAACACCAATATGAAATTGTAACGGAAGTACAGGCCTCTATATGCAAATAAACAGCCTAATATTAGAAAAAAGCATCAAATAAGGTCGCTCATTTCCGTTACAATTTTAAAAGAGGCGTTTCGGGCAGATTAAGGTCTGTAGCTTCCGTTAAACTAGAATACATACCAGGTTTCTACTCCACCATCTCAGCTACGTTCTCCATGATAGAGTCGTGAGACAAATGCGCTCACTCCGCTCATTACAGAACCTATTCCCGTTCTTCATCAACTTTCACTTCAGAATGATATCTCATAGTTTCAAAAAAACGGCTATACCGCCCTTTTCAAGGGACAGTATAGCCGTATAATTTTGTATGTCTATTTTATTTACTAATGAACTCTTGCACCCAGTGACCGTTATAGTAACCTACTCCGATAGTTGTGAAGTTAGCACTCAAAATATTAGCACGATGTCCCTCACTATTCATCCAAGCTTGCATAACATCTGCCGGAGTCTTTTGACCTTTCGCAATGTTCTCGCCTGCATAACTATACGAGATGCCATATTGTTTCATCATGTCAAATGGAGATCCAAACGTTGGAGATTGATGAGCAAAGTAATTATTATTATTCATATCTTTCGCTTTATCTAGAGCCATATTTGCTAATTTAGCATCTATTACCAATGATTTCAATCCCGCTTTACTTCGTTCTTTATTCACTAGATCCACGACCTGAGAAGTAACACTAGACTTATCTGTAGTTGTATCATTCGTCGTAGTGTCTGTTGGTTTTGTCACTGGTTTTGTCTCTGGTTTCGTTTCTGGCTTTGTTTCTGGTTTCGTTACTGGTTTCGTCTCTGGCTTTGTTTCTGGTTTCGTTTCTGGCTTTGTTTCTGGTTTCGTTACTGGTTTCGTCTCTGGTTTCGTTTCTGGCTTTGTTTCTGGTTTCGTTACTGGTTTCGTCTCTGGCTTTGTTACCGGTTTTGTAGGCTTAGTAATTGTCACTTCTTTATCCACGACTACTGTCCATTCTCCACCATTATTTTTAATCCACTCTTGAATATACGTTTTCAAACTATTATAGATACCGTAGTTATTGTTATTGTTCTGAACAGAAGTAGCCGATGCTGACCCTGGTAGTGTTATTCCCACAGCCAATACAGTAGCAATCGTCCCCGCCATCAATGATTTTATAAATGTTGTTTTCATTTATCCATCTCTCCTTTGAATCGATTTGTGTCTTGCATCTACATGCAACAGAATAGTTACAATATTGTCACCAGCAATGAATTCATTGTAACATGCTAGTTTTCAATTAAAACCCACAATTATTGGAAAGTACCTACTAATCAATAGATACCAACGGAAAAAACCTTACATAAACCACCGTTTTCACTGTGTGTTTACATAAGGTAAGCTACTACTCTACTATTAATCTTAAGAAGATCTAGCCGATTCATATGCCCTTATTTTGCTTCGTCAATATTGTCCTTCGTAATTTTCTTATATTGGATCCACACATATTGATTGTCCGTAATCTCAAAACCAACATTATCCTTGGTAGGTGTTTCTCTATTCGCTAACAGTGTAGCTAGAATTAGAGCAGCTTTACCTTGGTTATCGAAGTCATTAAGTACAGTTCCTAACATCGTTCCTTCTTGTAACGCTTTTATTGCTGGTGCCATTGCATCTACACCTACAACAGGCATATATTTATCACCTTTGAAATAACCTGCATCTTTTAATGCTTCAATAGCACCTAGTGCCATATCATCATTATTCGCTAGAACCGCCTCAATACTATTTCCCTTCGATTTAAGGAACGCATCCATTTTTTCTTGACCTTTCACCCGATCCCAATACGCTGATTCTTCAGCAACCTTTTCCACTTTAATACCAGCAGCTTCAATCGCTTCAATCGCATACTTCGTACGTAATTCAGCATCTTGGTGACCGGGTTCACCTTTTAACATGGCATATTGGAGTACACCATCTTTGTTCTTATCTGCTTCAGGATGTAATCTCCAGTAATCAGCAATAATCTCGCCTGACATCGTGCCCGATTCTTCAGCCTTCGCGCCGACATAATAAACGTTATCCCATTTCTTCATATCATCTGCAAGTGGTTCTCGATTGAGGAATACGACAGGAATGTTAGCGCTCTTCGCTTTATCAATAATAATGCCAGCCCCTGTCCGGTCTACTGGATTAATAATTAGCGCATTCGTTTTTTTCGTAATAAACACATCTACTTTATCATTCTGAGTCAATTGAGAATTTTGGCTATCTACAATTTCGACCTTTACTTTTCCTTCGGCACTACTTTTAATGGAGTTCCGAACACCCGTCATGTATGTATCTCCGAATCTGTAAATCGCTACACCAATATGAGGCAATTTACCTCCGTCTGCCGAGCTCGAGCAACTTGCCATAACTGATCCGAGTAGCGCACCTATGAGTAAAGCGACTGTCATTCTTTTGATCATTGATATGGACCTCCTCCATAACTTTTCATAGACATGCGATCATCACCTTACAAAAGGAAACAGTTGCTTTTGATTTTCTGGCCACAACATATTATCGAGATCAATCAACTTGGATCCTGTCTCCACTCGCTCAGGAACATGGATCCCTTCAATGCCTTCAACAGCATGCTTCACTGCTAAATATCCATTACTATAAGGGTTCTGAATGACCGTTGCCTGAACAACACCCTCTTGTAACATCTCAATGACCTCAGGTGGGCTGTCAAATGTAATGATCTTCACTCTACCACCAGCACCTAGCTTCTGTACTTCTTTCGACACACCGATCCCTGCTATTTCATTCAGTGCGATGATTCCTCTGAGGTCTGGATATTGATTAATCATTTCATTCGTTAATCGTGCCGCTAACTGTATGTCTGAACCACAATATACGATATCTATTACCTTAACGTCAGGGAACCGTGCCATGTAATCCAACATCCCCGACGCTCTTTCATCCGCATTCCGAGCTCCCTCTACGAAGCTAACTAAACCAACCTGACCTTTACCACCAATCAATTGAATCAATCTTTCTGCCGCTCTTTGTCCTGCTTCATAATTATTGGTTCCTACAAAGGTCTTCACTCGAGCCGAAGCTACTTCTGTATCCATGGAAATGACCGGAATTTTGTGATAAGCTGCGCGATCCGTTACCTGTGCCAGCTTCATATAATCACTTGCTGATAGAATAATAGCATCTGCTTTGTTCTTAATCGCGTCATCGACTAACATAATTTGCCCCTCGATATCATTCTCGCTATCTGGACCAAGGAATGTTAATTCTACGTTGTATTCTTTCGCGGCAACTTCCGCTCCCATCTTAACCGTATTCCAAAAAGAACCACTATTCATCTTCACAATCATGCTCACCTTACGTACGCTATCTGTCATTCGTAAACTTGAAGGAGTATTCGAACAAGAAACCAATCCCAGTGAAAGAGAAACCAATAATAACAATATTCTTCTTATAGTTATATTCATAACATTCCCTCTTCTTCCACAGGATCTAGTTCCTTTATCATCATAGGAAGGGTAATAGTAACCGTAGTTCCTTCCTCCACTTCGCTCACAAATGTCAGTCCATACGCTTTGCCGTAGTACAATTGGATGCGTTCATGAACATTCTTCACACCCACGCCTGATCCTCCTGAACTCTTCACACCACCTGTCAACAGTTGTCCCATCACTTGAGGTGTCATTCCAAGACCGTTATCCGTCACCGAAATAATAACTCTCTCCCCTTCAACTCTGACTGAGATCCGAATAGAGCCTTCATCTGGCATAAGCTCAATCCCATGATAGATGGCATTCTCGACAATCGGTTGAATGATAAGTTTCAGCGTTATACAAGTTAATGCCTCATCCTGAATATCCATCTCGTAATTAAATTTACTCTTATATCTTATCTTTTGGATAATCAGATAATGACGGACATGCTCTAATTCTTCCTCTAACGTGATCATATTCCTTCCTTCACTAAGACTAATACGGAATAATTTAGACAGTGAAGTGATCGCAGTAACGACATCTTCGTTCTTCCCCCGCTCTACAAGCCGGATAACGGAATTCAACGTATTATAGAGAAAATGTGGATTAATCTGCGCTTGAAGTACATCTAGTTCACTTTTCCGCTTCGCTTCCTGTTCATATATAATCTGACTCATAAGTTGACGAATTCGATGTAGCATAAGGTTAAACCTCTTGGATAATTGCTCTACTTCATAAGCACCCTTCACATCAATAGGTGTGCTAAAATCACCTTGCCCTACCTGCTTAACCACTTTCTCTAACCGGCGAATAGGCTGTGATATCTTGGCAGACACAAAAATAGAAATCAATAGTACGACAACCATAACGATCGTTAGAAACCATCCAACGAAATGATTAAGATCCCTCTTCGTTGTTACAATCTCATCTGGATAGGCCACACCAACGATTTTCCAACCAATCGGGTCCACTGTTCTAACCGTAATATATCTTTCTTCTTCTGTAGATGTGTCCATATAACTTCCGAAGGCGTACTTAAATACAGGCTCAATATTTTCATATTTAAGTCCTGCATAAATTAATTGCTGCTGTGGATGATAAATGATATTTCCTAGAGCATCGATAATATAGGCATAACCTTTTTTACCAAGACTTACTTTGCTGCTAAGCTCATCAATCGTCCGAAAATTAACATCCACCAACAGAATACCCTGCTTCAATTCTCCCTTTTCCCTATACTGGATCATTCGACTTAATGAAACTACCCATTTATATTGCCCTTTGTATAAGTTCTGAATATGAGGTTGAGAGAAGGAGACGGATTCCGGTTGCTTAAGTGCAGTCTGAAACCAACTTTGTTTCATTAATTGTGTATTTCGGCGCATGTTCGCATCGGGTACGTCCAATACCATGTCACCTACCGGTGTAAACAGAGCGACAGAGACTAAGTCCTCACGGGTCCGAAGAAGTGTCGTCAGTTGTTCCTGCAATAATGAATCCGAGATGTTACCTGTCTGACCAATTTGCTGTTCCACCACTTCATATATATCCTGCATACCTTTGACATATAGCTCCAAGTGGGAGTTCACCTGTTCTATAATTTGTTGAATGTTTAGATAAGCGTTGTCTTCTGCAGATTTAGCGAACTTGTTGTAGAGTAATAGGCTAACTAGGAGCACCACGATAACCGTAATCATCGAGAAAGATATCGTAATAATGACTTGAATACTTCTTAGATTGAACGAGAGTGGGACTTTAAGTTTTTTTGAAAGTTTAGATTGTCGTGAATCTTTCAATTTAATGCTCACTCGTCGTTGCTCCTCCCGCATTATTTCGATATTCTTTTGGAGATATTCCGAATTGCTTACGGAAACAAAAACTGAAATAATTAGGATCGATAAATCCAACCTTCTCCGCGATTTCAAAAGATTTCAAATCACTTGAACGTAGATAATCTTTAGCAGATTCCATCCGAAGTTGCATCACATAGTTCACAAAGGTCATCTTCATTTCTTTCTTGAAAATACTACTGAAATACCCGGTACTTATATGTAAATATGTACACACTTTATTAATAGAAATGTCATTCTCGTGATAATGGATCGCTATGTATGATTTAGCGTCCTCTACCAATTGATTATAACTAGATTGACGGCCCTTCGAAATGTGGTTCATGAGTTTCACACAAATACCAGTAATCCACAGCTTTACTTCATTCAAGTTATTAAACTTCGTGATCTCAACAAAATACTCATTCGTACCGAATATCTCATCGAGCTCCATCCGAAATTCTTTAGCTATCTTCATAATAGATGTTATGATTTCTAATACATATACCTGACAATCCTTTACAGTAAGTTGACTCATCTCTTCTCCTGCAAATAGATTCTCCACCGTAGCTCCTACTTCCTGCGCTGTTCCTAGTTTAATGGCGCGAATTAACATTTGTTGCTTCAATTCATCATAGTGAAGAGGCTCATTCTTGAATCGATCCGTTCTCGATTCCACATCATCAATCCAAATCACTCGATTATTGCCCAAAAGTAAACGATAATCCAATGCTTGCAATGCATCATTATAGGAATGGTTTACACCCCCAAGAATGTTTGTCATGGTTCCCGCACCTATCGTCACGGTTAGCTTTAAATATTTCTCTACATTTTGTCTAACTTCTTCTAATATTTCTAGCATCCTTTGGATCATCTTCTCGGAATCGTCATCATGATTCATCATTAATAGAACGACATCATCATGATGAAGAAACACTTCACCTATCTGGTGCTTCAGACATATTTCATTGGCAATATTCAGCACTGCAAACAATTGTAATTGTCGATCATTCGTATGTTTTAAAGATTGTGAAGTTGTGACATTCATATGCGATGATTCATTCTGTTGCAGCTCTGCATAGAAATAATCTACTCTCACAATAGAGACCATATATAAAGAAGCAGTTAATTTAAGCTCATAACTGACCATCTTTTCGTTTATTTCTGTGATAGGTATACGTCTTGACACAAGAGAGGAGAGAAACTTGCCTCGCATAATAGGAAGGCTTTCTCGGTAATACTGGAGCAAATGATCTAAGTTGTCCTGTTCAGCTAGTTCGTCGTCCAGTTTATTCTTCACTTTCAACAATACATCAACCAGTTCTTTAGAAGAAAAAGGCTTAAGAACATATTCGTCGATCTGCATCTTTATCGCTTTCTGAGCATATTCGAATTCATCGAATCCAGTTAAAATAATGATCTTCGTATGCGGATAATGGTTTCGAATCCATTCGGCAAGCTCTAGTCCATTCATAAAAGGCATATGAATATCCGTTACGACAACGTCCGGATGATATCTCTCAATTAGCTCTGTCGCTTCTCGACCATTCTCCGCCTTATCTACTACATCGAAACCATGCTCTTTCCATGCTATTTCATCAAGTAATCCTTCTCTTACATCTTCTTCATCATCTACTAAAATAAGCTTATACATTTACTCATTCCTCACCTCAATTTTGTAAGCGATTGCATAATCCGATTTAGCTGCATCGCCGATTATGAAATTGATTCATGTGAAACTTATGCTTTCTTATATTTTAAAAAAATGGTGCCCCTAAAGCCTTAGTAAATGACTCGGGACACCCTGTATGTTATTGCCGCACTATAATGTTTTGCTGAAAAGGTAGCCCATATTGGTGAATCCGATATGTTTATAAAACGCTCTTGCAGGAGCACGCTCTACGCGGTTACCACTTTTAAGAAATAGAAGATGGCTTCCTTGACCTTTGCTCCATTCTTCTGCACTATGAATCAATCTCTTCCCAATGCCCTGACCTTGATAACCTTTAGCGACAACAATAGAGGTAATCTGAGTTGTAGCTTCAGTACTAGAATGAGTCAGAATATTTCGTAAACTGATCTCCCCTACTACTTCGTTATCCACTTCAGCAATGAGTGTACAATGTACAGGACTAGATTCCATCTCCTGCATCCGTTCTCGCATGACACTTAATGTCGTTGGATAGTTCAATTCTCGCATTAATGCATTTAGACTCTCCAAGTCATTCCATTGGAACTTACGGATACACAATACAGGGGTAGACAAACTACCTATCATGGTCAAATTCCTCCACTTTCAATAGACTCGCAGCATGCTTCGCTGTGTCTCGTGCATTCTCAACATTATCAGCAGTACTCAAAGTAACAGCCATTCTTCTTCCAGGCTTCGCCTCACCCTTACCAAATACTCTTACTTGAGTTCGTGGAAGTAAGAGAGCTTCACCGACTCCATTAATGATAAAGTCAGTGCTATTTCCTTGTGCTTTCAATGTAGCTGATGCACCAGGTGAAAGTAATTGTACCTCATCAATCGGCAAGCCAAGGATCGCTCTAACATGTAGAGCAAACTCCGACAAATCCTGTGTCACCATCGTTACCATACCGGTATCATGTGGACGAGGCGATACTTCACTGAATACAACTCCTTCGGATGTTAAGAACAACTCAACTCCAAAGACACCATATCCACCCAATTCATCCGTAATCGCTTTGGCAATTGCTTGAGATTGTTCAATTTGAGTGTCACTCATCTGATGCGGTTGCCAAGACTCCACATAATCGCCATCCTTCTGAATATGGCCAATCGGTGGGCAGAACAGCGTTCCAGATACAGATCGAACAGTAAGTAGCGTAATTTCACTCTCAAATTGAACAAAAGACTCAATGATTACACGGGTAGTCTTAGCTCGTCCATCTTCAACAGCAATAGTCCAACACGCGTTCACTTCATCCATACTCCGACAAACACTTTGGCCTTTGCCAGATGAACTCATAATTGGCTTCACCACACAAGGTGTTCCTAGTTCAGCTACCGCAATTTTCAATTCATCCAGATTGTCTGCGAATCGATAAGCTGCGGTTGGCAATCCTAGAGTCTCGGATGCTAGGCGGCGAATCCCTTCGCGATCCATCGTGAGTGAAGTAGCACGCGCGGTAGGAACGATATGATATCCTTCCATTTCTAATTCCATCAATGCAGTTGTTGCGATTGCTTCAATTTCTGGAACAATAAGATCGGGTTGTTCTTGCCTTATTATTCTTTTTAGTGCTTCTTCATCGAGCATATCGATCACATGAGACCTGTGTGCTACCTGCATAGCAGGAGCATCTTTATAGCGATCCACGGCAATGGTCTCAATACCCAATCTCTGGGCTTCAAGTACCACTTCTTTTCCTAATTCTCCACTGCCCAGCAGCAATATTTTTCTGGAATATGCAGAAAAAGGAGCACCCCACACCACTTGCCATCCCCCCTATAGATCTATTATCTCTATTTTCAGGGTTTAGCACGCAGAATGCAAGAGCGCTCCACAAATTTTCAGCAAATTCAATCTTTTTCCTACATAATCTTGTTACATTTTCACGAAATCCATGTCGGTTTTTCAAGGAAGTGGTATCATTGTGTAATTTTAGTACGTGTTCAAAAAGTCAAATTTTCAGCACTAAAGCGTATGCTTACGATGTTGCGTTTCTTCGAAACGCCTCAGAAGATTGAATGAAGATAGCGAGTGAGAAGCGGAGCTACACGTTTTCGTAGAAAACGACTTCGGAAGCATACGCTGGCAGTACCTACGTGAGCACCTGAAATGTTTCCGAAGGAAACATACCTCGAAAGCATATGCTAGGACCGGCTGAATTCAATATTCGATGTCGAATACGCTCCCTGCTAACCTTCGTGATCAAAAGATGACTTTTTGAACTACCACAATTTAGATGAATCTGAATTGGGCTTCAATGAGACCGTTATAGATCCCATCTTGTCGTATCAACTCAGCGTGGCTTCCCTCTTCCTTGATTTCCCCATGATCCAATACAACAATTTTATCCGCATGTCGTATCGTCGAAAGTCTATGGGCAACAATAAATGAAGTCCGACCTTGGAGTAGTACTTTCAAGGCTTCTTGAATTTTGAGTTCTGTTTCCGTGTCAATACTTGCCGTAGCTTCATCTAACACTAGAATACGCGGATTAGCTAGTAGCGCTCTTGCAAAGGACAGTAGTTGACGCTGACCCATAGACAATACATTTCCGCGTTCTTCTACTTCGGTGTCATATCCCTGTGGTAAGGCCGAAATGAAGTCATGAGCATTCACCGATTTAGCTACCGTTTCAATCTCCTCATCCTTCGCATCTAAACGCCCAAAACGAATATTATCTCGAATCGTTCCAGAGAAGATGAACGTATCTTGCAACACAATACCGATCTGACTTCGTAGGCTTTCAACCTTTACATCTCGAATATCATTTCCATCAATAGTGATCTTGCCATCCGTGATGTCGTAGAAGCGACTCAGGAGATTGACAATCGTACTTTTACCCGAGCCTGTATGACCAACTAATGCAATCGTCTGACCCGCCTCAACGTTTAGGTCAATTCCTTTCAGAGCTTGACGACCTTTCTCATACTCAAAGACAATCTTCTCAAATGTAATATCCCCTTTAATTTCAGGTAGAGTTATTGCATTAGGTTGATCATCGATACTAGGTTTCTCATCCATGAATTCGAATATTCGCTCTGATGACGCCATCGCAACTAACAATTGATTATACATCTGACCCAGACGGTTAATTGGATCCCAGAAGTTACCTACATAACTAGAGAAAGCTACTAATAGACCAATCGTTAGTTCACCTTGTTGAATCAAGTAGGCACCGAACGAGAAGAGTATCAATGTACCGAAGCCACCTGTAATTTCTATAAGTGGACCGAATCCTTGGTTCATGGTCGTAGCTCTATCCCATGACTTCTTAGCATCTTTATTCATGACATCGAAGAATTCCATATTTTCTTTCTCTTGCGTATAAGCTTGAGTGACACGAATCCCTTGGATCGATTCATTCAAATGTGAGTTGATTCGTGAACCTTTCATACGAACTTCCTGCCAAGCTCCACGAATCTTCACCCGCAACTTCGTAGAAATAAAGAACATAATCGGTACTGTAATAATAACCGCAAGTCCAAGCTTTACATTGATTATCAATAGAATCACAACAATTCCTATCAACTGAACAAAGTCAATCATTAAGTTAACGACACCGTTAGTGAAGAGTTCCTGCAATGAGTTCACATCATTGGTAACCCTGACTAGAATCGAACCCGCTGGTCTTTTATCAAAGAAATTGAATGAAAGCTTTTGAATATGCTTGAATAAATCTGCTCGTAAATCAAATATGACTCTCTGTCCAATAATATTCATGTACTTAATGCGATAGGTCGATGCTATCCATTGCACAGCATATAGTACTAATATAACAACAGCAATCGTATAGAGCATCTTCAGATTAGGACTAGCATTAGCAGGCGCAATCGCCTTGTCAATCGCCATACTCGTTAGGTAAGGAACTGTTAATTTAGTGATCGTTCCCAGAATCATCATCAATCCGATCAGAGGGAGTAATTGTTTAGCATAAGGTCGCATATAAGCAAACAATCGTCGGAATTGTCCCCAGTCAAATGCTTTATCAATAATATCATCATCTTGGTAGACAAACCTCGCGCCACCTTTTTGAGCTTTATTAGATTCCTTGCTAGACTTTTGATTCTGCCTTTCAGCTTTTATGCCCGTGTTCATGATTTCACCTGCTCTTCTGCTTCCCCAGTTACCCGGGAGATATAGTCAGCGTACTGAATTTGGTACACATCTCGATATGGACCTGGCACAGTAATTAGATGTTCGTGTTTGCCTCTTTGTACGACCTTCCCTTCGTCCAGTACTAGTATTTCATCTGCATGACGTAGAGAAGATATTCGATGGGCAATAATAAATGTTGTACGTCCTTTCATCACTTCTTGGAATCCTGACTGGATCTCATGTTCTGTCTCCATGTCAACGGCACTGGTCGCATCATCAAGAATAAGAATTTTGGGATTCTTTAGTAAAGCACGAGCTATGGCGATCCGTTGTTTCTGTCCACCAGAGAGTCCCATTCCACGTTCTCCAACGACCGTATTATATCCATCAGGCATCTCCATAATAAATTCATGCGCTTTCGCTAATTCTGCAGCACGAATGATTTCTTCCATAGTTACATCCTTCAACCCATATGAAATATTATTCTGGATGCTGGAAGAGAACAGGAATGTCTCCTGGAATACCGATGCAATCTGGCTACGAAGACTATGAACGGTAATATCACGTATATCCACTCCGTCAAGTTTGATCGTACCTTCATTCACATTATAAGCGTGCATTAGTAATTGAATAATCGTTGACTTACCCGAACCCGTCCCACCTAGAAATCCAATAACAGAGCCCGCTGGTGCATCGAAGGTTACGTCCTTAATCGCAGCTATCTTATTTCCATAGGCAAAAGTAACATCATCAAATGTAATATGTCCCTTAACTTCTTCCACCTTAAGCTCCACCGCATCTTCACGATCTTTAACGTCAATGGGGTGATTAAGTAGTTCTAAGACGCGTTCACCTGAAGCTTCGGATTGGGTATAGTTATTAATTAGGAATCCAATATTCCACATTGGACCGATTATGTACCAGATCAGACTGAAGAAGGCTACCAATTCTCCTAATGAGAGTGTTCCATTGATGACAAAGGTTCCTCCTACTGTAAGGAGCAGAACAACCGTGATCGAAGCCAAGAATTCCATGAATGGAAAGAAGCGACTCCATAATGTTGACGTAAAGATCTGGTTCGTCTTATAGCGTTCATTACGGATGGAGAACTTCTCAACTTCATGAGGTTCACGTGCAAAAGATTTAACCGTTCTAACTCCTGTAACATTCTCCTGTACAGCAGTCGTTAGCGTACTTAATGCTAAGCGCATTTCCCGAAATGCAGGATGAATCTTACCTTCAAATCTCAGAGCTACGATAATTAAGAATGGAACACTCATCATCGTGACCAAGGTCAATTGCCAGTGAATGGAGAACATCATAATTGCGCCGAATAAGACCATTAGTATGGTGTTCATCATTTGTGCTAAACCAAACCCAACAAAATTTCGAATCGCTTCGAGGTCACCTGTTAAACGTGACATTAAATCGCCTGTTTTAGCAGTGTCATAATAGCGAAAAGATAAAAATTGAAGTTTCTCGTAACATGCATTACGCAAACGGTATGCCAAATGATTACCTAATCTACCACCAAGGGTACCGCTTACAAATTGCATCATTGCTTTTACAATGACGACAAGAATGACAGTGATAGCAAGCATAGGCACTTTGTCATACTGCCCAGGCATAATAGCATCATCAATCAGGCTTTTAAGCAACATCGGAGTAACCAATCCTAGCGCAGTAGCAATTGCTAAACTTAGGATCGATAAGTACAGAAACTTCCGTTTGTCCCAAAAGAAGCTCTGTAATTGCCTGAGTACGTTCATGTTTCTCCTCCTTATGGATGCATAAGATCCATATCATTTATTTATATATTTGTGAACATTAATGAAGTTTACCACCGTCCTTGCAAGGCGGCAAAGTGCATAAGTCATCATAATCAGCCTAGTTACGCAACCAACTGCCAATTGAATCATACAATCAAGAGCTAGTTATCAATTGTTCTTGTTTCCTCCATATCCCTTGGTTAATTGACCAAAAGAAAAGAAAGCCTGTAAAAGCGCTTCCCCAATCCGCCTTATCCCCTCTCTTTCAGAAGATTTTCTATTCTAAAACTTGCTCATATATAGTTAATTCATTCGCTAATTCATGCCATTGTTCTATTGAATCTGTTAATTGTAGTGTTTGTTCAAGCGCAGTGTATCCTTCTGCTAATTGCTCTTCTAGAATAGCTGCTTGACGATGAAGTCCCTTTTGAAATTCCGTTACATAGAAGTCAGATAACTGCTGTTGCTGTAGGATGACCGCTTCTGCTACAGCCTCTTTTAACTTTGGTTCAACGGCAAGCCGTAACTTCTCACGACCTTTTCCTTCGAAGAATAACTTTGGTGTTTTAAAAGAAGACCACATACTCCCCCAATCCATAGATTGATGAAATTGACTACCTTGCAAATCAGGTACTGTCCAATCTCGATTCTCTCTCATGGGTATTAATAACATGCCCTCATCCAAGTCATGGATCTGATTTGTAAACCGAATCGCTCCTTCTTCCAAGATTGATTTGGCCTTTAGTTCAAGTCGCAATGTCGTAGCCCATATTTCTTGATCGATTTCCCTTAATAAGGACTGTTCTAGCTCTCGCCCGCAATCCGTGTATATCTCTTTCAAAGAACCCATGCCTTCACGGAGCACTGTAGGATGAAAAGATTCTTGAAAGAATGATCCCAATCGATAATATATCCGTTGGCACACGTGGAATAACAGCTCTTTCGTCTCTTGTTCGATCACCCTATGGACACCTTCCAACTTCGTGAACTGACTCAACATAGCGTTAGCCTTCGTAACCTTATTTGAAAGTTCAAGTCGCTGTCCATCTCTAGTCGCCTCATCTTGTCGGGATATCCGATCCCATTCTTCCGCACGCATTCGGGCCGATGTAATCTCTTGTCTTGCAGCTAGTATAGATAATCCTGGTAACTCTTTCCCGGCAAAATCATCTAGTGATGTCTCAAATGCCGTAAACCCTGAAGCTAATAACGATGACTTATCGCCCTCACGCTTAGCCTCCAACGCTTTCATGCTCGATAGAGCATAAATATGAGGTGAACCAATGCCATTACTCCGAAGGTTGGATTGCACATGGTCTATCACTTGCTCAAGCTCATCGTTTGATGCAGCAAGATCTGATGCATTGATAATGAAAAACATTTTATCCAGTGCAAAGCTATCTTTCACCCTCCCTAATTGAGAGAGAAATTGTCGATCCCCTTTGGAAAAGGCATGATTATAATACGTTACGAACACGATCGCATCTGCATACTTCATATATTGAAAAGTCACACCTGTATGACGTGCGTGCAGTGAGTCAGCCCCTGGTGTATCCACAAGAATAATGCCCTGTTCTGTTAGGTCACAACTGTAAAATAAATCGATGCGCTCAACAAAACAAGATTTACTCTCATCTGCTACAAAGGAGCGATACTGTGGAAAATCAACGATTTGCTCCGTACCCAAAAGTTCCTCGGCTTCCATCCACCCAGCACTAGCGGCCTTCAGGAAGCCGAAATGAGGTAACCCCGCAGGATGTATACCTTCTGAACTTAAGTTATTGACCGCCTTAGACCATTCCCTAGGGTCAGGCACGCCTAAATGGAGCGTCGCGAAAGATATTCTCAAATCCTCCATAAATGTCTCGTGCGACTTCATCGTCACCTGTGCGGTTCCGTGTAAATAATCACCTTGCGGCGCAAGAATACGATTGATCGCCGCGGTCGTCGGATGCGGCGATACAGGCAGTACATCTTCGCCAAGCAAAGCATTGGCGAAGGAGGACTTGCCCGCGCTGAAAGCTCCGAACAGCGCTAGTGTGAACGTGCCGCCTTCTAGCGCAGCGGCGCGTTCACGGATTCCCCGCGCGGCGGATGCCATCGCGGGGTACAGCCCTAGCAGTGCGGACGCGGCATGCAATTGCGCCGCCGCATCTGCTAAGCGCTGGCGGCGACCTCCGGGAGCTATGCCGCGCGGGTGAGCCCCGCCTCCGCTATGCGGCGGGGCAAGTGCTCTTGCGGGCGCAGCGCGAAGCGCGCCCGCCTCCTTGGCCGCCACCGCAGGTGCGGGCGGCCGTAAGGGCGCCACCACCGGCAGGAGGCCGGGGGTGATGCCCTGGCGCGGCGGCAGCAGCTCCGCTAGAGCTGCCGCGCGCGCGGTTTCCTCCCGCAGCAACGCTGCATAGCGGGAGCCGGCGGCCGACTGTTGCTGCAGGTCGGCCATTCGTTGACTTAGCTGCTGCAGCTCGCGTGCAGCAGCCTCATCGAGCAGCACTAATAGCTGCTCCGCGAATTCCATCATGCTACGACGATACAAGCCCTTAATATGTTCGGCTATGCTACGACAATAGTTCAGAACATACTCACCAGATAGAACAGCATCACTTTGAAGTGTGTGTAGAATAACACTCTCATCTATAGACGGAATGAATAACTCCATCTTCTTCTGCCATTCTTCACTCCACAGCTCCTGCTCGTCACCCCATTCAATCAACATCTGACGGACATGCCATTCCACTTGTGAAGCTACTTGTTCCTGCAACTTATGAAGAAACTGACTTTGCCTTTGTTCTTGCTCTGCCTTTGTCTTATTGCCCGATAACCATAGACCCTTCTTAAATCCAGGCCTACGACTCTCCAAGAATAGCTGTGCTAGATCTCTAATTTCTGCTGGCATCAGGTTTGAATTATCCAGTAACTTATGTAACTCGATACGAAGCACTTCTCTCTCTTCCTGTGGACCCCCTTCAATCTGCCCTCGCTCAAGCTCCAAAGACTTCATACCTGCTTCAATCCGATCCAGAACTTCCTCCCCACCTAACTCTTCAAGAAGACGCTCCTTCTCATCTGCTAAAGACTCTTTAAATTGTTCTAAATGATCCTCAGCAACATGGTGAACCGAACAAGATATACTATATTCAAGCAATGCTTCCTTCTGCTCAATTAAATCTGTAATTAAAGATTTCAACCGATCATGCTGATTATAAGGATGATCCATTTCCTTCAAGGAATTATAAATAACCCCTTCATAGCTAACCTGCCAACGTTGAAATGCTGTAACCACTTCCTCATGATATGCCGCAAAAGATAACTCCTGCTCTTTATGCTTATCAATCTG
This sequence comes from Paenibacillus sp. Y859, assembly GCF_056786405.1. Taxonomy (NCBI): domain Bacteria; kingdom Bacillati; phylum Bacillota; class Bacilli; order Caryophanales; family Paenibacillaceae; genus Paenibacillus; species Paenibacillus sp. Y859. The sequence continues at coordinate 785,354 of NZ_JBXCIZ010000002.1, read as the reverse complement.
ATTAACAATCAAATATAGCGGCTTCCCCCAATCGGATAAGCTCTTCGCGAACATCAAATTATTCTCAGATTGAACATGATTGTAATCCATTACATATAGTACAACATCAGCCAAGTGAAGCGCTGAATGAGTCGCTTTCTTATGTCCATCATCTGTAGAATCGACCCCTGGAGTATCCATCAGAACACCATCTGAACCGAGAAAAGGAATCCTCTCCCATACTTCGATAGATGAATACTCACCACCATTCATGCAATAATTATCAAGTTGTGCTGGCGACACCTCTAACGGCGTAATCTTTTCAATATCGCCTTCCAACTCATTCAGATCAGCGGAGTATATGAGCGCACGTGGTACTCCATTACGAATCGTCACCACATTCGCACTCGTTGGTACAGGACCTGAAGGTAATACCTTCATCCCACACAACGTATTAATTAGACTCGACTTCCCCGCAGAGAAGTGACCACATACAGCAATCGTTAATTCACCAGAATTCTTCTTCTGCAATAAATCATTAATATTATGACAGGATTTCATATCTCCCCAACCAGTCAACTTACTATTAAACGCTTTCAAATCTGTTGCTACGTTCTTCATGTCGCTCTGTGTCACTGCCACCATGAATGAATTCTCTCCCCTTATGAACATACTTTTACCATTTATAGACTTGCTGAATGATATATGACATCATGTCATGTCTAACTCCTGTGATTATTCTCATTGAAATAACTTTATTTTACCATTTCATAAGGTTTAGCGATATCTTTTATCATAACAAAAAAAATAAAACCGAAGAAATTCCTCCGGTTTTATATCTTTTAATGAATATGAACTAACCCTATATCATCGGTCATGCACCTAAGCTAATGCATCCTCAAGCTCAGGGAACAGAATCTCAAACACAGAACCATGTTGAAGAATAGTCACACCGCGTGATCTATCTCTCATAACTACGACTTCTGGCTTCTGAGACATACGCTCATAATAAAACTCTGGCACTTCTCCGGAATGGCTCACAGTAATACCATCCACTTCTTTTTCTTCATTCTCTGCAAATTCGCTGTCCACAACATTCTCGAAAATATCGGAAAATTGTTCAAAATTGTTTGTATACACGGAAATACATTTCATCTAATATCCCATCCTTCTCCAGCTCTAATGTTCACTATCCAATGATCTCTTTATCTTTCCTTTTTTGGGTCAATTTCATACGTTTTTTACCTTCACGACATACATCAAGCAGCGGACAAACCTGGCACTGTGGATTTTGAGCTTTGCAGTGATAACGTCCAAAAAAGATAAGTCGATGATGAGTATCTGTCCATTCATCTCGAGGAACTTTTTTCATCAGTTTCTTTTCCACTTCAAGTACGGAGTCATCCCATCCTGCTAATCCTAGACGTTTAGACACCCGTTCCACATGCGTATCCACTGCTATAGCTGGAATTCCAAATGCATTCGATACGACCACATTAGCAGTCTTACGTCCCACTCCTGGAAGCAACACTAATTGATCATAAGTTCTAGGAACATCACCATCAAATTGCTCTATCACCATTCTGCATAAATTCTGAATATGCTTGGCCTTATTACGATAAAGTCCGATTCTTCGAATATCTTGCTCCAATTCTTCAAGCGGAACATCGATATAATCTTGGGGTGATGTATACTTCTGAAAGAGGTCCTTAGTAACCTTATTTACTGTCTCATCTGTACACTGCGCAGACAAGAGCACAGCAATCGTTAATTCAAACGCGTTGCTATGGATCAATTCACAATGCGCCTCAGGAAACATCTCAGCCATTGTGTCCAATATATGACGTACTTTTGCAGCTACCATGATGAATACCTCCTGACAAGAAGAAAAACGTCTTAATACAGGAAGTACATCCCGTATCAAGACGGTGTATTTCATGACCTAACCGAAAGCAGATTATTGTTTCTGTATTTCCACTATTACATCATTGTGAAAATACAGTACAATTTTATCATTTTCTCGGAGAGATTGCACGGATAATGTCGTGTCACCTTGATGAATATATGCATTTGGTGACAACTTATACAAATTCTTATCGGTTGCAAGTTGTTTTTTCACATAAAAGTCTCTTGAAGTATCTGTATACTTCCAGAAAGTCTTCTCAAGTTTACTAAGCACATTGATGATCGTAGTTCCATCTACATCTTTACGTATTTCGACACGTTCTCCTGAAGTCAGACTGTTTAATACAGTGCTCGTACTACCCGCACGAATAATTTTAACAGCACCTGATGCTTTGATAACTTCTGTGCCACCTTTAAAACTTTTAACGGTAACGTTTGAAGTGGCTATATCTACAGCTAACACTTCGCCCGAAACTAACTTAGATACTTGTGCTGATATAGCAGTATCCCCGCTATAAGTGACATTTACAATCTGACCAATCTGTAAATCAGAAGCTTTCATTAATTCTCCACTATCACTAGTAACAGTAGCCTTGTCTAAATAAACATAGTTCGTACCGCTTCCCGATTTCGCAGTGATCCATTTATTACCCGAATCAACAGACGCCACTTCATATTGAACAGATGTTTTCAGCAAAATTTTGGATACCGTTTCTTGATTATCCCCGAGTACAAGAGTTACCTCATTGCCAACTTTTACATCTGATATATTCAGATAACTTTTACCATACATCTCAACCGATGTAATTTGATAAGGAAGGGTAATTCTTTGACCGTTAGCACCTTCAATCGTTATTTTTCTAGCAAGCGTATCCACTGCTGTTACAGTTCCATCATACTTATATACCACTTCGAGCGTCAAAGCACGATTTGTAATATAGCTAAGATTAATTTTACGTCCACTAGTTAGAAAGTACTCAATTCCTGTCAATGATGGGATCGACGTATTGTAAATCAGCTTCGTCTTGTCATCTATTGTAACTACAAATGGTCTGTTTTTTTCATCTAATATCGTCAACAGCTTCGTCTTTGTATCATAAGATACGACAGTGGCATTTGGCTTTTGTTCCATTTGTCTATTAAGCACGACAATCTTAGTTACTAATTCCTTCGAGTCTAGCGTCATTTCAACTTGATCTCCAGCAGTAGCGTCAGCTAGAAGATCCGCTAGAATCGGCTTATTAATACCACTAATGACAATCTCAGGTTTATCAGACAGCAACTTCACTTCCAATGAACCACCCGTTTTGGTATACGTAATGGTTGTCCCATTTGAGCCAATTTCATAAATAGTACCACGAATCGTCCGTTCGACAGCTTGAGTTATTTCAATTGAGCGAATGGTGTTATTTTGAACAGTGTAGTTAATGACTGAACCCACTTTTAACTCCGCTGGAGATAATAATTGATCCTGATAACTGATAACAGGTACCTCATCCCATTTATAGCTCTCCATCGTGCCTACTGTATTCTTAATTCCAACCGTCTTGGAATTAATGTCTACACTTTCTACTGTTCCTGTGCCATTTTTATTGACGACATTTGTTTTCACTTGAACAACCACTAGATTCTTATTCGTAGAGAAGGTCTCCCGTTTTATAACAATTTGACTTCCCGTTGTTATATCTTTAGCTTCAATCTTATTGCCACTTACATCAAGGAAAGTAGTGTTGGCATCATAGTTGAAATTATCAAACCCTGTATTAGTAGAGACAGCGAATGAATTCCCCGGGAACAATCTTTCAAATGTAGTCTCGATATTCTCTAACTGTTCCGTAGGATCTATAATTTCTACATATGCAGCCTTGCCGCCATTCTCAATGATCATCACTTTGGAGTACAACTTGATATCAGAGAATGGAACTTTGATATCAGAAGTTTTGGTATAGTAAACCGTTGTATTATTTAATGGAAAATTACGTATACTACCGTTAACAAATAAGCTGATTGAATTGTCAGTTAATTCTGTCACGATACCTTCACTTGAATTTGCATATTTAATGTCGGTCTGATCATCACCACGACTAAAGAACGTTGCTAGTTGAGCGCGAGTAACGGAACCTAGCGGATCGAAACGATTCCCTTCAATACCAGTCGTTAATCCCATCTCGATAGCAGCATTTACATACCCAAGTTTCGAAGCAGAAATTTTACTATTATCCACGAAAGAAGTTGCTCTTGATGCTAATGCTTGAGCTTCATTCTCCTTACCAATCGCACGTACTAACAATTCTGTAATCCATTCCCGACTAGCTTTCTTCTCACCCCAGGAAGTTTTTGATGTAACATCATCAACTTCAACCTGCTTATCCAACAAATTATGTTGGAAAGCTAGAGCTACATAGGGCTTGAAGTAATTATTCACCGTAAAAGTAGCAGGAAACACAACTGCCGTATCTGTGTTTAATTGATCTTGGATATTCATAAATCGGATTGCCATCGTCACAGCTTCCTGTTGTGAGACACTATCATTCGGTCTGAATAATCCTTTGTCACCCAATAATATGCCTTGTGATGCTAGTTTGTAGATATGTTTTTCAGCCCAAAATCCACTCTTCACATCACTAAATGTTCCGGAAGCCGATATTAAGGCATTTGTAGCTACTGGTGTTGTTCCATCCGCAAAAACCGCGGCCCCTGAACTTAATGCCACCATACTTGCAAGAACGGCAGATACCACCTTTTTAGAACTCATAGAATTACTGCGCTTGGATTGCATATTTCTTCCCCTCTCTTAATAACACAAATACAAATCAGAATCAGACTGTCTAGAATTAAATTAATATTCGACATAAAAGCTCCAATCCCTGCTTTTCTTCTAATTTTTCACCATTGGATGCTCTAAATCAACATGTCCCATCAGACTTTCTACTTTAGCACCATTAACAAGAAGTTCAATAGATTTCACTTCATCAAATTGAAATAATGTATTTTGAAGTGCTTCAAGTGCGAACAATTCACCACCTGAACCAAGACGAGCTTCATCTGGAAGGTTAATGTCCATCGTTATGGCATCTCCTTTGAAATCAAGAGAGAGCAATTCAATCTTTGCCCATAATGAAATGAGTTCAGCGTTGTCACCTTTTTGAAGCGCTTTAAACGCTTCTACATATTTTTGGGATTCATCCACGTACGTAATCTCGGTTGTGGATTCTATTAGTTCCATCGCTTGGGAATCCGTAAAATAAACCTTAATGTATTCTTTTTGGGATGCGGATGCATTTGTTGTTGGCACATTCTCTGTTGGCACAGTTACTGGCTCTGATTGTCCATCGCTTGGCTGCGCTTGCGGCTTATTCCCACAACCCACTCCAATGACTACGACTAATGCGAGAATCCCCACACTCCACCATTTTCTATTCATACTCTTGTCCCCCTAAAAGTTTTGTAGCAATTGCTTCCTGATGTTCACTTCGTCAAAACTAGCTTCGGAAGCATATACTTTAAAGTTTTGTAGCAATACTTCTTGATTTCTACTTCGTCAAAACTCACTTCGAAAGCATTATCTTTAAAGTTTTGTAGCGTTACTTCACACCAAGATACTCCTTAATTCCGTCCACAATACCTTGGGCAACCCGATTTTGTAAGTTTTCGGTAAACATTGCTGATTCATCTGCTTTATTACTGAGATAACCTACTTCTAATAAAACAGCAGCCATCTTCGTTTCACGAATAACATGGAAGTTCCCATATCGAACGCCTCGATCTTTAAATCCTGTCGCTTTCACTAAATACTTATGCATGACTTTTGCAAATGCTATACTACTATCATTTTTATAGTATGTTTCACTTCCCGTAGCTGCAGACGAAGTGGAGCTGTTTGCATGTACAGATACAAAAACAGCCGCGTTCAAATCATTTGCAATTTTCACACGATCTTTTAACTCCAAGAAAGTATCATCATTTCGGGTTAAAACGAAATCTAGATTGGGTTCCTTCTTTAATAGTTGTCCTGTCTTAAGAGTAACAGCCAAATTGAAATCTTTTTCCCTCTTGCCTGTCACACTAATCGCCCCAGGATCTTGATTACCATGACCAGCATCAATAACTACAATCTTCTTCCCATTATCCCCTATAGGAAAAGATGGATCCGTTTCTGACGAATTCAGATCAACAATTAATACGTTACCCTCATTATACATTGTGTACTTCTTGGCATGATTCAAATCCATTACAATTCTCACTGTTGAAGGGGAATTATTAAATAATGAATATCTAATTTTCGTTAGATCTGGATAACCACTTACCGCGAAACCACCTTGCATATGAGCGTTAAGTTCATGGGTCGCTCCATATGTATCTGAGAAATGGGCATCGGGTATATCAATGATAATACGATCGGGTGATTTCAATACAGACACCTTTGGTTTTACATTACCCGTAGTAGCGACCATCAAACGATTATCACTAAAACTCATACCATCAATAGTTGCGAGTCCGTTGTTCTCCCCAGGACCAGGCGCAGGTTGACCTTCATTTATATCTCCTGACCCTTTATCTGGTGAAAGCAAATATACTGTTTTGGATGTATTATCCCAATCCACTTGAATTCCCATTTGCTCACTAACAAATCTAATGGGCACCGAGACGGTATCATTTTTCAATATAGGAGCCGTTGACAATGTGGATTTATTACCGTCCACCCAGGCGATCTTGTTATTAACTGCCAACTGTAGCGTTGTATCTTTGTTCTTTATAGTTACCGTGCGCTCTTTTTGCTCCCATATGACTTCAAATCCTAGATTTTCCGAGACAACACGAATTGGAATCATTATATTGTTATTCACATTCTCAATTTTTACATTTGACGCAAACACAAGTTCCTTACCGTTCAAATATACATTTGAATGTCCTGAAGCCGCTTGTCCCTTGTTTGGAAATGCCATAACAAAGATGATTATAAACAATAGAAAGCTAAATTTCTTCATCATTCACCCTACCATTCCTAAAATTTTGTATTTCTAATCCAACTATTTCCCTCTCACTTCCTTTCCTCGGACAACTATTAGACGTAATTTCGCTATAAAGGTTGCGAAAATCTTCCTTTTTATCGACAAAGAACCCAAAAGCAGATTCGCTCTCAGGTCCTTCATTCTATATTATGTCAATTTAATTCATTTCTCTTAGTTTGAAGCTTCGTCTCGAACCATAGGATGTTCCAATTCAACATGTCCCATAAGACTATCAACAGACTTATTATCTACTAGCAGTTCGATGCTTTTCACTTCATCAAATTGGAACAAGGTGTTCTTCAAGGCTGTTAGTGCAAAACTCTCTCCGCCTGATCCTAACCTTGCTTCATCCGGCATGTGAATATCCAACGTAATGCCACCCGCATCGAAAGAGATCGACTTCAGTTCAATCTTGCCCCATAGCGGAATTAGATCAGGATTGTTACTAGATTGCAATGCTTTAAACGCAGAATCATATTTCTCAACTTGATCAGAAAAACTAATCTCCTGCTTTACTTGTACAAGTCCCTCCACTTGAGGATCCGTGAAATAGACTGCAATCTCCTCACTTGAGACGGAATCAGTAGACTTTGTTACGGTATCCTTGTCCACTAGTTTATCTCCTTCTGCAACATCTACAACAGTCTCCTGACCATCCGTGCTAGCATTTACTGTTGGAGGAGTAACCTTTTCTTTTGAAGTCGATGAGATTTCTTGGTCTTGCGTAGTGCTTGATCCTTGAACAGTACCGCCTTCTGTCATTGGCTTCTGTCCACACCCCGTTCCAATAACGATCAATAAAGACAATATGAATATACAGCTTATTCTTTTATACAATATAAGCACATCCTTCGGGAGAAATCACTTCGTTTCTATATTTAAATACTCTTTAATTCCATCCACAATAGCCTGTGCAACTCGATTCTGCAAGTCATCCGTAAATAATACAGCTTCATCAAAGCTATTACTTAAGAACCCAATTTCTAGAAGCGAAGCAGCCATTGTCGTCTCTCTGATGACATGGAAGTTCTCATTCTTAACGCCACGATCCTTTAAGCCCGTAGCTTTAATAAGATACTTATGAATACTAGTTGCCAGTTCTTTACTCTCTGACCGATTATAATAATATGTTTCCGTTCCGTTAGGACTTGATGATGTATTGCTATTCCCATGAATAGAAACAAATACATCTGCTTGTAATTGATTGGCTAGTACTGCACGTTCCGATAAAGTTGGATATACATCGCTATCCCTAGTCATGACAACTTCAATATTCGGTTCGTTAAGGAGAATGGCCTGAACTTTCAATCCTACAGACAAGTTAAAGTCCTTCTCACGCTTTTTCGTGACACTCGAAGCACCAGGATCTGACCCTCCATGTCCAGGATCAATTACGACAAGCTTACGACCAGTATGACCTGAATCAATGATTGCATCTTCTTCATATCCAGCTTCATCTTCAGAAACATTCAAATCGATAACAACGATATTAGAACCAAAATCTTGATTCAATCGAAACTTTTGAGCAGCATTCAGACCCATTACGATACGAACCGTATTCGGATCACGAGAGAATAAAGAATACTTCACTTCAGTTACATTAGGATATACGCTAGGGTCCAATGTGTCCAATGCACCCTGCAATGTTGTATCTAGGGGTTGAATTGAAGAAAATGTATCAGCGAATATGGTGTTAGGCAAATCTACCACAATCCGATCAGGATTGCTTAATGTCATAATTTTAGGTTTTACCTCATGGTCCAAAGATATGATAAGTTGATTATTAACAAGTTCTATTCTGTTAAGCGTCCTGTTAGTCTTATCAGCAGGATCTACTAGCGGCGTAGTTACAGATGGATTAGTCTCATTCGGTACAGTTAACGCAGGTAAATCTACTTTTACATCTGTATCCGTATTGGCTTGTCCATTGTCAACAGAACCAGGTTCAGCACTTGTCAGATAAACCGTCTTATCTGTATTATCCCAACTCACAGTCAGTCCCATTTGCTCACTCACGAAACGAATCGGAACAAGAACCGAATTATTCTTCACTTGAGGTGCAGTATTAAGAATAACCTGCTTCCCATCAACAGTTACCTCATCCTTATCGACAGTAAGTAAAATCACTTTTGAATTTTGCTGAATTGTAACACTTTTTTCTTGTTGATTCCAATCTACATTAAATTTCAGATTCTCCACAACGACACGAATCGGAATCATCACGTTATCATTAACTACTGCTACTTGAACATTGTCTGGCATCGTTATTTCGTTACCATCCAGAATGATCTTTGACTGAACTGCCGCCGCCTTGCTTTCGCTCGGACAAACGACAAGAAAGAACATACACAACAACAATAAAAAACTAAATTTCTTCATTATCCACCCCGGTTGTAAATATTTCCTCTTAAACAAACCTTTTTACCCTCTTTTTTACCAATATAGACACTATTCTATCTAATGTTCTGAAACTCCTGCTTTTCTTTCATTTTTTCTTCAAAAAAAAGATAACCAGCTCTTTAAGCTGATTATCTTTTATATAATAGATTCAAAAAGTTTCATTTCACTTCAAAATAAGCTACCTGTTACTAATGTTATGAGACAAGCTTCAACCCTATCGCTGCACCTAAAACCATTGAAATAAAAACAATTCTTTTCCAATCCTTGGATTCTCCATACAGGAGCATTCCTATTATCGCTCCACCTGACGCCCCGATACCTGTCCAAATGGCATATACTGTACCCATCGGAAGTGTTGTCATCGCAAACGCAAGTAATACAAAACTCGCCCCAAATCCAACCATTAACAAAACGATCGACTGCCAATTACGGTCTCTATGCAATTTACTTATCATAGCAACACCAATCATCTCAAATATTCCTGCGAAGATTAAAGATACCCAAGCCATTAGGAATCAGCCCCTTCCTCTGTTTTGTCCTCTGTTACTAATTTCAAACCAATAACACCAGCCAATAATAGTAGTATCAGAAGTATTTTCGCTATTTTAATAGGTTCACCAAAAAAGAAGGTTTCGGATAACACAGTACCCGCCGTACCCATCCCTACAAATACGGCATATACCGTCCCAACGGGAAGCTTTTTCCCTGCCATAATTAATAAATAGAAACTAATAATAATAGATATAATAGTTCCTATCCATGTCCAAACATCATCAGCATGTTTTAATCCTATGACCCAAAATACTTCAAAGAACGCTGCAATCATGACCTTTATCCACTCTTTATTCATTTCATTTCACTCCTTAGATTTATATTCCTCAAAAAAGACACAAAAATAACCTGGGCGACAACTGTTACACAGTTTCTCCCAGGCTTTTATCCTTCCGTGACATAGCAGAGCTATGAGTTTTCTCTCGGACCAGACCAACTATTGTTGCGGAACCCTAGAAAACATTTAATATTGAATTCGAAGTACTTCAATTAGATTATAACACCATTATCTCTTTTTTGCTCAAATGCTGTAATTGCTGCTTCATGTTGAAGCGTTAGTCCAATATCATCTAGACCTTGAAGTAGGAATTGACGACGGTGCTCATCAATTTGGAAATCGATGTGTAGACCGAAATCATCATTCAACGTCTGCTTCTCTAGATCAACATGCAACTGATAACCTTCATTCTTAGCTGTACGTTGGAATATATCTTCCACTTGTTCTTCAGACAACTTGATAGGCAAGATGCTGTTCTTAAAGCAGTTATTATAGAAAATATCTGCAAAGGAAGGTGCAATGACACATTTGAAGCCATAATCCAAAATCGCCCAAGGAGCATGTTCACGTGATGATCCACAACCAAAGTTGGCTCTAGACACAAGCACAGATGCACCTTGATAACGTGGTTTATTCAAATCGAAGCTATCGATGTTGTTACCTTGTTGATCGAAACGCCATTCATAGAACAAGAACTGACCAAATCCAGTACGCTCAATTCTTTTTAGAAACTGTTTAGGTATAATAGCATCCGTATCTACGTTAACGCGATCTACAGGACCTACAATTCCTGTTAATTTAGTAAAAGCATCCATATGGTTAACTCCTCTCTTCTTTATACTTTAGTTGGCTACTTCCGAATTGAAGCTCCATTCACGAATATCTACGAATCTACCTTTGACAGCAGCGGCTGCTGCCATAGCAGGAGATACTAGATGCGTACGTCCTCCACGTCCTTGACGACCTTCGAAGTTACGGTTCGAAGTAGAAGCACAACGTTGTCCAGGCTCAAGAACGTCCGGATTCATTGCTAGACACATACTGCAACCTGCATCACGCCATTCAAATCCCGCTGCAGTGAAAATTTTATCAAGACCTTCTTCTTCTGCTTGAATCTTCACTCTACCAGAACCTGGTACGACGATTGCAGTAACTCTACCTGCTACACTATGACCTTTCGCCACAGCTGCCGCAGCGCGTAAATCTTCGATCCGTCCATTCGTACATGAACCGATGAACACATAATCAATCTCAATGTCAGTCATTGGTGTACCTGGTTTAAGATCCATATATTCAAGTGCAGCTTCAGCAGCTTTACGTTCATTCTCAGTAGGTAATTCTGACGGTACAGGAACCTTGGATGTAATATCCGTTCCCATTCCAGGGCTAGTACCCCAGGTTACTTGTGGGATCAATGAATCGACATCGAATTCCAATATCGTGTCAAACTCAGCATCTTCATCCGTACATAATTGCTTCCAAGCTTCAACAGCCTTGTCGAAGTCTGCACCTTGAGGTACATGCTCACGTCCACGCAAATAGTCGAATGTAGTCTGGTCTGGCGCGATCATCCCTGCTCTAGCTCCACCTTCGATGGACATATTACAGATCGTCATGCGCTCTTCCATCGTTAATGAAACGATCGAATCACCTGTGTATTCAATAACATAGCCTGTAGCGAAATCTGTACCATACTTAGCAATAACTCCTAGAATCATATCTTTCGCTGTCACACCTAAATTACGTTTCCCAGTGAAACGAATTTCCATCGTCTTCGCCTTGGATTGTTGCAAGCATTGCGTAGCCAATACGTGTTCAACTTCACTTGTACCGATACCGAAAGCCAAAGCCCCGAAAGCACCGTGAGTTGAAGTATGGCTATCTCCACATACAATCGTCTTCCCTGGATTCGTAAGTCCAAGCTCTGGGCCCATTACATGGACTACCCCTTGTTCAATACTATCAAGGTCGTATAATTTCACTCCGAAATCGCGACAGTTCTGTGACAAAGTATCAATTTGTTGCTTAGAGATTGGATCTTTAATATTGAAACGATCTTTCGTAGGAACGTTATGATCCATCGTTGCAAAAGTCCGTTCAGGACGACGCACCTTGCGTCCACTTAAACGTAGTCCTTCAAATGCCTGTGGAGATGTCACTTCATGAACAAGATGCAAGTCGATATATATGATACTCGGTTTGCCTTCTTCTTGATGAATGACGTGATTGTCCCAAATTTTCTCAAACATTGTCTTTTTACTCATCATATTCACCCCATCTTAAATTCGAACTTTGGAAGATTTGCCTCTACTTATGAGGCGTCACTTGATTAATCACAATAATATCATCAAACCATTCATTGTTCCAAGATATAATATCTATAAACGCTATAGGTTTAAACTATAACATATGTGAGGCTTATATTATACGATCTCTATCTACTATGGTTACTAGACTGATTATTGGATTCATCTTTGTAGAGGTGTAGGAATACACTCCTACACCTCCACTTGTTAATATTATTATAATTTGTTTATAACTCATCTTAATAAAGTTGAACTGCTCTATTCTATAACAGTCCAATTCTTCTGATCATCATCCTCTATAATCCCGAACGTAACATCTACAATGTCCGGATCTTGTAATACAAGATTTCGAATATCGAATTTAATATCATCTGCCTCAGCAAGGGTGAAACCTTTTTGTAGCTCGATCAGACCATCTGCATGATAGTAACGCCCTTCTTGCATAATCCGTAAAGAATAAATATCTTTCACATGTGGTGCTTGAAGTATAATATTCGAAATTCTTGTTTCTATTTCCTGTGGTGCTGCTATTCCAATCAGACCAACCATATTGTCGTAACCCACTTTAAAAGCAACTCCGACCATAAGCACACCAATTAGAATTGTAGTTATCCCGTCCAAATAGGGCGACGCTACAAGTGAAGTAACAACAATCGATATAAGTGTAAGAAGTGCACCTGTCACAGCTACAAGATCCTCATAGAATACCAACCTTGTTGGGGGTGCTGCACGACTAACATTTTTAAGCGCTACCGTTACAATCGCCAGACCTTTGGCCTCTACTCGAGCTTCATGATGAATTTCTTTCATCGCTTTATACAGAATAGCCCCGTCAACGGCAACATTAATTACGAGTACACCCACACTTAACCAGAAGTATCCTTTACTCTGCTCTGGATGCTGGATTAAATGTATCCCTTCGAGTATCGTTTCGTATGCTATAACGGTAACGACAAGGACTGCAATCATACAGAAAATGTTGATCACACGCCCGAAGCCGGTTGGGAAACGTCGTGTAGCTTTTTTTTCCGAGAGTACACTTCCGACAAATACAAAGCCTTGGTTAATCGCATCAGCAAGTGAATGCATAGCCGACGCAAACATCGTTCCGCTGCCGCTCAATGTTGCAGCAACCGTCTTAATTCCAGCTAGCACTGCATTACCAGTCATAGCAATCGCAGACGATTTGTTTCCTTTTTTTACTAACTGCCAAAGTGTTTCTTTGTCTGTGGATACTGGACTCATAGTTCCTCCTAAATATTCGCAAGTGATGTTATTTAATTTGTTTTATTTAGATCTCCCATATTGCTTAGCATAAGAAACGATGACTTTATAATTTTTTTTATCCTTCATGTTCCTTAAGGGATAAAATTGGGGTCTCGTATTCACTTCCAGAATCCACGGTTTTTTCATAGAATCCAAAGCCACATCCAACCCTAATTCCTTGAATCCCTTTTTATGTTGATCGAAGTTATTCCCTACGGAGACACCCAACTTCTTCAATCTTGTTTCCATATGTTTAATTTCGTCTGTATTGTACCCTGCTCCTGACATCGTTTGATGTAAATACCCGATTCTCCTGCTTTGATTATAGTTTGTCGCAACCTTACCAGTCTTCCCTATTTTCGCGAAGATAGCACTGCTAATCCATTTTCTTTTGTTCGTCTTCTGGACCATAACACGAATATCGAAGGGGGTTCCTTTCGCTTTTCATTTAATTGGTCGGTTATACTCCACACCACTTACACAAAGCTGTTAGCAAGCGTATGGTCTCATGAAAAAACCTCCAAATTGGAGGTGAATGAGTTACTTATTTTCATAACGTACTAAGCCTTAGTTCATAAAAATACTGTACAATGGGATGCTTTAACTTCATCTTCTCGGTCATGTTTAAAATCCGCTTCTTTCCAACTCGTCTGTCCACCAAAGCTAGAATATTCAATAAGATATCATTGCTCTCTAGGCTTTCCTCTATTGAAGTAGATAAATATTTATTAGCTACAACGTTAAAATTCGATTTACTTAATGATGACTGTGCTGACAAAAGATCTTTAGCATATTGCGAAATTATTCTACCTCTTGCAATTACTCTTAGACGATCCTCCGGAACTATTCCCTTGGTATCTTTTCTGACCGATTCAATTTCTTCATTGTTGATAGGAATTTGGATATCTGAATCATTCTTAATTTCCAGCTCTGTCTGATACCATCTAATTGAGGTAGTTCTATCATTCATATTAAGTACGTTCTTTTTATCTACCGCAATATAACAAGTTCCTGCTTTATCAGGTAAATAACGGTAGCTGGTTGCACGGTATTCGACCCTTCCATATAACGCTGGACAGAGAAAACTCTCCAGTTGTTGCTTCAATTTACTCCAGGACATGTAATCCTCCTATGTTTTAATATTCATAATACTAGATCTAATCCCTCAGAACCTTAACCATCCACGGAAACTTCTGGCAGCATAATAAGATTCTGCTCCATTGTGGTACATAAACACTGTATCGTATCGACGATCACAGAATATAGCCCCGCCTAGCTTTCTAATGTGTTCAGGTGTATGCACCCAACTCGATGTTTTAGTATCGAAACTGCCTAGTTTCTGCAGATCTCGATATTGTTCTTCTGTTAGAATCACAATTCCCATTTCATTAGCCATATCTATAGCGCTGTTTTTTGGCTTGTGTTCCTTCCTAGATTCCAGTGCTTCGCGGTCGTAACAAATACTTCTACGACCCTTAGGACTTTCCGCTGAACAATCACACATAATGTATTCGTCCTTCTCAGTCTCATAACCGACAACATCTGGCTCACCACCGGTTTGTTCCATTGCATGAAGCGACCACAATTTTTCAGCATTCGCTTCTAGTTTTGCTTGTACGTGAGCCCATTCCATTCCTTCATGGCGATTCATATTTTTCTCGAAACGGGCTTGCAATATTTTGAGTAGTTCTTCTTGTTGTTCTGGTAATAACGTTTTATTTCCATTTTTCATCCTGATTCTCCTCATATTCCATAAACCTTTTATTGAAATAGCTGACACTTGGGTATCCCGCTTCATTCGCGATTTGACCGATTGAGCAATCACGGCGCTCCAGCAGCCATTTCTTGGAAATTTGCAGTCTACATCTTGTAATAAACTCCATTGGTGTAATCGACATGGTCTGTTTGAATAACTTGCAGAAATAGTGAGGGCTAACATCCACTTTGCTTGACCAATATTCGAGCAGAAAAGGTTCAGTAGCAGAAGATTGCAAATCAGGAAGCAAATCCAATATCTTTTTATTACTTCCCCCTTGCTTCCGCTCCGTTAAGGGAATTGCTTGCTCATTGAACTACTAATGCGTAAGTTCTAGCAGATAATTGCGTCGGATTAAGCATGAGATTGGTTTCTGCTTCTCCCAATGCAAAATAACGATCTAGCGAAATAAGCGGATGTAGCTTTAATCGTAGCTGGTGTAGGCGCTGTTGGAAATTCATTCTAATCTTACTATGCTGAATACGGTATCGGATAGCCAGACTAGGAGTTCTCGTCGTTCTTCCCGCTGATCGTACGATACTTAAGATTTCTGATTTCTGATTTCTGATTTCTGATTTCTCCATATTAAGCACAACTTCTGCAAAGTACTCATACGCAATCGGTTCACGCTCGATAAATTGTTCCAACTGTTCAAGCCACACCATTGCTTGCTTGTTATTACTTAAATACGTCATTAACCTTGTCTCAATGTCGTTCATAGCGTCTCCTGTCAAAACTGTAATCAATAGAACAATTATACCAAACTTAGATGTTGCTGTGCCTCAATAGCCACTATTCCCGTTCAACTGCTCTCAACCAATATGATATTTGGCTACTTGTGAATGTGTAGCCCTACTATAACAAAAGTTCGCTGACGGATAGCTGTCAGCGAACTTTTGTTTGGGTGGGTTGTTTAATTGATAGGCATGGTTGAGGAGGTCCTCCTAGGAACGTTGGTTTTCACTTGGTTTATGCATTGTTCCAGATTTCTTCATCAATCGAGTTATCCCAGAAATCCATACTCGTGATGCTTGCTTGTTCAAGATTATCCCATGCTTCTTGTTCACTCTTGACACACATGTATAACACCACCCTTTCATGTCAACTCACACGCCAACCGTATTCTTCATCATTATAAGTTTGACTTCAATCATTTGTTCTAGATATAAGTAAAGGTTTCTTAACACCCCTATAATATAAAAATGCCCCACCATGGGACACATTGTGAAGAGGTGCGGTTGGGAACTGTTGCTTGTATAATAAATCAGTTGTTTAACAATCGTCAACAATTCATTCTTATCACCACTTTAAAATATTTCATTAATTATTTATTGACCACAAAAAATAGTTAGAGTGAAACATAAATAAAGGTGATGTTCATTCAATTCTGAATGAACATCACCTTTTTCAATATATATCAATTTCACAATATTAGATCATTAGTTTTTCAGTGGCTTCCTAATTAACGGCGAGTTTTTTCTTTCTCTTTTTCAGCTATAGTCTACTTCAATTCTTTATGACGACGAATATATTCACTAACATCTGAACTATCAACACCAGGCAATGTTTGCTGAACATAGTGTACATTTTCAGACTGGCGTGCAGATTTATCAAGATTGTCTCGTGTACGTTTCATATGCCATCACCTCTCCTATAAGTATACATCAATAAGCTTCTCAGCGGTAGACTCATCAATAATCATCCGAGATCCACCGCTCATCTTAGCACCCATTTTATGTTTATAGTATGCCACCAGACCTGTTTTAGCATCGAATGCAATAAATCCATCATGACCAAGATCTATGCTCCGCTTACAACAAAAGGCGAATAGATGTATGCCGATATTATCAAATATCTTCTCGAATCGATTATGTGGCGCACTTTCAATTAATAACATAAAAACATGATTTTCTTTTCGTTCTAAAGCAATAGCTCCTTGTATTCGGTGTTTGTCAAGATAGTTGTCGCATGCAGCTCTTTTCCTAGATTAGCTACTTATTCGATTTAACTTCGTTTTCGCTACCATGCCCAGCTTGCTCTCCCGTTAATGATAGATTGAAATTTCAATCCACCATTAACGCGTGATTACGGCCATAAGAATGTACCACTTCTGTCATCTTTTTTACCAGTGATTGTCACAAGCTTACCACTTGTTGCCAACGCATTTACCAATGGGGTAATATTTAAAATAACGTGGGAAAAAAATCCTAATTCCTGCTTTTTTTGGCGAGGAATTAGGATTTTGATCTTGAACAATCGCGCCCGTTTCTGGAATAGCACTTCCCTGTGATAATGAGAAATGCCATGCGAAAATATTTATCTTTTATATTTATTGCTACCGGGTAATGCTTTAATAATATTCCAAGCTTCAATTGCATCTTCTTTGTTTTTATTCTTATTGTTTGGATCCGCAAAATAATCCCTTGTAAATTGATTGTATTCAAATTGTGAACCTAGTTGTCTTTTATATGATGGGTCTTTTTTTCTTTCTTCTTCCTCGTACCATGCATCAACAACATCCCGATATGTTTTTCCTACATTTCCCTTAAAATAATTTTGAATATATGTAGAGAAATGAAATTTTGGAATTACTGATTTAAAGAAAGCCCTAACTACCTGACTACAACGATGGTTTTCTGTAATAATCGCATCAAAACTTAACTCTTCCAGTTTTGTTTCTTGCGAGGAAGAACTTCTCTTCCTTATTGGCTTTTGTATTTCCCCTGTTTCAAGAAATATAGCAATTCTGTCTGTAATCTCAATTTTAGATCCAGATGCACTCATACCATGTTCTCTGCAAAAATTTTGTAATTCCTCTTTCAACCAATAAAAGTCTCGAAATTCATTTTCTAATTTAGGTCTCACTTTATACCTTACCCCTATTTCATATTCTATTTAGTAAACTGGCCCGTTAGCCATACATGTAGCGCAAAATCAGCGCTACACCACAGAGGATGAAAATGTGTACAGAACGGGTATTGGATACTACGGCCGGGAGAGGAAGGTCGATCAACTATGGTGCCATAGAGCCCATCAGTTAGTTGAACAAGAAACTCGATTAGCTCCATCCGCAAACTAACGATTTCATCGCTGAACGAGCATGTATACGCCACACACACCAGGTTAACATAACGCCAGAGCCTGGAAGTATTTAATTTTATTACTCAATACGAAAAACTGCCATGTAAAGGCAGCCGATACTTAAACTAAAACAACCCTTTAGTTACTTCTCTTTTGGCACGGATTAGTGTACTTTTAGAAATCCCAGTTATTTCTTTTACTTGCGTGTAGGAATCTTTTTCAATTGTTGTAAAGCGTATGCTACTTGCTTTTTGGTTATTTTTTCGGTCTACCTTCACGGTAATCAGGATTCTATTTTTCGTTTGCGTGTGAAAAGTAGTAAACCTATTAAGAACAATATTGTAAATATGATAAGGTAGCTTGTTAAACCAGTTATTGTAGCCATTGTAGGATTATCATAGTATGAAGTTTTATCCACAAAATACATACATAAGCGATATGCAAAGGCACCGGGAATAAAGTAGCCTTGCGATGCTCCAATAAAGAAAACAGATACAAAGCCATAAATCACACCAAGTACGCTGGTTACAATAATATTTCTTGACAGATTGATAACGATTGCTCCAGCTACAATGGTAATTGGCACTAGCAGTAAGACTTCAAGAAAATATCCTTTTGTAATATCAATAAAACTTGTAGAGCTAGTTGTAATTTTTCCCATGCCCATGAGAATGGGGAAGAAAACTACAAGAAACAGGTACATAAGCCCAGCAAATGCAAAGGCAATGATCATTCCAACAATAATTTTTGAAAAATACAGCTTTGTTTTTGAATAACCATAAGTAATCCAGTTGATGTAGGTTTGGTTCTTATACTCCTGATAGAACAAAGAGCCAATCAATATAAATACCACCATAGGAAAGAACATTGAAAATTGATTGTTGATGAAAAAAAACAGATCATCAAGAGGTTTTCCGCTTCCATTTAGGAACAGTCCCAAGCTGCCAGTCAGTACTGGAATAAGCGTTAGCAGCAGCAACATAAGCAAAAACCATTCTCTTTTGAGTTTGCGAAATTCATTTATGATTAAGATTTTCATTATGCATCCTCCTTTTGATCAAAGGTCATAATGTCCTCATACAGCTTTTCTAAATCCTGTTCATTTTCAAAAGTGTTCTGCATGGTTTTGATGATTTGCCCGCCACGAATAAAAATAAATTCATCTGCAATCGCTGCTATTTCGGTAAGATTGTGACTTGATACCAAAATACAATGTTGCGGGGATTTCAGCTTATCTCTAAGCAAAACGCGAATCTCTTTAATCCCCATCGGATCAAGCCCATTGGTCGGCTCGTCAAGAAGCAGATATTTAGGCGTGCCCAGAAAAGCGCGGGCAATTCCTAAACGTTGCTTCATACCAAGTGAGAGCTGGGAAAATTTCTTTTTTCTCGCTCCCCATAAATCTACTTGTTCCAAGGCACTTTGAATATCTGGCTGTTGCAGTTTCAGATATTGTGAATGAAGCTTTAAGTTCTCCACGACAGTCAGATTGTTATAAAAGGCAGGGTATTCAATCAGACTACCAAAATCACGGCTTGATAATAGTTGATTATCCGAGGTGATTTTTCCGGAGTAGGCAGTTAGACCAAGCATAGACTTGAATAAGGTTGTCTTCCCTGCACCATTCGGGCCAAGAAGTCCATATATTTTTCCGTCATTCAATTGTAAACTGATGTTATCCAGCAATGTATATGCCCCTATAGTCAGGCTAACATTTTCAATATTTAGCATGAAACGACACCTCTTTTCTTTCATTGTGTAATTAGAAAAATGGCATAGGTGACAACGTAAATCATTAATGAAATCCCTGCCCATTTTGCATTGTTTTTCAGTCCTTTTAACCCGTCTTTTAATAGACCGCTAACAGCAGCCAGTAGCATAGAACCTAAAGCTAACATGGCAATCACCAAACAAATGTTGCTCAATATATTCTCATCTCCTTTCCTATTGCTTTTATCATACCTATAAAGATTATGAACTTTTTAGGGAAAGTCTAAGGATAGTGTAAGGATTAAAAAAAGAGCTGCGTTTTCGCAGCCCTAAATGAAAGTATGAAGTTGTACGATTACCATATAGAGGATTCTTTTAAAAAAACTATAGTTATTGAAAAAATTTTGTCCTCTAATGAAGCCGTTATATTGCCACCCGTCTTTTCAATCAGTTTTTTTGCAATTGCTAATCCTAACCCAGTTGTTTTTTTATTTCTAGATTTATCGGTTGTATAAAATCGGTCAAAAATATGGGCAATATCTTCTGCCAGAACGGTATTGGAATGATTGGAAAATGAAATATAATATCCTTGGTTTTCCTGTTTAGAGTTGATGACATAACTTCCTTCGCCATAAAGTAAAGCGTTATATATGACATTAGAAAACACTCGTATAATTGCCTCCTTGTCGCCCCAAATAATAAATGGTTCGTTAGGGATACTAATATCTGGAATAACGCCTTTCTTATCAAAATCACCGTAATAAGTGGCAAGCGTATCACGTAAAACATTGTTTAAATTGACTGGCTCATTGTTTAACTCCAACTCATCGGCTTCAATTCGTGCAAATTCAAAAAGTTGGTCAAGCAACTTTTTTACAGCAGAAATACGTTCCTCGGTTATCTGGACATATTCCAATTGTTCTTCGGACAAATCCTGTTCTAAAAGTAACTGAATGTATCCGTTGGCAGTAGTGAGCGGGGTGCGTAAATCGTGCGATAAACTGGTGATGGTTTCACGAAAAGCATTATTTTTATTTTCTATTTTGTGCCCCGTGTTTCGGTATTTAGCTAACAATGCATTGAGGCTTTTAATGAAAGTAATAAATTCTTTATTCGATGTACCTAAAGTGATTTCCTTTTGAGTATCTCGTTGCTCCAAATAAATCAGTTGTTTTCTTACCTCTTTAATCTGCCGTCTGTGTAGTATCAGTGCAGAAAGTAAGTAGACACAAACAATAGTTGCAATAAACGAATAGGTTATCAGTATCATAACTTGCCCTTTTCCGAATTTTTAATATCAAAATGGCAGAAAGTAGTTCTTGCCACAGCAATAGATATTATAAAATACAAAGTAATTGTAACAATGATGCGGCCAATATTGTGTGGGATTTGTTCTATTTGCAGACCGTTTGAAAGCCCTACAATCCAATATTGATATAAAGGATATGACATATCCAAAGCTGTTCCAATCTTTGTCAAATGCAACCATAGCACTACAAGTAGAAGATAATTAACACAAAAACTTATCGTGCGATTGCGCAACAAATAGCAGACCATCAAAACAAAAGTAGTATAGGCGCCAAAGGATAAAAACTGTATGGAAAGATATGTTCCTATCTCAAAAACAGGAATGCCTACACCAGAAATATTAGCCCACATAGTAAAGATCACAGCATAGGCAAAGACAAGGCATATTACAAAATAAAGCATCATTGCATACAAGCAAGACAAGAGCTTCCCCCAAAATATTGCTGTTCTTTTCACACCCTTTGACAGCAATACAGGGTATAATTCTTGCTTAAAGTCACTTGTTACATGAACAATCAAAAATAATAATAAAGGGGAAATCATACTGTAATCTGAAAATAAGTATTCTGTAAATTCTGCAACGGAGGGGGTGACGAGGCTTCCTGCTTTTTCAGGTACTCGAACATACTCGTAATTGTAAGATATGGCCAACGCTAAGACAAAAAATAATGCGAGGGATAAACAAACAATAAACATTTTGCTCTTGCGAACACGATAAAGCTCGCTTTGAAAAACAGCAATCATCCCTTTTTCGCTCCCATCAAATTTGTAATGTATATTTCTTCATCTTCCCCAGTAATAGAAATTTCATCAACTATTATACCCGCTGATACCAAACTGGTATTAATAAAACCAGATTTATCCATAACCCCAAATACACGAATTGTATCATCTGAAAGAATTTCGTATTCAGGACAAATTTTTTCTAAAATAGAAGTTGCTTCTGTCGTTTGTTTAGTGCGGATTTTCACACATCGATTGCAGCGCTCTGAAAGCACTATTGTCGTGAATTCGTCAATAATCGTTCCATTATTGATAATTCCATAGCGAGTAGCTATTTTGGAAACTTCTTCATAACTTTGTCCCGTCAAAAAAATTGTAAGGTTTTCTCTTTTGGATAGGCGAAGTAAAAAATTTGAAATGAAACTTTTTTCGATTGCGTCCAGTCCGCTTAAGGGTTCATCTAGTAGCAATAAATCTGGTTTCCCTAATAGTGCAACAGCAATACTTAATTTGCGTTGGATCCCAAAGGGAAGCTTCCTCACTTTTTTTCTTTCAGTTATATCTATATCTACTGACTTTGACAGTGAGGTTATAGAGGAAGCAGACACAATTCCAAACGCTTTTGCATAGTACTCCAAATTCTCTGCAATGGTGAAATTCATATTAAGGGCTGGCATTTGCGGAACATAACCTATTCGGGCGTATTCGCTTTGAACATCTGTATTATCAAAGAATGTAAAACTACCAAAGGTCGAAGCGATAGAACTCGTCAATACTTTTAATAGTGTGGATTTTCCCGAACCATCGCGACCTAATAAAGCGTAAATGTCCCCAGCCTTTACTTGCAATGATACATCCCTAATGCCATCAGATGACGCAAAAATCTTTGACAATGAATTTGTTTGTAGTATGGTAGGCACCACTTTACCCCTTTCAGTCTACTGCATTTTGAAACCCAATCCCCATACCGTTTGAATATAGGTTTCATCAGGGATGACTTTACTGAATTTTTTTCTTAAATTACCGATGTGGACATTGATGGCATTTTCTTCTCCTTCAAAATTCTCATTCCACACGCTTTCGTAAATAATATTTTTTGTAAATACTCTGCTAGGGTTTGTCATAAGTAGCTTCAAAATTAAAAACTCATAGCGTGTAAGGGAAATTTGCTCATTTTCAATTTTAACTTCCAAGGTTGTACTGTTCAAAGTTAGATCCTTAAAATGCAAAATTTCTTCCGATGCTGTATTTCCTTTTTGATATCTTCGTAACACGGCTTCTATTCTTACAAGCAATTCTTTATTATTGAAGGGTTTCGTAATATAGTCATCTGCTCCATGACGAATAAGATTGACTTTACTTTCGGTATCTGTTTTTGAAGAAACACCGATAACAGGTGTATCTGAGGACTCCTTTATCTTTTCTAAAACAACTTCTCCGGATATGCCAGGCAGCATTAAGTCTAGCAAAATTAAATCAAAGCTCTGTTGCTTTAATAAGAGAATGGCTTCAGTTCCTGAATATGCTGTTGTGGTGCTATAACCATTTTGAAAAAGTAATTTTTTTATCATGTCGCTAATTAGCGTATCATCTTCTACGATTAAAATATGTGTCATACTTTCAACGCCTGTCTTTGCTATTTTGTTTTACAGTCAGTTGAACAACAGTTGCCCGGTTAATAAAACTATTCGAGACTTTTTCGATTACGCTTATTTTCAATCATCGCCCTCGTTAATCAATTTTTCTTGGTCCAAAATGATATGAACCCTATAAAAGATATCGTTCTGTTTCCTTTATGGATTGTACGTATCTGTTACAATCATTTGGTTTTTATCTATTGTCTCTTAAACCCTTAAATAACTTTACCATAACAAACCATATATTTCATTTCACTAACCGACCCTTAATTATTAATGGTAAGCGTTGAATATTTTATGAATGAAGTTGTATATAATGTGGGGTGAAATTTTTGATGAGGTGCTGTTAAGCGGAGTATTTACTGTCCAACTTTTATTGCAGTGGCTTTACTAATTACCAATGATTTATTATCTTAGATTTATACACTTTACCTTTTTACCATATGTAGAACTCTCCTGCCTTTTTCCCTGACTCCATTGCAAACTGACCGATAAGGTACTCATATGCATCACCTAATACATCGCCCTTTTGCAATGCGGCCATGTTCAAGTCTGCAAACAGTAAAATAAGTTTCTTAATATTTTTACTACGTTCGTTTAAGTCGCTACCTAAAGCAGTATTCGTTAAATCAAGTGTAGAACTTGAAAACAATCCTTTGAAGTCATTCGAATCACCAGACACAGCAATCGTACGTTCGAAATCATTCAAACTATCCGTTACTTTTTCAACTGCAAAACCTCCTAAATTGATGTCTTTTAACCAAGTCTGATAGAGATATTCAGGTGAAACATAATAGCCGAGTGTAACTTGAATCATTTTATCTAGTTCTACACCGTATTCTTCTATTGCCTTAGTATATTCCTCAACCAATTCGGATTCAGTTATTTGCCCTAAACCACTGCTCATTTTGAATTTTTCTAACGTTTTATCACTCAAAAACTTATAGAACATCAAACCAAGCATATAATCTTTGTAACGGCTGGCATCCATTGAACCACGCAATTCATTTGCCCCGTCCCATAATCTACGTTTAATTTCTTCTGATGTAATCACTTTGTATCCTCCATTGATGTTTTACTTCTCAGCTCAATCATATTACGTTAACTCAGTACGACATCTATCCTAACAAAGGGGATTCTTAAATTTCGAGTACCAGGTTCTAAAATGATTTTACCATCTGAGCCCTCCTACAAGGAAATCCTCTGCTAACTCTTATTTATTTTTAATCTTCCATCTTCAGGTTTTTCTGCATCTTTAGGTATTATCCAAAACACTCCTACTTTAGAAGCACCTTTGATTCTATCTTCCGCACAAAGAGTCTGCACTCTCCGCTTTGATATCCCCCATTTTAAAGCAGCTTCGTTCGCAGACATATAATCCATGAAAAAACTCCTTTCCATCATATACTCCAATAATATTCCTAACCGCGAATAAAATCAATTTAAAACTACCTACCATCTGTATGAGATAATCGTCTTTTCGCGTAAAAGTAAGTCCCCGGGGGCAAAAAATCCCCCGAAACATTAGTCCGAGGGAACATAATACACATTTCAATATTCAAGTGAAATCAACCAAACCTATTGATATCAAGCTATTCAACTTACCGCAACGGTAGCTCATGAATCCTTCTATTCTTGTGCCCTTGTTGAATGACTCCGTTGTCGGCTCTATTTCCGCTGTATTCAATTCTATTTTCCTCACTATGCTATAATCTAGATATGCCTGATAGGAGGGGAAAAGATGGCCCATATTCACTATATTGAGTGTAATACTACGCACGCGAGCAATTTTGTTATTGATGTTCCCGTGGGCTATCACTGGCTCCTTGTAATCACCAAGACCCCAGCGCAATTCTGGGTAAATGGCGTGCTCAAGGAATATCCTGCTCACAGCGCAATCCTCTATAGTCCATCGCAGAAAGTCTATTATCAGGCCTGCACCGATCATTTCGTCAATGACTGGATCCGTTTCGAATCCAATGAACATTATATTACGGAATCTCCCCTTCCGCTTGGGGTTCCCTTTGCCCTGGGTGACCCGGAATATTGCCACAAGCTGTTTGAACTGCTTGTCATCGAGCATAATTTTAATCGGAATTACAGAGAATCTTCCATCGATTATTTGCTCCGGACGCTGTTCAACAAGCTTTGGGAATCCTACTTCCAAGATGATATTACACCTCAATACTACAAATTACTGAAACTGCGCACTGCTATTCAAACCAACCCGGACGATTACTGGACAGTATCGAAAATGGCGGATTTTCTTCAAATCAGTCCAGGATACCTCCAGAACATCTACAAAAAAACGTTTGGAATATCCTGCATGGATGACGTTATCAACAGCCGGATTCGCATGGCAAAAGAATACTTAATTCACAACGCTCAAAGCATTGCTGAAGTGGCTTCCCGGTGCGGATATCAAAATGTGGAACACTTCTGCAGGCAATTCAAACGAATGACTGGGCACACACCCAGAAATTTTCAGAAGCATGCAAAAGGTTAGTGTTCGAACAGCCTACTAGATCATGAACTTAAAGCAAAGGATACAGGTACTGACTATGAATTCAATGTGTTACGGTTTCAACGAGGGTTCAACTTTTAAAGGGAACGGCTATAAACCTCCAAATTCACACACATGGGGACCAGGTGTCCGCGATGTTTATGCCCTGCATTATATTGTAAGCGGAAAGGGCTATTTGAAGACATGCCATTCTACTTTTTCTTTAAAAACAGGCGAAAGCTTCATTATTTTTCCGCATATGGAAGTGTATTATTATCCTGATCCGCTAGATCCGTGGGAGTATTTTTGGATTGAATTTAACGGGCCCAAGGCCTCTCGCCTATTGTCGATGATTAATATTGCGCCTGATCATCCAGTCGTGGAGGCATCTCCGCAAGATTTCAAGCCATTGTTTCATATGGTCGAGACCGTAGGAATAGAGCCGTTCGAAAGAGAGCGTTCGGATGCAAGACTGCATCTTTTATTGTCATATTACATGGAGTATTACCCAAGTGACAAATCTTTTCTCAAAAAGGACTACGTATTATCAGCGCGGGAATACATTGAAAGCAACTTTTGGAAATCTTCATTATCTGTTCTGGATGTAGTGGAATTTGTGAAAATTGAGCGTAGTTACTTGTTTCGGTTATTCAAGGAAACAAACGGCATATCCATTTCTGGCTATCTAACCGCCTTCAGGATTCAGCGCGCCTGTGAATTATTGATAAATTCTCAGTTATCTATAAATTCATTGGCGTATTCAGTCGGCTACCAGGACCCGTTATATTTTTCAAAAATATTCAAAAAAGTAACTTCGTACACTCCGTCGCAATATAGAAAAACATATAGTTGAACAAAAGGCTGCTCTCCGCGCGTCTTCACGCACTGAGAACAGCCCTCCAAAGAGATCCTTAAAATCAGTTACTCAAATATACATTGTCCACGTACACAGAAGCTTGACCAGAGGAGTTGCTGGCATCAATGAATTGAATACCATACTCCCTAATATCAGCGGCATTGACTGTCGTCAAGTCCAAAGTCAGGTCGATGGTTCCGCTTTTACTTATCGTTGCCCAGCCGCTGTCGGTGAACGTGTAAGCGCTCCCGTGCTTGACGAACAATTTCACACCTAATCCCGATCCGTATCCGCCCCACTCCGAACCATGCACTGTCGCCTTCAGTTTGGTATGGGCGGAGAAATTCGCGTTGACGATCTTTGATACGATATGCTGAGAGTTCGGCGACATCGCAACATCTACTTGCAAGGAGTGCGTGTTCTTTGAACTCCAGGCTGTGGTTGACCAAGGGCCGCCAACAATGTTCGAGCCTGTCCAGCCTTCCGTACCCGATTCAAAATCCGCGTAGGCACTGGTAGTTGTTCCACCACCACCGCCGCCGGTAGAACCTCCCAGATATTGCTTCAGCCATTGCAGCGCCGGACGCTCCGTTCCGTTGGAATTCAGCAGATGCGTATTCGATATCCAGGTCTGACCCTGGATGTAGCCCCAAAGTGTCACGCCTTTTACCGCAGGATTCTCCCACAGCACCGGAAATTTCTCCTTATATCTGGCTAGCTGCGTGTTGTCATCTCCGGTTATATCCAGCTCGGAGACGTAGATGGGCAAGCCCGTGGCAGACAGTTTATTCAGCACGGTATTCATGGTAGAGACGCTTACCGTATCCATATTGAACTGATGGCACTGAATGCCGATGCCATCAATCAGGCCTCTGGCCTTCAGGTGATTGATAATCGTCACATACTGATCGGCCAATCCCGGATCACTAATAATTCCATATTCATTGATGTGCAGCTTGGCGTTCGGAAACGCCGCTCTGGCCTGCTCGAAGGACCAAATGACCCAATCCCAGCCAGTGCTTCCGTCGCCGCCGATGGCATTACGATACGAAGGCTTGGCATGCAGCGGCTCATTGACTACATCCACGAATGCAGACTGAGAATAACGTTGTCCCGCCGCGGAAATCCATGAGGTCAGCTCAGATTTCTGGTCTGCCTGCGAAAGGCCAGCAACCCATGAAGGCTCTTGGCTCCCCCAGACCAGCGTATGGAATTTGAAGGGGATGTTCTGACTGACCGCATAATTATAGGAAGTATCCGCACCGCTCCAATTCATGTTGTTACGTGTGCCTTCAACAGCTCCCCACTTTGTGGCATTCTCAGGCGTCACCTGATTCCAATAGGTGCCGAAGCTGGCAGGGACATCGCCTGCAATGATATTCCCCAGGAACTTTGGCCCATTGGTGAGCGCGGCGTTGGCGTTCCCCACCATCACGGACGAGAGCAAGACACCGACTAAGGCCAACCCGACTACGAACTTTTCAATTCTGGTTTTCAACTTAAATCATCTCCTTTTTCTTAATGGGTTCACCGTGGCTACTTACTCCAGACGTAAATAATCAAAATCAACAAAACCGCCTGCTGACTTCGATGCATAATTGAACAACGCAAACCGGTAGCCCATAAAATGGGGCAGCGTATAGGACATCTGAAGCGTATTGCCTGATGCTGTCCAATTACTGCCGTCAAGGCTGTAGTAAAAATAGGCCTTATCTGTCTGATTAGTGAAATCACAAACCACCTTCAGATAGACTCTGTTCTGGCTGACTGGCACATTTGCTACTTCAGTCATAGACCCGGAGCTGGCGTTAACCATCACAATGGACTTGGAATTGCCGGACATTTTCACACCCACGAAGCCGTATTTGGCCTGAAATGCGGCTAGACCGGCATAATCCCCGTCCTTCATTCCGCTTGTCTCCAAGGCAGTGATACCTGTACTTTTCGGTCCAAACGTTCTTTGGGTCAGCGTGTTTCGGGCATCCAGAATACTTGTACTCACTTTGCCTGTGGTCAATCGCATGAAGCCGGGACGCTGTGCCAGGGACCACTTCGCATTGTCGGGGTTGTGGTTCCACTGCCATACCTTGGCAAGGCCCGCTCCTGACGAAGCCGTTGCTGCAAACGACACATCGTCCACATAAAAGTTCATCAGGTCATTTGTGGCATCCGGCGTAGAACTGTAAGGAGTCTCAATAAAAATAAACGTTTGGGACCGATCCGCGCCAGCTGGAAGCGTATAGGTTCCCTGAATGGTGCCCCACTGACCTTTGGTTAGTGGGGTGGACCCAAGAATCGTAATGCCTGTGTAGCTTGGACCATTCTGGATGTCGAAGTTAAATTGCTTGGTAGCAGGGCCTGTGGTGTATTTAACCTTTGCCGAGAACGTATATACTGCGCCCGCTGTCACTTTCCCGGTGATATCCTGTTTAGGCCCCGCGCCTGTTTGTTGTCTGCCGCTGACAAGTAAGCTGTTGGAGCCGCTGTAGCGGTCTGCAGCAGTGGCTCCAACCGTTGCCGCATTGTTGTTGGTCCATGGACTGATGGCGTTCTCCTCAAAACCTCCGTTCACGATAAGCTCCGCAGAGGCGGAAGCCGATGGAAATTCATCGGACGCATACACCTTCTTCACGGGATAGCCTTCGGCTGGCATGTTCAGCGTCCGCGGCACTTTGCCGCCGGTTCCAAAGACCGGCCAGTTGTTGGACCAAGACACGGGAACAAGATACGGCATACGCCCGATTGCTCCGCTGTCCCTGAAGAGCATGGCATACCAGGATCCGGAAGGCGTGTCCACAATTCCCCCCTGGGCAATGCCTGAATCGTTAAGCGACACCTGCCCCGTATAACTTCCCGTCAAGCTGTTGGACCGGTAGGTCAATTGTGTGCGTCCGCTTCCCGAAGGCCAGCAGATCAGAAAAACATAATAATAGCCGTTGATCTTCTGGATATGCGCACCTTCGGCCTTCACAATGAAGTTCGAACCGGCAATATTGCTGGAGCCGGTAATAATGACCTGGTTGATCCCCCCGGACTTGATGGCTTTGGCATCCGCCGTCAGTTCGATCAAACTGATATTATCGGCGCCGTAGACCAGGAACACCCGTCCGTTATCAAACAGCAGCGATGCGTCATGATAATAGCTTCCCAGGACAGAAGAGGTCCATGGACCGCTCTCGATGTTGGCGGTCTGATAAATATAGGTTTTGCCGGTTGAATTGGAGCCAAAGGACACATAGTAGATGCCGTTGTTGTATCTAAGGCTGCTTGCCCAGGAGCCTTTGCCGTATTCATTCTGACCGTTGTTCAGAGTCTGCGTATCGCCGCTCGCATAGGTATCGTAGACGTAGTTCACGATTTCCCAGTTAACCAGGTCATAGGACTTCATGATTGGCACGCCGGGGTTCATATGCATGGTGGTGCTGGTCATGTAGTATACATTGCCAACCCTGATTACATCATTGTCCGGGGCATCGGCATAAATGAACGGATTGGTAAATGTCGAAGCGGCAACCGCAGAAGGATTGAGTATTAAGCCGATCAGCAACGGTATTGCCAACAAAAACATACCTGTTTTTTTAACCATAGTCATGTCCTCCCACTTTGGTTATACGATCATAAGCTCCATTCAATGTAATCCACAAAAGCATCCCACGATCCGTTGTCCGTTGTTACGTGCAGCTTGATCTCCTGATTTCCGGTTCCATGGGTCACATTGGACAAGGTCTGTACGGTAGGCGTGGTTCCGCTGAAGTAGAAGGAGCCGACGGTCACCCCGCCGATTTGCAAATCGACTTTGGCCGTGGCGGAGTTGCTGGAGGCCCCCCGGACAGAGATATTATGAGTGGCATAGGCAAAATACTGATTGAACGTAGCGGCATCATCATTTCCGTACAACGCTGCCCCGTTAAACGGAGAAGTGGTCTTCCCAGCATAAGTGCCGCTGAGATTCATATCTTCCGCTTCGATTTTGCTTCTGTTAGAAGCGGTGTTGGCGGAGAATTGCCAGTAATCGAGATTAAACAGGTTGCCGGAGCCTGATCCAGTGAATACCAGGTAGAGTCTGTGAACCCCTGTTGTATTGCTGACAGTGGTCTCTACCTCCGTCCACGTTTGCGCACCTCCGGTCGAAGGGACATTGAGCGTTCCCACCAATGTGCCCGTTGCGCTGTCCAGCCGGATTTCGATTTTGCCGCCTGTGGTTGAAGCCACGTTTGCTTTGAATAAGTTGGCACCGGAACCGAAATCCGCATTGCCTACGGCAATCCAGTCTCCATTGTTAATACCGGTCACATTCATATTGCTTACAGGGCCGCCCGCAGCCTGAGTGGGCTCGGTTGCAATGCCTGCATTCCAGCCGATGGTTTCGGCTTCCACTCTGGTGAACGGATCCAGATTGGCAATCTGGACGATACCCGCCATGTCTCCCTGAACCTCCTGTATGGTTCCGTTGGCATTATGGACGAGCTTATTGATATGCGGAGAGCGGTAGCCTTTGCCGTCTCCCAGTACGGCCTTCGCCACGGTCTGGGCATGGTACACTACATACCATTGGTTATTGAAGTTAAATACCGCATGGTGGTTATTGCCACCTACTCCGAAGAAGGTATACGGATTTTTCAGAAAATGTCCACTATACGTAAAGGGACCCATCGGGCTGTTGCTCACCATATACCCAATTTCACCTGCCGGATAATCCGCCGGGTGCGTGCCGGAGAAATTGATGCAATAAGAATAATAATATTTGCCGCCATACTTGTGGATTCCGGAATCCTCGAACATATAAGGAGCATCAATTGTGGATGCGCTTCCAACAATGCTCGTCATATCCGCACCCAATTTCAGCACCCGGGCTGTTTTGGGATTGGCAACAGACGCCGGGTCCGAAGTGTTCGGTATCCCCCCGCCGCAATACAGGTATCCGGTACCGTCGTCGTCCACCAGCACGGCCGGGTCAAACAGCCAGGTCACGCCAGCCATTCCGGGTGTGGCGCCTGTCACCAGCGCTTTGCCCAGCGGGTCCGACCATGGGCCGGTCGGAGAATTGGCCGTTAACACACCAATGCCTGAGGCGCCGTTTGCAAAATACAGGAAGAATTTATCCTGGCCGTTAATTTTTTTCATTGCCACTGAAGGCGCCCATGAGAGAGAAGCCCATTTGGCAATTCCGGCTCCAACGTTTACATT
This sequence comes from Paenibacillus sp. Y859, assembly GCF_056786405.1. NCBI lineage: Bacteria > Bacillati > Bacillota > Bacilli > Caryophanales > Paenibacillaceae > Paenibacillus > Paenibacillus sp. Y859. The sequence goes on along the minus strand of NZ_JBXCIZ010000002.1, from coordinate 752,896 downwards.
ATTGGCTCCGGCCACCGGGATAGCGCCGTGATCTGTCCAGTTCACCATGTCCGCCGAGGAGATGACATTGATTTTATTCAGGGCGCTGAAATCATTGTCCTTCACGGTTCCGTTGCTGTTATATACGTACGCATCGCTGGACATATAGACATAGACTCTTCCGTTATACGTCAGCGCGAAGGGATCGGCGCCCAGCTTGTGATCCATCAGCGGATTGGAATTCCCCGGTTGCTTGGCCGTGGCATTGTTTGCAGCATTCACAGACATCATGGGCAGACAATTCAGCAATAAAACAAAGGTTATTGCAATTACCGAGAGCTTTTTAAACATCGTCATACCTCCATTAAGAATGATTTGTAATCCCTTTCAATCGAATGCGGCACAAATATCGGTCGCTTGCATCCCCCCTCTCTTGTCATCTCCTGTCTGAATGAAGCGGCAGCTGTATCTCACAAAGGTTGTCCCATAGTTCTTGAAGCACTTGCAAGCGCTTCCTTATTCTGTATTATATTAAGTATCTGCTGTATAATCCTTGCAAATAAACGATATTATATTGCGCGGATACCTATAATTCCAAAAGATACATTAAAAGGAATGGTTGCTATGAATAAGGATACAAGCTATATTTTTGCACCTATTCAAGAAGAAATGATTTGCTTTCATAAGACAACAGATACTGAGCTTATCAACCCGGCCTTGCCCTATCACCGCCACGACGCTTACGAAGTTTATTTGTTCCTGAGAGGCAATGCTTACATGTATCTTGAGCAGTCCTGCTACAAATTGGCCCCTGGTGATTTAATCATTATCAGCCCCAGCGAAATGCACCGGTGTATCTGTATCGACAATCAAATGTACGAACGAATAGGGCTGAATATCAAGAAGTCAGCCTTGGAGAGACTTTCAAGTCACCGCTCTGACCTGTTATCCTGTTTCGAATCCCATCCCTTCGGACAAAACAATATAACCCGGCTCTCCCAGGAGCAATGTGTATTTTATTGCAAGCTTGCAGAGAAATTGATCTCCTGTCTGGGGTCGGAGGCATATGGACAGGATCTGCTGGCGGAATCCTATGCAACCCGGCTGCTTGTATTCATCAACACCCTGTATCAGTCTTCCACATACAAATCGAACACTCACATGCCAAAGCTGGTCAGCAATACCATGACCTATATCAAGGAGCACCTGGTCGAATCTATAACTTCTGAGCAGTTGGAGCAGGAGTTTCATTACAGCAGCAAATATATAAGCCAGCAATTCAAGGAGCATACCGGACTTACGATACGCTCCTACATTGTCGACAAGCGTATTTCACTGGCCATGAGCCATCTGTCCGCCGGAAAGACCGTTGCTGAAGCCTGTGAGCTTTCCGGGTTCAGCGACTATGCCAATTTCATAAGGAGCTTCAAAAAAATAGCCGGCATGCCCCCGGGAAAATATAAAGCCATTAAGCATGCCTGAGAGTTAAGATCCCCCCTCCTCCCTAAAAGCAAAGAAAATAACTTGTTCCCTGTACAGGGAACAAGTTATTTTCTTTGTGCTTGTCTTATATTCTTACCAACAGCTATTTGACGTTCGCTTCCCAGTAATCGCCAACCAGGCCTTCAATAATACTGCTGTTGGTCCAAGCCACATAGCGGTACCAACTCCCGGTCAATCATTTCCCGGACTTAACGAAATAGCACACAATTTCCGGACTCACGGAAATATTGTATCAATTGCTCAATGGGCTGTCGTCCGCATTTCAGTTGTTCCCCAAGGCAGTCAATACACAGGAAATCTTGCGCGTTGCGCGTAACAAGCTTCAGGTAAATCGCCACATCATCTGTCACAAGGGGAACTCCGCATTTTCTGCATGTTCTATTCATATTCACGCTCTTCTTTACAACAGTTTAGCCCGCACAATTAGACAATCATGAGCCGGAACCACTGGAGCGTATCTTTCTCTGAATACACCGATTTCTTTATGCTCCCAGCAGTCATACAACGACAGCGATTTTCCTGAAGCATACGGAAGTCCGACATCCCAAAATTGCAGCGACATTTCCCTTTGACCATCGCTCAGATTGAAGAAGCCTATAGCAAGGTCTCCGTCGGTTAACACTTTTACTAGCATAAACACATCATCCGCATGAAACCACTGCGGTTCCGGCTTGATGCGATAAGCACCTCGCCCTTCCACATCCTGATTAATCGCAATCAAATCCTTGTTCATCAGAATATCCCTAGTGGCCTTATTGGCTTTCCGGATGTCGCTGCCAATCATCAGCGGAGACCCCATCATACTCCATAAAGAAAAATGGGTCTTGTACTCCACATCACTGCAACCGCCGATTTGACTTCCGATAAAGTCGCTGTTGCTGCCTCCGTACATGCCGACAACCAGCATATCCAGATCATTATGGCAATAGGCTCCGGTATAGCAGGCTTTATCCAGCTGAGATAAAGCTAAGCTCTTAATTGAAACCCAGCTATCCTGAATATCTCCTGTGGACCGATACATATGCGCGCCTGATTCACGAATCCATTGATGTACATTGTCCTCGCCCCAATTGCATGCCGAGAACAGAATGTCTCTTCCGCAGTTTTTAAGCGCGAGGCTCATTCGCTTGTACAGCAGTTCCCCCGACATATGTCTGGGCTTAAAGCAGTAATCATACTTTAAGAAATCAACGCCCCATTCTGCCAGTGATTCCGCATCCTGAAATTCATGTTCAAAGCTCCCCGGATACCCTGCGCAGGTATGCGTTCCTACACAAGAGTACATCCCGAATTTCAGTCCCTTTGAATGAATATAATCTGCAAGCGCCTTCATTCCACTAGGGAATTTGACTGCATCGACGACCAGCTTGCCATCCTTGTCCCTTTCTTTCAGGCTCCAGCAGTCATCAATAACAATGTACTCATATCCCGCATCCTTGTACCCATCTGCAACAATAGTATCGGCGGCTTCCCTGATAAGTTGCTCATTAATGTCCCATGTAAAAGTGTTCCATGAATTCCATCCCATAGGCGGTGTCAAGCCGAGTTGTTGTATGTTCATTATAATTTTTCATCCTTTCGCATAACCTCATAATTAGGTGCAAGAACAGTTGCTGTACTCTTTATGTATTTAATCACACACGACTCTCTGAATCTATAGCTTGACGTTGCTTTCATATCGACATTTGTTGCTTTTCTCCAGAAGAAAACAAATTCGGCCTTCGTACTACATGGGCTTAAATTCAGGTTAGGCTTCAAAATAAAATAATATATAAAATTTAATTATTCCTAAAATATGTTAAATAAAAAGGTTGGATTGTATAAATATTGATTTTTTGCAATTACATCTAACAATAGATCAATAATTGGTGAGGATAGGTCATTGTTTGAAGGGAACTGATAATTTATTATAGTTTCGTAGGTTGTAAGCGCTATCAACTAATGGGTCACGAAAAGGAGTGACACGATGCGTAGTCAAAGCATGAGAAGCAATTCTATCAAAAAATTTCTTTATATTTCGCCCTTTATGGCTTTACTTGCTGTCTTTGCATACTACCCACTCTATGGATGGGTTTATGCGTTCTTTGACTATATGCCGCCGATTCCGCTGTCACAAGCGCCATTTGTCGGTTTCAAATGGTTTCATTCCTTGGTAGAAAACCAGGTAAAGGTCAATCAACTACTTCAAGTAATCAAAAACACGTTCGGCATCAGTGGAATGAGTTTACTTTTCTCTTGGCTACCCATGGTCTTTGCAATCTTCCTAACGGAGATCAAAGCTGTACGTTTTCGAAAATTCATCCAGACCGTAACCACTCTTCCAAACTTTATCAGTTGGGTATTGGTATATTCATTGGCATTTTCCATGTTCTCAAGTGAGGGTATCTTCAACGGCTTTTTGAGTCAGATGGGGCTTATCGAATCTCCTGTACTCCTTCTTCAGAAATCGGACCATGTCTGGATTACGATGTGGCTATGGGAGACATGGAAAGCATTGGGTTGGGCGGCTATTTTGTATATAGCGGCGATTATGGGAATTGATGAATCCCTATATGAAGCGGCTCATGTAGATGGCGCAACAAGAATGCAGGTCATCCGGCATGTGGTTTTGCCAAGTATGCTACCGACTTATTTTGTACTATTGATGCTTCAAATTGCCGGCTTTCTAAACAATGGATTGGAGCAATATTTCGTTTTCCAGAATGCATTCAACAAAGACACCATACAGGTGTTGGATCTATATGTATACAACCTGGCCATGGGGGGCGGTAGCTATTCCGTTTCCGTCGCGATCAGTATGCTGAAGAGCCTGATAAGTGTTGTTCTTCTCTTTTCCGTAAACGGGCTGTCCAAATTGTTAAGAGGAGAGGGCATCGTATGAGTGACAACCAAACAGAACTAGCGCCAATTTCCACAAAAAATAACAGCCGCGTCCCCAAAAAAATTAAAATGCAGACTAGTACAACTGACAAATTGATTTCTGTTACGATCTATTTCCTGTTTTCTCTCTTTGCATTTGTTTGTGTTTTTCCGTTTTACTCGATCATTATCAATACGATAAGCGCCAACGATCTCAGTGCCAAAGGTGAAATTGTGTTCTGGCCGAAGCAGATACATTTCCAGAACTATATTGACGTATTTAAAATACCGGGACTATGGAATGCATTTGTCATTTCTGTGGGGAGAACGGTAATAGGCACAATGTTGACGGTTGGCGCCTCTGCCTTTTTGGGATTCATGTTTTCTCAGGAGGATATGTGGGGGAAAAAATTTTGGTACAGGTTCACCATTCTTACGATGTTCTTTAATGCGGGCATCATCCCTTGGTATTTGACCATGAGATCCTTGCATTTGACCAACAATTTCCTTGCCTACATCCTGCCGTCCATTGTAGCTCCATTTTTTATCATTCTTGTAAAAACATTTGTTGAATCCACACCGAAGGAATTGCAGCACGCGGCTAGCATTGACGGTGCCGGAATTCTAACTACCTTTTACAAGATTATCTTGCCCATCAGCAAACCGATATTAGCTACAGTCGCCATATTCTCGGCAGTGAACCAGTGGAACTCCTTTCAGGATACGCTACTGCTGGTTACAGACAGCAAATTGTACAGTTTGCAGTTCATTCTGTATAACTACATCAATCAGGCCAGCTCCTTATCCACCATGGTCAATCTGCAAAATGCTGGATCAACCGCCATGGCCAGTCTGTCCACCAAGCAAACCACTACATCCATTCGTATGACAGTTACTATTATCGTTGTCGCACCTATTTTGCTTATTTATCCGACTTTTCAAAGATTCTTTGTTAAAGGAATTATGATTGGTGCAGTGAAAGGTTAATCTGCACTATTATGATAAATTAAACAATTGGGGGGCTGTAAATGAATAAATACAGTAATCTGGTAAGAAAGCCTATGTTGCTCTTTGGCACTACTCTTCTTCTGGGAATGACAGTACTCAGTGGATGCAGCGGCAACTCCAACAATGCAACCGAGTCAGCCGATCCGGGTGCAGGAATCGATCACAGTAAACCTCTGACCATCACCGTGTTCAACAACGCAGCAAATTACCAGGGAGAGCAGACCGGTTGGTACGGAAAGCTCGTTAAGGATAAGTTCAATATCACTTTAAATATTCTGGCTCCCCAAGTTGCGGGCGATCAGCTATACAAGACAAGGTCGGCATCGGGAGATCTGGGTGACCTCCTCATTATTGATAACAGTCAGTTGGAGGAATTAATACCGGCGGGTATGATTATGGATATCACGGATAAGATCAAGAATACGGAGCACCTGTCCAAATATATGGACAATCACTTTAAGCCCTTTAATGCTGCATTCGAAAGTATAAATCCTGAAGGTAAAATCTATGCCTTGCCGACTTTTACATCGGACACTTCCCCAACGACATTCTCGGAAGAAATCCCTTACTCCAGTCCAATTATGCCTTGGGATTATTACAAGGGAATCGGATCTCCCAAACTGAACAATCTGACTGATCTGCTGGATGCACTGAAGCAGATGCAGGAGAAATACCCCAAGACACCGGACGGAAAAACGATCGTTCCGATCACCCTTTGGAAGGACTGGGACAATGGAAGTATGGAAAACGTTCGTTGGTTGAGCAACTGGTATGGCTATGAGCAGCCGGACGGAACCTCGACCATTCTGTTAAATGCTAAAGGCGATATCGTTCCGCTCGTTGACGACAACAGTATGTACAAGAAAATTCTAAAGTTCTATTATGACGCCAATCAGATGGGGCTGGTTGACCCTGACTCACCATCCCAGGATTGGAATAAAGTCTCAGAGAAGCTGACTAATAAACAGGTTCTGCTCTTATGGTATTCCTGGCAAAGAGGCTTCTACAACACTATTGAAAGAGGTAATACAGGGGACGGTAATGTTTCCGTTCCGATCGCCGATACCCACATTATCCAGAATAGTGATGCCTTCTTCGGAAACGGGAGAGTATTTGCTGTTGGTTCGAAAGCGAAAGAGCCTGAAAGAATCATCGAATTCATGGATTGGATGGCATCTCCAGAAGGGCTTCGCTATTATACCAATGGATTCGAAGGCTTTAATTATGAAAAAACGGCAGACGGCAAGTATAGTTTGACTAAAGTAGGCCAAACTGCTTTCCAAGAAAACACCCCTGTTCCTGACGAGTATGGAGGCGGAGGATATCAAGATGGTCAGAGCAAGATCAATACTATGATTATGAGCGATTTTGTAGAAGATCCGGAAACAGGTGAATTCTACAACAACAATTATTGGAGCTCAACCATAGAGGCGAATAAGACAGCTCTAACTAAGGAATGGCAGAATACTTATAATGCAACCACCCCGACAGAGTATTATCAGAACAACAATATGATCGATATCGTACCAAATATCAATACAAGTCTCGGGTCGGATTCGTCGGAAGTTAAGAATAAACGAAGCCAGATCTCTGACTATGTTAAGAACACTTCATGGAAAATGATATTCGCCAAGGATCAAGCGGAATTCGATCAGCTCTGGACAAAGCTGAAGACCGATGTGGTCGGTCTCGGTTGGGATGATGTCATTGCCGTGGATACGGAAAGAGCTCAAAAAATCGTTAAACTGCGTGCTGATGCAGTCGCGAGCAAATAAAACATGGCTACACCAAGCGATTGCAATATCCTAATTTAATCAAGAAAAGGGACGTTCCAAACAGCCGGATCAGGTCTGTGTGGAACGTCCCTTTTTGAGCAGTGGGCTAAAAAATAAGCTTGGAGAACTGATATAAACCGTTCTTCCAGACCGGCCAATCATGGTCGCCATTTTCCTCCACCCAAATATGCGGCACGGCATGCTGCGACAAATAGGCATGCGTCCGGTCGCTGACATTCTTGAGACTGTCCAGATCACCGCACGATAGCCAAAGCAGACTGAGCAATTCTGCGGTCTTCTGCGGTTCCGGGACCAACAGCTCGGGTAACTTCGTATTGGGAGCCGGGGAAAATGCCCCAATCCAAGCGAAACGGTCCAGATTGTTCAGACCGATATTCAAGGACTGTCCTCCACCCATGGATAATCCGGCAATGGCGCGGTGCATCCGGTCTGTCCGGACCGAATATTTCTCTTCAATATAAGGGATAAGATCGTGGAGCAAATCTCTCTCGAATGTTTCGAACGCCTGTACTTTGTCAGGAGCAAACATATCCCCTTCCGCCCGGTCGTTCAGCATCGCTCGACCGTTAGGAAGAACGACGATCATGGGCTTCAGCATTTGATCAGCATATAGATTATCCAGAATGATCTGGGGCTTGCCGTGAGTGTACCACTCATTCTCATCTCCGCCAATCCCGTGCAGCAGATACAACACGCTGTATTCCTGCCCATCGGAATAACCTGGCGGCGTATATACCCTTGCCTTCCGGGTGTTGCCTAGTGTCCTGGAGGGATACTCTATGGTCTGTATCACCCCCCGGGCAATGCCTTCTCTCTCCTTGTCGTATCCGGCTGCTGCTGTTTGCATCTTATAATTCTGCTGGCTCTCGTTCATTGTCGCTCATTCCTCTCTTATATATGAATAGACTACTCCTTGAAATATTGCTCGACCAGAAATTGCATGACTTCACCGGGAGGCTCCTCTACAAATTCTGCTTTGTCTGCAAAAATCATACCGTAAGGTTCTTCCGGTGTACACGGTTTCCAGAGAGGCAACTCCTCGCCGGTAGAATCTTTGCCGTTCGGATTGCCTGTTCCAATGAAATAGGATAGATAATTGCACATTTGGCGGGCAAGATCATAATGCTTACCCACAAAAGGCCGCCAGCATTTGGCCAGCGTTTCGAAATGAAACCACAGATCCACTGAATGAAAGGTACCAGGATTATCCCAGCCCGGAATGTCGGCATCAAAACTGTAATAATACATCGGGACACCGCTGCCGGAATCGCTGTTTGCCTTAACAGCAACACGTGCCGCATATTCAATATTGTTCACGGAAGCTTTATGGATCATTTCCTCCAGATTTCCTGAATCAACGGCGCATAGCTTAAGGTATTTATCCGCTTCCCCGCCAAACATTTCAACAGCCTTGGCTCTGAATTCATCTACGCTATCGGCGTCAGGAACACTGAAGAACTCGGACGAGGTATTTCCCAGCATGACCGGTACCTTTTGGTGCTGTCCTTCCAAAAGAAGATTATATGGATTGCCAACACAGTATTTCTGATCCACCGCCGTTCCCCAGAACTTCCCGTATTCAAGCATTTTATCGCGGAGATATACGGCATCCAGCTTACGGGCCTCTTTCAAATTCAACACACCCAGATATTCAAAGAATGCTATCCCCGCCTCTTCTGCCTCCTTGAGGGTTTGGTTACGCGGAGGAATCGGACTGTTCGGATACAAAGATTTAAAGATCCCGCTCATAATGACGGCCCGCTGAAACAACCCATCATTCTGCGGCGAGGTCAGCTGGCTCAGCACACTTCCGCCGCCTGCAGATTGTCCCCCAATCGTGATTTGGTCAGGATCTCCGCCAAAAGCAGCGATATTGCGTTTCACCCACTGCGTACCCGCCTGCTGATCCAGATGTCCGAAATTCGCGGGAGCATCAGGCGATTCCGCAGTAATCTCGGGATGGCTCAAAAAGCCAAATGCGTTCAGACGGTAATTTATGGTTACTACAACAATCCCCCGGCGGGCAATACGTTCGCCGTCAAACTCCATTTCGGCCGTATGACCCACCTGAAATCCTCCGCCAAAATACCATACAAATACAGGAAGCTTCTCATCAGCACTGACGGCCGGTGTCCAGACATTCAGGTAAAGACAGTCCTCATTCATCGGAAGATCCGGATCGACCGACCATTCGCGGGAATAAATATTATTCACATCTATGACGGTCGGGGCCTGCATGGAAATGGGGGCAAAATCATGTGCTTTCAATTTCCCTTCCCAGTTGTGCACAGGCTGGGGAGCACGCCAGCGGTTCTCCCCCACAGGCGGGGCCGCAAACGGAATTCCCTTAAAGCTGGTAATACGCGGATCAGCCGCCGATAGTCCTTGAACAATACCACTTTCAACACGTACTACTCTTAACATATTTATTCTCCTCCCGGAATAAAAGCGCTTTCTTGACTGTTTTACGATATAAACTATAGAGAAACCCTGAAATTCAAACAATGATATTTACTGACCATTAATTGATCTATCCGAAGAAATGACAAGCCAATGCCACCTTGCGCCACATCGTTATTATGGTAGCCCAGATCATCGTCCAAAATAATTTTCCTAGGATGAATTCCTCTACTCCATAAACTGCCATGATACGAGCTTAAATAATTCTGTCCCGGTCTTACCCGTAAACACCAGATACAAATCGCGGGTCCCTTCTGCTCCGCTAACCTCCGTCATGAACTCCACCTGTTGTTCCGGCCCATTGGCAGCGGGAACCGACAGTTCGCCAATCAATAGACCTGCCGGGTCATCCAGATGAAGTTCAATAGTTCCGCTGCCCTCAAGGCTTATGACAGAAGCACTGAATGCCACAGCACCTTTACTGAAATCTACCCCTGATAATCCAATCCAGTCGCCATTGTCAATTCCCGTTACTCTTCGTTGTCCCAGGTCTGCATGAGTTTCCGTATATACGCCTGCACTCCACCCTATCGTAGCCGCTGGCACGCGTTGATAAGGGCTTAAGAATTGGATTTGCTTCACACCTTTATAGTCTGCTTCAACCTCCCGAATGGAACCATCTTCGTTATGATTAAGGCGGTTGAGATGCGTCGAACGGTAGCCGTTCGCAATCCCCTGTGCTTTGGACAAGGTTTGTGCGTGATAGGCGATATACCATACGTCATGAAATTGGAAAATCGCATGATGGTTATTGCCTGACACTTCGAAAAAGTGTCCCGGATTCTTTAATATCGTCTCATGATATATCCAGGGACCCATCGGTTTGTCGCTCGTCATATACGCAATCTCTCCCGCAGGAGGGCTGCCCTCCGGACGTTCCCCATCATAGAAATTTGAGCAGTAGGTATAATAGTAGACACCTTCCCGTTTATGTATTCCGGCATCCTCGAACATGAACGGGGCAGGAATAACCTCTGCAGTCCCCACTACGCTGGTCATATCATCTCCAAGCTTCATCACCCGTGCCGTACCTGGCTCTGCGTATTCTCCTTCCGGCACTCCGCCTCCGAAATAGATATACCCCTTGCCGTCATCATCAACCAGAACCGCCGGGTCGAAAAGCCAAGTGACGTCCTCAACTCCCGGAGTCGAACGCAAAATGAGTGCCTCACCGATAGGATCAATCCATGGCCCCACCGGACTGTCGCTCGACAAAACGCCAATGCCGCTGGCATTATTGGCGAAATACAGAAAAAATTTATTCTTGCCGTCGATCACCTTATGGACCGCTGCAGGCGCCCATGATTGGGTAGCCCATTTAGCCGCCCCTTCCGGTCCTGCAACCGCAATTTCGCCATGATCGGTCCAGTTGACCAAATCACTAGAGGAAATTACCGCAATCTTGTTGATGCTGCTGTAAGTGTTTTCTTTTACCACACCGTTTCCGTCGTACTCCAGCGCGTCATTGGTCATGTACAGATAGACCCGGTCTTCGAACACCAATACATATGGATCGGCCCCATATCTGTTTGCAACTACCGGATTACCATTAGGCGGAACCTTTCCGATTGCTTGATTCAATTGAAATGTCATTTGATTTCCTCCATTTTTTTATATATTCAAACTTCATTAGGCCAAGGGTTCCATCATATTTATCCCTTTGATGTGAACGTATAGGAGCACCCGGCTTGTCCTGTGAACGAAACGGGGGCAAGGCCGGGAGCATCTAAGCGACAATGGCCAGAAACTGTGCAAGTTACAATCGCTTCAGTAACAAGCCCCTCTGTCCAGGAAAAATCGAGGGTATATCCACCCCTTGCCCGCAGACCCTTGACGCTTCCCTCGCTCCAGCTTTGCGGCAAAGCGGGCAGCAGCATAATCTTTTCGGTGTGACTTTGCAGCAGCATCTCGGCAATCCCCGCCGTCCCTCCAAAATTTCCGTCTATCTGAAATGGCGGATGGTTATCAAACAGGTTAGGCAGCGTTGAATGCTGTAAAAGAGCCCGGACATTGGCATAGGCCTTGTCCTGATCCTTCAATCTGGCCCAAAAGTTAATAATCCAGGCCCGGCTCCAGCCGGTGTGACCACCGCCGTTCGCAAGCCTGCGTTCCAGTGTTGTACGCGCAGCTTGAGCCAATTCCGGCGTATGCTCCAAGCTGATTGCTTCGCCGGGATAAAGCGCAAAGAGATGGGAGATGTGGCGATGCCCCGGCTCCACCTCTTCATAATCCTCCATCCACTCCTGGATCTGGCCATACTTTCCGATTTGCGGTTTGGGAAGACGCTCCAGAGCGGAAGCGAGTTCTTCGCGGAACGCCTCGTCCACACCGATAATCTCTGCACTGCGGATGCAGGCACCAAACAGCGCTTCTATAATTTGAAAATCCATCGAAGCCCCTGCGCAGAGCACTCCTGACTCACCGTTTGGCAGCTTATAGGTATTCTCAGGGGAGACGGAAGGGCAGGTTATCAGACGGCCTTTGGCGTCTTCCATTAAATAATCAAGCAGAAACTGTGCCGCCTCCTTCATCGTCTCATACGCCTGCGCCAGGAAATAACGGTCCTGACTGAACTGGTAATGCTCCCAGAAATGCAGACACAGCCAGGCGGCACCCAGCGGCCAAAAGGAAGCCGGCAAGTAGGTATCCTGCGGCGCCGTGTCTGCCCAGATATCCGTATTGTGATGCGCCGTGAACCCCCGGCAACCGTACATGACCCTGGCCGTGACCCTCCCCGGTTCCCTCATCCGCTCAACCAGATCAAACAAAGGCTCATGGCATTCAGCCAGGTTACAGATTTCTACAGGCCAATAATTCATTTGCGCATTGATATTGATCGTGAATTTGCTGTCCCAGGCCGGGGTGAAGCTGTCATTCCAGATACCCTGCAAATTTGCGGGCAAGGAGCCTTGACGGCTGGAAGAGATCAGCAGATAGCGGCCATACTGGAAATAGGTCGCTATCAGACCATTGTCCTCCTCCCCCTTCTGAAACCGCTTCAGCCGCTCGTCGGTCGGCAACTCGCTCTGGTGCGGGTTCTCTGGCAGCATCAGCTCCACCCGCCCATACAGTCCGCGGTAATCTGCGGTATGCCGGGCCAGTAGCTCTTCATAGGGAACCTGACTCAGTTCCAGCAGCCGTCTTTTGGCGTAAAGGTCCGGATCAGGATGGCGGAACGAGGTTCCTGCGGCAAGCAGCAGCGTAACCGAGCTTGCCCCATCCACAAGCAAATACTCGCCGACGGTTCGGCAGAGGCCGTCTTCCGTGACTGCCTTCAGGACAGCGGCAAAGGAGCTACCCTCTTTGCCGCCGCAATCACCGCTCATAACCAGACCATTGTTCTGCCACTTTCTCGTTTTCTCCAGATATCTCCAGTTGTGGCGGTTAAACCTCGCCTTTAAGGATATTCCATCCTTATTGTCGGTGGAGATTCGTATGACAATGGCCTGATCCGGGTAGCTAGCAAACATTTCGCGGGTATAACTCACCTCGCCGATTCGGTACTTGATCCGGGAAACGCCGTGCTCCAAATCCAGCACTCTCCTGTAGTCCTCGACAGGCTGCCCGTGGCCTCCAAACGACAGCAGCAATTCGCCAAGCGGCAAATAGTGCCGTTGCGCTTCAGGAAGTCCTGCCATCGACATTGCTGCCAACTCCTCCGCCTCCCGCAGCCTTCCCTCCATAATCAGCTTACGAATCTCGGGCAAATGAAGCAGCGCATCCTCGTTGTTTCGATCGCGCGAACCTCCATACCACACGGAATCCTCATTTAGCTGCAGCTTCTCTTCGGCCGTACCGCCAAAAATCATGGCACCGAACCGCCCATTCCCTATCGGTAATGCCTCGTTCCACTCTCCTGCAGGTTGGCTGTACCACAATCGCTGCCTGTGTCCCGTGTTTATCATAATTGGCACACTCCTTTAATCTTCTAGCTAGCAAGTGTTCTTCCGCACAAAGAATCATAAAAATGGATTGCGGCAGTCTTATACTGGTCCGCGCTTATGTTATACCGGTACATCACAGCAACAATTCAGAACCCCCTCTTAGTTATTCCAAAGTAATTGAGGCCAGAGCGGCGCTGCCGTTGCCGGTATACGTAAAATACAACGCTTGCACGCCGTCAGGAATGGCCACTTCCGCAGCGTATTCCTTCCAGACATTTGTGAAGCCTACCGGTATCCTTCCAATAGCCGGTCCGTCCCACGACGTTTTTACTTCAAACGCACCTTGGCAATATCCGCGCACCTTGATTTTGACTCTAGTGACTCCCTCACACGCAAAATATTTAAACCCGGCCGTAGCCGAATCTGTCATATTGGCAATATAGCCGATTTCTTCGTCACCATCTCTGCCGTCCTGGGTAATCTTCGGAAAACGGCTGTCCATCCACGCTCCAGTAGGGCCAAAACCACCCGTATACATTTCCTCATCACTGCAGAACAAATGGCAGGCCAGGTATGCCGGATATTCCCCCCGGCCTTCAAGTGGCCCTCCGTTCGAACCGCAGGATGTGATCTCCACCTGTGGAATAATTCCATCCTCTCGGAATTCGATTCGCTCGATACAGCCCTGTCGGCAGAATGCCGTACCGTTGGTGTGCCTGTGATAAAAAACGTACCATTCACCGTTGATTTCAACAATGCTGCCATGATTATTGCCGCCATAATACATCGGTTGGTTCGCCGGCTTGTACGTATCAATATGAAGATCACAATTGCTTACAATGACTCCCTGGTATGTGAAGTCTCTGGTCGGATGCTGACTGGTCGCATAGCACAGTTCATGCATGGAAATAGAGGAATAGATAAGGTAATAGGTATCTCCCCTTTTGCGGATAGAAGGAGCTTCAAAGAACTCATATCCTTCGAATCCACTTCCCTTGCTGTAAGGCTGGCTCGGCGCAACAAATACAGGTTCTTCGATAATCGTGAGCATATCCGGGCCAAGCACCGTTGCGATTGCGCCATGTCGGGATTGGTCTCCAAACGCGCAGAATCCGGTGTACAGATAGGTGTTCTCTCCTTCGGTCAGCACGCCTGGGTCAAACTGCGGCTCGTCGCCTTCTCTCTCCCCCAAACGTGTTCCATCGGCATATCTTACATAGCCGTAGAACACATACTTACCGCCCGGCTTGTCGCAGACAGCCACCGAAACGACGGGAACCTTGTCAAGCACATAATAGAGATAATACCGCCCGTCCGGTCCCACCGTAACATCGGGAGCATACAGGCACATGTTGCCTTCCGGATTAAGAGGGTCATCCGTAGTCTGATAGATTACGCCCTCATACTGCCAATCGGCCAGATTGTCCTCCGGCGCAGACCAGCATACATAATCGTTCAAACAAAAAGCATGCCCGTTAAAACGATCATGCGAGCCATATATATACACTCTGCCTTCAAAAACATTCGGCTCACCATCGGGGATATATTCCCAGGATGGGAGATACGGATTTAATCCTTGTTTTTTTTCCATCGTCATTTCACCCTTGTCATTTATTAATTTTGTCTGTTTATGCGTGCACAATCACTTCCATGGAACAATCGTCATGCCACATCCAATACCGGTTATTGTTCTTGCTTAACAGATTGTCCCTTACAGTATAGTAAAGCAACTTGAATAAAGTCCATGACATATTACCACTTAACATTGATCTATTCTTAGATTATAGGCGATGTACGGAAAAATGAGTTGTGGAGCGAATGACAGGCTGAATCACCTATAATTTTTTAAGGAAATGCTTTAATTTCTACACCTCCGGTTATGTTATACTTTGGGCAAAACTTATCCAATGGAGGATTGTTATGAATTTCTTTAAAGAAGGCTCCTTCTATACCGGAGAATACAGAAACCTGTTTCAGGAGAACGGATTGTCGGAAGAGGCGATCGAGCAAAGGCTTGACGACACCTGGAACGAATTGTTCTACGGTGCGCCCGATGTCCGAATCTACCATCCTATGGATGACGATAAGGGATATATCGTGGATACAGGTAATACAGATGTGCGGACGGAGGGCATGTCCTACGGGATGATGATGGCTGTTCAAATGGACAAGAAGGAGGAATTCGACCGGCTCTGGAAGTTCGCCAAGGTATATATGCAACATACGGAAGGACGATACAAAGATTATTTTGCCTGGCACTGCAAGTTGGACGGAACACGACTGTCGCCCGGTCCGGCGCCGGACGGGGAAGAATTTTTCGCAATGGCGCTGTTCTTTGCCTCCAAGCGCTGGGGTGACGGCGCCGAGCCGTTCAACTATTCCGAGCAGGCCAGAATCATTCTACGCGCCTGTGTGCATAAAGGGGAAGACGGAGAAGGCGATCCAATGTGGGACCCGGAGACGAAGCTAATTAAATTCATTCCTGAGACCCCTTTCAGTGATCCCTCCTACCATATGCCGCATTTCTATGAATTATTTGCCCTGCAGGCGGATGAACAGGATAGCGTTTTCTGGAAAGAAGCCGCAGCCCGAAGCAGAGCCTATTTACATACGGCTTGCCATCCGGAAACCGGCCTTTCCCCCGAATATGCCAACTATGACGGAACCCCAACGGAACCCCAGCCGCATGGAGACTTCCGCCACTTCTTCAGTGATGCTTACCGAGTCGCGGCCAACATCGGGCTGGATTATGAATGGTTCCGTAGCGACCCTTGGCAGGTGGGGCAGTCTAACCGAATTCAACATTTTTTCCGAAACATTGAAGTTACCGATTACCGGCGCTACACTATTGACGGCCAGCCCTTTGAGGAGCCATCCCTGCATCCTATCGGCCTTCTTTCAACCCTAGCCATGGCCTCTCTGGCTGCAGATGGAGCGGATGCAGAATATTTCGTCAAGTTGTTCTGGGATACACCGCTACGCACCGGGGACCGCCGGTATTACGACAACTGCCTATACTTCTTCAGCTTACTGGCTCTTAGCGGAAACTATCGTATTTATTCCTAAATAAATAATAAAAAGAAATCGCCCTTTGGTTAATATGGAAGCACCGCCTTCCATCCCAAGGGAACGATTTCTTTTTTTATAATAATTCAACTAGCTCTTACTTTACCAACTAGATAACCAACCGTAAACACCAGTAACATAGAAAAGTATGCAATGATTGTAATAGTTGTTCCATACAATACATCTGTAAAAAATGAGGTTATTTTTGCACCTGACCATATAAATGAAAGCATGTAATGTTGACTGAAAAGTGCTAATGATAGGCTTCTACTTTCATCATCTAAAAGTACGAATTGCCATAAAAATAGTAAAAACGAAAGTAACCAAAAACTATTTCCAATTAAAAAATTCTTAACTTTGTTTCCACTTAAACGGGAAATCTTCATTCCGACCCAGAACCAAAAGACTGCAAAGACAAGTTGGGTCAACAATGAAGGTACTATTACAAAGGTGTTTGAAAAAAAGCCATAAACAAATGGTATTATAGCCCATATGAACATTTTTTTATTTTCTGTCATTTTCCTACCTCCTTATTTTCCTTTGACTTTGAAATACGAATTCATCCCAACAATCAAGCGCGGCTCGCTGAGCCATATGGGGGGGAGTACTTTCATTACTCATGCCCGAAGCCACCGCAAGACTCGCGGAAGATGAACGGCGTGTCGAATACGATCGATTTGGGTATGCCCGAAGGATCGAGAATCCGCTCCATGACTAAGCGGATACATGCGTCAGCCATTTCTTCAACAGGCAGCTTCACCGTCGAAAGGGACGGAACGCTGTATTTCTCTGCATCATGGTCGCCGTACGTCAAGATTTCCATCATGTCGGGAATTCGGATACCTGCGCGATGGAATTCAGGAAGGGCTGCGACGGCCATGAGCCCCAGTGGGAAGAACATCGCGGTTGGCAGGTCACCGCCTCCCTCCACAATCTTCTTGGCTGCCACATTCCCGCCCTCCATCGTCATCGGAGCATATTGGATATGCCGCTCCTCCAGTTCGAGTCCATACCTCATGCACGACTCGACAAATCCTCTGAAGCGCAGATTGTTCCCCGAATTAACGAGATAATCCGGCACAATCGTACCGACCTTCTTATGGCCGCGGACCGCGAACAATTCAGCCGACTTGCTGCCAATCTCATACGTATCTACATAGGCGCAGCTATAGTTGCTACTCTTGCGATTAAAGATTACGGTCGGCACGCTTAACGGATGATCTTCCAGGTAACGTTGCTCCTCAGCGGAGATGCCCGTCAATATCGCTCCATGATAGCTGCCTTGGTCGCAAATCTCCTTAATTCTGTGAATGTGCTTCCGCTTGTATGGCTGGATTGTCATATCGAATTCAAATTCTTGCTCCAGAATCGAGCTCTGAGCACCCACAATGAACCGCCCCAACAAATCCGATGAAAGGTCAGAGGGCCAGAAGGTAGCAATGGCCGGAATGTTCCGGGCATTCGATTGTCTCAGCCTTCTTGCCGAGACGTTGGGCAAATATCCAATTCCCTGCGCAGCTTCCAGAATCAGCTGTTGCGTTTTTTTCGAAATCCGCATTTCGTCGCCGCGGCCGTTGAGCACGATGGAGACCGTCCCTGTTGAAAGCTTCGTTCGTTCCGCGATTTCTTTAATTGTTGACATACTCATCCGTCCCATTCCCAGTAGTAATACTCCATTTATACGGAATGAAACCGCTATTGTCAAGAATGCACCTCTTGTTCTCTACCCTTCCTCCGGATGTCTCCTAATTCGCCGGTGTATTCGTATTTCCGACGCTTTTACCATGTAACATCTGTGTTCCGAATTTTTAGCATTTCACCGCTAAAACAATATTGACTTTTTAAACAGCTGCCGTTACGATTCACACGTAAGCTAAAACGAAAATGCTAATAGGAAAGGTTGTGATTATTGAAAGCAAGATGCCAATCTAATGTTGTTCGTAGGAAGATAATTTGGGATTCTGAAGAGCGGTGAGAGGACCCGGTGCGTGACAGACGCACTGACTCTCGAATTTAAAAGGAGGAGAACATGTTGAAGAATGGAACAAGGTTGTTGCAACCCATTATGATGATGTTAATTATTGTATCCTTGGTATTCATGAATTTTCTCGGTCCAATGCCTGACGTCTCTGCAGCTACAGCCAAGTCCAAACCGGCATTCAAACAGAAGGAAGTCATCACAGCAAAAATCATAGTTAAGGAGGCACCTGTGAAATCAGACCCTGGCAAAATATCCGTTGATAAGAATGGTTTGGATTCCCATGGAAGAATGGTAGCCTATTTCGGTTCACCAACCATTGACGGAAATGTTGATCCTCTATGGAATAATGCGCAGCCGGTCTTACCTATGCATGTATCCGGCAATATCGATACATCGGCTACGTTCAAAGCGTTATGGGATGACCGCGCGCTTTATATTCTTGCAGAAGTCAAAGATAAAAACTTATCCGTCCAATCCGGAACACCGTACATGCAAGATTCAGTGGAAATATTCCTAGACGAGAACAACGACAAGACAAAAGAATATGGCGCGGATGACCTGCATTTCCGCGTTAATTATGAGAATGCGCTGTCTGTGGACAACGGAGATGCCAACCTGTATTATACGGAAGCGAGAAAAGTGAAAGACGGATATGTTATCGAATCGAGAATTGCTCTGAAGACAAAACCGAAAAACGGAACTGTACTCGGAATTGAATTGCAGATTAACGATGCCTTAGGAACGGATCGAGCTGGTACCCTTAATGTGTTTGATGCAACGGGCACTACATGGAACGATCCGACGAAATTCGGCGAAGTTTTGTTTGCCGGAAAGGCAAAGGATGACGTTAGCGGATTAAATCCGTATGATCTATTGAAATTGATCAATAGTACGCTGAAGCTAGATTTCAAGCTTTATAACAATGCCAATATCGTAACGGATGCTATTACTAAAGTTGTAATTGAAAGCGTGCTCAATGGCCATAAAGTCACCCAGAAACAAATTGACGGACAATTTGCTGCGATAAAAGTTGCAATTAGTAAGTTAGAGATGACGGAAGAAGCGGCGAATGAGAAATACTTCAAGCCGGTTCCGGATGAATATCGAATGGAGAACGACAAACCGGGAACAATTGAAAGCTTGCATTACAAAACGCCTAATTTAGAGAATGGAATGGACGACAAAAAATTGAACGTTTATCTTCCTCCTGGTTATGAGGCTTCTGCTACGAATAAGAAATACAATGTTCTCTATCTGATGCATGGCGGCGGCGAGAACGAGGATCTCATCTTCGGCGGACCCGGCCAGAGCAAAGAAATGAAGAAAATCTTGGACAATATGGTTGCCAAAGGCGACATAGAACCGCTAATCGTAGTGACTCCTACTGTCAATGACGGTAAAAATGATGTCGCTCTCTTCCACGAGGAACTGCTCGACACCATTGTTCCGTTGGTGGAAAAGAAGTACAATACCTATGCCAAATCCGGAAGTTTGGAAGATTTGAAAGCATCTCGAGAGCATCGGGCATTCGGCGGATTCTCCATGGGTTCGGTGACTACATGGTATACCTTTATCCATGCCTTAGACTATTTCAAATATTATATCCCGTTAAGCGGCGACAGCTGGATAATCGAACAGCGAGGTGGCGACCTCCAGCCGGCGAAAACGGCGGAATACCTTGCGAATGTTGCAAGAAAGTCCGGATATAAGCCACAGGACTATTACATCTTCAGTGCTACCGGCAACTTGGATATTGCATATCCAAACTTAAAGCCTCAGATCGATGAGATGAAGCAATTAAAAGATGTCTTCATCTATTCTTCGGATACGAAGAAGGGGAATTTCTATTTCCTCGTAGCTGACGGCGGTACACATGCATGGAATTGGCAGAACCAGTACATTTACGATATTTTGCCTGACCTGTTCAGTAACTAAGCAACCGACATCGCTTATGCTTAACGTAGAAGCTCAGGGCCAATTGTCCTGAGCTTCTGCGAAAAAAAAGCAATCCCCATTTAAACAACTATTCATGTTTCGTTTATTCCTCATTATTGGCGTAGATTAGGTTTCTATCGTCATCGCATAAAGCTCTCTATAGGTTGTGGGGGTTATCTTCTCATATTCCATAAACCTTTTATTGAAATAACTGACACTTGGGTAGCCCGCTTCATTCGCGATTTGACCGATAGAGCTATCACGGCGCTCCAGTAGCCATTGCTTGACCAATATTCGAGCAGAAAAGGTTCGGTAGCAGAAGATTGCATATTAGGAAGAAAATCCAATATCTTTTTATTACTTCCCCCTTGCTTCCGCTCCGTTAAAGGAATAGCTTGCTCATAGAACCACTCACCACTTAACCGACCTTACGGTCTGTTTGAAGTGGGAGATTCCTAAGAACACCAACCTAACGGTTCGTTTTTAATTAGGCGATCCCCGTCATTCCAACGGTTAGAAGCCTGATGGCTTCATTTTTAAGATTGATTCCTGCGTTAATATCTCTTTGATGATGGGTATGGCACTCTGGGCAGTCCCATTCACGTAGTCTGAGATTTTTAACATCTATGTTTTTGTAGCCACAACTTGAGCAGAGCTGGCTGGAAGGAAAGTTTCTAGCAACGGTAACGACTTGTTTTCCCGACCATTTCGCTTTGTATTCAATCATACTCTTGATTTGTGACCATGATACGTCGCTGATGGCTTTAGCCAGTTTGTGATTTTTAAGAATGGCTGTTTTCGTAAATATTATTGTTTTTTACAAAATGTCCTTTTAAGATTATTCGTATATAATGATATTAAGTATTTCGAGTTGGGCGACAATTGATATTTATAGAGGAGGATATTGTTTTGATAAGTGTCTTAGAAAACATATATGGACTTTCGATAGCAATACTACTTTTATGTTCATTCTTTTATGTTAGACAGTTAAAGAAAGTTAAGCGAGAAAGAAAACTTACAACTTTTGAATTTGCAATGTACCTAATCACACAAATAGCAATTTTCCTATGGGTAGGAAGTTTCTTCCTTCTGAGATATGGGATATAATTTCTGATGATAATGTTATTTGAATAACAAAGTAATGAAAAATGGATTTATAACGTAAACTCTGAAAAATGTAATTCGAAATCTTTAACGGGATAGCAAGTGCTATCCTTTTCTTATATTTCAACACTATGCACTTCTCAACATTTGAACTGTATTGTGATTGGATTTTTGGCACGCTGAAATAAGCATTTGCTCTACCCGATTTTCAAATGATAAATTCTTGCCAAGGTCAAGCCAACGGAAGCAGTAAAGGTAGTTGTCAAGGTACTTAGTGGCAACTCCTTGAAAACGTGCCATCCAAGCCTTTAAATGATTGTGGAAGTTGTTGACGTGTTGGATGTGATAAATCCCCTTCTTAACACGTTGTTCTTGACGTTCATTTACCGTTTCGTGCTTGAGTTCCTTTATTTTGGCGAACTTCTTGTAGTTCGTGGCTGTATCCGTACATAGCAAAGCAGATGCCTTTGCGCAAGCAGTTCTTCAAGGGAAGCCACTCCCCTTTGCTGCGGTAGATCCGGTTTACAATATGAAGATTATTGATGCTTGTATCGCATCGGCTACGACAAGAACGAGAATAGAACTTAACGTATAGGGGTGTTTACTATGGAATATATACACATTGCAGGATGCCGTAAGCCAGTCTCACGATTGATGAAGGGTACTGATTATTTTGTCCATGACAGCTATGAGCTTGTGCGCAACAATATGGATGCTTTTATTGCAATTGGTGGTAATTCTTTGGATACTGCACATGTATATTGCGGTGGTCAAAGTGAAGAAGTGATTGGTAAATATTTAGAGGACCGAGGAAATAGGGATGAATTAGTCATCTTGACCAAAGGTGCGCATCATGATCAACATGGGCCACGATTAGCTAAACAAGATATTGCCTATGAGCTTTCACTTAGCTTGGAAAGATTACGAACAAACTACATTGATCTCTACGCTCTGCACCGTGATGATCCCAATACACCCGTAGAACATATTATTGATGCATTAAATGAATATATTGAGGCTGGCACAGTGCAAGCGATTGGTACTTCGAATTGGACTTGGCAGCGCATACAAGAAGCCAATGACTATGCCAAACGTGCGGGCTTAACTGGTTTTACTTTCAACAGCCCTAACTTAAGTCTTGCCAAAACAAATGAGCCGTTCTGGCAAGGTTGTGTTTCCACAGATGAAGAAACCTGTAAGTGGCATGAAGAAGTTCAAATGCCTTTACTATCATGGTCCTCGCAAGCTAGAGGCTTTTTTACAGGTCTGTTCACACCAGAAAATCGAGAAAATGCCGATTTGGTCCGTGTATTTTATAGTGATGCTAATTGGGAGCGTCTAAGAAGAGCCAAGCAGCTTGGGGAACAAAAAGGTCTGACTGCTATACAAATTGCTCTTGCCTATGTGATAAATCAGCCATTTCCAACTTGTGCATTGATTGGAGCACGCAGTGAAGCGGAGCTGTCATCTTGCAACGAAGGCGCAATAACTAAATTAACGAAGGCAGAAATGGACTGGCTCGATCTAACAGCAGATCAACAACAATAATTGATATAATATACTCACCGTCAACTGAATTCTTATCTCCAGTATCAATTTCCGAAACAATGCCTCCCGATTGGAGGTGAATGAGTTATTTATTTTCATAACGTACTAAGCCGTAGTTCATAAAAATAGGAACGATCCCCTTAGTATCTTCTCTGACCGCTTCAATTTCTTCATTGTTGATAGGAATTTGGATATCTGAATCATTCTTAATTTCCAGATCCGTCAGATACCATTTGATTAAGGTAGTAATATCACTCATATTGAGTATGTTCTTTTTATCTACCGCAATATAACAAATTCTAAAGTCATCTCTATCATTTTTTTGGATGGGGTACTTTTTCTAAAAATGTTTACGACTTTGAATTGTTAAGAGATATGGAAAGGAACTTGAGGTTTCGGGATTCTCTTATCCATCATTGCAAAATTTTCCGAAATCATCAATGTAACGAATTCTTTCGAAGTTATGGTACAGAAATCCAAAATCTTTAAAACGTACTGCTTTTCTTCTTCATGATTACCATTCAACACATTGCCTATGCTGGTGTCGTAAATAAATTCAGCTTCTTCCATTTTAACTATTAACTCTTTAGGATAGTTCATAAAAGAAAAGCCTGCTTTCTCAGCAGACCTTGTTGAATCATTTACATTTCAATGTCCCTCGCAATATATTACTACCACGCACTCCACATGCACCGTATGCGGAAACATGTCACATTCAGCAGATCAGCCGATCAAGTGTAACTTTTATATTTAATTGAACAAGAATCTCAGCAAGCAATCTACATATAAAGCAACCTCCCACTAGAATAAAGGGAGGTTGTTTAGTCAGTTTTGATATGCACTTCCACGGCTTCCTATCTTTAATACAAGGATGATAAATTTCATCTCTCATCTGATTAGGATCATCGTAGATCTGAGTATCATATTCAAAATCATAGCTATCCGCATTCGCCGTACTTCGAATATTCAGTACATCATCGATCCAAGCTAGATATCCATCCGAGCCATTACATCTAAATTGCGAATCTAGCTTCATCTCGACTAACTTTGCACCTATCGACTTTGCATTCAGACGATGCGCTTCGTACCCTGTCATGGCGTCACCTCCTTGCTGGGAAATGAGCCGACATCCTTGAGTGCCGATGGCAGACAAAGATGATGGTTTCACATCGAAATATTCCATTATACGATAAAAAAATAACTGTTGTCAATTCAATATTGGAAATATATTAGAATATATGGTAATATATAATTATATGAATATTTAAATAAGACTAGGATAATCGTACGCAACTTCTTTATGACAGATTTTGATTGCGGTTTTTTTGATGTGAGAAACCATTTTCTCACTCCATTTCATCTATTGAAAACAAGCTAGCCAGAAAAAATAGGTGTTAATTAATACCTAAATATATATACGAGGAGAATGTGTCAGTGAACTTACTCAATGAAGAAATAACTCATAAAGTCTTTGGTATTGGAAGTATTGTGGATCAAAATGAGTCTGTCATCACTGTTGTTTTTAATGATTATATTAAAAAATTCGTTTACCCTGATGCCTTTGAAAAGTTTATCAAACTAAATGACCGGAATACCTCGAAATCTTTGCAGAAAATCATTGCCAATGAGGAAATAAGAAAAGAAGCACTTGAAAGAAAAGTTGAAGAAGTAAAGGCGTTGCAGGCGCTTGAACAGCAGCGTAGAGAAAAACTCAAAAACCTTAAAATTCATGAGAGCTCACAAATTGTTTTGTCGCTGGATGAAGAGGAACAACAAAATGTATTTACCGACTGGCGAGCGTCTACTGGCAAGGTTCAAAACGGAAAAAATAAAGGCCAACCAAATAGAGTAGCTCGTTTGCTTCCGAACAGTGCATGTCTTCTGACTGCAAGAGAATCGAATCAACCAGAAACAGAAAGACGTATTCTCGGCCTCTACATGGTAAACGAAACGTTTTTCGGCGATCTTAGCCATGATGAAATGGTCCCCGCCCATATGGAATTTAGAATTAAGCTCACAGATCAAGAAGCTGCAAATATGCTTTTCTGGAATTATTATATCAATAAAAACTTTCCTCAACGCTTGACCTGGAATTCTGGTAAATATCGTTACTTCGATAACATTTGGACTGCTCAAATCTTAAAAGATATCATAGCATTAAGAACAGATGAAGATGAAATCGAAGAAGCTAAAAACTTCCTGGAATACTTCTGTCACATAAATCTACTTGACATGGATAATATCCCAAAGGCGCAAGGAGCTTTAAATCAATAATACTCAGATGACATTTAGAGACGGTCCGTATGCTTCATCTCATCATGAGACAAAGCATACAAACCGTCTCTTATTTTTTTCCCCAAACTATGAAAGCTGTCTCAATCATCTAAAGATGTCCGGCTGGGTTTCACTTTTTACCATTAGAATAACGATCTTAATTTTTCTTTAATACTATTAATAATCTTTTGTCCAATGTTCATTTCTGTAAGCGTAACGTCCCACAACACGACATTTGTAATCGGATTTGAATCATCGCTCGTTATTTTTATGGCGAGTTCATTTACTCCCTGTAGAGGAATTTGAAATGAGTCACGCTGAATTCTCCCGTTGCCGCCTGGTAAATTCAGTATCCCATAACCAATTGAATAAATTTCTGTTCCATCTGCGATAAATGAGATTTCACTTCTCCCGTTTACTGTACTGACAACATCGTCTGGTATCGCGACATATCCTGCCATATTGGCATACCCGCCGTTTAAAACATACGAAAACTTATTGGTCTTCGTGTTTTTTCTACTGTAAACATTTATTTGCGGATCAACCTTTGTTAGACCTGCCGAAAAACTGGAAAGTCTTTCATCCCACAATACAGACCCCTCTTCTAAAGCAATTTCATGCAGGGCAACGATTTCTCCGCCCCCCTTTTCTAAATAATTATTGATGCCACCAACAACAGTAAACGTACCAATTGAAATTACAATCGCTATCAGCATGATTCGAAAAATCCCTTTAAATTTATCTCGATCACGGTGCACTAACCGCTGTGCCCAAAATCCTACCGCCGCCCCTAGTGTATTAATTATGATATCGTCAATATCAAAGGATCCTAAACGAGAGAGCATTTGTAAGATTTCAATAATCGTAATAGACAGAATAAACAAGGTAATAAAACGAATGAAATTACAACGAAACAGAAGTGGGATGAACATCCCAAAAGGTATAAATGTTACAAAATTACCCAACTCAAAAAACCTTGATTGGAAGTTCCATCCAATTGGAAAGTGTAAAGGAATCCCTCTAGGTATTAGATTATACCGCATGTTAGAGTCTTGAAGAAAAGAAGCTCTGTTGAAACCTATATACAAAAAATAGAGCATCAAAACGGTATATAATGCTAACAGTATTATCGTGATTTTACGTAATTTTCCTTGATACATAATTACATCCTTTCTTCTACAAAACGGCTGCCTCATGTACAAATACTTATGATACCATTTTAGAGAACAAAGATTAAATATTTGTTAATTATCTCTTAATTTTCACTAATGATTGCTTGCCCTTCTCATTGTGATGGTGATCGTCCTTGTTATTGAAATTGCGCTCCTGATCATTCGTTCTCTATACTTTGTGAAGTACTGTCACATCTCAATTATTCATAAGAACATCAACTACTTTGTGCAGATTTTTATATTATTACTGCAAAAAGTTCATTTATAAATTTAGCATTTCTGATAACATATTTCTTAGATATACTTGTAAGCTAATATTATGAAAATAGGGGGAAATATGAAATGAAGTATGTATTAACAACGATCTTGCTTTTAACACTTTGCCTAAGTGGATGTAACAATAACCAAAATACCGATGCAGAGGTTGCTTTAAATGAAAACATATCTGAAATTGTAACAATCGATGTATCATCTGAATCCTTGACGGAAGATGGCAAATGGATAACGACCATAAATAGCACAAATGCTAAACCAGCAGGTTCCAACCTCTCCCCGCAGATAAGTTGGAGTGAAGTAGATGGAGCGAAATTATATGCTGTTTATATGATAGATATATCTGCCGGTAATTGGCTTCATTGGAAAGCACATAATGTAGAGGGAACAAATCTAGAGCTTGGAGTTAAGATAGAGGATAGCGATTATGTAGGTCCATATCCCCCCAGCGGTATCCACGAATACGAGATCATTGTATACGCTTTAAAAGCTGCTCCCGACAACTATGCTGGTTTCTTTAACTCTAGCAATCCTAATTTTCAAACCATTGAAGAAAAACTCGATACAACAGGAGATAAACAAGGCAATATCATCGGAAAAGGTAGCGTTATCGGCACTGTAACAGTTGGAGAAGCAGTAAAATAAAGTCCCTCATAGAAATCCTTTCCTGTATTGTAACGGAGTGGAGCTATATGTTGACTTAAATGTTTTTGAAAAATAACTGGCATCCTTAAATCCAACTCGATATGCTACTTCTTCTATTGGAATCTCGGTATTCTTTAATAATAACGTGGACAGCTTAAGTCGCATCTGCAAAAGATACTGTATGGCCGTTTTATTAATTGTTTTAACAAAAATTTCATTTAAACTGTTCCTATTCATACCGAACCTCTTTGTTAATTCACCAAGAGTAATCTCTTCACTTATGTTTTCATTCATATATGTAATAACCTTTTGAACCAGTTCAAAAGACTCTTTCTGAGCTGTCAACTCAATAGAAAGGGTCTTTTCCATTAACTCAGTTTGATAATTCCTATCTATAAAAAATAGAAGTTCCAAAAAATACGATCGGCTTCTGCATGGCCAAAATCCATCTTGCTGCTCAATCAATTCTCTCTCAATATGATTAAATAAACTTTGTACGATAAGTAAAGAGCCTGGATTTAATGGCAATACTTTTGTAACCATTTTCCCAAACTCATAAAAAGCATTTAATAGATAGCGATCCTGCAACGTTGTTATACTATTAGTATCATCAGTTTCACCTTTTAGCACGTAATATTGTAAAGCATCACTAATGACTTCAGGTCTGAAATAGATAACATCACAATCCAAAATATTACTTTTCTCATATTCAATTTCATCTTCATGGTTTAAGAATAAAAGTGCGGGAGCAGTAACATTTATCTTTTTCTTATTACAAAACACCACTATGTTTTCCTTATATATTAATGCTATTTTACATGTCATAGGATCATTTATATATGTAAACAAGTCGTCTTGTCTATTTATACATAAATACACAATTCTATTCCTTTCTTTATCATAACTTCTTGTCAATAGTTCCATGCTCTCACCACCTCCCCCTATAAATCCTGCACATTATCCCTTGCTAACAACGCCACCGCATCAAGCCGTGTAATGAAATCGATCCACTTCATTCGATCCCAAAAGGAGAAAGGTAAATCTCCGGACCAATCCAAGGAAGTGATATAGCTATGATGCTAAGCCGGATAGACACCGTTTATCTTGCGGTTGGCGCAACAGACCTTGAGAAATCTATTGATGGTCTGGTTGAAGTGGGAGATTCCTACGAACACCAACCTAACGGTCGGTTATGGATTACATCTGATAGTGGCACTCAATATGCGACCTTCGACTTCACGACTTTTGGCAAAGCGAACACATCCAAGTTTAGGCAACTTCATGCGATTTTCTATGATACCTATATTTCCATTCGTATACTTGGTTGTATAAGATTGAACAGGATTCTTTTTTGATTTAAAACGTGGTTGTTTGTTTTGCTTTTTGTAATAGCGTTGGAATGAATCGCTTAAGTTTTCAACCGATTTTTGAAGGGAAATACTATCTACTTCTTTAAGAAAAGAATAGTATTTTTTTAATTCACGCACAGCTTTGACAGACTCATATTTATTGAAAAAGGTACCTTTCCAGTTGTTTGATGGTAATTGGCCATTCTGTCTCATTTCTTCAACGATGTACCAATAGGCATCTTTTTCTTTCTGTTTGGTAAGGAAAAAGTTGAAGACGAACCTTGAACAACCGATGGTCTTATGTATGAGTTCTGCTTGTTTTCTGTTTGGATAGATACGAAATTTGTATGCTTTATGTACTAACATGAGTCATACCTCCATCATATCGAGAACATTCGTTCTATTATATCATACGAAGGAAGTATTTGGCTATCGCCAACCGAAATTCATCTCCCACCTACTCACTGAGCTTCGCCCTTCACATTCATTGAGGTGGAAGTCTTCTTTCGGAAAATGATAAATTTGTTTTTGCGAAAAGATATCGAGATCAAAAAACTCTAAAAATCCATCGAGTTCTACAACACTATTCACGGATGTACACGAAAAAACCTCCCATTAATGAAGAGGTCTCATAGTTTATGATTTATACCTACCCAATTGTTCTTCGCAAGCTTTGAGAGTTCTTCGACAAAGCATTCTTCTGGTGTGATCATTGAGATCATGTTCGCAACCTTCGACCTCGTAATTTTCTCGACTGGAAGTCAGATTACTCAGATTGAGGAAATCTACTATTCTCCAAGTTTTTGATTGATTTAATTCTAGAGGTAATACCAGCTAATATCATCACTAAAACCCCCGCAATGATAAATAATAGACCAATCCCTCTACCGGGGCCTGTACCGATAATTTCCCCGATGCTAGGGGCAAGAAGTCCCCCATCGATTAATAATGGATTAAATACATGGTCTGCTAGGAAACCCGATACACTGTATGCGGCAACAAAACCAAGCTGTGAAAGTATCCCGATAATGCCCCAAACCCTGCCTTGTTTTTCATTAGAAATATTCTGCCGAACCAACACATCAGCGCTGGTATTGATGAATGGCAGTGCTGATAGGAATAAGAATCCAGCCCCTATTATAAAGTAAAGGTTGGTTGTTAGCCCCAACAACGAAAAGGATAATCCAGCGAGAACCATCCCCAGTACAAGCATGCGGGAATACCTCTTGCTAACGCTAAATATGCCGATAACTAGACTGCTTATTATCATCCCTATAGCACTAATAGACTGAAAGGTTCCAAGTGTTCTCGCATCTGAAAACGACAGTATCATGGGTCCGATCAAAGTCTGCAAAAAACCGAGATAAAAAGTAATAATTGAGACAATAGTTACAAGAAGCAATATCCCCTTTGTAGAGGAAATCGCATTCCACCCCTCTTTTAAATCTGTTAGGAAATTTTGATTTGCAGATTCTTTAGATACTGTCTGTAAATTCTTTTTAACGACCAAAACTGCAAATATAGCAACTACAAACGTAGAAATATTAATAATAAGAATATTCTCTATCTTCGTAATGCTAAGTAAGAATCCAGCTATGATCGGGGAAAATAGGAATTTAGCTGATTCGGCCAGTTGTACCAAACCGCTTCCCTTTGAAAATTGTTCCTCCGTTAATAAATCTGTAGCTGAAGCTTTGTAAGCCGGACTTTGTAAGCCAGCAAAAATGGAACTGATCGTCACACCAATATATATTTGCCAGAGCTGAATATCTCCTGTCAACATTACAATCAAAATGAATAGAAGCCCTAAAGCAGAACCTAGATCACCAAGAATCATCATAGCCCGTCGATCATATCGATCGGTTAATACACCACCAACAGGTCTTAATAAAATGGATGGCAGGAAGGAAAAAAGCGTAATTAGAGCTACACTTGTGGCAGTATGTGTTTTCTCAAAAGCATAAACCCCCAGAGAAAAGGCTGTCAAACCAACCCCGATAGACGATACCATCTGGCCCATCCAAACAACAAGAAACTTCTTAAACGATTTATTATTTACAACCTTCATTTTTTTCTCACTTCCTTTCTATTTCTGAAAGCACTTCTGAAATGACAACGATCCTCACGATTCAATTTGATCTTTCAGCATCTGCTCATACATTTCGGGTATATAACTGAAGCTACCCTTTTCCGCCCCTAACGTAGTTTCGATAATAAAAGCAAAAGCCTTTGCTTTTTTGATGATTTCCACAGGCTCCCATTGGAATAGACCTGTATCCAGCAAAAATTGAGAAGATACTAATAAAAACTCAACCACTTCCTTTGGGGCAGGTGTATTGAACGTTCCCTCCTTTATTCCTTGTTCAACAACAACAGCCAAAATCGGAGTCAGCAACAAGATGGTTTCAACTAAACTTTTCTGATGCATCTCGGCATTATCTACCCGGTGTAGCTGTTCAATAATATGGTTCTTCCGACTGCTGTCCTGATTTTGCGCCATAATTATTCTATAAATTTTTTCATGAGAATTAAGTTTTGGATTTGCGGCGATAGATTTTGCATCTGCCAACCCAATGTTCATATAACGCATTACAATTGCGTTCATGACTTCTTCTTTGGATTGAAAATAGTAGTAAAAGGTACCCTTGGCGATTCCAATCCTTCGCAGAATGTCATTTACTGTCGTTTTTGAAAAGCCCTTTATTCCAAAGAGAAGCTCAGCAGCATCCAGAATTTCATTTCTACGTTCTTCAGGCCTTTTTAAAACCCTCATTAGCATACCTCCATCGTTTGTAGACCGACCCCCGGTCTACAAACGGTCAAAATTGTTCCTTCTATTATTTATTTTATAAGCCCATTTCCATTAGCCATCTCGAAAGTTTATTTTCTCTCGCTTTAATATCATTTTTCTCTTTAGAGTATTTCCCTAGTTGTTGCTCGGCAACTATATTACCGTCCAGCATGAAGAGAATACGTTCTGTTTTGGCTGCAACTTTAACATCATGAGTCACAATCATAATTGTTGTGCCCGAGTCGTTGATATCTGCCAGAATTTCCATGATTTCAGTAGCCGACTTGGAATTCAAGGCACCTGTCGGTTCATCACCAAACACAATATCAGGATTATTAATAAGCGCTCTGCAAATGGCTACTCTCTGAAGCTGTCCGCCCGAAGCCTGGGTAATATCATTATTGGCAAGCTCAGAAATTCCAGTCTGCTTCATTAATCGGACGGCTCTTTGATTGATCTTTTCCCGACTGCTAACCTTCGACATATATGCTGACAGGATGATATTGTCAAAAATGCTCAGATTCTTTAACAGATAGATGTGCTGAAAAATAAATCCCATTTTATTCAGACGTAATTTGGCCAATTCATTCTCGGAAAGAACTGAGATTTCACGCCCATTAAAAAGGACACTTCCTGAAGTCACATTGTCCATTCCGCTAATATTGTAAAGCAATGTAGATTTCCCTGAACCTGAGGGACCCATCACAGATACGAATTCACTCTTTTTGATTTGCAGATTCACATTTTTAAGGATGTTATGCTCAGTCTTATTATTAACAACATAGGTTTTATTCAGTTCCTTGGACTCTAATATGTTATTCATTGATTTCCTCCTTATTCTACAATCATCTCAGAGATACTGGATTTTTTTATTGATACGATGCTGATTAATGTTGTAATTGTCACAACAATCATTAGAACAAGCGGGCTAATAAGGTAGGCTTGAACAGGATCAATAACAAATTTAATTTGTGATGCACCAAAGAAGGAAAGAATAATACTCACAATTTTTTGCCCGATCGTGTTTGAAATAATTGTACCCAGGATGATTCCGACATTAAGTACCAATAACGCCATGGTTACATATTTTATTCGGATATCTTTTAAGGAAAAACCAATACTTTTAAGAATAGCTATTTGAGCGTAATCTTTGGCCACCAACATTTTTATGAACAAGGATGTTATTAGGATGGATATAAAGATAGCAATCATAATAGCCAGAACTGTAATTAATTTGAGCTGATCAATTGTATTCCCTAAGGTTTGGTCTAAATACCCCTGAAGATGGGTGACTTTGGCCGGGTAGAATGCCTGTTCATATTCAGCAATTTTTTCCTTGATGTCGATATGATCAGATACATCTAAGCTTACTACATACCAAAGTACAGTATCCGCATTGAACGGCATAAGTGCTTTGGCTGTTCGGCCCCCATTGGTCACGTCTTGGTAAATACCGCTAACCACCATTTTCTTTTCTGCTCCGTTGATTACTAGTAGAAGCTGATCGCCCGTATTCTTTTCCATGTCTTTGCCGTTAGCATAGGAGAGAGCAATTTCATTGTCGCTTGTCGGGGCATTCCCATTCACATAATCCAGAGGGAAAATAGAAAAGTCTCCAGTTTCGATACTGATGTTATCTAGAGCACCTTCATTATTTATTATCTTAAACTGACTGGTGACCAATGGAGAAAACTTCTCAACATCTTTATCGTTCTTGATATAAGCATTCATTTCCTCATATCTTTCAACGATATTATCTGTCACACGCAAATCTATCCTGATGTCACTTTGCCCTATCCCCATATAAGAAATGAAACTCGGCGACTGGATCGTGTTCAGGAAGTTCACAGGAATGATGATGATGAATGAACTCACTAAGAAAACGATCAATAGTAATCTAAACATCTTATATCTTTGAAAGACATCCTTTATCCCAAGGAATATTGGAATATTAACAAACTTGCTTTTGTGTAAAGGCAGAAAACTCGTCTTAACCTGTGTATCTCCGATATTTCCAGATCGCAAAGCTGCTATTGCTGTTATCTTATTGAAGCGTCTGAGTACTAAGCTACAAAATAAGACCACCATCAAAAAGATCAAAACTACAGCAATAAAGGAAATCAGGTGTTGAAAGACACTCTTCGGTGCTGTTCCTATATAAAGCATAATATTAGCGGTGAACAAGCGGTTTAGAAATATGGAGGCCAGAAATCCGATTACAGATGCTGATCCTGCCATAACAACATACTTAGTCAGGTACATTTTTTTAATATAACTTTGACTTATTCCAATCGCCTTCATAACTCCAATTTCTCTGTAATCTTCTTCGATTGTGGCCAAAATTGTAAATCTTATGCACAGAATGGCTATAACATTGAGAAGAATACTTACAAATATAACAACCGCCGCTACAGCACCATCTGTAATTGAATTTAAAGTCTTGAACAAACTGTAGTCAATAGCAGGCCCCTTCTTGGGTAAGTTGGAGGATTGGTACGCATTGCTAAATTCGCTAAGCTTGCTTAAATCATTTAATTGAAATTCAATCAGGTATTCAATTTCACCGACATTACTTTTCAGCCTCTCGAAATCGTCTTTATGTACTACAAAACGCTTCGAATGAATGATGGAGGGGTTCATCTGGACATCCCTGACAAAGTCCATCACTGTGAATTCCATGTCAAATGATTGTGAGGTAATTTTGACTTTGTCTCCAATATTCATATTTTTTTGCTGCTTATAGTAAATGGGAACTGCAATTCCACCTTCTGAAACTTGGAGAACTTGGCTTTCCAGGTTAAGTAGCAAATCAAATGATGAGTTCTGCTGGACAAAATCAAGATCCATAATACTATTCTTCTCTGACTCAGCATCGTTACCCAAATATAGATTGGATCCATCTATATTGATCATTTCTACAGTCTGCTGATCTTTCACAAGGTCATTCTTAGAAGCCCAGTCATCAATTTCCGACTGATTTAGTTCTCCGGAATGCATCTGGACGAAATGCGGAGCTTTCGATGCCGTAAATAGATTATTCAAAGAATTGGATAACTCCATAATCATGCTTGAACCCGCCGAGACAAGTAAAGCTGATAACAAAATAAAAATAAACAATGCAATCGTTATGCCCTTTTTTCTGGAGAAATCTTTTTTTAGCATGTTTAATAACATCCAGTCACCATTATTCCTTTCATTAGTTCGAATTTATACAGTCTGTCGAAGTACAATATTAGCAAGATGTTCTGCAACAACCTTTGCTTTCGTGGAAATAAACATGTGGGTCCCACCCTCAATTGGGATTAGCTTGATCTCATTACTAAAATACTTCATCCACAAGATGACCGAATCCATTGGGACTACTTTGTCATTTTCACCCCATAAAAAGAAGACAGGAATATGTAATGGCTTAAATTCAAGGTTCGAAGCTGTCTCCAATACTCTGAAATCGGCACGAATAACCGGTAGGAAATATGCTAGCAAGCTTTTCTCATGAATGAGTTCCTCCGGAATTCCATCATAAGAAATAAGATGATCGATGAGCTTATCGTTGGATAAATCAAAATAATTAGTCCCCTTAAATTCACAAGGCGTATTGCAAGCGGATAATACTAACTGGAGAGAATTTGTTGTATATTCACCGGAATTCAGCAGACGTTGCGCTAAAAAGTAGGCGATAATCCCCCCCATACTATGACCTAAAAAGATACTATGAGGTTTGATTATGGCTTGCAATTCTTTGTAATACATATCCAAAAGAATTCCAATATCCTGCACAGGTTCACTTGTGCTTAATCCATGCCCTGGCGGATTTAACGACCAGACTTCAAATTCCTCGTCCAAAGCATTTGCCAAGCCTAGATAGGAATTTGCATAACCTCCTAGGTAGGGGAAGCAGATAATCTGCCACTTCCCCTCTCCCGGTCTCAATTGTTGAAATATTTCAGTTATCATAGATCCTCCTGAATAATCAGATTTTGCAACTTACGCTTTTAAAAAATCAGGGAAAACCTGTAACGGCTGAGCGACTTTCTTTTTCTTAAATATAAAGTGTATTACAATAGCCGCAATAATAAAGTAGGCGATCTGCAACTTTTGTACATCAGGATTGAAGAAGTATAGTTGGATTTGACTTCCTGTCGCAGCAAGCCAGAAGGCAAATAGATAGAACAGAAGGTTCCCTTTTGTTGCGTTAAAAATATAACTTTGGAATACAACAAAAGCCATCAACTGCACAACATAATATAAGTAGGATGTCGATGTTCCGAACGAAGATATAATGTAACCCGGTAGAACCCATAGTCCAAATAGAAAACCTGTTAGCAACGCACTTGTAATATTATTCTTAAATTTACCTTGTAAGAACGGTAATAAAAAACCGATCCATCCGAAAACTCCACCGATCAACCCTGTTTCTTTAATGAAATTTACCAAGGCCGCTATAAACATTTCTGGAACAGTGAAGGTGATATCCGGGACAGGTAATCCAAATAGCAAGGAACCATAATGCATCGTCAATCCAAAGAGTATAAAAATACCCAAAATGATAGGAAACCAGACCAGATCTTTCTTTCTAGGTATGAGTTTGGAGAATAATCCTTTTAAGGCTTCGGACCCACCCATAACATAATAGGTAATAATTCCAGCAATTGACGGTGAATACAAAGCGATAATGGCAATCGGATGCATTAAGGTAAGTTCACCGGTAATTGGAACGAGGAAATCTTCAAAGACAATAAAGGATATGGCTATTCCCCAACATACGGCAAAGGAAATACCCAAATACAAGTACAGATACTTATTATTACTTTTCATCGACTAATTCTCCTTTATTAATAGTTTCTTATTCATCAAAGCTGTAAGATTGTTTATCGTGCTGAAGTTCTTGAGATCTAATTCATCATTTTCAATCTCAATCCCAAACCTCTGTTCCACAAAATCTACTAATCTCATGGCAAAAAGGGAATTCACAAATCTGAGTTCAAAATAATTGTCATCATCTGAAAATACAACTTCGTCATCGTCAATGGATAGGTTCTCACCAATAAACCTCCTGATTTCTTCTCGATAATTCATAAAACCCTCCCTGGAAAATAAAATTTATTCATTGATGCAAATGTCTATATAATCAGGAAAATTCATGATGTTGTTCAAATCATGCTCCAAGACATAATTACCATTCCCATCCGAGTTCTTTTCACGAAAACCGGCAAATCGGAAGCTCACATTCATCATCCGGTTACGTCCCGTATCCCGAAAATCTGCTAGTAAAACTTTGTTTTGATTTTTGGCTTCCTTCATAATATGGGTGAGAAGAACGGTACCCACTCCCCTTGAAATAACCCTACATGACATCAGCATCATCTCAAGTCTCCAATATTCATCTTGCATATGGATTAAGGCCAACCCGATTTTCCCATAGGTTCCATATTTATCTTCTAATTCACAGACAAGTAGTTGATGATCATCAGACAACATCAACCTATTTAATTCATCGTAACTAAACGTTTTTCCAGTGGCATTCAACTGATTCGTTCTTATGGTAAGTTCTTCTGACCGCATCAAATCATCTTGTTCAGCAGCGTAGATTGAGAATTTCATATTGAGTGATGCTAAAAAGGCATCTGAGGGTCCTTGGTATTCGCTTTCCGCTTGTTTTCTTTTGTAGTCAACTTGATACATTTTTCGCCTACGTGCCGAATCCACGGTTATAAACCTTGGATTTAAGCGAGGATTCGTTAGAAGTGTCAGGTATTCGCTTGAATTAAGCAGATTTATCAAAGGATGTACATTTTTCACCTCCTCAAGTTCGAATTCTTGATCATCCACAAAGAGAATGGCATCCATTCCAAAATTTATATTTTTCTGAATTTGTTCCAATGAAAAGGACTTTGCATTCCAATGAATCTCTGGATATAGAAAGTAATCATTCAAACCAAATTCTTCAAGCTTTGACATGGCTAGATCATAGTCATTTTTACTCGAAATAGAGTTAAGGATTCCCCGCTCATCCAGTGTTCTGATGATATTGATAATTTCAGGCTTTAGCTGCACATCATTGGATTCTATGAGGACGCCATCCCATAACGTGTTATCTAAATCCCAAACTACACATTTAATCTCCTTATATTCATCCATATACATGCCCTTTCTACTTCAATATTCATAGAAACCCTTTCTACTTTTCCGCCCCCATTGACCTGCGTCCACCATTTTTTGCAATAATGGACAGCATCTATACTTGGGGTCATGATAGCTGTTGTACAAAACATCTAGTGAATGGACAACTGTATCCAGTCCAATTAAATCGGCCGTTTCTAGAGGTCCCATTTTATGATTGAAACCTTGTTTGATAATGTTATCTACTTGTTCAGCGGTAGCAATTCCATCCTGCACGATAAAAGCGGCCTCATTCATGAACAGGTGCGAAAGGCGATTCGATACAAACCCCGGTAAATCACCAATGACAATAGAACTTTTCCCCATGCTTTTTAAGAAAAGGACTACTTCTTCCTTAGTTTGATCTGAGGTATGATAGCCTCTCACTACTTCAACCATTTCCTTAAGGGGCACAGGGTTCATCAGATGAATGCCAATCACTTTTGTTGGGTCCGGCAAAAAGGAGGCAAGTTTTGTAATAGATATACAGCTTGTGTTAAGTGCAAAAAGTGTATCCTTCTTGCAAATTTCAGTTAATCTCTTATATTCTGAAGTCTTTTCTTGCAAATTTTCACTAATATTTTCGATAACAATTTCGGCATTCCCAATGTTGGAGTAATCATCTTGGAATGTAATCCGTTTGAGGATCGTATCCAAATTCACAGTGGAATACTCCTTATTGAATAGACAAGCTGAACGATATTCCTGTTTAATTATTCTTGGGGCATTTTCCAGAGCGCTAACAGATATATCCTTCAGAATGACGTCATACCCATGTCTTGATGCTTCCAGTGCAGTGGCACACCCCATGACTCCAGCGCCAATAATAGCAATTGTTTGCTTTTGCATCTGCGTTTTCTCCATTCTGATGATTCTTTGGTTAAATTAGCTCATCATATATCTCTTTTGTATCCAACAATGCCTTGCCCACTCTCTCACGAAACCAATTCACATCATTCATGTTAAGTGAAATATTAGGATATAATCGGGAGATGGATGAGACAAGGATACCGTTCTTAGATAGGTTATTATGTAAAATAATATCTAGCGACATGATTTCAAAAGTGTAATCTGCAGTGGTTTGAATAATATCATGACAGCAATGATAAGATGCGCAAGCAGGAGGACCCTGAATCACAAGCGGAAGCCCTACAGCTTCAGCCTCAGTTTTTAAAATGTCGTGGATCATAGTCATTTTTGTATTCATTTGCGTCATAGCTAATCCATTATTTCTGCTTAGGATTTCAAGGGTTGTTTTGACTGCTGCTGTGCCTAATGGATAGCCATTAAAGGTTCCAGCATGAATGACTTTCTTGTCTACCAATAGCTGCATAATCTCTTTTTTACCGACCAGTGCTGAAACAGGAACCCCTCCTCCAGCGATTGCTTTACCCAATGTGGTCAAGTCTGGAATCACATCGAATTCTTCCTGCGCCCCGCCTAATCCCATTCGAAACCCGGTGATAATTTCATCGAAAATGAGCACAACATTATATTTATCGCATAATTCTCTCATTTTTTTCAGATAGCCGGGAGCTGGCATTACCCCTCCTCCATTTACACAAACCGGTTCAGTAATCACTGCTGCGATCTCATCCCCGTTATTGATAAAAAGCTCTTCCAAAAGGCCAGCATCGTTCCATGGCAATAGGTATGACTGGCTTTCAAGTGAATCCTTGGCTCGTCCAGCAGTTCCTTTTAGATCTCCGAAATAATCAGAAGGTATCGGTTCTCCGGTTCTAGGAACTCGCCCGCCCATAATATTGTCTGCGTTTCCGTGATAATGACCTTCAAATCTGACAAAACGGTTTTTGCCAGTCCAAGCCCTCGCTAACCGAAGGGCATTTTGTACGATTTCAGTTCCCGATAGTCCAAAACGAATCATTTCAGCAGATGGGATATATTTTGCGATCAATTCCAAGGCTTCGGCATCCATATCACAGTGACTCACAGAGAGAACTCTATCAATGGTTTCTTTAAGGCTCTCATTGTATTCCTTATTTCCGTGACCAACGATCAGTGCACCGAATCTCGCATACAAATCCAGGTATTCTTCACCATTCATATCCCAAACCCGACTTTCATTTGCTTTCACAAAGTGAATTGGAGTTTCCTCCCAAGGTAGATGGAAATTATAGTGCACACCTCCTGGCAGAAGTTCCTTCACTCGGTGGTTGTAATGTTTCATACTGGTTGGTGTTATCAATGGATGACCTCCTTATTCAAGATTCCATAAAGTTTCTTCCGGTCTTCTTCATCATCAAACGCTATACAGAGCGGCAGCTCAGGATTCTCTTTCACAAGGTTCCTTATAATGGGCTGCGGTCCGATATCTATGAATAACTCTACTCCTGAATCTCGCATGCTTGAGAGAACCTGATTCCACTGGACAGGTAGGACTAATTGATTGCTGAGTATGTCTGGAATGCATTCTGCCGATTCAATGGTTTTACCAGTTACAGTCGACCATAGATCAAAGCTTGTCGGCCCGAACTTGAGGTTTTGTAGGGCTTCTTCCAACTCGGGTTTTAGATAAGTCATCAAAGCAGTGTGATAAGGAGCATCTGCTTTCATAGGCATCATCCGAAAAGGAATAAATTGCCCTCCATATTTATCTACTTCCTTTTCCAAAGACCGAAGCGCACTTGGATAACCGGCGACAA
This sequence comes from Paenibacillus sp. Y859, assembly GCF_056786405.1. Classification (NCBI taxonomy): domain Bacteria; kingdom Bacillati; phylum Bacillota; class Bacilli; order Caryophanales; family Paenibacillaceae; genus Paenibacillus; species Paenibacillus sp. Y859. The sequence continues at coordinate 712,447 of NZ_JBXCIZ010000002.1, read as the reverse complement.
TAAATTGTTTGGGGGAATTATAGCCTGATATAGTCACATAATCATTCGGCTGAATTGAATCAATGATGTTGTTCAGAACCTCATCATTCAGATCAACCACAATACCGGCTCCGCCCTTTTTTTCTTCAAGTGCATGCTGCATGATCGCACCCCTTTGTCTGGCGTATGTGACACCCTCAGAAAAAGACAACGCTCCTGCAACAATAAGCGACGAAATCTCACCCAAACTATGACCTGCACTACAATAAGGCGTCAGTCCTAATTGATCTTTAAAGACCCGATATAAGGCGTAGCTTGCTGTGACAACCGCCGGTTGAGCATTTTCTGAACGTGTTAATTCTTCCAGACGTCCATTCATGATTAAAGAACGGATATCAAAACCCAAGCTGTTGTTAGCCTCTTCAAAGACCTCAGTCGCAACGGGGAAGTTTTCAATCAGATCTTTGCACATGCCAATGTACTGACTGCCTTGCCCCGGGAATAACACCGCAAATCTCATTTCTTTTTACTCCTTTTGTTATACTTTTTTAATCCGAAATGGGAAATAATCTCCTGCTGCATTTGAGATGATCCTTCAATAATCTCTAAAACCTTGGCTTCCCGATACAATCTTTCCACCGGATATTGATTGGTGAATCCATTTGCACCGTGGATCTGTAGGGCATCATTGGCCACATCCACCGCTACTTTAGAAGTGAAATATTTAGATATCGTCGTTTCAATGGAAGCGTCCGGATGCTTTTTCTTACGTAATTCACCAGCTCTTAAGCAAAGTGCCCTTGCAGCATGTAACTTAGTTACAGCGTCCCCAATCATTCCCCTGATAAGTTGAAAGTTGCTTATTTTTTGATCAAATTGTGTACGGCTTCGAGAGTAAGTAACCATTGCATCCAATGCTTCCTGCGCAATTCCTAGTCCCGCCCAAGCTATGCTGTAACGCCCTTGGTCAAGTGCAGCGGAGACAACATACTCGAAAGCGAAATTCAATTTCCCGAGCACATTACTTTTAGGAACCTTGACGTTATCAAGGTGGATCTCCGCAAGATAGGTTGCACGTGCAGCCAATAATCCTTCGATTCGTTTCGTCTGAACACCGGGAAATGACCTCTCGACTAAGAATGCTGTGCTCTTACCGTTGTTAGAGGCAATAATGATAAAGACATCCGCTATATGACCGAAAGTGATCCATTTCTTAGTCCCATTGAGAACATAATAATCATCCTCTTCGTGCCAAGCTGTCTTGATGCTTTTTGCATCCGATCCAATATCCGGCTCAGATAATCCAAAAGCAGATATGACTTCACCGCTAGCTAATCGCGGTAGCCACGTCTCTTTTTGCTTCTCCGAGCCAAATCGTAATAGGGTCTCACTTACAAGGGAAGTTTGTACGGTAATCAAACTTCTTGTAGCCGTACATGCCTTACCAAAAACCTCAGTAAACAAGCCGTAATAGACCGGATCCAACCCCAAACCTCCATATTCTTCGGGAAGAGAAGCTGCTAAGTACCCCTTAGAGGCCATTTTCTTAATCAGCTCATGAGGGATACCTCCCTGTTCTTCAAACTCGTTCACATGTGGACGAATTTCTTCATTTACAAAAGACTCCGCTTCCGCAATAATTGCTGTCTGTGTCTCTTCGTTCATCAAAGCACCTTTTCATTTAGACATTCGCTAAGGTAGCCTGCAAATTCAGATATCGTTTTGTATTCGAACAAGGCAACAGGACTAATGTCTATATCCAAGTTTTTTCTCGCCCGGTTAATAATTTTCAGTGCCTGAATGGATGAGATACCGATTTTCAAGAAGTTCACATTCTCATCGATATCATCAGGTTCCTGCCCTAAGATAGCAGCAATTTCTGTTTTCATGAGCTCCATAATTTCGTCTCTGTTCATAATCATTCTCCTCTCAATTCATTGATCCAATAAGCCTTCTGCTCAAATGGGTAGGTCGGCAAGTGAATGATCTTACCTGATCCATCAGGGTGAATATAATCCCAATTGAAATCTGCACCCGCGGCATACAATTCCCCCATGACTGATAACAAATTCCGTTCAAAGGAGGCCTCACCTTCAGGCTCTAAACATACTACTTTCGCTTTTCTTTTGAGCTCGCCAGGCAAAATACTTAGCAAATGATCCTCCGTTATACCCAGACCAAGTACAATATCTGCAGTATTTGACTTAGCTGATTGGTTCTTCTCTTCACTTCCTTCATTTAACAAATCAGCGAGAACTTGTCCTGAATCTATTCCACTCATCTCGGTGATATTTAACCCCGTTTGTTGTAGTTTCGATATAAATGAATGCCAATAGGCTAAATATATCAATTCATCCGTATTTTTGTTTTCGTCCACATCCGGGTTCACTTTCGTACTACTCACCTCCAATAAGTATTCCTGATAAGCAGTAACGGCCTCCTTTTTAAATACGCTGTCATCCCCACCATCACTACTTTTCAAATCCCCAAGGATAACAGCTACTCTGGCCGAACGCTTTTTCAGAAATTGTCCTTTACCTATGTGAGTTAGTATACCTGTGTGTTCAGCAGTTGAAATCAGGCATGCGGCACGATAACTGTAATGTTTTCTGTATCGATTACTCGTAAAACATAAATTATTAATATCCATATCCGGCGAATTTTTAAGTGAAATTTCAGTACGACTGATCATGCTCTGCAGTGCTTTTTCTGTTTTGGCCGACAAGGTTAAAAGATGTAAGCTTTGTTCTTTGGGAACCGTCACACTTTCTTTCCATTCCTCCAGTACGATATGTGCATTGGTTCCTCCTAATCCAAATGAACTTATTCCCGCTTTCCGGGTCTGCTTATTTGTGGTGGGCCAGTCCTCCACATCCTTAACAATATAAAGGGGCGTTTTCTCCAGCTGTAATGCCGGATTAACATCCTCCATATGCAGACTGGGCACTAATTTTTGGTTCTTCATACTAAGTAACACCTTTGCAAGACTGGCTCCACTGGAGGCAGGAAAGAGATGGCCAATATTCGTTTTTACAGATCCTATTCCAATATGGGGCTGATCTTCCGGTTCATTTTTTGAGAATAATTTAGTTAATGCACTAATCTCTATGGGATCGCCTATGGTAGTACCTGATCCATGTGCTTCAATATAGCTGATTTCATTCGGAGAGAGATTAGCATCTGCATAAGCATCAGCCAGAACCTGATATTGTCCCTTGGGATTAGGTGCCATGATGCCCAAGGAATATCCATCATTATTAATCGCAGTTCCACGGATTACTCCGTAGATATTTTTATTTGTATTTACAGCTTGGATAAGGGGTTCCAGATAAACAACGACAGCTCCCTCTCCTATAACTGAACCATCAGCATCTTTATCGAATACTTTAGTATGCTTGGTGGAAGAACATATTCCTGCTTGTCGTGATAAGGAATGTACAATAGAAGTTGCTACAACATTTGCCCCGCCAACTACTGCCCCGGAAATATGGTTCTGTCTGATCGCAGACACAGCGTGATGTAGGGCAACTAAGAATGATGAACATGCTGTATCGATAGCTAATGCGGGTCCTGTGAAATTATACAAATGTGAGATCAAGGCCGCGCCAATATTGGACATATTGCCAACCATAGCGTTTTGATGAATGTTTTCCAGTCCATTCTTTTCGATATAATCAACTACAAGCTGGTAATACGTACTCGGACTGATCCCAACGTATACACCGATATTACGTTTTTCATCTTCTGAACCCGCAATAACACCCGCATCCTCTAGAGCTTCATAAGAAACTTCCAAAAGAAGTCTTTGTTGAGGATCCATAAACACGGCTTCTTCTGCAGAGATTTCGAAAAATTCATTATCAAACTTATCTGCTTCTTCAAGCTCCCCTATCCATTCATCCCATTCCGGCTTACCTGCTTGTGCTCTTCGTTTAGAGCTAATCTTAGAGATACTATCCTTTTTCGAAGATAGATTGTCCCAGAATTCCTCCTGATTTTTTGCACTTGGAAGTCTCAAAGCCAATCCTGTGATGGCAACGGCCTTGTGAATATCGAGTTGATTATCTGTCTTCCAGTCCATAGAAGATTCTTCACTATTGGACGGCATAGCTTGGAGATAGTCGGCGATTTCTCTGATAGTCTTACAAAAGACTAAAACCTCTGATCCAATCTCCTTATTAAAATGTTTACCTATCAGGTCTAGCAATTGGTATGCTCGAATAGAATTTCCACCTAGAGATAAAAAAGTATCATCAATAGAAATTCTGTGCGCAGGAATACTCAAAATTTCAGACCAAGTGTTGTGAAGGTATATTTCCAATTCACTCTGAGGAAGATTGATGAGTCTATCATTTTGCCTGCAATCTACAAGATGCATTTGAATCTTATTAATAACATCGTTGAAATCCCCATTTTCGAAACCTTTTCGCAATTGGAACCGTTGCAGCTTCCCGCTTGTGGTCTTGGGTATTAATTTGATAGGGATAACATGAGTTGTCTCTATTCCTAATAATCCCAGCAGTCGGTCGATGATGCTTTGACGTATAGGCAGGAACTTCTCTACATCTGATTTATGCTTGACAAAGACAAGCAATTCTTCCTGTTGTGTCCTACTATTAAAATGTCCAACCAGCATAATATTTCCCCGTGGTATCGTCCCAAGACCATATATAACTTCCTCTAGATCATGTGCAAAGAAATTTTGACCCCGGACAAAGATAATATCCTTAATTCTGCCGCTTACGATCAAACCATTATCAACCATAAATCCAAGATCGCCTGTATGTAACCACCCGTCAATGAACAGATCTTTGGTTTCATGTTCAAGATTATAATAGCCTGAGGTAACGGAATCGCCCTTGATCTGAATTTCACCGATCATGTTCTCATTGAGGGTATTCCCTTGCTCATCTGCAATTCGGATACTGATTCCATCCGCTGCGTATCCCTCATGTACAAATTCAACACAGTCTTCATCGTCAGCATCTTTCACAGGAACAGCCAGGTTGTCGTTCGTCAATTTGGAACGATAAATCCTTTCAATCCTAGGCAAAACCCCTATTTCAGGCATCGAAACACCGACTGTAGCCTCTGCCATACCGTAAGCCGGGAACATCATGTTAGGTTTAAATCCACATTTCGAAAATTTCTCAGTAAACTTTTGTATCACAGTTGCGGATATCGGTTCAGCCCCATTTAACGTTAATCTTAAAGAAGACAAATCCAGCGTTGATAATTTGTAGTCAGGTACTTTCTGCACCATCCAGTCGTATCCGAAGTTCGTGCAGCAGAACCATTTCCCTTTGTGTTCGGTTATCTTTTTCAGAAAAATATACGGCGAGCGAATAAAGGTATACGGTGAGAACACCATAATGTCACTTCCACTCATTACAGGGGTTAGATGCTGACCAAACAGACCCATATCATGAGTGTGAGGCAGCCAAGTAAAAGCAATCTCATCCGCTTGTGTACCAAGACCATTTTTACAGGAGACAGTATTTGTAATTATATTTTTGTTCGTAAGCTGTACCCCTTTGGGGATACCTGTACTGCCTGAGGAGAACTGTAAGAATACAAGATCATTCGATTGGGTCCAATGAATTTCTTCCATTTCATCTGTATTTGCACTTAATTCATTTAACGAGATGAACCGAAGCTCTTCATAAGGAGAAACCTCCTGTAAAGATTGATACCGGGCCCGAAGTTGTTCTTCCACTAATACTACTGGTTTATTTAACACTTCCCATATTTTAGTGAACTTCAACAATCCCATTGAATGGGGTTCCCATGAGGTCGGCTGACTCACTGGCGCAGCGATGATTCCCCCGAAAATGCAAGCCCAAAATGTCCGATAAAATTGTTTAGAGTTGTCGATTTCTAGCATTACGATATCCCCTGACTTCAGTCCCTTGCGATAGAGAATTTTAAGATATTTACGCGCATTTTCGACCAAAGCCGGATAAGATTCAAAGTCTTCCTTTCCAGCAGCGTCCACATACGTAATACCTTTAAGAGGATATTTCTCAACGGTAACCATCATCATTCCAGCTAAAGTATCATACTCTTTCGGAAGTTCAATCGGCTTGCCATGTTGGATCGCTTTCTTAGTCATTTCCGGCCTCCAATAATCCATAATTAACGAATACATTTGAATATTGACTTAATTCTGTTTCCATGATTTGACTAAGCTTATCCAGATTGAAACCCATTGTGCTGTCAAGGATGATTTTTAAATTCTCCTCATCATAATTAACAGTGACCAATACTTTTGCCAATTCGTTCTGATCCTCATCTCCTTGTGAATTACTAAAGGCTTCCTGTTCTTCTTCAGATACAAACCCTTGGAAATTGAATAGAACAAATGGTTTGGGCTCCTCCAACACTTGATAAGCTGGATTTAAAAGGTCTGCTATCTTAGAGAACTTCTTGGATAAATCAGGATCAAATATTAAAGAGAGAAAGTTAATGGAATGGAGCTGACACTTCTTAATAAGATCCATTGGATGTAACTCTTGATTCCTTCCCCTTACAACCAAAGGTATGATATCCAGAAATTCACCGACACAGTTATAAAAATTGTGGTTATTGTAGCTTCTGCCGTAATTAACAATCGCTATCGGAATTTCTGGAATCCCCGTGTATTCAATGAATAAATTCACAATGAAATCAAATGCATTCCACCATTGATCTTCAATATCGTTATCCCCTAACGGGATATACAAATGTATTTCTCTATTGCATCGATTTGGGATTTGATCCAGATTTTTCATCAGAATTTGATTGCTATCATTCCAGACCTCCAAGGAATAGTGGTCAATTATTTCTTTTTCACCGATTCCCTGGGGGCCTGTTGCCAGCAGTGCTACATAGTCTTGATATTTTTGAGGAAGTAGTTTTCCAGCAGATTCAGCTGGAACAACTTCAGCTTCATTTAGTGAATAAAAAACCGCCTGCTCCAGCTGATGACGAATCACTTCCGCACTCATCCCATCAAAGGCCGTATGATCAAAACCCCAGATTACATAATGGGTATCTTGACTTAAGCGGAGACAGCAAAGTCTCCATGGTAATTCACCTAACAGATAGTCCGATAATAACAATTTTGTGCGCAGCTGATCTACCATTTTCTCTTTGGTATCAGGAGTATATTCCCGTAAGTCTAAGTACGGAATATTTTGCTGAATCAACGATTGAAGAGCCGAGATGTCACACTCGTTCCATACCATTTTCTTATCTTTATTGATAACACAATGAAGCAGTTGATTGTCGCGAATCGTGTTAAACAATATCTCGCGTATATTCCGCTCATCCATCTCTCCTGTGATCCAGGTTGTAAACCCGCTTAGACTTGACCCGATTGAAGCGTGAGCTACCTGAACGGGAGAGAGTGGAAATTCATCCAACCGGTTGGATGAAGCAATCATGGTTGAGATCAAAGAACAAGTATTTCGGACATGAGCTACGAGACACTCTATTTGATTTTCATTAAGAGCTACAGTATTCAGGTTTATTTCTTTTTCTGGTGTGGCTGACTTGCTTTTAGCATCTAATGCAAATACCTTTCTGACTTCAGGAAGGGTTGCCAGCCCTTCAACCGTGGGATACTGGAAGATCTCATTTACTTTTACAGGGATACCTTCCTTTGATAAAGACTGAACCAAAGCAATTGCCTTAATGGATTGTCCGCCAAATCTAAAGAAGTCATCTCTAATCCCAATGTAGCTATTTTCGAGAATATCCTGCATTTTTGTAAGAATCATTTGTTCCAGTTCATTTCCAGGTGCAATATAGCTGGATAATTGATCTTTATATTCTTCAATAACTGGAAGAGCTCTGCGATCAATTTTTCCATTTAGCGTTAGCGGGAAGATATCCATCTTTTTCATCCGTGACGGAATCATATAATCCGGTATCTTGTCCATAAGAAGTTCTCTAATCTGCTCTGGTTCTAGTAGAGTTAGCCCCTTAACAGTGTAGTAAGCAGCAATATAGAGACTACCTGACTTATCTGTTTGCGATACAACAATTACATCCTTAACGCCCGAGAGATCTTTAATTCGAGCTTCAATTTCCCCTAACTCAACTCTAAATCCTCTGATTTTGATTTGGAAATCCCGACGTCCTATAAATCCGATATTACCCGAAGGCATACGCCATACCTGATCTCCTGTTCGATACAACTTTCCTAAGCTCTCAAAAGGATTCTGAATAAATTTCTGATTGGTTAGTTCATCTCTGTTCAGATAACCTATGCCCACCCCATCGCCTCCAATATAAAGTTCACCGGGAACATTGGGGGGGACAGGCTGACCTTGTGCATCAAGAATATAGAGAGTTGTATTGGATAGAGCAGTACCAATAGGTATAAAATGTGCATTCTCCCCTATTTCATCAATAGGGTAGTACGTTGCAAAGAACGTTGATTCCGTAGGCCCATAACCATTTATAATCTTGTTCGGCCCCAGTACCTCCAATGCTTTCCGTGCATGAATTAGCGAAGCTGCCTCCCCGCCAAATACAATCTTACGAACATTTTTCAGACAGGTAAGGTCCTCATCCACCAACATATTGAACAGAGCAGTTGTAATAAAGAACACCGAAATTCCTTTTTGTTCGATGAACTTAGACAATTGGGCGATCTCAATGGCAGCCTCCTTAGCGATCATAACTAGACACGCTCCGTTAAGCAGGGCACCAAAGATATCAAATACGGATCCGTCAAATACATAATTGGATAGTTGTAAGAGCCTGTCCGTTGGTTCAATCGTAATAAAGTTGGTTTCCTTGGCTACACGGATTACATTCCGATGACTAATGAGAGTTCCCTTTGGCGTGCCTGTTGATCCTGATGTGTACATAATATAAGTTGGATCTTCAGCACGAGCAGATGGAAAGGGACGATTCATTGTTAGAGTTATATGTTCACTAGATTTCAGCAAGTCCGGCTCAATATCCACTAAAAGTGCAGGAATCATATGAGTAATACTCGATAGAAGCTCTGATTGAGTTAGCAACAAGCAAGAACCGCTATCTTCTAGAATGAAATTAACACGATAATCTGGGTATTCAGGATCGATCGGTACATAGACACAACCGGATTTCTGTATCCCCAGAATACTTATAATCTGCAATGGACCCCGTTCTAGTAAAATAGCGATTCTATCGCCGCATTTTACATTGTGCTTAGCAAGCTGCTCTGCGAGTCTATTGGCTCTATGATTCAAATCAATATAGCTAATTTCTTCGTTCCCCCAGATGATGGCTATTCGATCTCCGTTTTGTTCTACTTGTTCTTCGAAAAGCTGAATAATGGTTTTGTCTCTTGGAAAGTCTGTCACAGTCTGATTTAGATCCTGCAATATCCACTTTTTCTCTTCCGGAGTCATGATGGAGAGTTCGCCCAGCTTCCGTGCAGGTTCAACTGTGATGAGCCTCAACATGTACAGAAGTCTATTCCCGAAAGACTCCATGCTCTCGCGTGTAAAAAGAGCGGTGTTATACTCAATATCTGAATAATAACTTCCATCCTTATCCTGAATGGTCCATGTAATATCAAATTTGCAATCTATTTTTGCCATCGGCCAAGGTGTAAGTTTCAAATCGCCTATGGACAGTTCTTCAGTCCCCATATTAATGTAATTAATCACTACATCAAAAAGCGGGTTCCTGGCCATGTCTTTCTCAATCTCCAGCATTTCAACTAACATCTCATATTGGCAATCCTGATTTTCATAGGCCTTGATCATTTTTTCTTTCATATACTGCAGATGTTCAGAAACGGTTGATTCTTCATTGGTTTGTGTTCTTATTGCCAGCGTGTTCACAAACATTCCCACTATGGAATCAAGATCCGCATGGCGTCGTCCCGCAATACCTGTTCCTACAACCAGATCATTTTGTCCTGTATACTTCCACAAGACTAGCTTTAGAGCTGCCATAAGAACCATGTACGGAGTTAAACCATGTTCTCTGCTTAAAATATTCATTTTGGCACTGAGCTCTTCACCCATTTCGAGTGGAACACGATCACCTTCGAATGTCTGAATACGGGGTCTTCTAAAGTCTGTCAGCATGTTAAGCTTTGGAATTTCCCCAGTAAATTCATCCTTCCAGTACACCATTTGTTTTTCAATTTCTTTACTCTTAAATATTTCATTCTGCCAGGCTGCGAAATCCTTATATTGAAGGTCAAGCGGATTTAACTTCTCTCCACGATATAAGACAGCAAACTCCTGTAGCAAGATCGCAATAGAGCTTTGGTCAGAGATAATATGATGCATATCAATGAAAAGAACATGCTTTTCTGAATGGATGCTGATTAACTTTATTCTCAATAAAGGTGCTTTCGACAAATCGAAGGGTCTAATATAACTTTGTACTTCAGATTCAATCTGATCCTCAGCGGCAGTCCCAAATTCAACGATGGACGCAACATCCTCCTCGATAATTTGTACGACTTCTCCCTCGATCATGTGAAATCTAGTTCTTAACGATTCATGTCTGTGCACAAGTTCGTCAATAACCTTTACAAGCTTTTCCCGATCGACTAAACCATGTACCAGATAGATGGAAGCAAGATTATAAGGGACAGCATTGCCGATCATTTCATTGACTACATACATTCGCTTTTGCGCAGAAGAGACTTCATATTGACTTTTCTTCTGAACTGGTAGAATGCTCTGTGCTGTTTGTTCATGGACGTTTGACAATAACCACTCTACCATTTGATTAAAAACAGAGCGGGCAAAGATTTCTGTTAACGGCATTTCAACATCGAAACTCTTTTGTATTTGTGCAGCTAAGGAAATAGCTTTTAGTGAATGTCCTCCAAGCGCAAAGAAGTCATCCTCGGAACGAACCTCATCACAACCCAATATTTCATGCCAGATACCGGATAACTGCTGAATGACCATTTCCTCAGGGTTCTTCTCAGAATAATCCTCTTTAACTTGTGCCCGAGAAGTGTTGTCATGAGAACTGCCATCATGTGCCCTGCTAGCAAAATCGTATAAGGATACATCATTCTCATGAAATTTCTTATCAAAAACATAAGTAGGTAAAGGAACCCGTTTTCTGAAGGATTCTCCCTTTAACATATTCCAATCCAGATCTACACCCGCACACCAGAGTTGTCCAAGTATTTGAATGAAATATACCAAATCATCCTGTTCTTCTGCGAAATGACGAATCAGCTGTACAGCTTCTTCCCCATCTGAGTGTTGTGCAAGTAATGCTTGCAGCCCATTTCCAGCGCCTACTTCGATAAATATAGAATTCTTATCTGCCAATACTTTTTCAAGGCTTCCATCTTCATCTGAAACCAGCTGCACCCAAGGCTGATTATGCTTATATTGGGAGATATTCACTTCTGCAGTTGCAGCGATCAATGAACCTGTCTCCTCATGTTGCAGCCATCCCTTGTATTTTCTTACCAGATCAATGGCATCTTCCAGTTCCAGAACTCCAGCAACGGTGTTGGCGCATATTTCTCCAATATTTTGTCCCAACACTCCATTAGGAACTACACCTGTCTGAATCAGGGTTTTCGCTAGTGAGTAACCTATCGTGAATGAAAGGAGTTGGTTATATCCCGTTGAATTGATCTCCGATTGAACTACACCGCCGGACAATATTTTTAGGAAATTCACGCGTTCATCTTCTTGCAAGAATGACAGAACATGGTCCATATAATGTCCAAATACCTCTGAGATTCTGCTTCTATGATCTGAGAAATACAGGCCGCGAGCCATCCCTTGATAGCAGCTTTCCTCTCCCGAAAACATGAAAATTACAGATTTTTTAATGTCCGGTATTCTCTGTCCGGGGTGATTCAAGAACCCGGCAATATTGTTTTGCTCTTTATTAAATGAAGAGTTGTTCACTACCAATACTTTTCTGTATTCAAATGCTTTTCGTCCATCCTGTAACGTCCATCCTACATCTGAAAGATTAAGAGCCGTGGTGTTCTCCAAGTAGTTCAGTACTGCTTCCGAAGTATTGGCTAATGCTGTTTGGCTTCTTGCGGAGAACGGCAGCACATTTACCGTGTCAGCTAAACTGCTCATTGGCTGCTCCAGAGGCGGTTGTTCCAGAATAACGTGAACATTAGTTCCCCCTATTCCAAAAGAACTCACTCCCGCTCTTAAGGTTGTATCAGTTTCTGTGACATACTTCGCTTCTGTGTTGATATAGAACGGACTGTTGTCAAAATCAATCATTGGATTAGCCTCATTATAATTAATAAGAGGAGGAATCGTTCTATGATACAGTGACAACACGGTCTTAATAAAACCGGCTACACCTGCCGCAGCATCCAAGTGACCAATATTCGCCTTAACAGATCCTATGGCACAATATCCCTTTTTATCGGTATTCCATGATTGCTTGAGTGCTGCGATTTCGATGGGATCACCTAACTTCGTTCCAGTTCCATGAGCTTCGAGATAGTTAATGTCCTCTGGATCCACACCTGCCTTTTTAAGCGAGGCATCAATTACAAAGGCTTGTCCAGCTACACTCGGTGCTGTATAACCGATTTTCTCAATCCCATCATTATTAATGGCTGAGCCTTTAATTACCGCATAGACTTTGTCCCCGTCCCTTATTGCAGCAGCAAGTGGTTTCAGCAATACAATTCCGCATCCATTTCCCGATACTGTTCCTGAGGAATCTTCGGCGAATGGACTGCAATGGCCATCTTTGGATAAAATCATGCCTTCATGCCAGAGATACCCTTCTTTTCGCGGATAAGAAATAGATACTCCACCAGCTATGGCCATATCAGATTCTCCGCTAATTAAAGACTGGACAGCCTGGTGAATCGCTACCAAAGATGTGGAGCAAGCCGTTTGGATATTAAAGCTGGGTCCCTTCAAATTAAGTTTATAAGACACTCTTGTTGTCAGATAATCCTTTTCGTTTAAGGTCAGGGCTTCAAAAACACTTAAAAAGTCCTGCTGCTTCCCTAAAAACCGGGTCATCCAAGGCAAGCTGGAACCACTGCCGGCGAATAATCCTATTCTTCCTTTATAGGCAGAGGAATTATAACCTCCATGTTCCAAAGCATCCCAGACGCATTGATGAAGAATCCGGATTTGGGGGTCCATCATATTAGATTCCTGATAAGGATAATCAAAGAATTCAGAATCAAAGTACTCAATTCCCTCTAGAAAACCTTTAGCCTTTACATAATTCGGATTCGACAACAATTCAGGATCAACTCCGGATTCCAACAATTCCTCATTATCAAAGTGGGTGATGGATTCCTTTCCGGAAACTATATTTTTCCAGAATGAATCTAAATCATCCGCCCCGGGAAATTTACATGACATCCCTATAACGGCTATGTCCGTTGAATCCGGTTCAGAGTTCGAAACAATCTTGGGTAGCCTACCCTCGCTTGATTCCCCTGTTGGAACACTCAAACTCTTGACCAAAGATTCAATGGTTGGATGCTGGAACAGCTGCATTAAAGGAATTGACCGTCCAATAAGCAAGTTCAGTTTATTATTTATCAAAATTAATCCCAGAGAGTTTCCACCCACATCGAAAAAATTATCCCGAACACTGATGCGCTCAACACTCAATACTTCTTTCCAGACCTCCAGTAATGCTCTCTCCAATTCTGATGAAGGTGGTGTTACTTGCACCTCAGTTGGTCTACTTGTTTCTTGTGGGAGAATCAGAGCATTTCTATTTATTTTCCCATTAGGCAGGACAGGCATCTCATCTAAATCTATGAAGTAGGAAGGTACCATATAATGAGGCAGACATTCCCTTAGCCAGCCTTTCAGCCATGTACTATCTTCGCTGGAGAGCTCAATCTCTCTTTTTGTGCAATAATGCAATACAAGCTGTTTGTTATTCCTTTTGTCATCTATTACGGTAAGTACGGCTTGCCGAATATTCTCATGGCTCAAAACCACTTTTTCAATTTCAGTTAATTCGATTCTGTAGCCGCGTATCTTAATCTGAGAGTCCAGTCTGCCTAACAGTTCTATTTCACCATTGTCAAGAAGTCTGGCCCGATCACCTGTTTTATAAAGAAGGGTTCCAGGAAGATCAGAGACTTCAATAAATTTATCCTTCGTTTCCTCGGGATTATTTAAATAACCACGGGCAAGGCCGTGACCAGCAAGATATAGCTCTCCATATACACCGATCGGCTGCAGTTTGCCGACTGTATTCATGATGTAGGCTTGAGTATTAGCAATGGGCTGTCCGATGTTAATCGTACTGGAATGAGTAAGTTCCTTTGTAGTTGACCAAATCGTTGTTTCTGTCGGACCGTACATATTAAAGATTCTTGCTTGGGATCTCTTTTGCAAATCATGCAATAATTTTACTGGGTAATTTTCGCCACCACTTAAGATGCACTTCAGCTGTTTCAAGGCCTGATCAAAATCAGGGTTCTCGACAAAGGCTTTAATCCGCGAGACGGTACTTAAAATATGGGTGACTTTGTGTTCAATGATCTTTTGATTGGCCAAGGAAGGGTCCAGCTGTTCATTTTCATCTGCCAAATAAATAGAATGACCTGTGCATAAAGGAACCAATGATTCAAATCCAAAAATATCGAAAGACAGTGTTGTGACGCTGATCATTCTGTCATCGTGATTCTGAAAAATCTCTCTGTTCTTTATGTCATGAATGAAGTTAACTACAGAGCCTTGATTAATTAATACTCCTTTCGGTCTCCCAGTTGAACCGGAAGTGAATATGACACAAGCCAAGCTGTTCTTATTTCCCCCTTGTGAGGGATTAATGGTTGATTTGAGGGGGCGATTTAGAGATTCACAATCAATTACTGTACCTGCAAAATTAATCATATCCCGGTACTCTCGAGAACAAATTAATGTGCTAATTTCGCATTCCGCAAGCATATAAGCAATTCTCTCTTCAGGAAATCCCGGATCAATAGGGACATACGCTCCCCCTGCCTTTAATACGCCAAGGATAGAAATTAACAAATATTCATCTCTACGGGGCATTATTCCGACAAGAGAGTCTTTGTGAATACCCAATTCAATTAAGCGCAAGGCTAGCGCATTGGCGTGATCATTTAACTCCCGATAAGTTAGTTTTTTGCCGCTTGATACAATTAATGCCGTTTTATCAGGGATAGCCTGCACATTGTGCTCGAACATCTCCTGAATGAGCAAAGTTTCATTAAACTCAAGAGTTGTCTTATTGTTGAATTCCTTCAGGATGAATTGTTTCTCAGCTTGAGGAAGAAGGCCTATGTCGGAAATCCCTACGTCTTTCTCTTGGGTAATATGGATTAGAATTTCCCGGAAGTGCTGAGCCATCCGTTCCACCGTTTCTTTTTTAAATAAGCCCGTTGAGTATTCAATAAATCCTGTTATAACCTGATCTTTCTTGTTTTCCTGGCAAGTCAGAACAAGGTCATAAGCAGCAGAATTCGTCTCGAAGGAATATGGTGTGAAGCGGATTTCGTTAATTTCCAGATCATAAACTTCCATATTCTGAAAATCGAAGCACACATCAAATAGTGGGTTACGGCTTAATTCCCGTTTGAGGTTCAGCTGTTCAACCAACTCATCAAATTGATAATTTTGGTTCTCAAATGCCTTTAAGGAATTCTCCTTTACCTCATTTAAGAAATCAATGAATCTCTTGCCGTTCTCCGGATGATTTCTCATCGCCAGCATATTAACAAACATTCCTACAGTTTCTTCTATCTCCTCCTGAGTTCTGCCAGCAACTGGAGTCCCTACAATAATGTCTTCTTGACCCGAATATCTGGCTAAGAGGATATTCCAAGCACTTAACATAATCATAAAGAGTGTGGCTTCTGAGGTTTGAGCCAATTCAACGAGTTTAGATGTTAATTGTCTATCCAGATCAAAATAAATCCTACTACCTGCAAAATCCTTCACAGGTGGTCGCTTAAAGTCTAATGGCAATTCAAGGGTAGGCAAATTATCACCAAGTTGTTGTAGCCAAAACTCTCTTTGTTCCTCAATTTCTTGCGATTTAAGGTAATCCCTCTGCCAGACAGCAAAATCCTTGTACTGAATCTTAGCAGGAGCGAGTTCACCGAAATAAAGATCATTAAAGTCTCTTGTTATAATTTCCACAGAAGTGCCATCCGCAATAATGTGATGGAGATCAAAGAGAAGCAAGTAGCTATCCACACCGGTGTTGATGAGCTCAACTCTAAACAATGGAGCCTTTTCGAGATCAAAAGGTTTAATGAAATCATATATTAGTTGACGGATATCCTCGTGGCTGGAGACGGTCTTGTCTGAATAGGTAATTGGAACTCTCGCTGTTGAATGAATAATCTGTACTGGTTGATTGTCTCTGATTCTGAAAGTAGTTCTTAAAGACTCATGTCGTTGTATCAATTTATCCAAGGCCTGTTCTACTCTTCCTTTGTCCAACGGACCTCTGATCATTGTGGCGGATGGAAGATTATAAGCGACATTCTCTTTATCCAATAATGAAAGTGCAAACATCCGACTTTGAGCCGATGACAGGGTATACCCGTCCATTTTCGCTGCAGGTCTAATGCTCATATCATTAGATTTACTAACTTCAGTTTCACTTAAAAAGGATGCTAAAGCGTCAGGTGATGGATACTTGAATAAATCGGCGATCTCTACTTTTATGCCCAATACATTTTTAATAGCAGAAGATAGACTTACTGCCTTAAGGGAGTCTCCACCTAGCGTAAAAAAGTTCTGATCGACACTAACGGTATCAAATCCGAAAACAGTTTTGTATGCTTCAACAACAGTATGCTCCAAACCGCTTTTACTCTGGAAAGCTATGGACCTCAAGGGAATAGAAAGCTTAGTATCTGAGATGTCGTGTCCGTTGAATGCCGATTTTTGCACAGAGTCCGTCTGGATATGAATAGGAAAATGGACCTTATCGAATACATAAGTCGGCAGAGATAGGCGCTGACGAACAGAGGAGCCCTTTAAAGCAACCCAATCCACTTGAATACCTGCACACCAAATCTCTCCAAATTTTTTATTTATATATTCTACATCATTTTCATTTTCTTGCGGATGACGAATCAAATTAATAAAGTGCTGCCCGTCCGCTCTGGATTCATGTTGTCTGGCGAACGTACTTAATGTCCGACCAGCCCCTACCTCAATAAAAACATCATCTTTATTTTTGAGTACTTCAGACAAATTTTTAGAGAACTTGACCGTTTTCAAAATATGTTTGGACCAATATTCAGGATTTGTCATGTCCTTTTCCTGAACCCATGTTCCGCCTGTATTGGAAACAATCGGTATTAGGGGTTCGTTCATAGGGTATTGGGAAATGATTTGTTGAAACTCTTTGGCTGCTTGTTCCATCATCGGCGTATGGAAGGCATGTGAGGTCTTAACTCTTACAAACTTCAAGCCAAGCTCCTCTAATTTCCGTTCAAAATGAACAATCGCCTGTTCACTTCCTCCAACAACACAACTGCGGGTCGTGTTCTCCAATGCCAGCCAGACATTCGGTTCAAGCTCTTTCTCCACTTCCCGGGCATCGGCCATGACCGCCAGCATAACTCCGGGTTCCTGTTTCTGCATAACCTGACCGCGAATCCTTACGATTTCGACTGCATCCTTCAGAGCAAATACACCGGCAACAGCGGCTGCAGTGACCTCCCCAATACTATGACCAATCATACCTGCTGGTTGAATACCTAATTCAATTAATGTCTTAGCCAATGCATAACTGGTAGCAAATAATGCGAATTGGCTGTATTCAGTTTGATTAATTTTATGTTGGTGCTGATCCCCATAGATTAACTCTTTAAACTCTACACGTTCCTCTTCTTTCAATAGGTCAAATACTTGGTCGATATGACGTTTGAAAATCTTGGACATCGCACTTCGATCCGCTGAATTATAAAGGTCACGACCCATTCCCTGATATTGGCTCCCCTGTCCGGGGAACATAAAATACACCTTTCTATTAGAATCTTTCACTTCATATAAGGCAGTATCACTTAGATTCTTAAGCATTCTTTCCGGCTCTTTCAAGAACTCTTCATTAATAACTAACGTGCTTCGATAAGGGAATGGCATTCTGCCCACTTGCAACGTCCAAGCTGCATCAGACAGACGAGTTCCCGGATTCTCAAGCAGATATTCTACTACCTTTTTCGAAGTTTTCATTAATGCCTCAGCGCTTTTGGCAGAGAATGGAAGTAAATTCACTTGTTCATCAGGACTACTTCCTCTAGTGGCCGGCGGCTCTTCCAGTACCATATGAGCATTCGTTCCACCAACACCGAAGGAGTTGATTCCGGCACGTAACAAACCTTTTGTTACCGGTTCCTTACCCCATTCAGTTCCATGTTCTTTAACCATAAAAGGAGTGTTTTTAAAATCAATTTTCGGATTCGGCTCTTGGTAGTTCACGGTTCCAGGAATATATTTATGCTTTAGACTAAGCGCCACTTTCGCAAGGCCTACCACACCGGCTGCCGTATCCGTATGTCCGACATTTCCTTTTACAGAACCTAGGAGACAGAATTGTTTTTTATCAGATGCAAAAGCCTTCGTTAAGGATTCAACCTCTATCGGATCGCCGAGTAATGTTCCCGTTCCATGAGCTTCAACGTAACTAACAGTCTCCGGATCGATTCCCGCCACACGATAGGCCTCTTGAATGACTTCGGTTTGACCTGTCACGCTTGGTGCCAGAAAACCTACCTTTTGATTCCCATCATTATTAATAGCAGAACCTTTAATAATGGCATAAATTTGGTCACCATCATCCAAGGCTTCATCCAATCTTTTCAATACAACAAGCCCCATACCATTAGAGAAAACGGTGCCTTGAGCTTTAGAATCAAACGGTCGGCAATGTCCATCCGGTGAGAACATCATGCCGTCTTCATACAAGTAACCCCCATCATTGGGAAGTTCGATCGTAATGCCGCCTGCTACAGCCAGATCACATTCCCCTAATATCAAGGATTGGCAGGCTAAGTGCGGTGTCACCAACGTAGTGGAGCATCCAGTAAGTGCTGAGAACACAGGCCCTTTAATATCCAATTTATAAGAGACCCTGCTTGCTAAAAAGTGATTGGTGCTGAGCGTAAAAGCCTGATATTTATTACTAAAGTCGTTGTCCCCGAATAGCACATGCTTGTACCACTCAAAATCATCGGAACCGCCCATAAACATACCGATTTTGGAGGAATCAGAGTTGGGGAAATAACCGGCATCTTCGAGCGCTTCCCATGTACCCTGGTAGAGCAAACGTAATTGAGGTGACATCATCCGAACTTCCCCCGGTGTGTAACCAAAAAATTGGGGATCAAAATAATCAACGCCTTGAAGCCTACCTTTTGCCTTCACATAATTTGGCGAATTCAAAAGATCAGTATCAATGCCCAGCTCCATTAATTCATCGTCTTGATAAAAGTGAATGCTTTCCTTTTCGTTTTTCAAATTATCCCAAAAATCAAAGATATTCTCAGCTCCAGGAACATGCACTGACATTCCTATAATCGCTATATCTTGGCGTACGATTTTTTTGTTTCTTTTAAAATAGGCTTCTCTATTGCCAATCACTTCCGTCTCCGTCTTAGAAAAGTACTCTGCAAGTAAACGGACAGTCGGTGATTGGAAGAATAGTGTGATAGTAAATTCAAGATCAACCAATTTTCTGAGTTTATTGTGAACCTGGATCAGTGATAAGGAATTCCCTCCGATATCAAAGAAATTATCATCTAACCCAACTTGGGGAACCGATAGCACCTCTTGCCATACGGTTGCAATCTTACTCTCCAATTCTGTTCTTGGAGATACATACTCTGAAGATGTTTCTTTTATAAATGCCAAATCTGTAATAAGTGCATTTCTATCAATTTTCCCGCTATTATTATGAGGCAGCTCTGTTTTATGTACATAGAACGAGGGGATCATATATGTAGGTAATGAATTTGATAAATGATCTTTAAGCTCTGACACAGGGATTTCATTCTCCGAGAGATAATAAGCACAGAGAACTCCTGGTCTCCCCTCTTGTTTTTTAACAACAACTACTGCCTGAACAATTCCCTCGTACTCAGACAACATATTTTCAATTTCTCCCACTTCCAGACGAACACCCCGCACCTTGACCTGAAAATCAATTCGTCCTAAATACTCAATAGTCCCACTTGGAAGCCAGCGAACAAGGTCTCCCGTGCGATACATATATCGATAGCATTCTGGATCTATTCCTTCCTCAAAAAAGGGATTCGGCACAAACTTTTCTTTCGTCAATTCAACCATATTCAGGTATCCCCGAGCTAAACCCACACCGCTCAAACAAAGCTCTCCTGGAATACCAATCGGTTGCAAATTATCATGGTCCCCAACCACGTACCAACGAGATTCATTAAGTGGCTGTCCAATGGGAACATTTGCTGCTCCATTGTAATCCTTAAGGGAGTAGTGAGAGACCCAAATGGTACATTCTGTAGGTCCGTATACATTTTCCAAGCTGATGTTTGTCTGAAGCGCATTAAATTTCTGCAAAATATCCGGTGTTACAGCTTCTCCGCCCACAAATATCCATTTAAGTGGATTTAACTTTTTCAGATTATCGTCCATATCAAATAACTCCAGAAAGAGCCTAAACATCGTCGGAACAAAATTAATATGAGTTACAGCATGTTTGCTGATTTCGTTTAAAATTAATTGAGGATTTTTCTCCCCATCTGGCTCTAATACCAATAATGCACCTTCCCCTATAAACCATCCGAAGAACTCTGTCGCGGAAACATCAAAGGTAAAGGATGTTTTGAGGAGATACACATCTTCCTTTCCTAGAGGGAAGCGTCTTTCCAAATCCATTAATGTATTCACTACACTATGATTCTCTACCATAACTCCCTTTGGTTTGCCTGTTGAACCGGATGTGTACATAATATAAGCCAAACTGAAGGGATCCAGTTCCCCTGCCAGATTACTATCATCACCGCTATAGGTTTCAGGATCATCAATAATAAGAAAATCCACACTCCAATCTTCTATATATTCGCACTCTGACGATGTTATAAGAAGTTTAATGTCCGCATCTTCAAAAATATATTTTTTTCTTGCCGCGGGATAAGAGGGATCTATAGGCACATACGCACAACCCGCCTTGAGTATCGCCAATAAACTAATTACCAAATCCATCGAACGGTGCATTTGAACACCAATGGCTTCATTGGATTTTCCTTTTTTTTCAACAATTTTTCTGGCTAACTGATTTGCTTTGGCATTCACAGAAGCATAGGTTTCTTTTTTCTCCCCTTCAATCAGCGCGATATATTCCGGATGCTTGATGACTTTGGAATGGAGCACATCAATAATATGCTGTGGCTGGTAGGGGAAGTACGAAGTAGCATTGAAATCATGTAATATACATTTCTTCTCATTCTCTAACAACAGATCAATCTGTCCGATTTGGATATTAACATTTTGTATTAAGACTTCAAGAAGCTTCAGAAATCTACGTCCCAGCAACTCTATCATTTCATCAGAAAAGATTCCTGACTTGTATTGAATTTTAATCATGTCCTCATTCGGAGTTTTATTTAAAACTACCATCAAGCTCCCCGGAAAAGTCACTATATCCTGATCTAGAATTTCTATTTTGAGATTGTTATCTTCTGTTTCTTCATAAATATCATAGACAAAAGACACCTCAAAAATCGAAGGCGATCCGGGCATGGATACCAATTGACTGTCTCGCACAATCAAATTATTAGGATATCCAATATTCTTATATACTTGAATTAATTCTTGGGAAACCTGCTGCAGAATAGAAGTGAAGCAACTATCACTCTCAATGTTGAAACGCATAGGCAACATATGGACAAAACAACCCATGGTTTCTTCCAGATCAAAGCTAGGGCGATAGGCAAAGGGAGAAGAGAAGATGATATCATCATTGCGCGTATACTGATTCATAAGCACAGTAAAAGCTGCAATAAAAAACATGAAATCAGTTACTTCTTGGTCCATAGACAGATTATGAACAGCTTTAATCATATCGCTGGGTATTTCAAAACGTTTTTCTTTACTAATGCCTTGATCTTTGTGTCTTACTGAATAATCCGGTTGTAAGACCAGCGGCTCCGAGCCTCTCATTTTTTCCAACCAATATTCTTTTTGATTGCTATACTTTCCATTCAAGAGTTTAGTATTTTCCCGCTCAATGAATTCAGAAAAACCTGTATCCTGTTTCAAAACAATTTGTTTCTTGTTTACCAACCTGGAGTAATAATCAAGTAATTTCGCCTTGAAGATTTCCAAGGATAAACCATCGGAGATAATATGGTGGATGCAGATTATAAATAGATGCTTATCATCATCCAATTTGATCAATCTAGTACGAAATAAAGGAGCCACGGTAAAATCAAACGCCGTACTGCATTCTATCATAGTAATTCCGCTTAATAATTCATCCTTCAGCTCGACTTGACCTGAAAGATCTTGCTGTATTAATTCATAGGGAATTTGGTCATGAATAGCCAAAAAGGGTAAATCATTCACCATTTCGAGACTACTTCGTAAGGCTTCTTGTTCTCCAATTAATAATTTCAAAGCTGCCTCAAAGTGTTTCTCCTGTAAGTCTTCAATCAATAGAGTTGCAGATATATTATAGGATATAGGATTATCGATTTGGCAGTCAAAGTAAATGCCTTTCTGAGTTTCTGATAATTCCACTCTTTTTGTTATCACAATCTTACCTCCTCCGATTTTATCCCAGAATCCAGATTCCCCCTGCTAAAATCGACAACACTGTAATAAATGTCTGGTAAGCAATATCCATAATAAGGTTACTTATACTATCTGCATCCACCTTTTTATTCTTAAGCATCACATGTGTATGAGACCAAAGGCCACTGAGTCCATAGATGTACATCGTTACGAGAACCCCGATCCAAAAAGTACCTTGGAACCAAATGGCCAGTATCCCCATTATTCCTAAACCTACTTGAGAGAATCCATATTTAACCTGAAACGGTCCACCGGGCCATCCTAACATTTTCGCTGTTTCATCAGCCCTCGCAATATTAACTACGTAACCAATTACGCCAACTAATCCGAAAGTAACAACAAACTGATGAAGAAGAAGGATCGTACTTATATCACTAACACTGTTGGGAAACCCCAGGATAAACAAATGCACCAGAGCTGAAATAATTCCTAACACCCACAACGCTAAAAACCACACATTAATTCCTCCTAAAATGATAAGTGTATTTTTGTTATTATTCCATTTCTCAACATACCTGCTTGTGGTAGCCCCTCCCCTTTCGCTCTAGCAATTACCCTAACAACCCTTCGTTCTACTAATCGATAGGTAAGGTAGAATCTTTATTAACAGTGACTATCTATTCAGTTCTATGTAGAGTCTTTTAGGTGAATACTTATGTGGTATTTATGTGGTGTTTATGTGGTGTTTATGTGGTATTTATGTGGAGTTTTATGTAGATAAATATAAGATTCGAGTTAGAGTTTATGCTTCTTGAATTCGGGGTTATTAAAAAAGTTTATTTATATCCTTATAAAGAATTACTTAGAATATTTTCCATTAATTATCTAATAACAAGACTTTATACTGAGATGTTATATTTGTCAATATATTAATTTTATTGATTATGTTTACTTTTTCAGAAAAAGATAGAGACATTCTTAATTAGTAATATTATTTGCGTTGTTTAGCGCTCGTCGTGTTGACTTTTATAAAGAAAGACTCTTTATGTCTATGTTATGGATGGTCTGGGTAAATAGTTTTTCTTTTGTACAAATAGCCAACTTATAGTTGGCATTCCAATCGAACTGTTTTAGATACCAAATATTATCACTACTAGAATTTCTACCTATTTTAGCTCGTAAGGATTCCCCGGGCTCTTGCTGTTCTATCTCAATCTCAAACGATTGAAGCGGGATGCTGAGGCCCTTTCCAACAGCTTTAATGTAACTCTCTTTAAATGTCCAAATCTCATAAAATCTATCCATACGTAATACCGGATCTCCCCCAAAAATATATCTATACTCCTGATAAGCAAAAAACCTTCTGGCTATTTCAATGTCTATATCATCCTTTTTTTCTATATCGATTCCTATCTCATCTTTATCAACTGCACAAACCACCCACTCTCCTGAATGAGAAACATTAAAATAACAGTGTGTATCTCCAGATATAAACGGTTTTCCAAACTCATTGTATTCCAATTTAATTTCCTCTAGACTGCAACTCATAGTTTCAGCACACATAGTTCTAGCAAGTAAGTCGGCAGCTAAAGAACGTATAACATCTTGTTGTCTTTTAAGTTGTTTTAATCGTGCTTGTTTCTCCTCAGAAAGCCTTTTCCACAGAACTTCAAACGTCTTAGCATCAATGTAAGCACCTACATATACTGAATACAATTTCATAAATTATCACTCCAATTCACAATTTATGTGCACTTAAATATCTTTATATGTAGAAATTCTTAGCGTGTCGCTTGCGGTTATTGGATGTCCAAATGGTGCCTCCTTTAGTAAAAACAACCTTCCTATGATAGTATTAAAATACAAATTAACCAACATTGAAGGATGGTAGTCCATGGAACTAAGACAATTACAATATGCCATACAGATTGCGGCGGAACGAAACTTCTCGCGAGCAGCAGAGAAACTACATATTGCTCAGCCCTCACTCAGTCAACAGCTAGCTAAGCTAGAGAAGGAGATTGGAGTGTTACTTTTCCAGCGCAATACGAGTAGTGTTGAGCTAACTCATGCTGGAGAAAAGTTTATAGAACAAGCGCAGAAGATCATTGATGCAGTTGAATTATTGCGGCAAGAGATGTCCGATATTTCGCAGCTTCGTGGAGGTAAGGTTGTTGTCGGAAGCATGCCTATCACCGGTTCTCATCTGCTTCCTTATGTGCTTCCAAGCTTTAAACTAGCTTTTCCAGATATTGAAATCAATCTTTTAGAAGACTCGTCAATGAATCTAGAGAAACTGACTGCACTGGGTCGGACGGATCTAAGCCTGCTCTCCCTTCCATTGGTGGAACCTTCGCTTGCATATGAGGTGATTGGAGAAGAATTGATCGATCTGGCTGTTCCCCCTCTGCATCCACTAGCTTTGAGAGCTACGAACAGCCTTTCGCCTGAACCTGTTCATTTAGAAGAACTCAAAGATGAATCCTTCATCGTACTCAAAAAAGGGCAAGGCTTTCGCACTATGACCTTCGATCTCTTTCAAAAAGCTGGATTCGTGCCACAAGTCGTATTTGAAAGCAGTAACATGGAGACGATACAATCACTTGTAGCCGCTGGAATGGGCGTAACTCTCGTGCCACGTTATATTGCGCGCGCGCCTAGATCAGAGTTCGTACCGGTCTATTTACCATTGGCTGAGCCTATTCCCTATCGAACACTTGTTGTTGCCTATCGAAAAGGTCGTTATCTCTCCAAGGCCGCGGAAGCCTTTATTGCGACATTCAAGAAATCTATGGAGGAATTAAAATAAACTGCTACACAAACCTATGCTTCATCTGTTTTACAAGTAGAAATGGCTTCGCCGTCCTTTTTCAAGGACGGCACCCGTTTCAGCGGAAATATAAGGATTAGAGTATCAAGTGAAACTTATACTCTAATCCTTATATTTTAATAAATATCTGGTCGACGATCTTGAAAGACGGGAATACGACTTCGTACCTCATCAACAAAGGAAATCGAGACTTCACCGATAACTATTTCTTCGTCTTCTCCACTTTCAACAACAATTTCACCCCATGGATCGATGATCATCGAATGACCGAAGAAAGAAACATCACCGCTCTCCCCTACTGTGTTACACGCGATAACATACATTTGATTCTCAATGGCTCTCGCCATGAGTAATGTTCGCCAGTGATGTAAGCGGGGATGCGGCCATTCCGCCGAAACAAACAGTACCTTCGCTCCATTCAAAGCCAAGGAACGTACCATTTCCGGAAAACGTATATCATAGCAAATGCAAACACCTGCTACACATTCATCATTCAGCTGAAAAGAAACCAATTGTTGACCAGGGACTAAATATTTCTCTTCATTCATCAGACGGAATAAGTGAATTTTTGAATAATCGGCAATTTGCAAACCTGCTCGATCAAACACATACATCGAATTGAATACCTGCCCTGCATTGGATTGGGCTATCGAACCTCCCACGATAAAGACTTGATGCCGCTTAGCAAAAGAACTTAACCAACTCTTGCTATGCTCACCATCCTCATCTGCAACATCTTGAATCTGCTCCAGTGCATATCCTGTGTTCCACAATTCAGGTAATACTAAGAGATCTGGTTTCGGGTTCTTTGCGACGGCCTCCTCCATTAATGAAAGGATGTGCTCTTCATTCGCAACAGGTTCACCTAATATAATTGACGTTTGAATCAATGCTATACGTAAATTACCATTCTCTGCACCTTTTATCATCAAGGTTCCCCCAATTCTAATAGATATGCTCATCATATCTTATAAAAGCTAACCCGTACAATAGTCTGCAAAATTCAATCTATCTACCTTTTACTCTTTGCAAAGCAAACAGTTCCATGGTATTCTAGTTGAAAATAAACTACCTCTTATAATATACAAACGTGTTGACGGGACCAATTAATAAGGCTACTTCACGCCTTTAGAGAGTAAATTCCTTGGCTGAAAGAATTTACCGTGAACCTTATCTAAACCTACCCCTGAGCGGCCTACCACATCGGTGGGACAGAACCTTCTGTTACTAGGTAATCAAGTTGGATGATTTATTCATCAATAAAGGTGGTACCGCGGAAGCTATAACTTTCGTCCTTTGCTCGTCAAGGATGAAGGTTTTTTTGTTGTCAATTTATTGCTACAATGAATAATCATAAGGACGTGATACTTGTGTCATCCCGTATCGTCATCAAAATCGGTAGTAGCTCCCTTACTTTTGCCGAAGGAGCTCTAAATCGGGAAGCCATCCACTTTTTCGCAGGAGAAATGGCTTCTCTACACGCAGCAGGTCACGAAATACTATTAGTCACATCAGGAGCTGTAGCAGCAGGCTTCCGCGAGATAGGTTATCCCTCTCGCCCCCGTCTATTGCACGAGAAACAAGCCGCAGCAGCGGTAGGTCAAGCTCTATTAATGCAATCTTACCAGCAAGCCTTCGGGTCACATGATATTGTCACAGCACAGTTACTTCTTACACGGACCGATTTCTGTAGTCGCAAACGAATGAACAATGCTGGCATGACGGTTGAAGAGTTATTGAAGCAAGGTGTCATACCGATCTTTAATGAGAATGATACTGTCTCTGTAGATGAATTGAAATTCGGTGACAATGATACTTTATCCGCTCTCGTCGCCAATCTAGTGAAGGCACAGCATCTATTGATTCTGACAGATATGGATGGTCTATATTCAGGAGATCCCCGTAAACATCCAGATGCTGTTCGATTCGGTCGGATCAGTGAAATTACAGAAGAGATTTATGCCATTGCCGGTGGTGCCGGCTCTTCTCTCGGTACAGGTGGAATGCGCTCTAAGGTGGATGCCGCCAAATTCGCAACAAGAGGAGGGGTCCCTGTTTTCGTAGGAAAAGTAACTGCCCCTGGGGATCTGCAAAGTGCAGTTGATGGAGCTGGGCGCGGGACATACTTCGATACAGAACTTTCCTCTCTCTCCATGAAGAAGCAATGGCTCGGCTTTATGTCTACACCACTTGGTTCTATTACTGTAGATGAAGGTGCAGAACAAGCACTAACCCATGGGGGGCATAGTCTACTTTCAGTCGGCGTGAAGCAGGTCGAAGGTCACTTCCATGCAGGAGATGTTGTTGAAGTACTCAATATGGAAGCGGAAGTCATTGGAAGAGGCATCATTAATTACGATGACGATCAATTACGAGAGGTTCGTGGAATGTCTAGTTCGGATGTCTTCAAGAAAACAGACAATATTCATCGATTGGAAGTTATTCACCGTGATGAGTGGATTACGTTAAAATAGGCTATGCTCAAAAACTTTTAGGAGGTTATCCCATGATTACGAATGAAGTAAGAAATAAAGCAACACTTGCCAAAACCGCATCTACCGTGCTTAACCGTTTGGATACGGAGCAGAAGAATGAGGCATTGCGACTTATGGCCCAAGCTCTTAGAGATGAACAAGAGATTATAATTACCGCCAATCTCGAAGATCTCGAGCGTGGACGCCAACAAGGAACGCCACCTTCCCTTCTGGATCGTCTCGCGTTGAATCCAGAACGAATCCATGCCATGGCTGAAGGCTTAGAGCAAATTATCGATCTTCCAGATCCTATTGGTGAGGTACTAGAAGCCATCGATCGTCCCAACGGTTTGGCGATTGATAAAATCCGTGTACCCATTGGTGTTATCGGAATCATCTATGAAGCTCGCCCTAATGTGACTGTCGATGCCGCTGGCCTTTGTCTAAAGACAGGAAATGCTGTTGTCCTACGTGGTGGTTCAGCCGCTATCTCATCAAACCGTCAAATTATTGAAGTGTTGCATCGCGCACTAGCCTCATCAGCTATTCCTGTTGATGCTCTTCAAATCATTGAAGATCCAAATCGTAGTTCCGTTGATGAAATGATGAAACTGAAAGGAATATTAGATGTCATCATTCCTCGAGGTGGAAGATCACTCATCCAGAACGTCGTAGAAAACTCCACTGTTCCTGTGATTGAGACCGGTGCTGGCGTATGTCATACCTATCTCGACGCTTCAGCAGATCCTACTATGGCTACTGACATCAGCTTAAATGCCAAGGTTCAGCGTCCTTCTGTTTGTAATGCCATGGAGACTCTAATCATTCATAAGGATTTCGCAGCAATCCATCTTCCACTTCTTGCGGAACAGTTCAAGGAATCCAATGTAGAAATACGAGGCTGCGAGAATACTCTTGCACTCATCCCATGGGCTACTCAAGCAACGGAAGAAGATTACTCTACAGAGTACAATGACTATATTTTGAATGTGCAAATAGTCAATACGATGCAAGAAGCTCTCGACCATATTGCGAAACACGGCACACAACACTCTGAATGTATTGTGACTGAAGATCAAGATCATGCTACAACTTTCATTCAAGAAGTTGATGCTGCTGCCGTCTACCATAATGCATCTACTCGTTTCACAGACGGATTTGAATTCGGATTCGGAGCAGAGATTGGAATTAGTACTCAGAAATTGCACGCGCGGGGCCCAATGGGACTCCCTGCACTCACTACTACTAAATACCGTATTTATGGCAACGGACAAATCCGTCGGTAATTCCGGCAAGGAGGATCATATCATGAGTGAACAACATCGTTTATTTCAGAACAATATCGCCTTTTATGGAGCAGGCTCGATGTCAGAAGCGATTGTTCGCGGTCTTATTGCGCGTTCAGTTATTTCACCTTCTAACATAATTATGCTGAATAGAAGTAATTCAGCTCGGCTTGAGGAATTGAATCAACGTTACAATGTACAGACCAGCAACGATGAGGCTGCCACAATAGGAATTCTCCGGACTTCTTCAATCATCGTACTAGCCATGAAACCTAAGGATGCTGCTTCCGCCCTACAGCAATTGGGTCCCTTACTATCCGGAGGACAACTAATTGTTTCAGTTATTGCAGGTTTATCTATCCATACCATACAGCGTCTATTAGGTCGTAACATACCTATCGCTCGTACGATGCCGAATACATCCAGCTCTATTGGTCTTGGTGCCACTGGAATGTCATTCTCTGATGAAGTTACTCAAGATCAACGTCGGACCGTCATGACTCTTTTTGATGCCGTCGGTACGGTCACCGTCATCGATGAGATGCAAATGGATGTGCTGACTGGGATTTCCGGTAGTGGGCCTGCCTATATTTACTATATGATGGAAGCTATGATGGAAGCCGGTATTCGCGGGGGTCTGACGCAACAGCAATGTAAAGAATTAACCGTCCAAACCGTCCTTGGTGCTGCCAGAATGGTGCAACAGACGGGTGAAGAACCTAGCGCATTGAGAGCTAAAGTCACTTCTCCGAATGGCGCTACACAAGCGGCGATCCAAACCCTTGATGAGGGAAATTTCTTCGAAGATGTTATTGCCGCTGTCCATCGCTGTGCCGAACGCTCTCGGGAAATGGGCGCTGCACTAGAGAATGAAGTATAGTAGATTTAATAATTGAATCACATACCAACCAAAAGCACCCCATCCTTATGATACATAGGATGGGGTGCTTTTTATGACGTTACCCTGTTTCGTGCCAATTGACTGATTAGATCTGGAATCCACGAATTCAATTGTGTGAAAGGGAATCCCGCTTCAATCCCCTTGGAATTACTCATGAAGAATGATTGCTCCACGCCATAAGGTGATTGATTCGATTCTGACGTATGTTGTTCAATCAAGGCTGACTTGCCTACTTCCTGTTCCATCAAAGCAATTATCTCAGCTAATGATATCTCACCCGTTGCACAAGCATTTAGAGGTCCCGTAAGAGATTGATCCTTAAGCCAGCATAATAATGCCGCAGCCTCATCCGAGGAAATGAAGTTGATCTTAGCATCTATCGAAGGAATTCCTATAGCAGTCCCTTCCTTAATCCGCTCGATGTGAAATTCAAGCCGTCGGGTGTAATCATCTTTTCCCACGACGAACGTAAACCGTACGCTACACACAGGAAATGTAGCATGTTGCGCAAATATAGCTTCAGATAACGCTTTACCTGTACCATAATCGAAATCCGCGCGGCAACCCATCTTGATCGGATACGTGTGTGGATCCAATCTGTGTGTTCATGTGATGCTGGCTCATATACGGACATGCTTGATGTATTAATATATCTCTTCGCCTTGCCCGCAAATACTTTACACGCATTCCAAGCGTCTTGAGGTGAATAACAGATGTTATCGTAAATGACGTCCCATTCATAACCTGCTGTAGCCTTTAATAAAGAGCT
Source organism: Paenibacillus sp. Y859 (assembly GCF_056786405.1). NCBI lineage: Bacteria > Bacillati > Bacillota > Bacilli > Caryophanales > Paenibacillaceae > Paenibacillus > Paenibacillus sp. Y859. The sequence continues at coordinate 681,523 of NZ_JBXCIZ010000002.1, read as the reverse complement.
ATAGTTCTCACGATCCACGATAAGACGCTCCACTCGATCTCCAAATGAATCTGATGCAATCCCTCTTGTAGCAATCGTCACATCCATGCCCTCTTCCAAAAGCAACTCTACTAGCTTCTTTCCGAAAAAACGCGTCCCTCCTAATACTAATGCTGATTTCATATAATTCCTCCTACTCATCCAGTTGATTACCGACGACCTCGGACTTGTTCTGACTTGTTCTTCATTTTCTTATTGCTGAGCGCCAACTTCAGTCCGCCACCAATGAGTAGTACCGAAACAATGAAAGTTTGAATATACGTACGTAACCTATAATCAATACGATACTCAGGGAACTGTCTTTCCAATACTGGAATAATGAATTGCGTACCTAAGTAATACAACCCCAGCACAAGTAACCCTATTCCTATCAATCCACGATGATTATCGAGTCCTTCCACTAGCGGACGATCAACTAGCGGTTCTTTACCATAACGAGAGGACTGTTGAAGTCCGTCAAAGAAACTATAGAACCAAATAACCGGGATGAGGAACATGAACAATGATAGTCTGAGAATATCTAGCACATAGATGGAACCCAAGAACAATACCATCAGTTGCAATCCTCTCTTTTGCAAGCCTAGATACATATGTCCCGCTCCAGGAAAAGCAGACAACAACGTCACTAATATTTTACTGCGTTTACCATCTTCTCGTCCTTCTTCAAATTCCTCAAATAATGTTCGATCGACTAATATCTCACCTGCCTGCTTCCGATTCATTTGTTGTACAACATCAAACATACAATATAACCAAATAATCGGGAGCACACCGAGAAACAACAGGAATACCGATGAACTTGTAATCCCTGTAACGAACACCATAATTGTTATTAAACCGAAGAATGATATTAAGAAGGATAGTCCTCTTTGCATCAAACCCAATTGTAGATGACCTAGTCCTGGGATAAATGATAATAGAATCGTATAAAAACGTTCACTATGCTCGCTTTTCAAAACTGCTGGTTCACTTATTAACTGTCCTTGTTCGTTCACTGCATGACCTAGTTCATTCCGCATCTGAGACGAGGATCGAGATGGGGCTCTTAATAAGAAGATAATTAAATCAAGCATGCTAGCGCACCAGAGGAGTAGTCCACATACCAAGCCAAAACCTATTAAATCATCAGTATTAGTAGCTATACCCAACAATATACTCGCACCCATACTTCCAAAGAACATTAAGGGATACAGAAATCCCCTCGTTTTTCTTCCCAAGAAATAATGCCCCAAACCAGGGAACACATTTAATATAAAAGCAAAAAATCCACTTCGCTCATTATGCACACAGATCCGCCCTTTCGATTCATTTATCGTTTCAATTGGTCCAGCCAAGTTACTGTAATATCCATGATCTGATCACTATAAGACGTTGTATGTTCCTTTGTTATCACGTTCAAGTCCCCAGCCACTAACTTATCAAATATCCCGGTAGACAAAAACAACAAGGTCAAGCAAGCAGCCACTGTATAATGGAAGATCGAATGTTCAAACCATCGTCGTCGTTGTTCAACGAAGTCCAATTCTTTCCCATAGAGATGATCAGGAAGTCTATTCATGACATCATCCGTAAATTGTATTGCATCCACCATATCTGGCATCCTCAGTTCCATGGAAGATAAGAGTTGGATATGTAGTTCCATCGCTTCAGTATCTTCAAGCAGTAGAGATTCCCATGTCTGCTCTTGTTCCATTGTGCAAGTTCCATCTAAATAACACTGTCCGAGCTTTCGCTTATCGTCCATACTTAAATGATTCATTTCCATTCTTCCTCCTTCCATTTCTTCCGAATCCAATCTCTTGCCCGATATAACTTAGATTCTACAGTCTTCGGCTTCACATCGAGCTCTTCGGCAATTTGCTCGTAATTTTTCTCTTCTAAATAAAATGCCGTAAGCACAACACGATGATTATCCGGTATCATTTGTAACTTCTTCTTGAATAGTTCCTTTTTTTCCTGACGGATAGTCAGAGATAATGGATCTTCTTCATCCGAGGGGATCAAATCCATGTCGACCACTGGATATAGTTGTTTATCCTCACCCCGCCGTGTCTTCTTTCGCTTCAAATCAATAGCCTTGTTCGTAGCAATTCGAGTAATCCATGATTTAAATCCTTGGGATCGGTATTGAGACAGAGACTTATAGATCTGGATAAATGTCTCTTGGGCAACATCTTCCGCATCCTTCACATCTCGCAATACCGAGTATGTCGTATAAAATATATGTTTACTGTACTCATCTACAATGAGTCGAAAAGCATCCGTATTACCCCGAAGAACTTCTTCTATGATTTTATCCTCGTCAATAGTTCTCCTCTCCTTCCCTTAATCTTAGACGTTCATTTTATCATTACCCCTGCACTCCTTGTGAAAAGAATTTTGGAGTAGTGCTATAAACCGATAGAGTGAACAAAGATGTTCTCTTGTTATTGATGAAAGATAGAGCAAGCTAGCCTTTACTGTAAGTCACAAAATCAAATTTCTCTATTATAATGGTCTTCAAGAGACGAAGAACGTCCCGCTTCCATTCCCCCGCGAATGGAAGCGGGACGTTTTCTTTTATTCGGGAGGGATGTCGAGATGAATTTTGATGAGGCACATGCTGCATTTATTCAGTACCATTTACACAAAAGAAAAGGGGAGCGACGCGGCCGTCTGGAGCGAGGTCACCGCGAAGCAGAGAAGTTATTCTGCCGCAATATTTGGTGGCCACTACTTGGAAATTTCGATCATTTACATCCAGAGTTCGAAGTCCTCGATTGGCGGGGTCTATCCTATTTCTGTGATTTCGCCTGGCTTACGTGGGGTGTAAAACTTGTTATAGAAATCAAAGGTTTCGGTCCACACGTACGGGACATGGATAGACAGAAATATTGCAATGAATTAAATAGGGAAACTTTTTTATCTGGTATGGGATTTCAGGTCATTTCATTTGCTTATGATGACGTCGCTTACCGACCCGAACTGTGCATTACGCTACTACGCATGGTGCTTAGCCGCTACCAACCAGAATCTACTCCTAACAACTTGATCAATGTCATGGAACGAGAGATCATACGTCTTGCCTGTTTACTTACTCGCCCTCTGCGCCCAATCGATGTGGAAACTCATTTAAATATCAATCACCGCACCGCTGTTCGAACACTACAATCGCTCTGCATGAAGGGCTCGTTTACCGCTGTAGCCGGGGCGGAGGGTAAACATGTCGTGCGATATGAACTTCAGCCTGGCGCATTGATACGCTGGTAGAATACCTGTGATTCTACATCTATTTCTTTCGCTATTTATCGTATAACAACAGTTCCTGCAAATATACACCTTTTAACCTGTCAACCCCTCAATTCGGCGACTAATGCTTTAAATTCCTGCACAATTGTAGGTATTCTGCTAGAAAGTTCATTTCGAAGAAAAAAGCCTGCGCTTTCGCAGGAATATGCCCTAAGTCAAGTATAAACGGCTTCGCGTCCTTTTTTTAAGGGCAGTACCCGTTTCAGCGGAAATATAAGGATTAGAGTATCAAGTGAAACTTATGTTCCCATATATGTCAAAAAGACTGAACGAGGCTCTCCCCGCTCAGTCTCATTCCCAGTCTCAAAATAATTCTTTCTCATAACCTGCACGCAGCACCGTCTAATGTTTTACAATGTTATCGCAGTATCCAGTGCTACTTCCATCATGTCATTAAATGTGGTCTGGCGCTCTTCAGAGCTTGTCTCTTCACCAGTCAATAAGTGATCACTTACTGTCAAAATAGTTAAGGCGTGAACACCAAACTTCGCTGCCAGCGTATAAATCGCAGTTGTTTCCATTTCCACACCTAGAACACCATACTTCATCAGTTTCTGTACTACAGAAGGATCGTCGCGATAGAACATGTCAGAACTGAATACATTACCTACATGTAGCTTAAGACCTTTAGCTATTCCTAGTTCATAAGCTGTTTTAAGCATGTTGAAATCCGCGATGGGCGAGAAATCATACCCTCCGAAATTGTGATGATTGACACTCGAATCCGTACAAGAGGCTTGCGCAAGAATAACGTCACGAACATGAACATCCTTTTGCATACTACCGCATGTACCTACACGTATCAGGTTTTTAACACCATATTCACTTATCAGTTCATTGACATATATGCTAGTTGATGGAATCCCCATTCCCGTTCCTTGAACGGAAATACGTTGCCCTTTATAAGTACCCGTGAATCCGAGCATCCCTCTAACTTCATTGTAACAAATCACATCCTGCAAATACGTTTGTGCAATAAACTTCGCGCGCAGTGGGTCTCCGGGTAAAAGTATCGTCTCAGCAACATCGCCAGGTTTCGCCCCAATATGAGTGCTCATTCGTGTTCCCCCTAAAAATCAGTCTACAGCCATCATAACATAATTGGCATACTATTTTCAGACGACCACTCTCTTTTCAAGATATGGAAAAAGGTACATCAACTATGCCTTTTGGACGGAGTCAATCTTTTATTCGGTTTACTCTCAAACGATGTTCTTCTCAGTATTTCTGGAGCCATGATTCCTAGTACAATCAAGATCATCCCCAACCATTGTAGGGGCGTAACTAATTCTCCTAGAATAATGACGGAAACTACCATGGCAGATGGCAGTTCAGCAGCACACAGAATCGTACCTAAACCTGCTCCGATTTTAGGCATACTAATGGCAAATAACAAGAACGGAACGACTACACCAAGCACCCCAAGCAGTAAACCATAGCCCCATAGGCTTGTCTCTGTTAATTGGGTAACAAGATGGATTGGACTTATTGTAAACGATATCGTTATAAGTGCTCCTGTACTAATAAAGAACAATCTTTTCGGAGCCGCTTCATGCGTTGCTACTCTTGAAGTAAGTACCAAGTATAGCGCAAAGAATAAGGCTGCAAGAAGACCAAACAACACACCTTTCATACTCAATGAAGTTAATGATTGACCAAAGATAGCTCCCGCCAACAATGTACCGATCACTAGTAACAGAATGGCTACTAATTTACTCTTACTTGGCCATGTTCTAGTCAATACACTTTCAATAAGAACGCCTATCCAAGTGAATTGGAACAAGAATACAACTGCTATCGAGGCCGGAAGTTCAGATACAGAGACTGCGTAGGTGATACCCACCAAAGCGGTCAGCATACCCGTAAATAATAATTGCCCTGCGTTTTTCCATGAAATCTTGTAGTTAAATGAGAACAGATAAATAGCAGCAATGATTACCCAACCGGTGAAATATTGGCTACCTACTAATTCTGCTGAACTAAAACCGTCTTTAAATCCAAGCTTAATCATCGTCGACAATGTACCATACGAGATAGCTCCCAATATGACAAAAATTGAATATTTTAATAAGTTCAAGCTAAACACCCCTTTAAAAAAATAAAATCGCCACCCGTCCAATGGACAGGTGACGACTGAAAAAAAGGTTTCCCTTTTAAAAATTTCGTCTCTCAGATATAACTGAGTTTGTGAATACTCTTATGCAACCTTTAATATTATAGATTAAATTGAAGGTACTGTCAATGCGAGACCGCAAATGATTATATGGCATTATTTTACTTGATACGAATTTTATATGCCTCACGAATATAGGCAGGATAGTCGTATACCGTTAACGTGAGTGGCTGTTTATAGGAATCTCTCTATATATAATACAGTGAATGTTGCTCTTGTGGTCTTCTTCCATCGAAATATCCACTAATAATCTCTTCAAGATCTGCCGTTGAGTAACGCACACCATTCGCATCAGTAAATTCACTTTCAAACAGATTATACATCATCTTGTCTTCTGGATCGAGAATGCTAAGGCTGAAATCCAGTTTCATAGCTTTCTCAAGATTCGTCATCTTATAGAAATTGAGTTTCTCATCTGGTGCTTGAAGCAATATACCTTTCTCCGTATCAATAACGACAGACATCTGGTTTTTATCGAGCGCACGGAACCAACTTCCTTCAATGGTCAAAGACATCGGCTCTTTGAAATAAGGGCTTTCGAAATGATACACCGGATGATTCCTTCCCACACCCGAACTCCCTGATATATTCCGCCAGACAGTACCTTCGTCATCTACTAATTGAATATTACCAGGTCCGAAAATTTGTTTGGTATTATGATCGTCATAATCCATATACAATGATACACGTAATGGAGAAACAACCGCTTTGGAAAAGGTGACCTTCTGCCGCAAATACATCAAATGTAACAAAAGATATGATCGTAGGTAACGAGGAAATCCCTGTTACTGGACTTGGAGACGTGGGCGGAACGGAGTTCAACGTGAACATACCGATTGATCGAGAGAAGTTCGCCGCACTTCAGACCTAGTCTGATTGCTTCGAATTCAAGATTGTTCATCAAAAAACAGTACTCGTAATTCGCTAGATTTTTTGCTATATCCGTTTCCTTAGCGAATGAATAAAAAAAGCAGTTGCGAAGCAACCGCCTTCTTGCTAATGTTATCCGTTGGCTGAATAAAAACTACGTCAGCCTTTTGATCCTAACTGCCACTCATGATGATTGAATTGATAACGATACCGTCAGGTAAGTCTTCCTTAGATACACTAATTAGGGATCTTATAAAGACTTTCCCTTTCATTTTTTTATCTGAATTATTTTCATTCATTACAGGAATTACATCAATTTTCAGAATTGGATCTTTCCCCACATTCTCTTCTGACAACGTTAGCGATATAATTTCAAATCCCTTTGTAACGGATTCCTTTTCTCCAATGCTTACACATATGAAATACTCTGTGTCCGTTTCTTTTACAATAAATCCGCCAGGTACTGAAGTTTTAAACTCTCCATATCTATCTGCTATTTCTTGTGACAGACCATCAGAGTTATCTCGCTCCCAAGCAAAATTTGGTGAACTCTTCGAGTATAAATGTTGTTTATAAGGAATACTCTTCACTTTTCCATCAACTTGCACTATCGTTTCCGTCTTTTCATCCACGACCTGATTTCCATTCCCGTCCTCACCTGCACTACAACCCAACTGTAGACCTATAACAAACAGAATTATAAGCCCAGTCACCATTGGTAACAATCTTCTGCTCCGATCCATTTCTCCACTTCACCTCAAAGTCTCATCTCTTAACTAAATCTTACTTATTTTCAGCATCGTATTAGCACCCTTTTGAAATTCATAAGGGACAATTATTTCTTCAGTGGTACAACCTAATTTATGAATATCCCCAATCAATCTGTCCAAATGTTCATACCTCTTGCAGGAAAGATCAATCAAAGGAAATATACGAATTTCTTGCGAAGTCACTCGCAGCAGTTCCCGGATCGTATCTAAATGAAAGTTATAATCCAACCGATCAGCATACATGAACAGAAAGTGTGCAGAGAGCGTTAAATCGAATCGATTATCGTCAAAAGGTAACGTTGGTAGTTCTGCCGGAACATAACGGTTGGGAGAAATTTTCATATCCGCTGCACAATCCGTTAATCCCTGAATTCTATGCTTCTTAAGTTCATCAATTGATTTGAAATAATTCCATAAGTAGTTACCCTTTGCATTCTCCATTTGCTCAATGACATGTTCTATATCCTGAAATCCCTTTGCTTCAAGCAGTGAAAAATCGTGATAATACACTATATCAGTTGCAGTTACATCTGCTCCAAGCTGATTAGCTATCGCTGTGAAGGAACATCCTCCCGCAGGACAATCAAGTATTCTGCGACCTAATAAACCCTCCTTGGATAGGTTAAACATCGCCATATACTCATCAAAAGTTCTCCCAATAAACACAATACGACTTAAATCCAATTTTATCTCTTCTGTACTCATCTCAGCTCACCATTCCTCTTCTCAACTATTCTCAGCTCTTTACAATACAATGGTGTTACAAGGGAAATTGTACCATACCCTAACACTATTAATATCACTAAAGGGCGAATTGTTTCAACATGACGACTTACGTTATGTATTTTCCAAGTTTTAAGTTACCAAGATAGGTCTATTAACCTTTTAAACAGGGTAAATTATGAAGGTTAATAGCAGTGTCTTACAAAAGGAGATGTTTCACATGGACAACGAACCAAAGACTACGGCTGACTTGACCTATGAACAATATGAGACCTCACGTCCTATAAATCCAGAATTAGTCATTCCCCCAGATGATTTACGTGACGTCAATACCATCACCACTCAAAGTATTAGTGAATCACCTCTAATGAGTGATGCCGATGATATCCAAAAGGACAGCCCTATTGATCCTGCCGTACCTCCAATAGAAATTGTGCATGGCACAGATCTATTGAATGGATATCGTAATGAAGATCCTGAACAATCATGTAAATAATATTGCGTCTTTCACCACATCCCAAACCTGTGACCCTGTACAGGACTGAGGATGTGGCGATTTAAATATCACTCCCTTCTAGTCTGTACCGTCTCCGCTCAGTTATATGTTTGTATCCCCCTCATTATTTTTGAAATTCTACGTTCTAATCCCTTTGAATTTAATTCAATACTAATTTAATTTTTCATGCTACACATCTTCAGACATACTGCCTATCAGTTCAGAAAAAGAAAACACATTTCTCACCAAAAAAATTGTATCTATTATCTTGAAATTAATAAGACAATAGTTTATAGTGATTAGTGTATATGGTGTGCATGATAACAATGCACACTTAAAGAGTAACGAGCAAAGAGGTATTCAAATGAAAATAATTATTAAAAATGTATCAAATCAACCCTTATATCAGCAGATCAAAGATCAAATCAAAGATGCTATTCTAAGTAATGAAGTAAATGGAGGTGAGCTACTCCCTTCTATACGTTCATTAGCAAATGATTTACAAGTTAGTGTTCTGACTACTAAAAGGGTATATGCCGAACTAGAATCAGAAGGTTATATCATAACTAAAGTTGGTAAGGGTACTTATGTAGCATCGGAAAATTTAGAAATGTTAGTAGAATCCAAGCGACTTATGGTGGAATCCAAGCTGACAGAAGTATGGAAAATGTCTCGGTCTCTAGGAATAGACAAAGAGGAACTTTATTCTATGATGGACCTACTTTTTGAAGAAGAGGAGGAAGTATAATGAAAACAATTTTGGAGGTAACCAATCTAGATAAGAATTTTAAAAATTTCAGTTTGGATAATGTTAACTTCTCACTACAGGAAGGTTGCATTACAGGTTTTATTGGTATTAATGGTTCTGGAAAAACGACCACGATAAAAGCAATCCTTGGACTTATTCTAAAAGATGCGGGTAACATTACATTTTTAGGTAAAGAAATGGGTGATCATGAGAGAGAACTAAAAAATCGTATTGGTGTCGTATTGGATGATGGCTATTTCTATGAAGAATTGACACTGAAGGAAATGAAAAGCATTATTGCGCCTGCATATACAAATTGGGATGATGCTATTTTTCTAAGCTATATGGGACGGTTTAATTTAAAATTAAATCAAAAAATTTCTACGTTATCTAAAGGTATGCGGATGAAATATGCTATTGCTTTAGCACTGTCTCATCATGCTGATTTATTGATTATGGATGAACCAACGAGTGGTCTCGATCCATTAGTACGAAGTGAGTTAATGAATATACTACTAGACTTCATGAAAGAAGAAGGAAAAAGTGTATTCTTCTCTACTCATATTACATCTGACTTGGATAAAATAGCTGACATTCTTATTCTAATTGATCAAGGGAAAATTATATTCAGTGAAGAAAAGGATCAGCTGTTAGATACACATGCCATAGTGAAGGGCGATCATATATTATTGAATGAACATACCCGCAAGTTATTTTTAACACTACGTGAGACTACATACGGATTTGAAGGTATTACCCATGATATTAATAATGTACGTCAACAAATGAAAGATATCGTCATAGAAAAACCAACGATTGAGGATATTATGCTGTCATATATAGGAGGTCATAATCATGTTATTTAATCTTGTGAAGAAGGATTTTATTATAGCAAAAAGGTATTTACTCATCATGATCATCTTTGCAGTAGCTGGCCCAGCCTTCATAGCTATCCAATCGGATGTTCTCAATGGTAGCTTCATTGGATTCCTTGTTACTGTGCTATTTTTGGAATATATTTTGTTCAATACCGTGTCGATGACAGAAGAGAAATACAAAGGTTCCGCACTACTCTGCACTACTCCATATACGCGAGACACTGTAGTAAAAGCTAAGTATCTTTTTATCTTTGTTATTTTTATTTGCAGCCTCTTTGTATACACAATAACATCAAATATAACATCGTTGGGCTTACAACGATTAACCATTACGAATATCGGAATATCTTTTCTAACGATCAGCCTGTTTTTCGGAATATTATTACCCCTACAATTTAAGTTTGGATATGAAAAGACAAGATATATTTCATTTGCTTTGGTTTTTCTAACACCATTCCTATTTGTACCCGTTGTACAGTGGCTTCAAACCAACCATATCACTATGGATCTCATGCTCCTTATCCCACAAATGATCCAGCAGTGGCTTCCCTATTTGATTTCGCTGTTAATTGTCTTTATTTCTATGATTACATCAATACGCATCTATTCTAGAAAAGACCTATAATTAAGAACCATTCGCTAGTGCAACGAGCTTGTTCATTGTTTTCCAGTTACGTATGGTCGAAGGTACATCCAACTTTTGAAGATTGTTCGCAAGCTTGGAGTTTCTAATACTATCATGGAATAAAAGATAGACCTCTCGACCTTCAATTCGGTACTCTTCATTTTCACTTTTGTAACCCTTTAGTCGTTCAATCCCTTCACCTGAAGGTTCTTCAAGCAACATAGAGACATAGAGGCTCTCTCCTACAGCCGACGCTTCTGCTTCGGATATATCCTGCTCAGAGAATGGGCAGTTCGCAACAATTCTGTTCAGCGCCTCGGCTGTTCTTAACACGACGCTTACCGCAAACCCAAATACCGCCTCAATCTGATCTTCGATCCGTTTGCGTAGCGGTTCTTCTTCCTCATTCGATTCAAAAAGAACATTACCACTCTGAATATACGTTTGAACCCGACACAGCCCCATCGTTTCAAACATTTTCTTCAATTCAGCCATTTTGATCATATTCTTCCCACCTACGTTAATTCCTCGTAACAGCGCAATATAGATCGTCAACCAACTCACCCGCCTCTTTATTTAATGGATTCAGTCAACAGGATACATCTCTTTCAAAAAATGGACGGATTGCTGTATTAACGCCTTCAATACCTCTTCATCGATGTCAGCCACTTTATTGATATACACACAAGCTTTCCCTGCTGTATGTTTACCAAAGTCTTGTAATAACTCATCACGTTTGGCGTCACCTGTCGCAAAGTATAAACTGATTTTGGCCTTCCGAGGTGAAAATCCGACTAACGCTGCATCCCCTTCATGACCCGAATCATATTTATAATGATAAGCACCAAATCCAATAATGCTCGGTCCCCACATCTTTGCTTCATAGCCAGTCGTTTCCGTGAAAATATCTAATAATCGATAGGCATCTTCACGTTTCTTAACATTGTCGACATTCTCAATAAACTCAATGACACTGTTATCGGTTTCTTTTGTTTTTGGTATATACATGTAAGGGGCTCCTGAGTTCATCTCAATTTATTTCTAATTCCGGCCATATTTTTTTCCAATTCTTCTTGTTCACTCTAAACTTATAATAAGATTCATCCTTAAACAATGGACTTCTTCTTACTCTGAATTCGAACAAATCCCCCAAGCCCATACGGACATACTATTGAAATTTGATTGTCATCTTCTAATCTAATTCCTACTGCGGTAACTGTCTCCGGCCAATGACTTATGGCATCTTCAATTGATTGATAGGGTTTGTCACCATTCTGGGTATGCATTCTCGCTTGATTCTTAACAGACCATATGGAACTACCTGTTTGCCGTTCTAATATCCGCTCATATTCTTTCTCTACATCTTCATCGATTTCCTCCGTGTTGTAATATATGATGTCAATATCATTTAATGGTGTTCTAGTCGAATATCCATGTAACGTATCCCAAATATAGTTACGCACATACCCAGCTGCAACAACCCAATCGGGCAGGTTTAACGCTCTCATCATTTTTAGATCTTTCATAATCTCATCATTATTACTAATTAACTTTATTAACGTATTAGTATAATCCGACAGCCCTATCAACTCCTTCGTGTTCATTTCATTGTTCTAAGCATCAGGCTGTTCATTTGCCAAGAGCTGTTCCATTGTCCGATAAGTTACCACATGCCATAATTCTTCTAACGCTTTTCCCTTAGCTTCGTCACGGTCAACCATACCGCTCACACGAAATCGCTCTAGAAGCGCTTGCGCAATTCTCAAATAATATTGTGCTCTAAATTCTCCGCCGCCAATGATACTAAAAGTTATAGGTTTCCTCATGTAGTACACCGCTTTTTTGTCCTATTGAATCCTTAGTGTTCTTTCATTTTATGAAGAGGTTAGTGCGTTCCCATACCCTGTCATCCACTCATCAACTACGGGCCATAGTTCCCACAACTTTAAATCGTATAGCTTTGCAAATCTATAGAGATAGTATTCGTAGAGCACGTTTAAATCTGTAATCAATCTTATTGTATTATACTTTTATATTGGAGACTAGTGTCTCTATCCTTAAGCTATCTTCGACTTTCTAACGGAAATCACAGACACTATTCGATGGAAAAACACCTTTATAAAATTGTAACGGAAATGCACGCCTCTATTATGAAATAAACAGCCCCGATTCTGCAAAAAAGACCAAATAAGGTCTCCTAGATCCGTTAGAATTCCAAAAGTGGTGTTTTCGGTAAAATAAGGGCTTCTGCTTCCGTTAGGCTACATACAAGTAGAAACTTCTCAAAGAGCTTATGCTTCCGAAGCTAGCGATGCTTCGTATCACTTTAAGGCACCCGTTTCAGCGGAAATACCAGGATTTGAGTATCAAGTGAAACTTATGCTTTCTTATATTAAAAAAAGGACGCCCCAAAGCCATAAAACCAGCTCGGGGCATCCCTTCTTAACAATCCATATGATTAACTTCTACCACTACTACGGAATTTCTGCGTGTACGCTTTGGCGTCAGCCACATTCTTGACGCGGTTGCGGCTCCATTCAAGTAGAATGCGGTCGATATAACGGAAATGAACTTTACCGGCAAATACAGCTTCTTTCAAAGCCATTAGAATGAGTTCATCTAGATATCGATCCTGATCGAGCCATCCTGCTATCGTCTCACATTCCATTGGTGAAAGCGGACGACCGAACTCTTTCTCGAAGATTGTGAACATATTACGCTCAGCTTCAGGCTCGCTCGTATCTGCTAACGCCTCTTCACGCTCAGCAGCAGCTTGCTTCGCCTTATTCTTTGCATCATTCGCCATACATATACTTAACTTATCATACAGCCCAGATACGTTGTAGCATTCGTATTGTATGCCACTATCTTCATCGACCTCTTCATCAATGCTGAGAAATCCATCCTTCATCAGTTTCTGCAAAGTAAGGGAGATCTCTGCCGTTGTTCCCCCTGTTAACTCCTGCATATCTTCTAATGTAGGGAACTCCTTATGCTCCACCTGCTTAAATGTCATCAGGTGCATTAACAACAATAGTTCTCTGTCATTTAACTTCAATCTGCGATAGTAACGGAATAACGCATATGGCAGCACGGCCACGCCCGCTCCCATTCCCGATGAAGCGCCCTCAGCCCATGTTCTCCATCCTGAACTATCCACGAGCTTCACCACCTCTTCATTTAAGGATACAGACGATACAATGTACGTGGGAAGGCAATCGTCTCCCGAACATGATCTAGCCCACAAATCCATGCCACAGTACGCTCAAGACCTAGACCGAAGCCGGAATGAGGTACGGATCCATATTTACGCAGATCCATGTACCACTGATATGTCTCTATTGAGAGATTATGTTCTTTGAAACGTTCTTCCAATAATGCTTGATCATCAATACGCTGCGATCCACCGATAATCTCACCGTATCCTTCAGGTGCAATCATATCCGCACATAGCACCACTTCAGGTCGGGTTGGATCTGGTTTCATATAGAAAGATTTAATCCCTGCAGGATAATGTGTTATAAATACAGGCTTGTCATAACTCTGAGCAATAGCAGTCTCATGTGGTGCACCGAAGTCATCACCCCACGGAATATCGAAACCTTGTCCATGTAGAAATTCAATAGCATCATCGTAAGTAATACGTGGGAACGGTGCTTGAATTTGTTCTAATTTGGAAACATCACGACCGACCGCTTCCAATTCCACGCGACAATTCTTCAGAACAGATTGTACAACATGAGTAATGAAGTTCTCTTGAACACACAAGCTCTCCTCATGATCAGTGAAAGCCATCTCTGGCTCGATCATCCAGAATTCAATGAGGTGACGACGTGTTTTAGATTTCTCAGCACGGAATGTCGGCCCGAAGGAGTACACCTTGCCTAAAGCCATCGCTGCAGCTTCCATATATAATTGACCACTTTGAGTTAAATAGGCGTCTTCATCAAAGTATTTCGTATGGAATAAGTTTGTCGTTCCTTCTGCAGATGTCGGAGTTAGAATCGGTGGATCTACCAAAGTAAAACCATTCGTATCAAAAAACTCCCGAACCGCACGAATAATCTCTGCACGAATAACTAGAATGGCACGTTGTTTGTTCGAACGAAGCCATAGATGACGATGATCCATTAAGAAATCTACGCCATGTTCTTTCGGAGTAATCGGATAATTCTCAGTGATATGTATCACTTCAATACCCGTTACGGTCATTTCATAGCCCGATGCACTTCTTGGCTCTTCACGAATAATGCCTGTCACATACAAGGAACTTTCTTGTGTTAAGCTTTTCGCATCATCCCATACTTGTTCTGATACCTCACTCTTTACAACAACCCCTTGAATATATCCAGAACCGTCACGTAATTGCAAAAATTGAATTTTGCCGCTCGAGCGTTTGTTGTTAATCCAGCTTCCAATAGTCACTGTTTCTCCAACATGCTGATTCACATCGCGAATCACACTTTTTGTAGACATCCTTGATCTCTCCCTTATGGACTACTCTTTCAATTCAATAACTACTTCGCTTCACTAACAATACGATAAGTATCTCGTGCAATAACCAATTCTTCATTCGTTGGAACGACAAGAACCTTCACTTTAGCGTTAGCAGTCGAGATCAACCTTGGTTCACCCGAACGAATCGCATTAAGTGCATCATCAATTTCTACACCAAGATAAGTTAAGTTCTCACATACTTTCTCACGAACGATGACGGAGTTCTCACCAACGCCAGCTGTAAATACGATGACATCGACACCATTCATTGCCGCAGCATAAGAACCAATATATTTACGAAGACGATATTCATACATTTCAAAAGCAAGCGTACAATTGGCATCGCCATTTGCCAAACCATCTGTAATTTCTCTCATATCACTACTAACGCCAGATATTGCCAAGAGTCCACTATGTTTATTAAGCATAGAGTTCACTTCATTCACGGTCAATTCTTCTTTATTCATAACAAACGGTACAATTGCTGGGTCAAGGTCACCACTACGTGTTCCCATCATCAAGCCTTCTAGTGGTGTCATACCCATGGAAGTATCCACAGAACGTCCTCCTAGTACAGCAGTAACGCTACCACCGTTACCAATATGACAAGTAATGATCTTCAAGTCCTCGATAGGTTGTCCAAGGAATTTCGCTGCCGCCTTACTAACATATTCGTGTGAAGTACCATGGAAGCCGTAACGACGTACTTTGTACTTGTTGTACAGAACTCTCGGAATGGCATACAAATAAGCCTTCTCAGGCATTCCTTGATGAAAGGCAGTATCGAACACAACGACCATCGGTACACCAGGCATGTTAGCTTCTGAAGCCGAAATCCCCATCATTGCCGCTGGGTTGTGGAGTGGCGCTAAATCAATTAAACGACGAATCTCTGACTTCGCATTTCCATCAACCATAGCGGAAGCCTTGAACGATTCTCCCCCATGAACAACGCGATGGCCCACAGCTTCTATTTCATTAACTGATTTAATTACGCCGTGCACTGGATCCGTCAATATAGAGAGAACTTTACGAATAGCTGTCGTATGCTCTAGAATCTCCTGGACCTCCGTTACTTCCTGTCCTCCAGTAGGGCTATGTGTCATGATCGATGAATCCATCCCTATCCGTTCTACAAGACCTTTAGCTAGAACAGATTCGTCTGTCATATCGTACAATTGATATTTCAAAGAAGAACTTCCTGCATTAATAACTAGAATTTTCATAACCGGTCACCATCCTTATCGTACTTGAAGAACCCCTCACCTGTTTTAACCCCTAAATTCCCTGCGCGAACCATCTTCTTAAGTATGGTGGAAGGACGATATTTCAATTCTCCGAATTCACGGAACATTCTTTCGAGTGCTGCTAGAACTGAATCAAGACCGAAACGGTCGGCCATTTCAAGCGGACCATTCTGGAATTGGTACCCTATACGCATAGCATCGTCGATATCTTCTGCAGAAGCAACTCCTTCTTGAAGAACATGTAATGCTTCATTAATTAACAAACAGAATAAGCGCGAAGTAACAAATCCAGGAGACTCATATATCATGACACCTTTTTTGCTCACTACTTCTTCTACGAATCTTTTTGTTTCTATGAAAGTAATATCTGACGTCTTCAACCCACGGATGATTTCAACTAGATCTACTTTACCAACCGGATGAATGAAGTGCATCCCGATAACACGTTCAGGATACATCGTGGAACTTGCAAGTTCAGTTAAACTTAGTGTAGACGTGTTACTAGCAAGAATTATATTGTTAGGACACACTTGGTCTAATTGTGAGAATATTTGTTTCTTCGCATTAATATCTTCATAAATCGTCTCAATCACCATATCACAAGAACCCAGTTCAGCGAAATGAACAACTTTATGAATTCTGCTTAAGATCAGCTTCTTCTCTGCTTGGGTGATTCCCCATTTCTCAAGCTGTTTGTCGAGACTTACTTCTATCATATTATAAGAATAATTTAACGTCTCTACATCTTTCTCAACGAGCAATACATCAATGCCTTTTGTAGCTAGCATTTCTGCGATACCTTGCCCCATCGTGCCACCGCCGATGACACCAATTTTTTTGAATAACATTCGGTATGCAACTCCCTTTTTGTCCTTATATTCGGTAATATACCCTTCTTGTCGAAAAATATATTATTCCACTCCAACATCTAATAATATCTTAGCACGGATCAAAAGTAAAAAAAAATAACCAGCATCATGTTTTATGCTGGTAAAAGGGAATATTCACGAAATAGACATCGAAATTGTTCTCCCGTTAGATTTTCCTCAGTTAAAAGAATATCCAGTGACTGATCAAAGATATTACGGTGCTGTTCAAGAGCCTCCCGAGTACGTGTCATTAATTGTTCCAAAATAATGTTATTCTCTTTCATCAACTCTTCTGTAGTCACCATTTGCATGTTAACGATACCTAGTGAAGTTAATCCTGATTTCATCATCGTCTGAACAATATTCAGTACCTGTTCGAAATCATTGCTCGATCCAGTACTTCTTCCACCGTAATATATTTCTTCTGAAGCAGCTCCACCTAGCGCAATCATAATTTGTTCTTCTAGAAATGCTTTGGTATACAGATACTGCTCCTCTTGAGGATTATGGCGGACATACCCAAGAGCTTGACCTCGTGGACTTAGTGCTACTTGGCTCACACTTCCAGGGCGGACAATTTCAGCCATGATGGCATGTCCTAATTCATGAATGGCCACTCTCTTCTTCTCTTCCTGCGTTGATTCACGATCTGTCTTTTCACCCATCATCACTTTATCAATCGACATTGATAAATGTCGTTGTTCAATTTGGGACTTATTCTCTCTCATCATATAAATGGCAGCTTCGTTCATCATACTTTCAAGCTGGGCACCGGAGAATCCATAGGACTCTTCTGCAATTTTGTCCAGATTGGTGTCAGCGTGAATAGGCTTATTATTTGCATGGATTTCAAGAATATGCTTTCGTCCTTTTTTATCCGGAAGATCCACTTGAATATGTCGGTCGAATCGTCCTGGGCGAAGAAGCGCACTATCTAGCATTTCCTTGCGGTTAGTTGCAGCTATGAGTAATATTCTAGGACTTTCAGAATTATAAATGCCATCCATTTCCGTTAATAACTGATTTAAAGTCTGATCATACTCACGCTGTTGCCCACCTTCACGTTTACCACCGATGACATCAATCTCATCAATAAATATAACTGCACTTTTCTTGTTTTCCTTCATCGCACGTGTTCGCGCGTCACGGAATAAATCACGCACTCTCCCCGCACCAACACCGACATACATCTCAACGAACTCACTGCCTGATGCAGCAACAAATACAGAATCCGTATACTGACTAGCTGCTTTTGCAAGCAATGTCTTTCCTGTACCTGGTGGACCCGTCAGTAATATTCCCTTTAATGGGCGAATACCAAATTTCTGAATTTCTTCATGTCTAATGAGAAAATCAAGAGCTTCCATCAATTCCTCTTTCGGATGATCCTGTCCACCAATTTCATCAAAAGTTAGCTTGCTTGGAACTTTCTTCTTGCGCTTCCGATCTGCTATTGCACCTACTGCTAAGCCACCACGCTTATTCACAAAGGTTAGTATAACTACTATAAACGCTCCGACGAGTAGAATAGGAACAATATTCACACCAATATAAATAAGAAAGATAAGGAGTACCGGAGTAAATCCGATCAATATTTCTTTGCCCCACTTAGGCATTATTCCACACCCCCAATACCCCTGGCTCGCGTGGCAAGATAATAAACTTACTACTCTCTCCATCAGTTAGACTTACATACACATTCTTAGCATCCATTTCGGTTGTTACTTTTACCGTTGTATTGTGTTCCATCTTGTTTAATTTCTCAACAATCTGTGTATATTGTTTATTCTCCATCGCTTCTGCAACAGGGAACATGGCCTGATCCCAGAACTCATCTAATGTATCGTTCGAGTGATCAACTATATCGAGCTTTAATGTCTTTTTTCCAATAATTGATTTCCCTTCCGTCGTAAGTTGTTGAACTAATCCTGATAATTTCGTCCCAGGTATAACATCAAGATTCACAACGATCTCATTATTGGTAATTTTCAATTCGTGCTGATTAACACCTTCATATTCTTTAACTATATTGTGAAGCGGATTCTGCTGAGCTACCTGCCGATAACCGAACCACCCACCAAATAAGAGCGCACCTGAAATGACCACCGATAGTGCAATCGGAATAAATCGTAACTTCATATAACTATCTCCCTTCGCAAGTCATTCTGGGTAGAGTATATCAACTTCGTATATATTCACTACATGAATTAGTATATCATATCGTATACATTTATCTTCTGAAAATATATGGATTTTTTAAATGATGTCACAAAGATTGCGACAATCGCCTCCACCAATCACGCAGTTGCATAAAGCGCAATTAAATTCGAACGAATCCTCCTAAAGCTAAATTTAGTTGTATTCATGGTATCTAGTTACTAGAAAAATCCACTTTTTATCGTTTTCGCCACTTTTAACTGCCATTATTACATCTAATTCTGCTACACCCTACTTTTCCTACTAATTAAGTGTCCTTTTACAGGTATTCCTCGCACTCAGCACTCACCAATCAGCAATCAACCCCATCAGGGCCCATCCGAGCTTACCCGACCTCACACACAAACAAACAACAAAACCAGTTGGGTCATCCTCAAAGGATGACTCAACTGGTTTATTGATCTAGCGTAATTTAACGTGATCTAACGGTTCGGTAATGTAAATTGTTCGCCTATTTGCATACCATCACTGAATCGATAGAAGCGATAATTATAATGGTCTTGTTCTTTGTAGAACAGTTGCCAGGCAGCTGTTCCATTGAAAAGACCTAGTTGCAAATGTTTTTTCTTTATATTCGAAAGTTCCTTTTCGATAAGTGTCATCATTTGGGTTTTGGATAACCCATCCTTCAATAGTTCACTTTGAATCGCTTTCGGGGTATCATTCACTTCGTACTCACTCGTTAATGGGACCCAGACAATCATATTCTGATCGTCCTGATCTTTACCTTCAATGACCCAGACTACATTGTTCCAGACCGATTTGGAGGTACGAGTAACTTGAGTTAATTCACTATGCTCCTTCGCTGCAGCAATAGCCACAGCTTCCTGACTCCATTGATCCTGCATAATGTATATGTAATAGCGATAGAGTCCGAATAGCAACACGATGATGACAGCGACACTTAGCCAAATGATCTTCTTCTTGTCCATATACTTGTTCTTGTTCTTATTCTTCTTCAACCTGAACTTCCTCTCTTCAGGAATAAGGAGTAACTAATACCTTAACGGTTAAGTAAGCCCTCGAAAGCAGATTGCGCTTCATGGTGTATACGCTCTTCGTCTAGAGTAAGACAAGCACCATTCTTCACAACTTGCTTACCATCAACCCATACATGCTCTACATCTTTGGCACTCGCAGAATAGATCGAGTGTGAGATGAAATCCGTGTGGGGTAAGAAATGAGCCTGATCCGTATTTAGTGCAATGAAATCTGCCTTCATACCCGGAGCCAATCTTCCTACCGTATCTAGAAACAATGACTTTGCCCCATAAATAGTACCCATCCGCAGCGCCTCAGCAGCCGGAATAGCTGTTGGATCCCCAGATATCCCTTTGTGAATGAGGGCAGCCAGTCGCATCTCTTCGAACATATCCAGATTGTTATTACTTGCTGGACCATCTGTTCCAAGCGATACAGGTACTCCTGCCTTCAATAGGTCTGTTACACGCGCAATACCACTCGCAAGCTTCAAGTTACTTCCTGGGTTATGTGATACGCCAACTTGATGAGTTGCTAGAATCTCAATCTCTTCGTCATTCAAATGTACACCGTGCGCAACAATCGAAGGACGTGTAAACATGCCGAGTTTCTCCAAATGTTGAACAGGACGTAGACCATAGTCTGCTACGTTCTGTGCTACTTCACTTAGCGTCTCCGACATATGTGTATGCATCGGCAGATCGAGATCATGTGCAGCCTGTACAAACTTCTCGAAGTAATCTGGCGGGCATGTATAAGGAGCATGTGGCGACATCATCGTCGTAATTCTACCCTCTGCTTGTCCGTGCCAATTTTTTGCAAAAGAGATCGCTTCCTGAAGCTTATGTTGTTGGACTTCCGCAGAACATAATCCAATAACACCTCTAGTTAGGACGCCGCGAATTCCAGATTCCTGAACTACTTTAGCTACCTGATCCATGTGATCATACATATCTAGAAAAGTCGTTGTACCACCCTTAAGCATTTCTAACACAGATAAGGAAGCTCCCCAGTAGACATCTTCAGGGGTGAATTTCTCTTCCATTGGCCACATTTTCTCCTGTAACCATACTTGTAGCGCAAGATCATCGCCATAGCCTCTAAGCAATGACATAGCAGCATGTCCATGTGTGTTGACAAGACCTGGTAAGAACAACAAATGGCTACCATCCACCTCTGGAATATCTTCATCAACTACCGGCTTGTCTTCACCAATATACGTGATCAAATCATCCTCTATGAGCATATACCCCTTCAATACAGGTTGTTCATTGTTCAGAACAGCGAACGTACCATTCTTAATGATCCACTTCTGAATTTTGTTGTTCATTTTCGTCTGAATCTCCCTTTCCATTAACCAAATAATAAGCAAGGCTAAGCATATCCGTAGTGAAATCAGCTGCATGAATACGAACATCCGCCGGGGCCTTTAATATCGTTGGAGCGAAATTCAATATAGCTCCAATTCCTGCTTCAATCAATTTATCGGCAACATCCTGAGCTTCTTGCTCAGGAACGGTAATGATTCCAATGCGAATATTATGCTTCTTAATTGTATCGAAAAGTTCATCCATAGGTTGAACTTCTATTGTATTAATACGCGTTCCAATCTTCGTTGGATATGCATCAAATACGGCGACAATCTTTAAATTCTCTTTCAAGTAAGCATTATAATTGGATAAAGCGTGGCCTAGATTACCGGCACCTACTAGAACAACATTGATCTGTTGATCCAAATTAAGAATATGTCGTATTTTTTCAATTAAATAAGCTACGTCATACCCAATGCCTTTTCTACCAAAATCGCCAAAATAAGCAAGATCCTTACGAATTTGCGCAGGATTCAAGTCTAGCTTTTGACCTAATTCCTGTGAAGAGACTGTAGCTACTTCCCGTCTTTGAAGTTCTGTCAGATAACGCAAATAAATAGGTAATCTGCGTACAACAGCTTCTGAAATTTTATCAGATTTCATATTTGCTCCTCCTAATGAATAGCTAATACATTGATCAAGGACGGTGTCCGTCTTGTAACCATTCCGAAATTCTTGGAACCATTTGATCCGTTGACATATGCTCCATCTTAGGACCAGGTAGTGAATATAGGAAGTACTTCCCATAATAAGATTCAATCACCCGTGTATCATATACAATAACGATTCCTCGGTCACTCGCCGTACGCACTAATCGTCCAAATCCTTGTTTGAAACGAATAACTGCTTGAGGTACTGAAAGCTTCATGAAAGGATTTTTCTTTTGTTGCTGTAAAAGTTCACTCTTCGCCTCTACAAGTGGATGATTAGGAGGCTGAAAAGGAAGTCGAACAATAGCTAAGCAAGTCAGTGCTTCTCCTGGAATATCTACCCCTTCCCAGAAGCTGTTTGTTCCTAGAAGTACCGAGGCACTACTATCCTGGAAACGGCGGATCAACTTACTTCGGCTTCCATTATCCACACCTTGTCCTAGTACCGCAATATCCGTAGAGGAGAGTGCTTTACTTAAAGGCTCATACACTTGCCGAAGCATACGGTATGAAGTGAATAATACTAACATTCGACCTTGTGTAACGATAGCTGTTTCAGCCAGTGATTTAACAAGTGTTTCGACGAAGAGCGCGTCGCCTATACTTCCCTTCACACTTGGGAAATCACGCGGGATAATCAGCAATGCCTGATCACGATAGCGAAAAGGAGACGGCAATTGCACAGTTACCAGTCGATCTTGATCCGAAGCTTCCTGAAGCCCCAAGTTTTCAGTCATATACTGAAAGGATTTGTCGATTGACAACGTAGCTGAAGTTAGAATAATACTTTTCTTTTTATCAAAGAATACTTCCTTTAGCTGCTGACTTACATCTACAGGAACCGCATACATCTGTAGGGATTTACTCCGATAGTGACCGTTAGCCTCCATCCAGTATACATTTCCTGCATCGTTAAGTGATACAAAGAAATGTAAGCCTTCACGCTGGGAAGCTAAATCTTTCACAAGGCCACTGATGTCCGTGAGCAAACTTTCAAAATTAAAATCCTCTAGATTTTCTCTGATTTCATTGATCATTTTATCCGAACTACGAATCACTTCGCCCAGCGTTACATAGATCTGATTCTCTATCTCTTGCAGCACTTCCCAATCCTTCGGTTTCTTCGCAGGCTGCAAACGTAGGACGAACTGCCCCGTATCCCCTGGAGCAGCATCACTTCGTTCAGGAAGCAGAGCAAATAACATATCGCTTAGTCTATCCCAATGTTCCTTCACATCAACTAAATCACTACTCATACGATCAGTCAATAGTGCCCAGTCGGCGGCCTTCTCATCGCTTGAAGATTGTAGCTGTTGTCGTAGAACAGGAAATTGACCGTTTCGGTTATCTTTGTAAAGTCGTGATAACGTGTGGATCACATTGAAATACCTTATATGAAGGCCTAGGTGTTTACCAGCGACTTCTTCTAAATGATGCGCCTCATCTATAACTAAATATTCGTAAGCAGGCAATAGCTGATGTCCTGCCTTTACATCTGAGAATAGCTTCGAATGATTGGTAATCACAACGTCCGCTACACCCGCTTCATGTTTAGCACGATGATAATAGCATTTACGAAACCATGGACAAGCGCGTCCCAAGCAAGAATCCGTGTCACTAGACACCGTCTCCCAGAAGTCCCCACCACGGGCTCCTAGATTCAGTTCCTCATCATCACCTGTCTCAGTCTGCGTTAACCATACCATCATTTGCGCAGCTAAGATCAAATCCTCTTTAGGATTCGTAAAGTCTCTTCTATTTATTTTATGTTCAAATTTTCTCAAACACAAATAATGTTGTCTCCCCTTGAAAATTGCCGCTTTAAATGGGAAAGGAACAACTTGAGTCAATAGTGGTATATCTCGCTCTCGCAACTGCTCCTGGAGGTTGATCGTATGCGTGCTTACCATAACTTTCTGTTCGCGCTTTACACTCTGATAAATAGCAGGTATTAAGTACCCTAGAGATTTCCCTGTTCCTGTTCCCGCTTCAATAAGGAGATGCTTCTCTTGCTCTAGTGCATTCATAACCTCAGTGAACATCATACTTTGAGATTCGCGGGCTTCATACTGTGGCATAATTGAGCGGAGTCGTTCCTCAATCTGCTCAAGATACTGTGGAAATTCAATGTTCTTCAGAGGGTTATCATCTGCATCATCTCGTGGTGTTGATATGTCCGTCCAATCCTCAACTGCCAAAGCCAATTGACGATAAAATGTATGACTTTCCAGATCCTGTGCAGGCTCCTTCTCTTTCTCCCTACATAACGCGTCGAAATACCAGGCTAAATCACTGTCCTCATCTGTAAATAGCTCACTCAGGCGCTGTAAAGTGATTAGTGGAAGACTGACCAATTCATCCAAACATTTCAACAGTACATGTGCAGTAGCCAGTGCGTCACTATCCGCTTGATGGGGCCGGTCATGCTGAATACCGAATTGCAAGGATACAAGCCCTAATTGATAAGTCGTTAATGACGGAAAGCATATTTTCAGAAAATCGATAGTGTCAAGCAGTCTTCCCGCGTATGGCAAATAACCACATCGATCAAGTGAATTTTGCAAGAAATTGAAATCGAATGCGATATTATGACCTACCAGAACAACGTCATCTAATAAGGGAACTAACTCCATCATCATTTCTTCTAAGGAAGGAGCATTCTCAACGTCACTATTGGATATTCCAGTTAATTTACTAATAAAAGGAGGAATGGGGATACCCGGATTAACGAAAGATCCGTATACGCGGGATATCGATTGATCTTCCTCAATAATGGCAAGTCCCACTTGAATGATCTCATCACCGGGTTGGTTACCCGTAGTTTCAAAATCCAGTACAGCAAATTTCATGTTCTATTATTCCCTTTCAATCCAGTCTCTTTTACAGCATAACAGAAGTTCTCATTTTATTCATTATATGTGGTGCAAAAAAAAGACGACGCCTCGTAGCTCACGCTTTGCAGGCATCGCCTTATTATCGTCTTCCCGTTAGTTCAATGATATGAGTTGACTTCCATATTGGAGTTGGCCACAATTGTCGCTGCACACTCTTAAATTCACGATTGGATCGGCTAGTGTAGGATCATTTTGCAATGCCAATCTGAAGTACTCCTGTGCTTTCACCGTGTCTGAATGTTTAAACTGTATACAACCAATTGCGTTATAGATCATTGCTTTTAGCCTCTTATGTTCAGTTATGGGGAGGATCCATTGGAATTGCTTGAGCGCTTCCGTCGTCTCATCTAAGTGAAGATGCGCCATCGCTATATACGTTCTTGCAAGCAAACTGTCGGGAACATCCGATATAATTACGGAAAATTGCTGTATAGATTGACGATACATCATTAATTGGAAGTAACCTTGTCCTCTCACAAAAGACTCTGTCTCCATTTCAGGTGTAGTACCTAAAGGAAAAATGGGCGGTAACAACGTATATTCCCGAAAGATACCCATCTTGTCTTCAAAGGAAAGCCATTCCTCAATAATCCCATCACTCATCGCTTTAAGCATGTTCCATCTTTGGATCATAAGCTGCTTCTGCGTTTCTTGCGCTGTTGGATAACGCTTGACAATCTCCTCTAACATGTCGTTCATTTCAGCGAATACATGTTGAAACATAATCTGCATCCCACCTTTAACAATCATGATATTAGTGCGATCTAACAAATAGAGGTTGTTCAAAAAGTCATCTTTTGATCACGAAGGTTAGCAAGGAGCGTATTCGACATCGAACCTTGAATTCAGCCGGTCTTTCCGGTGCTCACGTAGGTACTGCCTACGCTCCGCTCCTCACTCCCTATCTTCATTCAATCTTCTCGGTGCTGAAAATCTAACTTTTTGAACACGCACTAATATCATTTTTTGTAGATGAGACGCTTTTCATGCGCTGATACCATACATTGCATCTTATGTCGATTAAGCCTTGTTACATAATCGTTCCATGAACTTCTTTATCCATCAACTGAACAGGTTTATTGTTCGCATCGACAAAAACAACAGTAGGTTTGTGTGAACTTAATTCTTCCTGAGAGATGATGGCATATGAAATAATAATCACTGTATCTCCTGGAGAAACTAACCGTGCCGCTGCTCCATTTAGACAAATAACGCCACTACCCCGTGAACCAGGAATAACATACGTTTCTAGACGAGCGCCATTATTGTTATTTACAATTTGAACTTTTTCATTCTCAAGTAAATCTGCCGCTTCCATCAAATTCTCATCTATCGTAATACTGCCTACATAATTTAAATTCGCTTCCGTTACTGTTGCTCGATGGATCTTGGACTTCATCATATGTCTAAACAAGAGAACCAGCCTCCTTTGGTATGAACAATATATTATCAATTAATCGGGTTGTACCGAACTTCACAGCTACAGCCATCATCACTTGATCACGAACGTCTGAAATCAATTCGTCATCTTGTAAAGGAATCAATTCAGGAAAAGTCAGCACTTGAACATAATCTATCACAGCCAGCGGAGAGGCAACAATCATCGATGTAAGCTTCTCGCGGATCTGAGAGATCGTTACGAGCTTCCTACAATCGAACTCGCCCTTTACCTCATGAAGAGAACGAGAAAGCACCAATGCCTGTTTACGCTCCTCTGGACTTAGGTACACATTCCTTGAACTGAGTGCAAGTCCATCTTTCTCGCGGACAATAGGACACGGTACGATTTCCACATCTATGTTCAGATCCCGGACCATTTGCTGAAGTACAGCGATTTGCTGTGCGTCTTTCATCCCGAAAAATGCGAGATCAGGCTGGACAATATTCATCAGTTTACTTACAACTGTCGTCACACCGTCGAAATGTCCTGGACGCGATGCTCCACACAGTAACTCCGTTAGCTCAGATACGATAATCTTCGTCTTTGTTGGTCGAGGATACATTTCATCCACCGTAGGGATAAATACAATATCTACACCTTGGCGTTCCGCCAAAGCTAAATCTCGCTCTTCATTTCGAGGATATGTCTCATAATCTTCCCCAGGTCCAAATTGAATTGGATTCACAAAAATACTTACAACGACCACATCACTCATCTCACGAGCACGGGTCATTAGGCTAGCATGTCCATCATGAAGATAACCCATCGTTGGAACTAATCCAACTCTGCTGTCCCCCATGTGATCCACTTTATATTGCTTAAGCGCTTGTCTTAATTCAATAATACTTCTGATCACTTTCATGACTTATCTCCCTTTGTCGTTCCATTTCCATAAAGGGAATCCAATACATGATCATCCGCCAAGAATACATGCTCGGAAGACGGGAAGGAACGTTCCTTTACTTCTTTCACATAATTCCCTAACCCTTCACGAATTAAAGATCCTATATCTCCATAAGTTTTGACAAATCGTTTATTCATGTAGGGAGATGCATATTGGAAAACATCATGAAACACCAGTACTTGTCCATCACAATAACGGCCCGCTCCAATTCCAATCGTCGGAATGGTTAATTCCTTTGAAATAGCTTCTGCCACTTGTTCCGTTACTAGTTCCAACACGATTCCAAAAGCTCCTGCTGCTTCTAAAGCTTTAGCTTCATCTATCAATCGCTGAGCATCCTTAGCATCTTTACCCTGTATCCGAT
Organism: Paenibacillus sp. Y859; assembly: GCF_056786405.1. Classification (NCBI taxonomy): domain Bacteria; kingdom Bacillati; phylum Bacillota; class Bacilli; order Caryophanales; family Paenibacillaceae; genus Paenibacillus; species Paenibacillus sp. Y859. Next base: position 653,479 of record NZ_JBXCIZ010000002.1, on the reverse strand, counting down.
AGCCACCAATTTGGTTCACTGATTGCGGTGTAAGACCAATATGACCTAAAACAGGCACGCCCGATTTCACAATAGTCTCTACAGTTGAGCATATTTCCAAACCGCCCTCGAGTTTTACAGCTTGGGCATGCCCCTCCTGCATAAGCTTTCTCACACCGCGTAAAGTCTCATCTATACTTCCGTGATATGTCATAAAAGGCATGTCAGCTACGATAAATGTGTTCTCGGCACCTCTAGCAACCGAACGGGTATGATACACCATATCCTCCAAAGTTACAGGGATTGTGGAGTTATATCCCAGTACGACATTCCCAAGTGAATCTCCTACTAGAAGGATGTCTACATTCGCTTCCTCAGCTAACTTAGCCGTAGGATAATCGTATGCAGTAACCATACTTAGAGGAATTCCTTCCTCTTTCATTTTTTTCATTTTCACAATATTTAGCATTGATTTAGTTGACATATTCATGCACTCCTTTCATTCTAAAGACAACAAAAAAACCTTTTAGTATTTCCACTAAAAAGGTCCGATAGTCAAAAAAGAGTCACTTTCGATCGTCCCTTCTGTCTCGGTCCTTCCGGCTCAGAGCAGAATCCAACGCACTCACAATATTCATTAAGCTTCCAATTGAACTTAAGTATTCAGTACAAGTGCAGTTCGACTTCATTCGATACCGCCTAGAAATTAGTATAACAAAAACAATCTCAAATTTCACTATTTAAGTTTGACATCACCAGAAATAATTGGCATGATCTCACCCATTCCCATATCCACAAGCAATGCGCCACTGGGATCTAGACCAACAGCAACACCTTCACGTATTCCATGATGTGTGTTTACTATAACCTCTTGTTGATTGCTAATCGATAATGCTTCCCACAATAAGGAGATAGGCTTGAAGCCCTCCTGTTGGTATAGCGTATACAGCGTTTCGAATTCTTCCATAACTTCAGCAATCAATCCGATGCGATCCACTGGACTTCCACTCTCTATTTTTAAAGATGTTGCAATATCCCGCAATTCTTCTGGGTATTCTTCTACATCTACATTCACACTTATACCGATCCCAGCAATACAATAACGTACAAGCTCATCCTCAACGACCGATTCCAATAAAATACCACATATTTTGCGTTTATTGAAAAGAATATCATTGGGCCACTTGAGTCCAACATTGATTCCTGTCGTCCTTCTGATTGCTCGACAGACAGCTACGCCTGTAAGAAGAGTAAGTTGAGACGTAAACTTCAAAGACTGTTGTGGACGAAGAATAAGGCTCATGTAGATCCCTTTACCTTTCGGTGAGAACCACTTACGCCCCAATCTACCTTTTCCACCTGTCTGTTCTTCTGCAATGATAAGCGTCCCTTCAGCAGCACCCTGCTCTGCTCTCTTTCGCGCTTCCTCTTGCGTAGAGACCGTCGTTTCTACGATTTCTATATCCGCACCCATCATCTTTGTCTTCAATGCGTTCTTTAACGTCAATACATCAAGCAAATCTGGTTTAACTAGAATACGATACCCTTTATTCGATACTGCCTCGAATTCGTACCCTAGGCTTCTTAGCTTATTAATTTGCTTCCATACCGCCGTCCGACTGATCGACAATCTTCTGCTTATTTCTTCGCCTGACATAAATTCGTCAGGATTCTGAAGTAATATACTCAATAAAGATATATCATTCATGATTTGTACTCACCCGTTTCATTTCAACAATTAGACTATCTTTATCGTTCTCGACGATCCCTGCTGCCACAACCAACAATAAATGTTGAAGCATCTCGCTCAGCCACGGACCTGCCTTCCGCTCCAATGCCTGTATGATTTCAACACCACTTACATTCAATTCTTTGAGATGGTGAACTCTCATTTGACTTCTCCACGTTGTAAGCATTTCCAAGACTTGTACAGAAATAATCCGTCTGTGCTCCGGAAGTACCTGTTGCATCATCAACCAGCCATCAGCAGTCGCTACTCCGAATGAAAGGACGAGCCTAATCCATGATAGTCTTCGTGTTTCATCAGACTCCGCACCATCCCGTGCTACATATTCTGCCCTTACTTGTTCATCTAACCGAAGCAGTCTGCAAATATCATCCTTCTCCTGGTTGCTAAATGTCCATTTCCTTAAATTTGCCCCTGCTTCGCTAGAAGTGAAATTTCCAGCATAAAGAAGTAGCCCCCATCTAACACTTAATGCCTCTGAACTTAATACATGCAGACCCAAGAGTAACTCCCGATCAAATCTTGAGCATAATATAGGTACTTTAGCGAATTCTAATAAAAGACTGCGACTTAAGAGTTCGAGCCCTCTTAGGGGATTCTCACCACGCATGATCTTTTCCATCTCAACTCGAATTCGTTCCAACGCTATGTATTGTAAATTACTGCGCTTAGATAATAAGCCCTTCCATGTACCCTTTGCGATCGAATATTCGAATACAGATGCAAATCGGACACAACGAACCATCCGCAGAGCATCCTCATCGAAACGTTCGAGTGGATCTCCAACAGCACGGATGATTTCTTTCTGAGTATCTTCTTGACCACCGAATGGATCAATGTATGTACCATCTACAGCCCTTGCGATAGCATTCATCGTGAAGTCACGACGCTTCAAATCCTCATTAATATCTTCCACAAAGGTAACCGCATCAGGACGTCGGTGATTGATATACGTCCCTTCTACCCGATACGTAGTCACTTCAAATGGATAGCCCTTCATCATCACCGTAACTGTACCATGCTGAATACCTGTAGGAATGGTGTGATCGAATAACGCCATCACTTCTTCTGGAGTCGCCGACGTTGTCAGATCCATATCATGAATAGGACGACCCATTAATTCATCCCTCACACAGCCTCCTACCCAATAGGCTTCGAACCCATGTTCCAGTAACAATTGCAGAAGGATTTCACTTTGTTCCGCCATTCCCGTCTCCGCATGATTCCATTTCACCAATGACAACTATCCATACACCTCATTCAAACATTCTGTATTTGGAATCTCCCGTCCCAGAACACGATAATAAATTTCTTCATATTTCTTCGTAATCAATGTATCACAGAAATCTTCCCTTGCACGTTGCAAACATGCCTTTCTGAATCTTTCACCTAAAGCAGCATCAGATAATAGCTGAATCGTAAAATCAGCCATTTCAGCGACCTCACCAATAGGAGCAAGGAACCCCGTCTCACCATGGATGACGAGTTCAGGTATGCCACCCGCTTCAGAACCTACCGTAGGTACACCACAGGCCATCGCTTCTAATGCCACCAGACCGAAACTTTCCTTGGAAGATGGTAGAAGCAGCACATCCGCAAGTGAAATAACATGTGCAATCTCATCTTGTTTACCGAGGAAATGAACCCTGTCAGTTAACCCCAATTCTTTAATCATACATTGAATTTTGGGCAGATCCGGACCTTCTCCAACTAACAATAGTTTTGATGGAATCACTTCATTGACCTTTGCAAAAATATCAATCACATCTGACACGCGTTTCACTGGGCGAAAATTAGATATATGCATCAATATTTTTTCATCAGGCTGGGCGAAATCTTGTCTTAAAGCAGTTGTGTCACGAGGGTAGTATACCCGTTTATCTACGAAATTGTATGTCAAGTCAATGTCTCGACTAATATCCAAGACATCTCTAGTTTCTCTAATCAAGTCATTCGATACTGCCGTAACTGCATCACTTTCATTTATGGCCAATCGAATAAGATCTTTAAGTGTTTCGTCTTGTGCTAATACAGTAATATCTGTTCCATGTAGTGTTGTTACTACTTTCAATTGATCCCCAACCATCTGCTTAGCTAGAAAAGCACATACCGCATGAGGCACAGCATAATGTACATGAAGGATATCAAGATTTTGTATTTTGGCAACTTGTGCCATCTTAGTAGCTAGCGCTAAATCATAAGGAGGATATTTAAATACATAATAATCACTCACTTCAACTTCATGATAAAAGATATTTTTCTGAAACGTCGTTCCTAATCTAAATGGAACACTGTGAGTAATGAAATGAACCTGATGCCCCTTCTCAGCTAACAACTTTCCTAGCTCAGTTGCAACCACACCCGAACCACCTAGTGATGGATAGCAAGTAATTCCAATTTTCAAAAATTTACCCATTAACGTATTCCCCCTTACCTCTTCGGACTCATAACCCCATACTATGCTTGGCAGGAGACAATTATATAGCATACCAACATTCAGTTGGTTAAGTTAAAAAACGTTCTACCAAGAACGGTGACTTTACAGCGAAACCTTCAGCATACGGAACAAGTCTACGTTGACCCACTAATCGATCACGAGACTTCACGCGTTCGATATATCCTTGAGTAAGAGGAGTATCGATCGCCTCTTCTGTTAACTTTTCAAATTGAGATCGATAACATGAAAGTGCCTTCTCCTTCATTTCATAATGATTTGAAATATCTACGATGAGATCCGCTTGTCCTAGATCATTAATGAAATAATAAACCAACTGATCCACATTCACGACCGGTTGGTCAGGCATATAACGTCGAAGCTTTGCATTAAACACGGCCTCTTCAACTAACTTACTACAAGCAACATGATCAGGATGCCTGTCCTCCCAATAAGGTGCAAACACGATTCGCGGCGCAAGTCGCCGAATTTCTGCAGTAATCGCCTCTATATTATTCCGAGTCATAGTTAAACCTCGATCAGGAAGACCCAGATTACTTCGTGAAGACAATTCCAATACTTTACCCGCTTCTTCTGCCTCTTGCTTACGAGTCTCCACAGTACCATTTGAAGACATCTCCGCAAAAGTCAAATCGCATATTCCTACTCGGTAGCCCGCCTCAACATGTTTATATATCGTTCCTGCCATGCCAATCTCTGCATCATCTGCATGCGCACCGAACACGAGAATATCTAGCTGATCTGTCATACATCATCACTAGTTGGCTTATACTTATGTACGAGTTCACGCCATGCAAAGTCACCACGGTCCAGCGCCTTAACAAGGATCTCAGCTGTAGCAATATTCGTTGCAAGAGGTATTCCTTGAACATCACATAAACGCAGAAGCGCATTAATATCTGGTTCATGTGGCTGCGCCATGAGCGGGTCTCTCAAGAAAACGATAAGATCCATTTCATTTTGTGCAACGAGAGCACCAATCTGTTGATCTCCTCCAAGGGGACCCGACATGAATCGGTGAATTTTCAATTTCGTGTTCTCCATAATTCGCAATCCCGTTGTACCCGTAGAATACAATCCATGACCTTCAAATACATGCTCGTAAGCAATAACGAAATTGACCATTTCTTCTTTCTTTCGGTCGTGAGCTATAAATGCAATTTTCATAGTTTCTATCTCCCCTATCTCCCTAGTTAGTCAATGAATTGTTCAAACCCATATACTAGCCCAGTGTACTCCATCACTTTTTGTATTCCTACTTTCACGCCAGGCATATATGCTGCCCGTTCATATGAATCATGACGAATTTTAAGTGATTGACCGAATCCAGCAAGAATCACTTCCTGTTGGGCAAAAATCCCTGGCAATCGAACGCTATGAATTCGAAATCCATTATAATACCCGCCGCGCGCTCCTTCAATCGTCTCTTTTTCCTGCGGATTTCCTTGTCGAAGCTCGTTACGATTCTCTAGAATCATTTCTGCGGTTTTGATCGCCGTTCCTGAAGGTGCATCAAGCTTCTGATCACCGTGATACTCTATAATCTCAAGATGTGGAAAGTATTTACTTGCCTGTGCAGCAAACTTCATCATCAATATAGCACCAATAGAGAAGTTAGGTGCGATTAAACCACCAATTTCCTTTTCTTGACACAGCTTGTCCAGTTCCTTAATCTCTTCTGGTGTAAAACCAGTCGTTCCTATCACTGGTCTCACACCATGTTTAATTGCAATTAATGTATTCATATACGCAGATTCTGGTGTGGTAAAGTCAACCATCACATCTGGCTTTTGCTCGGCAAAAGCAAATTCAATATCAGATGTAACCATAATTCCACTTAAAGGTAATCCAACTAAACTAGCAACATCTAACTCACCAGCAGACCGATCTACCGCGGCTACCAATTCAAGTTCTTGATCTTCCAACACCAACTTAACAACCTCTTTACCCATGCGGCCTCCAGCACCTATAACCGCCACTCTAATTGGAACTGACATGTCTCAGATCTCCCCGCTTCCTCATTATATATTGGATCCATTCATATAATCTTTAAATTTTTTTTTTAATTGTTCCAATAATTTATCCAACCCCTGCTCTGCTGGCAAAAGAAATAACGCTTCCTTTAACGTCGCAATCGCAGTCGCATGTTCATTCAACTCACTATATGCTAACGCTAAACAAACATAAGCTTCACCATATAACGGATCTAATTCGATGGCCTCTTTTAGTGAGGTAACCGCCTTATATAAATCAATTACAGTAAGATTCTGTAGTTGATCTAGTTGTTTCTTTGATTCTTGTACAAGATACATCGCTTTGAGATGTTGTAGGTACAACTGATAAACAACCTTATCCGGAGCTAGATGAAGAGCCCTTTCAGCGTATTCAATTCCCTTAACAAGCCGGTTATTTCTAGCATAGGTAATCGAACACTTATAATAAATCTCAGCATCTAACGGGTTTAAACTAATAGCTTCTTCGAAAAGACGGATCGCTTCTACAAAATCATTCTGTAGAATACAACGGTATGCCTGTTGAATATAGTCTTCCGATTTCATATGCTGTTCTCACCTTCAAATGGGTTTTATACAGCATATGTGCTATATACCTAATCTGTGTCTTTTTTAGTCCAGCGATTCGCATCACGAGTATTAAATTTATGCATGACAGAATCATGCGCTTTGCTCAAATCGATACCTAATGAGTTAGCGAAACACATTGTAATAAAGAGGATATCTCCAAGTTCTAGCTCAATTGAATTATGTTCTTCACTTGGTTTTTTAGGTTTTTCACCAAATTCATGATTCACTTCACGTGCTAATTCGCCAACTTCCTCCGACATCCTCGCTAACATAGATAATGGATTGAAATATCCTTCTTCAAATTGCGAAATATAGCGATCCACTTCGCGTTGCATCTCTGCCAATGATTTCTCCATATTTTACACAACCCCTTTAGATGTTGTTCAAAAAGTCATCTTTTGATCACGAAGTATACCAAGAGGCGTATTCGACATCGAAGATTGAATTCAACCGTAAATACAACATTTTCTTGTTACTTATTTTACTCCAAATGTGCTATTAAAGCTATTTTGTAATGATTTTTTTTAATATTCGTTAAAAAAGGTATACTACTAGTGACATAATAATCTATGTTTTTCCTATTTCTGAATATGTGGGGGATACAAATGAACTTAACGAACATTACTACACGATTTAAAATGGTTGTTCCCATCATTATGGGTACCGCAATTTACGCTTTCGGTCTTCTTTATTTTATCATTCCTAACCAATTAATGGAAGGTGGAGTCACAGGGATTACAATATTGCTTCATTATGCTTTCCAAATTCCACCTTCATTATCTACTTTAATTTTGAATGTCCCTCTTTTTATAATGGGATGGATGATTTTAGGTAAGAAACAAATGCTCTACACGGGGATCGGTATCGTATCTTTGACTTTTTTTCTTTGGTTTTTTGAAAAGCTCATAGAGCGTGGGCTTATTTCTCCTTTTGTGACCCAATATGACTATATACTAGCCTCTCTATACGCAGGAGTCACATTGGGTGGAGGGCTTGGAATTGTATTCCGTTTCGGAGGAACTACTGGGGGATCTGACATCATCGCAAGGATCTGTAGTCGTAAATTTGGGTGGAGCATGGGACAAGTCATCTTGGCGCTGGATGTCATCATCATTGGAGCTTCTTTATTCTTCATTCCTATTGAGAAAATTTTATACACTTTCGTTGCCGTTTATATTGCATCTAGAGTGATCGACTTTATCCAAGAAGGGGCATACGCCGCAAAAGCCTTCACAATTATTAGTGATCATGCTCCTGAGATCGCCGATCTCATTACGAAGGAAATGGATCGAGGGGTAACACTAATTCCTGCAATCGGTGCCTACTCTAAGCAAGCCAAATACATGGTCTATTGTGTCGTTTCTAGACAAGAGATTCGACGTCTCAGCCTGATTATTAAGTCCATTGATCCCCGAGCTTTCATCATTATTAATGATGTTCATGACGTTCATGGTGAAGGGTTCCGCGAAGATCATAAGTGAAGTCTACTACCATAACTTATGCACCCCTTGGTATTTGCGATAACCTACATAGATAAGTGTAGACAATATAAATAATCCACCTATCCAGATTCCATTCTGATAGGAATGAAGGTCGAATTGCGCTGAGAAAGCAGGTTCGTCCTTTTTCTTACCAAATAACGTATTAACCAATTCTTCCCCTTGAATAACTGCACTTCGAATAGAATCTGCTTTAGATGTCTCTGATGCTGTCATACCACCTACAAAAGATATCCAGGAATCCATCATGCTGACCTCAAATGGTTTCTTCTGTATCACAACGGCTGGTCGAATTAACTCATAATGGGCTTGCAGACTGTCGTAGGCCTTTTTCAAACCTTGTTTATTATTCTCATTCAATCGGTTCTGCATCATACTTAAATCTTCACGCATAACTTTATAATATTGGTACCATAAAGGTTGTTCTTTATTACTTAGACTATCTGCTGCTAAACGTAGTTTCGCTGCAGATTTCAACCATTCTTCTGCTTGAATGGATGATTGAGTCGTTGCCATCTTCATTTCTACAATGCACTCTACAAGAGCTTGAATACCTTCAACTTCCGTCAGACCTTCGAACGAAGAGGACGTAAATATTTGTTCAACTCTCTCTGTTGCGAGACGAATCTCCGCCAAATTCCCATCCACAACATTACGGTATAACCTCTCTACAGCTATATTTAATTGCGTTGCTTGATCGATAGGTGCTGATGATGATCCTTCCGACCAGACCACACCTGGATTTGTAATAAACATAAATATAACGCTAACCATCAACCAAAGTATTGGGTGAGATCGTGTAATACGTAACATGGACATCCCTCCTACCGTAAATGTATGGTCAGAGGGATGCATATAGAACAAGATTCTATTGTTTGATAGCAGGGGTACGAAGCCTAGCATACCTCAATGTAATCCATGCTATTGCAACACTGATGATAGTCAGTCCTATCGTGAAGTTCTCTACAGCCTTTAAGTTGTCATGTAACACACCTGGGAGATAAGGATACACACCATATGTATAATCTATGAAATCATTCGATAGAGTCCATGCAGCAGCACCAATTAACAACCTAGAATTGAATCCAAATAAGCGAACATACACTAATGCCTCAATCACCATAGCCGAATGGGACACAACGAGCATCCAATCCTGCCATTGCAAAATATCCCCTTGATATTGGCCCGCAAATATCATACTACAAGCCCATATCCCATACTTCACCGATGTAACTACTGCCAATGCCTCAATGATATGACGAATGGTTTGACCCCATCCCGTTCGAGGCGGCATCAATAAACATCCAATAGCAACCGTAAAGAATAAGCTTGCCGTAGGACTATCTGGGACAAAAACAATTAACCATGACGCATAATGTGCTAATGTGTCTTCCATTTGGCCCCCGTACCATATATATCCATATACTGTTCCGACGAGATTACATAGAAATAGAAGCCACAGAAAACTTCGTTTACTCAGAAATGATGTGCTCCAAAAATAAGAAATAGACAATATTGCTCCTCCTTAGGTGATAAGAAAAAAACCTGATCTTTTTAAAGAATCAGGTTTTCATTTGATTTTACTATTCTGATTTCTGTTTCGCAAGCCAAGCTGCCAATTCATTAACGTCTTGATCCGTTAAACCTGCTGCAATAGCCTGGTCATACATTGGAGACATACGTCCTTGACCTTCTTTGATAACTGATAGAATCGCTGCCTCATCATAATTATCACCAATGCCACGCAATGATGGACCAGCATTCCCTTTCAGGTCCGCTGCATGGCAAGAAATACAACCTGCCAATTTGTAAGTTTCCATCGCTTGATCTTCTTTATCAACAATAGCAATTTCTTTGGTTACAACGGCATTGGAAGTAGGAAGACCCTTTGCACGCTTCGCTTCCGCATCTAGAACACGTTGATGAGTCTCAGGTATCTGATTTGTAGCTTCTAGTTCATTTATATAATGCGTCCAAGCTGAGTTTGTTAGAAACACGATCGCCGCTATCGAAAGTAACATAAGCGATGATGTGATAGGTCTGCGATAGAACCGGCGCTCTTTACCTGTATCTAGGAAAGGCGCTAGCAATAATGCCATAAAGGCTACTCCCGTAACACCAACGACTCCAAGAGCAACATAATCACCAGAGGCGTAAGGCAGTTTCAAATATTCATATAAGAATAAGAAATACCAATCCGGCATTGGAATAATCGTTGCACTTGGATTTGCTGGAAAACCAAGTGGAGCAGGTTCTGCAATCGTTAATACTAAGAATCCGACAAGAACGACAACCCCAACCATCCATTCTTTTAACAGAAAGTTTGGAATAAACGCTTCCGATTTACCAGGATAAGCTGTGTAATCCGGTGGCACAACAAAGCCTTTCCCCTTCTTGACACGAGAATCACCAACAAAAACTACCTTTTCTTTCGAATCTTTTCCGTGCGCCATCAATATACCTCCCTTCTATTATAGTGGACCGGAAATTCCCTGTCTGCGGATCATAATGAAATGTCCAACCAACAGAGTTAACAATACGGCCGGGAGGAAAAATACGTGTAATGCAAAGAATCGAGTTAACGTCTGAGCACCAACGATCGTACCACCTTGCATCAATTCTTTCAGAACAGGCCCTAGATATGGAACAGAGTTTGCGATTTCCATCGTTACTCTCGTTGCAAAGTAGGCCTTGTTATCCCAAGGAAGTAAGTAACCTGTTAGTCCTAGACCCAACATAACGAAAAAGATGAGCATACCTACGACCCAGTTCATTTCACGCGGGGCTTTATACGAGCCCGTAAAGAATACACGCATTGTATGTAGAAACATCATGACAATAACTAAACTCGCTCCCCAGTGATGCATTCCTCGCACAATTTGACCAAACGCAACCTGTGTCTGCAAATACTCAACACTGTTATAAGCATTCATAATATCGGGTACATAATACATCGTCAGGAACATACCTGACAAAATTTGAATGACGGTAATAAAGAATGTCAATCCACCGAAGCAATAAACAAATGCAGAAAAGTGATGCGCCGGGTTAACATGTTCCGGAACTTCATGGTCTGCAACGTCTCTCCATATCGGCGTGATATCAAGACGTTCGTCAATCCAGTTATAGATATTCTTAAACATCCGAAATATTCGCCTCCTATTTCACTTCCGTATTTGGTTCAGTACTTCCTAAATATACCCATCCATTGTCAATCGATATTTTGTAAGTATCGAGTGGTTTTGGCGATACTGATAGGTTCTTGCCGACTTTCGTATAACGAGCTCCGTGGCAAGGGCAGTGATACTCGTCTGGATATGATTTGTTATTATTCCATCCCACAATACATCCCAAATGCTTACAGATGGGAGATAAAGCATAAATCTTACCGGATTCATCCTTACGAATCCATGCAACTAAGTTAGCCGTACTTGGATACCAGCCATCTTGTTGTTTGAGTTCAAATTTAAACTCTTGTGGTTCATTAGTAATTTTACTAACTTCAACAACTTTAATGAAATCTTCATCTGTCTTCTTCTGCAGAATTGGATCTACCGCAAATCGTACCATTGGCAATATTGCACCAGCAGCCATATAGGCTGTCGCGCCTCCCAATGTATACGTTAGAAATTGTCGACGAGACATCTCCTTGTTACTATTTGGTAGGTATTCCTTTTCTTGATGATCATTTTGGTTGTTCTCCATGTCTTCAACCCCCTTTTCAACCCGTTCATTAAGTAATTCAATGATATTTATCACACCAATTACCAAGACAACTTAATAATATATTAGCCTCTTAAGACCGTCAACAATTCATGCTCATTTTCATGTCAACAAAAAAAATTCTTAACTGCAAAATGTCGTAATTCTGTCACATTTATCTTAAGCAGTTCCTTTTCCAGAGGTTTTCTACTTTTTCTTGTATGATAGATGATAGCGACAAATGTTGATCCACTAGTAATTCTTCTAATTTCGGCTGTGATAATATTAAGTCAGAATGAGTACATTGGGGTGACTCTAAATAGGTATCTGCTGTCATAACAATAACATATTTAAACCCACTTTTCTTAACTTTGTGACAAATATCATTTAATAGTTCACAATTTGCTTGTCCTCCATAATGAAATGCAGGGTATGTGACCATCCTCCCATTGTAACGAGATTCAACTAAATCCATCAAATCACGTAATCTTTCCAATGCCGCCGTAGCTTCGATAGGAGATTCCACACCCGTCAGACCTGTAAAAGGAATCAGACAAGTATCTAAGTAAGGTTGCAGTTCTAACCATGACTCAGGAGATATTTCGCTAAACTTCATAATACTCATCCCTTCTATAATGATATATGAACTTAAATCTAACCTAAAAAAGAAGAAATGCAAAGATGCATTTCTTCATTTCAAAGTCCTTAGCACTTCGGTAAGTTCTGTAAAAGCCACCTTATCTCCGTTGGCCAACGCTATATCAATTTTCTTGTAGACCTCTTCGCTACGATATATACGGACAGCTTCATCTAGGACCATCTCAGCTGCTAACCCCAACATCACTTCGTTAGTAACTTTCAACTTATCCAATTGAATGCACCCCCACACTTTAGATCTGAACTATTTCCTTACCTCTTACCGTCATTTTCACAACAATTCCCTTTTCTTCACTTTCACCAATGCGGAGAAGCCCTAGATGCATCATCATTTGAATGACACGTTCTTCCATAATCATCTGTGACGTATCGTAGTAGAACGGCTTAATCAACCAGCCTAAAGCCTCATGTAACGATGTAAGCGTAACCCAATCACTACAACATTGATCAATCCAATAAACTAAAGACGACAAATTAGGAATCGGTCGTTTATACAGTCTTAACCAGAATTGAACCATTCGTACCATTTCCTCACTTCCCCCTTGCTCCAACCATTCCAGCCCTAGCTCTGTTAGTTTTAATCTATGATCTGACTCATCAATATACCCCTTATGGAATGCGTAATCATAGATTAAAGCTAATCTAACTGGATATACATGAAAGGTCCTTCCATATCCAAATCTCCATCCTCCTTTTGATAACAAAGGTTCTGAAATATGAAAACTGTCCATAATCTGTTGCTGATTCCTTCGATACATCGTGTACTCCTGATTCATTTCAATCTCCTGCTGTTGAACATAACGCAGAAAGAATCCCAAATCTTCTTTCAGAAGGGCCTGTTCTTCGCGATAGACCGCTGGTTCACTTGAACTTATAATCATACTTTTCAAATAACCGCCTAATTCCTTGCGGAATCTATCCTTCAGATCGCGTGGAATCTGGAAGAGATACTTTGTATCCTGTGATAACCCATTGAAAATCCAACCACTTCTTTTGAATCGAGCAATCGTGTCTCGAGGATTTAATTTCTTCACCTGTACATTCGAGCTGTCTGCCTCTACGCTCTGAAAGGAAGTTTGGCTAATAATTGCAATGAACTCCTCCAGATTGAAGAATTGTCGATCATCGAACAGAATAGCGTTAAGAAATCTCAAATCATCCACGGAGAGACAACGAATCTGTTGCCCTATAAATTCCCTATGATTCAAAGTCACTAAAATACTTTGAATTAACTCATGTTTCGAATTCTGCTTGCATTCGCATTGGTAGTGGCTTGCAATCGTTGTCAGCTGCCCAATATCAGCAAACGTGAGCATATCCGCTAGATTCATGGTTCGATTCATGGTTCATCGCCTCACCGTTTTAGTACCATTATTGGTAGTTACTCCTCATTTGATACCTAAAAAAAGAAAAACGCCTTCAGCATAATTGATCGGGGGTTCGGAGAGTTCAGGTAGTGGGAGTAATATCCCTCTAATCGAAACAAGCTGATATGACGAGAGTCTCCAACTGATTCCGCGATGTTAAGCCAACAAAAAAGACTATCCTTAGTCAGTTTATGACTTATAGGACAGCCCAATTTACTGTATCTTCAGTAAATGACGATTACAATTGTATAATAGAGGCTTCCAATTCAAATCCTCTTTCTCCAAAATTGTTAATGATAAATTTCCAATTCTCTCCGTATATATATCGTTGTACATCGCTATATATAATTGGGCAAGAAAAGCGCCGTGACTTATAACGAGAATATTTCTGTCAGGATACCTTTTCCACATGTCTTCCAAAAAGGCAAGACCTCGCACTTGAATGTCTTCATCCTTTTCCTGACCGAGATCTAGCTGATTCCAATCCTTACCCCACTTCTTCTCCCGTTGCTCAGCTGTTAACCCCTCTACTTGTCCGAAGGAGCGCTCTAACAGTCGTTCATCAGGTTCCATTACGGGAATGGACAATATCGATGCGATAATAGCTCCTGTCTCATCTGCACGTGTTAGTCCGCTGCTAATCACAGAATCCCACGTATAGGATTCTTCTCTTAGTCGTTCGCCTAAAGCTACGGCCTGTGCCCTACCCTCATCATTCAAGGGAATATCCGTTTGACCCTGAATCTTCCCTAATGCGTTCCAGTCTGTAATTCCGTGACGGATCAATCCTATCTTCATCCTCTTATCCTCCAATCCAAATAACGTTTCCTAAATCAACGACGAATGCGACTTAACCTTCGTAGGGAGTATAGCGCTAGAGCTACACTTATAGTAGATAGTACCATCCAATAAAGAGGATGCGTAGGACCCATATTGATCACCAGAGGTTCAATGATTCCGCTATTCAACTCAGGAATAATATAAGTTGCTTCCGTAGAACTTCCTGCAATCTCAGTGGGAAAGATACCATTCGATGATACGATTTCAATCTTAGATTTAGATGGATCTAGCTTAATAAAAAATAAGAAACTTATAAAGAACAACATAAGGCAACTAATAATCCATACTGATAGTCTCTGTCTTGTCGCTACTGGTACTTCAAATGGCTTACTCTGATCCTGTATCAACCACGGAGATTCGCTAAATATCCGATCCATTACCTGCCGATTGATAGATTCCGATCTTAATTCTGTCCATTCATCACTTAAATCATGCATTAGCAATCGGCTTTCTTCCCAAAGCTCGAATTCAGCTGAACACTCGCTACAGGTTGCTATATGTTGTTCTAACATAAGCCTCTTCGGATGATCTATGGATATATCCCACATCAACCCGAATAATTCCTGAGCCTCACAGCATTTCATCTGTTCGTCATCCCTTCGAATTCGTCATTAGTGTCGTTATAATAGTAAGGTTCCAGTTGTATTTTCACACTAGAGCGTGCTCGAAATAAAAGCGATTTCACAGAACTTACACTTTGTCCGAGTATATTAGCGATCTCCTGATAGTCTAATTGATCATATTCTCTTAGAATTAAGGCAGAACGCTGCTTCTCAGGCAAATTGTTGATGGCAGATCTCACCATATTGACTTTTTCATTACGAAGAATCGCTTGTTCTGGTGCCACTTCAAAGGGTGCAACAGGAACAAATCCACTCTCATCAAGCGGAATATTTACACTACGTTGTTTACGCAATTCACTTAAGACCGTATTCCGAGCGATCGTATATAGCCATGTGGAGAATGAGGCATCCACCTCTCTGAATGTATGGAGACTGCGGTATGCTTTGTAAAATGTTTCTGAACAAAGATCCTCCGCCATAAGCTCCATATTAGAACTCTTTAGCATATGATAGACAAACGCTAGTATTTTACGCTGATAACGACGCATTAATACGGAGAAAAGTTCGACATTCCCCTCTTTAATCTCTCGAATCATCTGGGAATCCGACATATGTATGCGACCTCCTCGCCAAACATCCACTAAATTTGTGCCATTTCAAGCCATTATGTATAGACAAATTTCCCAACAATCCAACAATCATTCCTAAAACATTGTAACATAAACTGCATTGATAGTCAGTTAGATTGATAGATTCCCCCATATTACCAATTATATATTTACATATCCTTCTTTTAATTTTCGGTTACTTTCACCGCCCCAATCATCATCTTGGAGCACCATCGCTTGTATTTTCACGTCAGCTGGAACAAAAGTTAATTTATAAAAAGTGTTCTCATCTACACAAACCTCATAATATAAGTCGTATAATTTTTTCTCATGAAGCGGCAATTGAATAGGTATAGCAGTACCCACAGATAAAACCTCCAGCTTATCCGGTTCTAATACTTCAAATGGAACTACAAAACATCTCTGTGTGTATCGACCTAATGTAAATTGCTCTTTAAACACCAAGCAAACCTCCGCTTTAAAATTACCATCGAGTAACGGATCAAAGGTAATATATCCAGGATGAATAATAACCCCCTGTTCTACATTTCCATCCCCCCATTGACACAAGGTCTCATCAAATATCCTAGAGCGAATTTGAATTTGATGATGTGAAATATGAAGCTGTATCCTTTGCGTTTCTTCCTTCATCTCTATCCTCCTAATATATGTGTATGCACTCTGAATCAAAGTTATATTAACTCATTCCGTGTTTTCAAATACTTGTATAATATCATACCCGCGAATGAACATATAAGAGCACATAATCCAATAAATCCATATCCAGCTTGCAATCCACGTAATAAACCTATTTCTGTATCGACTCCGTATACATTCTTTACCCCATCTGTAATCGCCCCAATCAGATAATTCCCTATCACGCTGCCAATTCCCATCATGGTCACAGTAAAGGTAATCGCTGTATCACTTCCTGTAGGGTATCTCTTAGCAATAAAGGCCATAACCGTAGGATATATAGGTGCAATACCAATACCTGCTACAGCAAAGAAAATAGCAGCTGGTTCACCAGCTAGGATAGCTATAAAAGTACAGATACCAGCAAATGCTGATAATATGATGATCGAAAGATTAAACCCTATTTTATCAGTAACAGGTCCTAAAAAGAGTCTTGCCCCTGAAAAGAAAAGAAAGAAGGTGGATAGCATTCCTGCCGCAACTGTTGTATTCCAATCGTAAGATTTCTCAAGGAAATTGACCAGCCAGCCACCCACTGCCAACTCTGATACTACTCCGAAAGAGAGTATTGCAACTAATAGCCATAATGCCGGGTCTCTCATTAATACTTTTAGCGGAATTCGATCCTCTTCTAATAAATCGTCCCCTGGAAAGCGACTCATCAACGCCGGTATCATAGGTATGACCGATAAACATAACATCACGAGGTACATTCCTCGCCAATCCAATGTATGATTGAATATAGTTAACGTCATTAACCCGGAAGCTAGCAAGGGTGCGACCGTAGAACTAAGCCCATAGAAGAAATGTGACAAGTTCATCATCGTTCCCGTATTTTTCACAAAAATCCGAGCTCCAAGTATAGCTAATGCGATCTCAAGCATTCCATTTCCAATGTACATCAAGAAATAAGATGCAGAGAAGAATGTATAGGTATGGGAAACAAAAATAAGAATCCCGGAAATAATCATAGATCCAAAGGCAATCATACTCGCCCACTTTATTCCTATTTTTCTTGTTAATATAGCTGTGAAGGAACACGCAATAAGATAACCTAAGGCATTCAGTGATAATAATGTACCTAGCTGAATTTCGTCAAGATTGAAGCTCATCTGTATTCGAGGAATGGCAGGTCCCTTAATATTTTCAGAAACACCAAAAATAATGAACCCAATGAATATCGTCGCTAACTGTAAAGAATAATTTTTATTGAATAATTTTTTGCGTTGAGTTTTCATTTATAACTCCCCTAATCTGATGTTGTAATATGTATAATATCGTAATCTAGCTGTGTATGCTTTCATTATATTAACTTGTAGTTTAATTTTGCTATCCTATCGAATGTAACTAACACTATCAAAACTGGAATTATCAACGCAAAATTTGTATAGTTCTATATGAAAGAGTTATACAAATGACTTAAGAAACGAAAGGTTGATTACCATGTTATCATCAGTTGAGATCCACCGTAGTGAAGCACCTTCATCTGTTCGTTGTATGATTATAACAGTCTCTGATACGCGGACACCAGAAACGGATGCAAGCGGCGCCTTATTAAGGGAACTCTTGGAATTATCTGGATATGAAATAACAGACTATCAAATTGTACCCGATTCATACGAGCAAATTCAGTCTGTTATTGGTGAAGGAATACAGAATCCTTCCGTAGAAGCTATTCTTCTAAATGGCGGTACTGGAATTGCCTTAAGGGATACGACTTATGAAGCCGTTTCAGATATCCTCGACAAAGAAATGCATGGATTCGGAGAGTTATTTCGCTATTTAAGCTTTACTGAGGATATCGGAACAGCAGCTATTCTAAGTCGAGCCATCGCAGGTGTATGTAATCATAGAGCCATCTTTTCGATGCCTGGATCGACGGGGGCGGTCAAGCTTGCTACAACTAGAATTATTATCCCTGAACTGCGACATGTTATGAGAGAAATTTATAAAGATCTATAATATCGGCTAAATAGCGAACATAGATACCAGTAAGAAGAATACGACACTTACAATTTCAATCATACCCACTTTCATCGGGCGCATCTGCTTGCCACCGTATACGAATGAACGAATGAGCGCAAGACTATACGACAACATCATCCATGGGATACCTACAATCCAAGGTATAACGAGTAGGATCACATGGTAGATGCGAGTGGCCATCAGCCAGCTTTTATCTCCTCTTTTGCGAAAGACAGATTTCACGAAAAATACAGTGCCTGTAAAATATAAAAAGTTAAACAAAATAACGACCATCATCGTATAGTCCCAACTCCCACCACCCACCAAATAGGCAGCCGCTCCTCCAAGTGAAAAGATAATAATAGCGCAGAGGTCGTTAACGATCTCACGTTCAGATCTTTGCTTGGCATGCCAAATATTAACTAGCAGCAAGCCGACAAGTGGAATTGCGAAATACAATAACTCCGTGTACATATAAAGTGGTAATCCAACACATATTAGGGCAATCACGGCGTATATAACACCCCATTTAATAAATCGTCCACGATTCGATTTTTTCTTCATCGCTTGTAGTAATGGATATGATGCCAAGTATAAAAATAACCAAGCTAAAAAGAGTAGCAGGTGTAACCACTGAGGTCTACCTGCCATCATTCCCATTATAAAAGGAACACTCACCATAGCCCATCCACCATGTTCATGGGGAATTACGATATTTCTCTTCACTACATGATCACTCCATCCTACCTAATTTATTACATCAGATTATACCCTTCATTCATCCTTCCTTCTACCCGTTAGCAGTAGCAACATGAAGGAGAAGAACACCATTGAGCCCGCCCAAGCGAAGGCCATCGTGTTATTCCCACTGTCTACCGCCACATAAATAGCTGTCGGTATAGTCTGAGTCTTACCTGGAATATTGCCGGCTATCATTAATGTAGCTCCGAATTCACCCAATCCACGTGCGAAGCTAAGGATATAAGCTGTGAGAACAGATGGAACCGCTAATGGTAAACAAATATGCCAAAAAAGCTGCCATTCATTAGCCCCTGCCGAACGACCTGCTTCTTTCAAATCTTTGTCTACTGAGGAAAATCCCAGTCTCATCGTTTGATATACAAGCGGAAACGAAACTACAATAGAGGCTATTACAGCTGCCCACCATGAAAAAATAATCGGTGCCGAAAAGATCCACTCCATAATGCGACCGATGATACTTCTTCTCCCCAATGACACTAATAGAAAAAAACCCACTACCGTTGGCGGAAGCACCAGTGGTAGCATAAATGCTGTCTCCAGCAATACTTTTCCTTTAAATGTTGCCCTTGACATCCACCATGCGATCGCTACCCCACTAATCGTTGCTACTATACTTGACAATAACGCTACTTGCATAGACAACCTTATGGGATCCCAATACTGTTGCCAATTCATCACGGCTGTGTCGTTTGCGATGCAGATATTGTAAATCCATACTTTGTAAATACATTCAAGGCTTCCTCAGACTGGAGATAAGACAATAGATTTTCTGCTTCCTTCTGATGCTTCGTCTCTTTTACGATTCCGAAAGGATATTCCGCAGTTGTATACGTTGAAGGATCTACTATATATGCCATTTTCACATTGGAAGTTAATAGTGCATCTGTTTTGTACACGAAACCAATATCTGCATTTCCTGTCTCTACATATTGAAGTACCTGGCGCACATCTTTCGCTTGAACTAACTTCGGCTGTAGCGCTTCCCATACATTATCATGGGCCAAAGCTTCTTTGGCATAGTTCCCAGCAGGAACACTTTCTGGAATTCCAAGCGCAATCTTGCTAATTCCATCTACAGATAGATCTTCCGATTTCTCAATCGTTAATTTACTATCTGTAGGAACGATTACAACGAGTTCATTCATTAGAACATTCATTTGCTGAGCCTCTTCGATGAATTGCTCCTGGACTAGCTCATTCATCACCTTCGTTGATGCGGATAGGAATAAATCTGTTGGAGCTCCTTGCTCAATCTGTTGCTTCAGAGCACCCGATGCACCAAAGTTAAAGTGAAGCTTAATATTCTCATTCTCCAACTCATAAGCTGTTTGTATTTCATTCAAGGCATCCGTCAAACTGGCTGCAGCTGAGATCGTTAATTCTACCTTTTCAGGTGCTACTGTTGCCGTATTACAACCAAACAATGATATTAACATGACAGCTAGCAACATAAATAACATCATATGGTTAATCATTTTTTTCATTATTATAGCCTCCTTATCCGCCAATTTGTGACATTCTTCGAATAGTCGGAGTCTGAGTCGTCTGTTCGTCTAGTAAATGCTTAGACATTTCATGAGTTTCTGGCTTGGTGCCAAGAGCTTCCATAAACAATTGACGAATGGCTTCATCATCGCCAATCACTCGGCGAACTTGGAATTGCTCAGACCATGCCAGACAAGGTTTAATATATCCATCCGCTGTAAGACGGAGTCGATTACATGTTTGGCAGAAATGATTACTAATCGGATGAATGAGACCGAAGCTTCCCTTAGCCCCATGCAGTCTATAATTATCCGAAGGTCCATTACCTTGAAGCGATGATACAGGATCGAATGTCCAATGATTGTCCGTGCACACGTCAAATACTTGTTGTAAAGGCTGGTATAAACTTTTCCACTGTGAATCATGGTGACCAATGGGCATATATTCGATAAAGCGCACGCTAATATCTCGTTCCAATGTCAGCGCAAGAAAGTCCGCGATTTCATCATCGTTGATTCCTTTCATCAGCACGACATTCAATTTAATCGGTGAAAGTCCTACTCTCAAACATTCATCAATGCTCGCTAGTACTTTATTAATATCGCCACCACGTGTAATCGACTTGAAACGATCCGCTTGCAAAGAATCCAGACTGATATTCACACGGGATAATCCTGCTTCCTTCAAGCGCTCTGCTCTTGGAGCTAGAAATATCCCATTCGTAGTTAGTGCGATATCCTCAATACCTGGTATTTGGGCAAGCATTCCTATAAGGACGTCTAATTCTTTACGAACAAGCGGCTCTCCACCTGTCAAACGTAATTTGCGTACTCCCATTCCTGCTAGCACTCTGACTACTTCGGTAATTTCTTCATAAGTTAAGAGATGTCCTGCTGGCTCAAATTCCATTCCTTCTTCTGGCATACAATAGATACAACGTAAATTACAACGGTCTGTGACCGATATGCGCAAGTAATCATGTTTCCGTCCGAATGGATCGATTAATGATGAAACCTCCATATGCTTATTCCCCTTTCGAAAGCGTGACAATGACGTCGCATTATGATCATTCATTCCCTGCTTCTATTTGCGGCTGTCCATCTGGATATGCATTGTGTCCTAATTGATCTCCAATCCACTCTGAGCCATCTTCCCACTGTTCTTTCTTCCAGATTGGCACGATCTGTTTGATACGTTCGATGATATATTCATTCGCTTCATAAGCTGTCTTCCGATGTGGAGAGGATACAGCAATAACAACGGCAATATCGGAAATATCCAAATGCCCTACCCGATGAGTAACAGCTGTTTCGCTATCTGGCCATCGTTCGCGCACTTCCTGTCCAATCCGCTCTAATTGAGCGATGGCCATCGAAGGATAGGCTTCATATTCTAGATAAAGCGTTCGTTTACCGTAAGTAATCTCGCGAACCGTACCTAAGAACAGCGTAATGGCTCCCGCTTCCCGTCGCTTGACTTTACTTGTTACTTCTTCCGGAATGATAGGCTGATCGGTAATGACATACCTTGACTCGTTCATCTTACTTTCACCCCTCTCCATGCTAAATGGCATGACGGGCATAGTCGCCACTCTTTCCACCGCTTTTACGCTCTAGATACGTGGGACCGAGAACCATATCTTTATCCACGGCTTTGCACATATCGTAAATCGTTAATCCGACGACTTGGGCAGCCGTGAGCGCCTCCATCTCTACTCCTGTAACACCGGTTGTTTTAACAATTACGCGAAAAGACAAAGTCTCCACATCCACCTCAGCGAAAGTGATGTCAATCCCTGTTAAAGGTAACGGATGACACATCGGAATGATGTCCGCTGTTTTTTTGGCAGCCATAATACCCGCTACTTGCGCCACGGATAGAACATCACCCTTGCCGATCGAACCTTCTCTAATTTTGTTTAACGTCTCCGGACGCATTTGAATTTGGCTTTTGGCGATAGCTATTCTTCGAGTCTCTGTTTTGTCACTGACATCCACCATATGCGCTCGACCCTGATCATTGAAATGGGTGAAATCCGAATCGCTCATCATCGTTATCCTCCACTTACTGGTGGTATAAAAGCTACAATATCATCTGGCTGAATGAGATAATCTCTATCGACGAATTGTTCATTGACCGCAATCATAGACTGACCTATCGATACGTTCGGATAACGTTGTTGAAATTCCACCAGCATGTCTGTCACAGTAATAGGTCCAAGCTCTAACGACAGGCTCGAAGCCCCGCATTCTTCTCTCAAATGAGCAAATAATAACACTTTCATTTCTCCACCTCCATTGCGCTATGAACCAATGTAACGATAGTATAATTCCTTAGCCAACTCTGGATCCGCCGTCCCATGAATCAATGCTCTGCCATCCTTAAATATAACGAGACGATAGCTCTCTTCATGGATCTGAACTAAATACGGATTATGGGTCACCTGATCACTTCGCTTCTGTGCAGCAATAATCAATTGATCCATATTTAATGGTGATACACGGGAAGGGCGAATCCATACCGTTGATCTACCACATAATACTTCTGTTCTCGGCGAATCATCCTCTTGCATATAAGGGTACGTTGGAGAATTGCCACAAGTTAAACATTCTTCTCGCCTTAGACCTGTACTAACCTTGATGGATTGGAACAGATTGGACCATAAATCGAACACCTGATATTGATTGGACATACTCTCTTGATTTCCCGTCAGCCATTTCAAAGCTTCAGCAGATTGCATGGATACGACCATTTGTACTGCAGGTGCAATGATTCCATTCACTTCACAATTCGCCGCTGAGTGAGGCATCCTAGATAATAAACAGTGCAGGCACGGAGTTGGCTGATCAGGTAGGAAACAACACATTACACCATAACTTCCCGAACAAGCACCGTATATCCATGGAATGTTATATTTGTAGGCAACGTCGTTGATCATATAACGAATGGAAAAGTGATCCGTCGCATCTATCATCAAGTCCACCTTAGACGACTCAACGAAACGAGCCAAATCAGCTGCCGTACAATCCAACACATGCGCCTCAATGTTGATGGTAGAATTAATATCTTGAAGTCGCCGAGCTGCCGCCACTGCTTTGGGCAATTGTTCCTCGGCATCCTGCTCGCTATATAGTGACTGTCTCTGTAGATTGCTCCACTCCACATAGTCGCGATCGATAATCGTAATCTTGCCAACGCCTGAACGAGCTAATATTTCTGCGTTACCGGAACCAAGCGCCCCAGCTCCCACAATCAGAACATGTTTATTCTCAAGTTCGATTTGCCCAGAAGAACCAATCGATGGGAAGCTTTGTTGTCTCATATATCTTTCACTGCGCATACCGGTATCCTCCTCATTCAATCTCTCAACATAGCCAAATACTGCTCTGGCGTATCGACATCCTGGGTGAAATCAAGTGGGATACCATGAGCACACCAATCGGATTCTTTAAGTTCCAGCCATTTAATCAATTCCAACAGCGCTGAGAGCCGATACTGCTTCGTTTCGATCAGATGGATGATGGGACATAGCACTGCTTCAGATCGATAGACCCCATGAAGCATTTGATGCTTACCGCCTATGACAGGTATTGCAGCAGCATAATGACTCTGCTGCAATCGATTGACCATCAGTTGCGCTGCATGAGTAGATAGATTAGGGTAATCGCATCCCATCACCCAAGCAAATTCTGTCTGTATTTTCAAACAAGCCGTATGGATCCCTGTCAATGGTCCTTGGCTAGCATAAACATCGGAAAGATACACAATTTCTCCTAGTGAAAGTTTTGTATATACAGCAGGTTCAGGTGTTACGATGATTATTTCTTGGCAAATGGTTCGCATCATTCGTACTTGCCGTTCAATAAGCCGTTCTCCCATAATGGGTAACAACGCCTTATTGTATCCGTTCATTCGCGAATTACGGCCACCCGCCAATATGACGCCAGTCACCATGGGAACACCACCCTTTATTTCCGCTTGCGGTACAGCACATAACTTCGTCTTAAATATTGGATAGGCATACTCAGCATGTGGACAAGTCTAGTAAACGGAAATACTGCGAAGAGAGCTAGACCCAGCATCACATGTATTTTGAAAATAAGCGGAACATCACTCATCAACGTACCATCTGGCGAAAAAGTCAGAACACCACGTATCCACGGTGATATCGTCTCGCGATAATCAAAATCGGTATTGCCTGTTGCATTAAATATCGTTGCAGCCATCCCAACTACAACGATAATCGTTAACAAAATGATAGATAACATATCGCCGAAGCTACTTGTCTTACGTACACGTGGATTAGATAAGCGACGATATAGAAGAATTAGACATCCCGCCAAAGTTAGAACACCTGCAAGACCGCCAGCATAAATTGCCATCGAATGATAGAAATGATCACTGATTCCAATCGCTTCAAGCCAAGCTTTCGGGATGAGAAGCCCACCTATATGCCCGAATAATACAAGCATAATACCGACATGAAATAGAATACTTCCATAGCGCAGCATCTTCTTTTCTAATATTTCACTTGATTTGGCTGTCCAGCCGAATTGGTCGGTCTGGTAGCGATAATACAGTCCAAGGAAGAAAATGATAACAATCATATACGGATAAATAACCCATAGAAACTGGCTGCCCGTCGACATTACGATTGCCCCCGATCTACGCGATTCACCTCTTGATTGCCAAAAGGTGAACCTCCGCCATATCCTGCAGCAGCCCACATCGGACCCGGACCACAACCACCCGATCCCGCATCATTCCCGCTATAAGCGATAGAAGCATCGAAATGGAAAGTACCTTCCTTCACGGACGATTGATCGATCAACATCAATATACCTGCAAGCACATGGCGATATGGACTTTCCGCTGCAGTAAGCGCATCCTGAACCGTTTCTAGCGCTTTACGGAAGGAGATCAGTAAGGAAATACCTTTATCCTCTTCTGCTACGGCTACATACTCCAGCACGAGTGGCAAATAATCAGGGAGTTCTTCACTAGTTAAGAGCATGTCTTCTTCCTCATAAATTTGTTTCAGTTTAAGCAAAGCAGGCCCCCGCTCACGTTCCTCACCGAGCTGACCGTAAGTTAAATATAGATTAGCTTTTTTACTGAAATCGAATGTTCTCACATAATTCTGAGTGATCGTCTCCGAGTCCATACCGACGAACTCGGCAATACAATCACTAGCCAAACTCTTGAGCATCTCTACGCTATTGGCATCATCTTCCTGAAGCAGGTGACACCAATCAACGAACATCTCATCTGCTGACTCCTGCCACTCAATATCTGGATATTGCAACAGAAACGACATCATCATCCAACTCGAACGGAGCGTCATATCCTTCATTTAAGATCATCCTCCGCACGGGCCTGGTCCGCCCGCCATATTTGTAAATCCGCATGCTCCTTGCTCGGTATACAGGTCAGCAATTTCTTCACGATGCGCTGATGGAATAACAAACCGATCTTCATACTTCGCAATGGCTAGTAAACGATACATCTCTTCTACTTCCTTCGCTGTCAAGCCGAAACTTTCCAGTAGTTCAAGATTAGGTTCTTTCTTCAGATTGCGTGAACGCATATGAGTTCGCATGATGGCCATCTTCTTAAGCACAGTCTTGATAATCTCTGTATCACCTGCTGTTAATAGATTCGCTAAATATTGAACAGGAATACGCATATCATCAATCGCTGGGAAAATATCATCCTCTGTCGCTACCGCACCTTTCCCTTCAACCAAATTCGTAATTGGACTAAGCGGTGGAACGTACCACACCATTGGCATCGTTCGGTATTCCGGGTGAAGCGGAAGGGCAATTTTCCATTCTACTGCCATTTTATAAATAGGAGAGCGCTGAGCAGCATCAACCCAATCTTCCGGTATGCCCGCTTCACGCGCTGCTGCGATCACTTCAGGATCAAATGGGTCTAAGAAAATATCAAGTTGCGCTTCGTATAACTTCTGTTCATCCTCTACCGAAGCAGCCTCCTCAACACGATCTGCGTCATAGAACATCACGCCTAGATAACGAATCCGACCAACACATGTTTCAGAACAAACCGTTGGTAGACCTTGCTCTATCCGTGGGAAACAGAGTGTGCACTTCTCAGCCTTATTCGTTTCCCAGTTGAAATACACTTTTTTATAAGGGCAACTCGTTACGCAGAATCTCCATGAACGGCAAGCATCTTGATCCACCAAGACGATACCATCTTCCTCACGTTTATACATCGCACCTGAAGGACAGCTTGAGACGCAAGATGGATTGATGCAATGTTCACAGATTCGTGGGAGATACATCATGAACACCTGTTCGAACTCCATACGAACCGATTCTTCAAGTCCAGCCATATTAGGATCACGCAAGCCTGTTTCGTGAACCCCTGCCAGATCATCCTCCCAGTTCGGCCCCCACTTTATTTCCATATGCTCCCCCGTAATTTGCGATTTCGGGCGTGCTACAGGTTGGTGCTTACGCTCTTTCGTTTGATTTAATTTCTCATATTCATAATCCCAAGGTTCGTAATAATCATCTATCGTAGGTTGATCTGGGTTATGGAAAATATTAATCAACCGTTTGGCACGGCTTCCAGATTTAAGTTCCAGTTTGCCCTTCTTAAGCTCCCAGCCGCCTTTATATTTGTCTTGATTCTCCCATTCTTTCGGGTATCCGATTCCAGGCTTCGTCTCGACGTTATTGAACCACATATATTCGGCACCCTTACGGTTAGTCCAAGTATTCTTACATGTAACGGAACATGTATGGCATCCGATACATTTATCTAAGTTCATGACCATACCAATCTGCGCTTTAATCCTCAAGCCAATTCACCTCCGTAAGTTTACGTATCACAACATTCAAGTCACGTTGGTTACCAGTAGGACCATAATAATTGAAGCCGTAGCTTAGCTGTGCATATCCACCGATCATATGTGTCGGCTTCACGTGAATCCTTGTAGGGCTGTTATGTGTTCCCCCCCGTGTCGATGTTACATCCGTTGCGGGAACGTTGATTGTCCGATCCTGAGCATGATACATGAAGCACATTCCTCGTGGCATCCGGTGCGTCACAACTGCACGAGCAACAACCGCACCATTCTGGTTAAAGCATTCAATCCAATCATTATCCTTAATATCCGTATCCGCTGCGTCATCCTTATTCATCCAAATCGTAGGACCTCCGCGGAACAATGTGAGCATTGGAAGGGAGTCATAATACATACTATGGATCGACCATTTACTGTGCGGAGTCATGAAATTCAATACGATCTCTTTGCCTTTCACACTCGGTCTCTCCTTAGCGGTATGGAATGGTGCATGTTTCAGTGTTGGCTTGAAGATCGCCATATTCTCACCGAATTCCGTTAACATCTCATGATCGACGAAGAAATGTTGCCGTCCTGTCAACGTGCGATATGGAATCATTCGCTCCACATTCGTTGTAAATGGTGAGTATCTCCGACCATGCTGTTCCGTTCCGCTAAATGCAGGGGAAGTTATGACAGTCTTTGGCTGTGCTGTAATCTGGGCAAAAGTAAAGCGCTCGTCCTCACGATCCTCAGCTAAGTCCTTCAGCTTCAGTGCCGTCTTCTTCTCCAGCGATTCCCACGCCTTAACAGCCATCTTCCCATTGCTTGTTGAAGATAACGTCATAATCGCCTCTGCCATATGGAGGTCAGTTACTAACTTCGGACAACCTTCGCTCACACCCGGCTCATCGACTACACCGTTGAGTTTCTTTAACAGCTCATATTCATCATCCGCTGACCAATTCATTCCTTTAATTCCATAAGGTTTGTCCTTCACTTGTCGTCCAAGCGAGATCATCTTCTTATACACTTGTGCATAATCCCGCTCCACGATAACAAACTTCGGCATCGTTTTACCTGGAATGGCTTCGATTTCTTGCCTACTCCAATCGCGTATTTTACCGTATGGTTGCGCCAACTCGTCAGGCGTATCATGCAACAAAGGTACAGAGACGATATCCTGTTGCGGTCCATCAAATTGACCTTCTGCCATTTCAGAGAAACTTTTGGCAATCGTCTTGAACGTTTCCCAATCCGATCGTGATTCCCACAATGGTGGCACTGCTGGGTTGAATGGATGTATAAATGGATGCATATCTGTTGATGACAGATCACTCTTCTCATACCATGTCGCTGCGGGAAGTACGATATCTGAATAGACAGCCGTACCTGACATCCGGAAATCAATATTAACCATCAGATCAAGTTTGCCTTCTGCCGCTTCATCTCTCCACGTAATTTCTTCAGGACGAATGGTATTCGTATCATCATTAAGTAGACCATTGTGCGCACCAAGTAAGTACTTCAAGAAGTATTCATGACCTTTACCTGAACTTGAGATCAGGTTCGCACGCCATACGAACATCACTTTCGGATGATTCACTTCCGCGTCTGGATCTTCCATGGCAAACTTCATTTTTCGATCCTTTAATTGCTGCGCCACATACTGTGATATTTCTTCTGGTGTTGTTGCACCAGTGGCATTGGCTTGACTCACAAGATCAAGTGGGTTCTCATCGAACTGCGGATAAGATGGTAACCAGCCAAGTCTGGATGCGAGCACATTATAATCGGCATAATGCGAATAGCGTGCTTTATCCACAAGCGCTGAGGTATGTCCTTCTACCGGATTCGATTCGAACCGCCATTGATTCGTTGCAAAGTAAAAGAAGGATGTCCCGTTCATTTGACGAGCAGGCATCGTCCAATCTCTTGCAAAGGCAACGGTAGCCCAACCTTCTGCTGGACGTAGCTTCTCCTGTCCAACATAGTGAGCCCAGCCTCCGCCATTAACACCTTGGCATCCTGTCATTAATACCAAGTTCAGAATGCTGCGATAGATCGTATCGGAGTTATACCAGTGGTTGATTCCTGCACCGACGATAATCATCGAACGACCTTGACTTTCAATGGCATTGGTTGCAAATTCACGAGCAATTTGAATGATAGACTCCCGATCAACGCCTGTAATGGCCTCCTGCCATGCTGGCGTATAGGCTGTATCTGCATCATCGTAACTGCCTTCACCAGATGCATTCACACCATATTGCGCTAACATTAGATCAAAGACGGATGTCACTCTAATCGTAGAACCATCCGCACCTGTAACCGTCTTGAACGGAATGCTACGAGTTATAATCGTTTTGCCATCGTCATCAAAGTAAGGCAGGCTAATATCTACATTTCCATTCGCTGTCTGACCTAGGCCAAGCTGAGGACTGATATCTTCACCCGTGATCGTATCGATTGGATTCAGGTTCCATTTCCCATCCTCACCCCAGCGAGATCCAATCGATCCATTTGGAATATGAAGTTCACCTGTATTCTCATCGATAAGTACCGTTTTCCATTCCGCATTATTCGTCTCGATACCTAAATCCTTCGCCGTTAAGAAGCGATCTGCTGTACAGATGCCCTCTTGCTCTTGCAATATAATGAGAAATGGGAAATCTGTATATTTTTTCGAGTAATTCTCGAAATACTCCGTACGTTGTAACACATAGAACTCTTTCAAAATAACATGACCCATCGCCATTGCCAGTGCTCCATCAGTACCTTGCTTCGCTTGAAGCCACTTGTCGGCAAATTTGACGAATTCCGCATAATCCGGACTGATCGATACGACCTTCGTTCCACGATAGCGTGCTTCAGTCATGAAATGAGCATCTGGTGTTCTCGTCATCGGAAGGTTAGAACCCCATACAAGCAAATAGCTTGAATTGTACCAATCGCTGCTCTCAGGTACGTCTGTCTGGTCACCCCAGATTTGTGGTGAAGCTGGCGGTAGATCCGCGTACCAATCGTAGAAGCTAAGCAATGGTGAACCGATCAAAGACAGAAAACGGGAACCAGCTGCATAGCTAATCATCGACATCGCTGGAATGGGCGAGAATCCAAAGATTCGGTCTGGACCATATTGTTTGATCGTATACAGTAAAGACGCAGAAATAATCTCAGTGACCTCTTCCCAAGATGCGCGAACCATCCCACCCTTTCCTCGGGCGGATTTATAGATAAGTTTCTTATCTTCATCCTCAACAATAGAAGCCCAAGCCTTAACAGGATCACTCGAAAACTGACGAGCTTCTCGCCACATATGAAGTAATTTGCCACGAATATAAGGATATTTCACCCGAAGTGGACTATACAGATACCAAGAGAAGCTTGCTCCACGAGGACAGCCACGTGGTTCAAATTCTGGCATGTCAGGACCGGTTGTCGGATAATCCGTCTGTTGTGATTCCCAAGTAACAATGCCGTTCTTGACGAATATTTTCCAGCTACATGATCCTGTGCAATTGACACCATGTGTAGAACGAACGACTTTATCATGCGACCACCGATTACGGTACATGTCTTCCCAAGAACGATCAGCCGTTGATACTTCGCTCCATCCTTCAGCATTCTTTTCTCGCTTGCGGAAAAATGTAAGCTTTTGCAGTAGTGGGTTGTGCTTCTTCATTCATTCATCTCCTTACGCCTTATTCTACTTATCATTGTAGACTTTACAGTTGGCATAAAAGAGAGGGGAAAACCCTCATTCTTTCAAGGGATTTCCCTAGTTTTGATAAAATCCTGACATCAATCTACATTTTTAATGGTTTAATGTTGGAGGGGAGTAAAGATATGGCGAGCGAGCACACGCTGTTCAGGACAGCCTCCTCGTCATGAATGGAGATGATTGGAGTATTGCGGAATTTCTTTGGATTCAACCAACTGACCCACAGACGTACGTCAGTTGTCTCTTGAAGCAGAGCCTCCATTTGCTCCGACTCTCGTATGAGTGCGATTTTGGGGTATGGTGCATTTTTAAATCCTTCTGCAATCAGAATATCAACCCGACCGTTCAACAATTCAGCAATTTCCGGTAACGTCGTCGGCTCCTGGCGCATCCAGCGGGTAGCGGTATTTGAAGTGAGGACTGTTTCCACAGCCCCATGTGTTAGGTGCTTACTACTATCCGTTCCAAGTTCATCTAGTTGGAATCGGTGGGCATCATGCTTCGCCGAACCGACCCTTAACCCAGAAGACGCAAGTGCTGCGATCAGCTTACATGCAAGTGTTGTCTTGCCACTATTTTTGAAGCCTACAATTTGTAGCACTGGTAAGGGTAATGATGGGGATGTATCATCCAAACTTAAATTCACTGACATTAGGTTCTCTCCTCTACAACGGAATGACTTCGATAAGCGTACCCGCCTCGTAGCCCTTAGGTGAACCAGGGAGACAGATAAGACAATTGGCATCGCGTAGAGATACCGTTACGCTTGACATGTCACGGCCTACTGGTGTTGCTTCCAACATTCCTTGCTTACTGGAAATGACACCACGAACGAATCGCGTAGAACGATCAGATTTCAAATAATCGACGGTTAACGTAGCAGTCATACGCTTCTCAGCAATAAGTTCAGCTCCCATCATGCCGCGGATAGCGGGACGAAGAAACAGCCGGCTGCCAACGTAGCATGCTGCTGGATTTCCAGACAGTGCAAAGAGCGGCTTACCATGCCATAGCCCATATGTTGTAGGGCTACCCGGTCGCATCAACACTTTGTTAAACTTCAAATCTCCGTCCCAAGCTTGCATCACGTCATACATAATGTCATGATCCCCAACTGATACTCCGCCCGTCGTTACGACGACATCGTATGCTTTAAGGGCAGCAGTCACCGTCGTTCTAGCTAATTCAGCATCGTCCGGAATACGATCCAACACGATGGGAATCCCACCATAATCCATTACCATTGCCGCAACCATATACCCGTTACTGTTGCGAATTCGACCTGGTTCAAGCGGGTCCCGAATATCTAATAACTCAGCTCCCGTCGTTACAATGGCTACTCGCGGCTGCCGATATACTTCAACAGAAGCAACACCGAACATAGCAAGTAGAGCCATTTCTCCCGGTCCAATACGAACACCCGGTCGAAGAACAGTCTCCCCTTCGCCAATTTCAATTCCTATGGGAGAGACATTGTCACCTGAAGTAACTGTTCCCTTCACACTACATGACTCTTCATCCGGCAAGTCTATGCTACCTTCCTCGGTCATCTCGTACTTAATAACAGCATCTGCTCCATCTGGAACAGCCGCACCCGTCATAATCCGCGCACATTCCCCCGTTCGCAATCTCAATTCCGAGGTTGTCCCTGCTGGAATATTATCCACCACTTTTAATGTTACTGGCGTTTGAATTGTGGCATGAGATGTATCAGCACTCAGAACCGCATAACCATCCATACCCGCACGACGAAAATGCGGGACAGGCTGAGGTGCAACAACTTCTACTGCCAAGTATCTTCCGACACTTTGCAGAATCGTCAGTACCTCTGTATCCATTAAACGAACGGAGTCTAGCACGATATCAGTCGCTGCTTGTACACTAATCCCTTTTCGCATAAAGGTCTGCTGATGCTTTCTACCACTCATAAGATGATCCTCCTCGTGCCCGAACCTTTGTTGTTACTCAGTCCCTCCTGTTTAAATCTTTCAGAGGTTGGCTCAACTTCGCTGAAGACTCCCACGTAGTAACTAGCTTCTCCAACGTCATTGTGCACCGTATTGATGCTAATATGTTGCAAGAAAAGCTCGCCACTTTTCTTCTTGTTCCAGATTTCCCCGCTCCAAGCATGATTCTCCTTCAGTTGCTTCCACATCGTTTCATAGAAAGTCTGATCATGACGACCTGATTTGAGAAAACCTGACTTTTGTCCGATGGCCATCTCTGCTGTATAGCCAGTAACTGCTGTATACGCAGGATTAATATTAATAATCGTTCCTTTTTTATTCGTAACAAGAATAGCCTGTGAGGTGCATTGAATAATCTGTTCCGCTAGTTTCACTTGATCCTGCCAGTACAGATAGAGTACAAGTAACAAGCTGGATAGGGCGACCATAGACAGAGCCATGAAACCAATAGCATAATGACCCGTTATTGCGAGTAATAGTGACAGCATTAGCGGCGGGAAGAATCCTCCGAGACCCCCAAGAGCAGAGATCAGTCCATTAGCGATACCTGCTTGCTTCGAGAAGTATAGCGGAACCAATTTAAATAGCGTACCATTCCCCGTTCCCGCACAGAATCCAATGAGTAAACATCCCACCGAATACAACATAATGGATGGCGAGAATGCGAGCAGGATGCCCCCGATCGTCAATCCACTAAATACATACGCCAATATTTTAAATGGATTAAGCTTATCTCCAAGCCAGCCGCCAATTGGGCGCATTATTGTAGCGAGTAGCACAAAGCCCGCCGTACGTAGTCCAGCATCTATTTTGCTAATTCCAAAGTGTTGGACAAGGTGATTCGGTAGAAATACAGTGAAAGCTACAAAAGAACCAAATGTTATAAAGTAAAAGAAGCACAAAAGCCACAATTTCTCATTTCGATAAATCCCTTTAATCTGCTCCATCAATGGCGTTGTCAATTTACTTTCTTTCCGATCTCCCACGAATAAATTAGCAAGAGCGAATACGATGAGTAGGATCAGATAGAACTGTACCGTCGCCCGCCAACCAAACTGTGTTGCCAAAATAGGTGCGAAAAATGTGCTCAGCGCTGAGCCGATATTTCCAAGTCCGTAAATCCCATTGACGAATCCATGTTTCTCCCTTGGGTAATATTTAGGTAAAGAGGTAACGCCTACAGAGAATGTTGCGCCTGCAATCCCAAGAAATAATCCACCCACGATGAGATCGGCAAAGCTCGTAGCTTTACTGATGTAAAACACCGGAACCAATAGGACGACGAAGCTAATCAGAAACATCAACCGAGCTCCATATTTGTTCGTCCAATAACCAAATGGTATCCGTAAAATGGAACCGAGTACGATCGGTACCGCTGTTACTAACGATAATTGACCTGGTGTTAGCAGTATGCCTTCCTTAATAAAAACAATTAGTGATGATAAGATGCCCCAAACAGCAAAGCCTAGCACAAGACTTAACGTTTGTAGTGGCAGTATTGCTTTGGATGGTTTCATAACCATGCCTCCCCATTAGACGAATCGAACTACTATCCATTATCATGCGAGCATGTTACGAAACAAAGTGGGGAATTCCCTCATTTATGTGTAGGAAATTCCCCATTTGCAATCTTTTTAGTTATGCCAATTCATTTCATCAAGTAAAAAACGAGTAGGAATGGTAAATCGAACGGATTGCTTTTCCTTCTCAATCACGATTTCCAGATCACATTTAAGTGATTTAAGCTGTGGCATGACAGGTAAGAAGAGTTCTTGTGATGCGGGATGAAATAAATAACCCTCAAATTCAATCAATGTCTGTCCGAACTCGTCTTGACCGATAACCAACTTGGCAGGTACGGTTGAAATATCACACTCTTGTATCAAAAATGCTAGAATCTCTAAAATTTCTTCTTGTCGTTGAGAGCTTAATCTTGTTATTCGCTGATCTAACAGTTCACAAGTCATCCCTGCTGCCTGTGCTTGACGAAGTAGCTTGCGAAAAGGTCTAACTGCCCCCTTTGTTGTAGACTCCAAGTCACGATCTAACGTATACATTCCATTCATCTCCCCAGAATCTACACAATCTATCGGTTCTTCATCATACAATAGGGCAAGAACGCTAGCACATGTCTGTACACTCACAATATCTTCCTCCGCAAATTCCCGCCTGCTACGCTGACCAACGAGGAGCACCCCATAGGCTTGCCGATCTATATGTATGGTAGATTTTATTGTAACACCCACGCCTGAGGATAGAGATTCTACGAGAAATATCGGGTATTCTAACACTTCATCCTGCATCCCTTCAGGAAATTCAGTGACAACATGCGGGGTCATCCCTTGCAACACCTTGCCCGCCATTCCCCTGCCCATTCGAACCGCAATCTTTTTGTATCGCTCTGAGTAAGCCCCTAGCGCGAACCGCCAATAAATATCTCGATATTGACCATCCGTCAACGCTACAGCCACGAAATCCAGCTGCATCTTCTTCTTAAGTCTCTCCAACTCCCTTTGAATCCTCCGTTGCAGCGTTGTGCTGTTAATCAATATCCAACAACCCCCTTCTATACGCCAATTTGATCAACTCACGGCGGTTGTCTAACTGCAGTTTTTCCATAATATTGGCTTTATGGTTTTCAACCGTCTTCACACTAATTAAAAGCAATTCCGCAACTTCTTTATTCGTATAGCCTTTTGCAACAAGACTAAGAATTTCCTTCTCACGTTCTGTAAGTGATTCGAAAAGATCCTTCGGATCTCGTGTCTGGCCTTGCAAATATCCTTGAACGACCTTCTTAGTCGCTGATGGGTGCAAATATACAAGTCCCTGGTGAACTTGAGCGATGGCAATGACGAGCTCAGATAAAGGCGCCGATTTCAATATATAACCTGAAGCACCTGCTTTGAGCGCTCGAAATAGGTACTGTTCATCATCATGCATCGTTAGAATAATAACCTTTACCTCAGGCATCGATTGCAAAAGTTCCCTCGTCGTATACAACCCGTCGCGACCGTTCGGAAAACTCAGATCCATCAATACAATATCTGGTTTAAGTTCAAGCGCCTGCTTGATGCAGGATACACTATCCGCCGCTTCACCAATGACTGTAATATTTGTCTGTGCATCAAGCACAGCACGTAGCCCGCTTCGTACGACAGCATGATCGTCTACAATAATAACTTTCACTTTCAATATAAACCCTCCCCAAATTGCTAACTAACAAGGTCTTTAATTGATATTTGTACTTGAATGGTAGTTCCTTCTCCAAGCGTAGATTGAATATCAAATGAGCCTCCCAGAATTTCGACCCGCTCTTCCATACTATATAATCCAACACCTTGTCGTAGCTCAGAGGTGATAACAAAACCGAGTCCGTAATCCCTTACTTTTAACTCCGCAGATGCAGGTTCAAGCTTTAATTGAACATCGATTACATCGGTTTGTGAATATTTAGCGGCATTCGTAAGTGCTTCTTGAACGATGCGATAAAAAGCTGTCTCTATTGCAGCAGGCATTCGCCCACCATCCTCTTCCACTTTGAAATGAACCTGAATACCAAATTTCTGTCCATACATGCGAAAATATTTGCGTAGTGCTGCGATCAACCCGATGTCATCCAGCGCAGACGGTCGCAATTCAGCGGATAAATCACGAATATCCTCGATGGTATTGCGAATGGCATCCTGTAATGTATTCATTTTATCATCAGACATCTCAACATCCATATTCTGTTTCAACACCTCGGATTGAATCAGAATGCTATAGAGTGATTGTCCGATTCCATCGTGTAACTCGCGTGATATAAGCTTTCGTTCATTCTCTTGCGCGAGAAGAATAGAGTGCGTAATCATCTTAGCAATTTGATGCTGCTCTTGCTGACGCTGCTCTTCAACTTCTTGTATACGCAGTATGCTTAAGGGACCATGCATCGAGTCAATGTAATGCGACACACTTACATTGACAGCTCTAGCCCCTCCCTGTGGAGTGACTACCTGTAACATGATCGGCTTGTGAGTGGAATCGAAGACAAAACAATCTTGATAGGAACACAGCTTATTCAAGCCTGGATAATTCGAACACATATTGCAGAAGCTGATCGACATTTCTCCTTCATCCAATTTCAACATTTGTCTTGCAGCAGGATTAATTCGCTTTATATTCATCGAGCTATCCAGCACAAGAACACCATCCGAAATATGCTCAAATACATTGGCAAGTTGCTCCTGCTCTGATCTAAGCTTCCGCCCTTGTGAGTAAATGATGAAGAAGAATACAGTCGTAACAGCTAGTACGAACAAAAATATCATAATAGAGTGTTGCCAATTAGTATCCATATTCCCTAGCATAACTCGAATTGAAAATACTATAACGAGAGTGGTGACAATCGTTAATAATCCATTCCTCACCATAAACCCGGCCAATCCTAGTGATTTCCAGAATGATGACATCTTTAATTCCCCTTCCATACATAAGTAGATCCATTCCGCACAATCGATTCATTAAGGTGACACCTAAGTTGCCATCTATGCCTGATCACTCACCAGCAGTTTTAATTTCTAGTCTACCACTAGGTCACAATGATTGTGAATTTCTTTTTATAATCGTAGTTCAAAATATGTAGAGTTAGTATAGTTTCTACGCCTAGCCCATAAGGGAATTAACTTATTTTAGAAACTAATAGACACTTGATCCGTATATATTCATTAGATTTCGATAACACTTAGTCAAAACTAATCACCTAGAAAGAAGATTAACATCGGAGAGGAGCTGTAATGATGGAATTCTATCGAAGCAGCGTTGAGGAGAGTTTACAAGAAGTAAATAGTGAGGAAACAGGACTTTCTTCTGCGGAAGTTGCAAAACGAATCGAAATGGACGGTTACAATGAGTTAAAAGGTAAGGAAAGGGTTCCCATTTGGAAGTTATTTGTCGAAAACTTTAAAGATCCTATGGTTATTGTCCTAGTGATTGCAGCAGTGGTGCAAATCATTCTGGGTCAGTTCATGGAGTCGCTAATTATATTCACTGTACTCATATTAAATGCTTTGATTAGTGTGATTCAGACTCGTAAAGCCGAGAGTTCACTTGATGCATTAAAGAAGATGTCAGCTCCAGAAGCAAAGGTCATACGTAAAGGGGCAATGAGCTCCATTCCTGCCAGGGAAGTTGTACGAGGAGATATTGTCCTATTAGAAGCTGGTGACTATGTACCTGCTGATGGTCGCTTGATTGAGTCTGGTAGTCTGAGGGTTAATGAGGGAATGTTGACCGGAGAGTCAGAGGCTGTGGAAAAGCATACTCAGACTATCAAGGCTGACTCCCCCCTCGGAGATCGCAAGAATATGGTGTTCAGCGGTTCATTAGTCGTGTATGGACGTGGAAGCCTAGTAGTTACCGGCACAGCTCTAAATAGTGAAATAGGTAAAATTGCCACATTGATAGAAAGTGCTGAAGCGAAGCAAACTCCACTTCAGCGCAAGCTCGAGAGCTTTAGTAAAAAACTTGGTGTCGCTATATTACTTCTATGTGCCCTTATCTTCTTGGTACAATCTGGACGCGTATTTTTCTCAAATGATACCCAAAATATTACAACCGCTATTCTTGATGCTCTAATGTTTTCTGTAGCTGTAGCCGTAGCCGCAATTCCAGAGGCTCTCTCTTCAATCGTAACCATTGTACTTTCCGTAGGTACAAACAAAATGGCAAAACATAATGCCATTATTCGCAGATTGCCTGCGGTGGAAACATTAGGTTCAACTAGTGTCATTTGTACAGATAAAACAGGTACATTAACTCAGAACAAAATGACAGTTATAGACTATTTCCTTCCTCAAGGAACCAAGGCTAGTTTTCCGGATGATCCTGACAACTGGTCCATGGGAGAACGTCGGTTACTACATATTGCCGTTCTATGTAATGATTCAAATATTAATGAAGAAGGAAAGGAATTAGGTGATCCGACAGAAGTAGCTCTAATTTCATTTAGTAATAGTAAGAACAAAGACTATAAAGAAATTCGAGATAACTTCCCTCGTGAAGCTGAAATTCCATTTGATTCAGATCGTAAACTAATGTCAACCTTACACACTTTTGCCGGAAACAGGGTCATACTTGTAAAAGGCGGACCCGACGTTCTCTTCAGCCGTTGTACTAAAGTATTAATGGGTGAAGAAGAGATTCCTTTTACAGATGAAATTCTTGAACAATTAAATCAAGCAAACGAAAACTTTTCCAAAAAGGCGCTTCGTGTACTAGCTTATGGTTATAAGTCAATAGACAATACCAATTTAGATATTGGACCTGAAGATGAACAGGATCTGGTCTTTGTCGGACTAACCGCGATGATAGATCCCCCAAGAGAAGCCGTTTATGCTTCTATTGAAGAATCAAATAAAGCGGGAATCCGGACGATTATGATCACGGGTGACCATAAGACAACAGCACAAGCCATCGGAATTGATATTGGATTAATGAAGAAGGATGATATTGCTTTAACAGGCCAAGAGTTGGATGCACTATCTGACGAGGAACTGGATCAGCAATTAGAAAAGATCAGTGTCTATGCTCGCGTCTCCCCTACTAATAAGATTAGAATTGTACGTGCATGGCAAAGAAAGGGTAAGATCACAGCGATGACAGGAGACGGTGTGAATGATGCCCCCGCACTGAAACAAGCAGATATAGGAGTCGCCATGGGTAGTGGAACCGATGTAGCGAAAGACTCCGCTGCCATGATTCTTACGGATGATAATTTTGTATCCATTGTAAAAGCAGTCGGTGTAGGTAGAACCGTTTTTGATAATATTAAAAAGGCTATTTCTTATTTATTTGCTGGTAATCTAGGTGCTATCATTGCGATCCTATTCGCCTTATTTTTTAATTGGATTAATCCTTTCACCGCAATACAGCTCTTATTCATTAACTTAGTTAATGATTCCATCCCCGCCATCGCTCTCGGAATGGAAAAAGCAGAACCTGGTGTCATGTCACGTCAGCCACGAGATATTAAAGAAGGTATTTTTGCAGGCGGTACGTTGAGAGCTGTCATCACACGAGGTTTGCTAATTGGTATAGCGGTTATTATTTCGCAATACATCGGGTTACAGCATTCACCTGAAATGAGTGTCGCAATGGCATTTACGACGTTGATTCTAGCACGTACACTCCAAACTTTTGCAGCTCGTTCTAATACACAAAATGCATTCCAAGCTGGATTTTTCAGTAATAAATATGTTATTGGTGCAGTATTGATCTGCTTCTGTTTCTATGGCATTACGGTTCTTCCAGGAGTCCGTGGAGTCTTCTCCATACCAGATACATTTGGAATGCAACAATGGTTAATTGCTGCTGGTCTATCGATGGCAGCCGTTATTGCAATGGAAGTTATAAAATGGATACAGAATTTGGGAACTAGCAAGAAATAGGAGGAATGACTTAGGACGCTCAGACTTGTCAAAGAACATGAGCTTAAACAAGCAGCAATGTTAGCGGAGGATGTATTCTGTAAAGATGGCGATCGTTATATGGAATCATCCTTCCCAACACTTTTTCGACCTGGTGTTACTCATTCTTATGGTGCTTTCAATGCCGAGTTATGTTCGCTCTTATTCGATCCTGACTCCACCATCAATCAGCCCGGAGACGCTAAACTAGCCACTCTGCCACTTCCCTACATGTACGGGGTTTACTATATTTAGCTTTTATCTATACAAAGGAAGAAGGCTATCGACCTATGGTCGGTAGCCTTCTGTTATTTAGTATTTCATAATTAACTGCAAAATTTTTAGTTCAAAATATCTAAATCCGTTACTGCCCCTTTGGATGAAGAGGATACTAATGCAGCATACTTCGCCAATACCCCTGATGTATACTTAGATTCAGGCTTAACCCAGTTCTGTTTCCTTGTTTCTAATTGTTCTGGTGTTACATTGAATTTTATTTCTTGTGTTACGCTATCAATAGTGATGATATCATCGTTCTCTAAGAAAGCGATTGGCCCACCGACTTGTGCTTCTGGAGCCACATGCCCAACTACAAATCCATGCGAACCACCGGAGAACCGTCCATCTGTAATGAGCGCTACATCTCCACCCAGTCCTTTACCTACAAGCATAGCTGTAAGAGAGAGCATTTCTGGCATCCCAGGTCCACCCTTCGGGCCCGCATAACGGATAATCACGACATCGCCCTTTTTAATCTCATCATTTACAATAGCTTCTGTCGCTTCATCTTCACTATTGTATACTCGAGCTGGCCCCTCGAAACGAAGATTCTTTAATCCTGACATTTTGGCTACGGCACCATCAGGAGCAAGATTCCCTTTTAGAACGACTAACGGTCCACTTGATTTCAGTGGATTGTCAAAAGAACGAATGACTTGTTGATCTTTTTGCAAAGATGGTAAGGTAGCCAAGTTCTCAGCTATTGTTTTTCCAGTAACCGTCATACAGTCACCATGCAACAATCCCTGTTCCAACAATAATTTCATCACCGCAGGAACGCCACCAACATTGTTAAGATCCTGCATGACGTATTTCCCACTCGGCTTTAGATCGGCCAGATGAGGAACTTTGATCCGAATTCTATCGAAATCTTCCAATGCAAGGTCAACTCCAGCAGAATGGGCAATAGCTAGTAGATGAAGAAATGCGTTCGTTGATCCACCTAGTGCCATAACTACCGTAATGGCATTCTCAAATGCTTCCTTCGTCATAATATCTCTTGGTTTAATATCTTTCTCCAAAAGATTGATTACAGCCTCTCCTGCATTTCTACATTCCACGGATTTACCAGATGAGATAGCAGCCGTAGATGATGAACTCGGCAAAGTCATCCCTAATGCTTCTGCCGCTGAGGCCATCGTATTTGCTGTATACATTCCGCCACATGCGCCCGCACCAGGACATACACTGCATTCGACTTTGTGTAATTGCTCTTCGTTTATTGTACCTTCGTGGTAAGCTCCAACCGCTTCAAAAGCAGTAACAATATCAACATCATTGCCATCTAACTTTCCGGGTTGAATCGTTCCCCCATAAACATAGACAGAAGGTATATTCATTCTACCCATCGCCATCAAACAAGCTGGTGTATTCTTATCACAGCCTCCAATTGCGACCAATCCGTCGAAACGTTCTGCATTGGTAACCACTTCGATGGAGTCAGCAATAA
Source organism: Paenibacillus sp. Y859 (assembly GCF_056786405.1). Classification (NCBI taxonomy): domain Bacteria; kingdom Bacillati; phylum Bacillota; class Bacilli; order Caryophanales; family Paenibacillaceae; genus Paenibacillus; species Paenibacillus sp. Y859. The sequence continues at coordinate 610,893 of NZ_JBXCIZ010000002.1, read as the reverse complement.
CCTCCCGGCTTGGCAAAGAAAATAACATCCCTTCATGACCCATAGCGATACCGTCAGATACGGTAACTGTATTGAATATTAAAGGAGCTCCACCGTGTTCTTTAATACCCTCTTTCGCATCCCGAGATAACACGTCAATATGGACGTTACAAGGCGTAACTTCACTCCATGTACTTGCTACACCGACCATCGGCTTTTTGAAATCTTCATCTGTAAATCCAACCGCTCGAAGCATCGCCCGGTTCGGAGTCCGATTAACACCTTCACTTATATCTTTACTACGTGTCCGTAGATCTTTGTATTCCTTCATCGTTCACTCAGCTCCTTCATATCATTAAATTAATTTATATAGTTCATTCATAGGTCTCAACAAGTTTTGTTTCATAATTGCAGAAGCTGTCGTAGAGTCACGTTGTTCCATGGCTTCGATAATTGCAGTATGTTCCTGAACAGATGAATAGGTAGAAGTCTCATGTTGCTTCAGAAAAACATACTTAAATCGACGAATATGAGTTTGTATCGTCGTACTAAATGAAGATATATACAGGTTATCTGATAATTCTACAATGAGATTATGGAACTGTTCATCCATCTCCATTGCTTGATAAGGTTGTTTATTCTCAATGGACTCTGCAAACTTTGCATTTAACATCTTTAACTGCTCAATTTGCTCAGGAAGGATCAAAGACGTCGTTATTTCTGTTGCCAATGCATGTAACGTTGCAAATACAGGATACAACTTTAGAATATCGTCTTTATCTATATCCTTCACTATTGTAGCCTTGCCAGGGTGAACCTCAACTAACCCTTGAACTTCTAGTAAAAGCAAAGCCTCCCTAATCGGAGTTCTACTAACCCCTAGCGCTTCTGCTAATTCAGCATCAATTAATTGTTCTTTAGGCTGAAGCGTTCCATCAATGATCCATCTTTGAATTTGTGCGTATGCTCGTTCTTTGGCAGACATTCTACTTGGTGATGAGAAATCGCTCGGTATAGGCATGTAATCCCCCTCTCATATATGCAATATATCGCATATATATATTAAAATCAAGTGGGATAAAAAAAGACCACTTTTTTCAAAGTGGTCTTTGCTCAAGACAGAGCAGAATTATTTGGATAGGAGTGGAGAGAAACCATACTGTAAGTTCATTGTAATGTATCCGTTTTCATTTGTCAATAACTTCTTCAAAAGTTAATGTAAACACTTACGTTTGAACGGCAACGACGCCTTTATAAAGGATGGCGCTGCCGTTTCTGCTGAAATATAAGGAATAGAGTTTCAAGCGAAACTCTATTCCTTATATTTTTGATGAATCACATAAATACAATGTACCCTAGCTCTTGCAGTAAATTTCTTGCCCGTTCCATATCCTCTTCCTGGCGGAATGAAAGGCGCATCACACCGGGAACATCTTCTCTGCTCTCGATAATTTGTATGTTGCTTAGATTAATTTGTTTGGAACCTAGCTCCGTAGCAATATTCCCGATGATTCCAGGATGATCTGGTACATTCAAATATAAATCAAGCAATGATGTAATCATTCCTTTTCTTCCTTCTGGAAGTTCGTTGCGGAAGGCATTGGCTTTCTGGAATGCTTCCTCAATCGCTTGTCCATTACTATCCGTAAGCATGTCAATAAAGCTTGATATCCCTTCATTCCAATCTTTAAGTAGACGAAGCATTACTTCATTGTTGTTCAGAAGAATATCACGCCAAATGACAGGATCACTAGATGCAATACGAGTGATGTCTCTAAATCCCCCGGCGGCTAATCTTCGATATAGTATATTAGATTCATTATAGTCACTTATTTGGTTGACCAAGGCTACAGCGATAATATGTGGCAAATGACTGATGGCGCCCACTATTTCATCATGCAACTTGGGATCAACCTTTACAATATGGGCTCTAGTATAGGACAACAACTGTTCTAACGTCTCCACAGCATGCTCTGGTATGTTCGATGATGGACACAGTACATAATAGGCATTCTCAAATAGAAGGATCGATGCAGCCTCTACACCAGATTGTTCCGATCCAGCCATTGGATGCCCACCAATGAAATATACATCTTTAAATCGCAATGCTTCGGCTGCTGCAGATATACTAGCTTTGGTGCTACCCACATCCGTAATAATACAACCTTTCTTCAAAGGCAATTGACTTAATTGAGTCAAATATTGTTCCAATTTACCGACAGGTACACATAGAAATATAAAGTCAGCATCACTAGCCGCTTCTTCTATCGATAACGTCGCTGAGTCCACAACACCTTTGCTCATATACTTATCGATTGATTCTGGGCGGTGGGCATGACCCACGACTGTGATATCAGGTTTATTTTTAAAACATAAAGCCAGTGAACCCCCGATTAATCCTACTCCAAAGATCGCTACTTTTGTCTTGTTCATAATTCCTCACTTCTATTCATCATAGATTATCATAGATTCATTTAATATTATGTTATACCGAAGTTAAAGCTAGTACCTGCTCTAGTGATTGAATAAACATTGTATTCTGTTCTGGCGTACCTACAGACACTCGGATATAGGTTGGATATTTCTGATGTCCGGCACGAATAATAATGCCTTTGCGTAGCAAAGATTGAAATACGTCACCGGATGGTCTACGAACATCTACCATAATGAAATTCCCATGAGCAGGTAAATGGGACAGACCTAGACGGTCAAATTCCCCCTGTAAATAAACCAGTCCTTCAGCATTCAACTGTTTACATTTACCTACAAACTCTTGATCTTGTAACGCTGCAATTGCAGCAGCTTGAGCAACACGTGACGTATTAAAAGGTTCCCTAACTTGATTGATTAATTTGATCACGTTAGCATTACCCACACCATACCCTATACGAAGGGAGGCTAGACCATATATTTTGGAGAATGTACGTAGAACGACTATGTTTGGATATTGATCTAATAAAGTTATACCATCTGGGTAAGAAGAGTCCGTTACAAATTCACAGTATGCTTCATCCAACACAACCATCACATGGGATGGAATCGCGTCTAAGAATGTTGTTAATGCACTTCCTGATACGATCGTTCCTGTCGGATTGTTAGGATTACAGATCCAGAGTATCTTTGTACGCTCATTCACAGCTGCAAGCATAGCGTCAAGATCATGGATTCCGTCTTTCAATGGCACTTCGATACATACAGCACCTTCAATGTCAGCGTTACTCTTGTACACTGAGAAGGTCTGATCTGCCATAATCGTCTCGTCACCTGGCACAAAGAATGCCCGTGTAATCAACGCAATAACCTCATCAGATCCACAACCAAATATAATCTGATCATTATTCACGCCCAAATGTCGGCCAAGTGTCGTCGTTAAATTAACCGCACCACCGTCTGGATACACACTGATATTCTCAAGTTCAGATAGAATAGCATCCTTAACTAGAGGTGATGAGCCATAAGGATTCTCATTAGAAGCTAATTTAATCACTTCATCCAAACCTAGTTCACGTTTCACTTCTTCAATAGGCTTACCCGGTTGATATACAGGTAGATTAACAATATGGGATTTAGGCTTCATAATATCCCCCTCACTCTCTCTAATTTATCCTTTTAATTGTGCCACAAAATCATGTATTTGCAAAAGTCCTTGTTGTCTTGTATTTACATCATTTAATAATGGAATCACGGATTCAATTTCACGAACGATCGCACTACCAACAACTACACCATCACAGATTTGAGAGAAATGAGCCACTTGCTCCTGTGTAGATATCCCGAAACCTACGGCAACAGGAATATCTGTATACTTTCTGACGGTTTGAATAAATTCCTCTACCCCTTGATGAAAGGTTGAACGTTCCCCTGTCACTCCTAAAGAGGATACACAGTATACAAATCCACTCGCATTCCCTACAATTCTCTCAATTCTTTCATGCGATGTCGGTGCTACCAACGGAATAAAACTGACTCCCGCTTCATTCGCACGACGTCGCATATCTTCGGATTCTTCTATAGGAAGATCTGGAATGATCAACCCACTGATTTCATGAGTCTTTACTTCTTCGAAGAAACGGTCCAACCCCATCTGTAACGCTGGATTGTAATATGTGAATAAAACAAACGGCATCTTGACGCCTGCCTTACGCGCTTTCACAGCTGTCTCCATACAAGTACGAATCGTCACACCATGCTTCAATGCACGCCCTGATGCCCGTTGGATGACGGGTCCATCCGCCAATGGATCCGAATAAGGCACACCTAACTCAATAATATTAGCGCCTGCTGCTTCCAGTTGAATAATAATTTCTACCGTCGTCTCCACATCAGGATCGCCTACGGTCAAGAATGGCATGAGCGCAGTTTGATTCTGGCTTTTCAATGCTGCAAATGTCTGTTCCATTAATTTCATGACTGAACCTCCCCTGTATAAGCCATGATGGATTCGACGTCTTTGTCTCCTCGTCCCGATAAACAAATAACTACGATGTCGTCCTTCGTTAGCGTTGGTGCAAGTTTGATCACTTGAGCAACAGCATGTGAAGATTCAAGGGCAGGAATGATTCCTTCGGTGCGGCATAGAAGTTGTAGCGCATCGAGCGCCTCTTGATCTGTGATCGGTACATATTGTACTCGTTCAATATCTTTCAAGTAAGAGTGTTCCGGTCCTACTCCTGGATAATCAAGTCCCGCTGAGATGGAATGAGCTTCCTGTATTTGTCCATGTTCATCTTGTAATAAATAACTCATAGAACCTTGGAACACACCATGTGTTCCGTGCGTCATCGTCGCAGCGTGGAAATCGGTATCCACACCTTTCCCAGCAGCTTCGACTCCAACCATAGCAACGGACTCATCTTCAATAAATGGATAGAACATTCCAATAGCATTACTTCCACCACCAACAGCGGCAACAAGTACATTCGGTAGACGTCCTTCACTTTCAAGAATTTGACGTCTCGTCTCATCCCCAATCACTCTTTGGAAATTCCGTACCATCATAGGGTATGGATGAGGTCCCACTGCAGAACCTAGAATATAGAATGTATCTTCTACATTGCTAACCCAATATCGAAGCGCTTCGTTACACGCATCCTTGAGTGTGCGTGTTCCCGAAATCACTGGAATTACTTCCGCACCTAGCAGTTTCATCCGAAACACATTCAACGCTTGACGCTTCGTATCTTCTTCTCCCATGAATACTTTACATTCCATGCCAAGTAGTGCAGCCACTGTAGCAGCAGCTACACCATGTTGCCCAGCGCCGGTCTCAGCAATGACCTTCTTCTTGCCCATACGTTTAGCAAGAATACCTTGAGCGATGGCATTATTTATTTTGTGAGCACCTGTATGATTTAAGTCCTCGCGCTTCAAGTAAATTTTAGCTTCACCTAAATGTTGACTCAGTCTTTCCGCATAATAGAGCGGAGTCTCACGACCTGAGTACTGTTTCAACAAATAATCAATTTCCTCCTGGAAACTAGCATCTGCTGTATTTTGTTTATAGGCTTCTTCCAATTCTAGAAGTGCGTTCATCAATGTTTCGGGCACAAAGCGCCCCCCAAATTTACCGAAACGACCGTTCTCATCTGGCATTTGCGTCATATTTGTTTCACCCTTTCAACAAAAGCTTTCATTTTTTCTATATCTTTCAAGCCATTACTTTCTACGCCGCTCGAAACATCAACCCCATAAGGACGATATTTCGTAACCAATTCACCCACATTAGAAGGCTGCAGACCCCCTGCTACAAAAAGGGGAATTCCCTGTTCCTCACTCCACGATTGATATTGTGGAATTTGCTCCCAAGAAAAGGTCTGCCCTGAACCTCCACCATAGATAGGGTCGAATGTGTCCAGTAATAACGCATCAATAGCACTAACATATTCCTGTGAAATAACCTGTTGTACGAAAGAGTCCGAAGTATTCTCCATTCCTTTGCCTTGCACTTGTATCACTTTAAACACCTTAACGCCAAATCGGTCTTTCACCGCATGACAGAATTGAGCATCTTCTTGCCCGTGTAACTGGATTACATCGAGCGGTGCTTGAGCCATCACGCTATCTAGAAACTCCATCTCTGGATTCACGAATACCCCTACACTTTCAGGACGCGTCTCATTCTGCCAATCTTTAAGTTGTTTTATAAGTACAGCTGCTTGTTCTGCAGTCACTTGTCTACGACTATTAGCGAATACAAATCCGACATAGTCCAGCGGTAAGTTTAACATCGATTTTAGCACTTCAACGTCCTGAAGTCCACATATTTTTACGACTGTATTCCCCATGCTAGCGGTATTCCATATGTTCATCCAGTGGTCCCATCAACTCATTCACAGCTATCCCAACATCATTTTGACGCATGAAATACTCACCTATCAGCACGCCATTTGTACCTGCTTGTCTTAAGTAATTCATATCTTCAATGCTGGAAATCCCACTCTCGCTGATGTTCGTAATCCCTTTTGGAATCATAGCAATAAGCTTAGCCGTCGTCTCAAGTGAAGTCTCAAACGTCTGAAGATTACGATTGTTAATGCCAATTAATGATGCTTGATCCAAATCTAATACATGTTCCAATTCCTCAGCGCTATGAACTTCTATCAACGCATCCATTCCAAGTGCTGAAGCTTCCTTGATGAATGAAGAAATTTGCTTAGGCTTCAGTATGCTTGCTATAAGTAGAACGGCATCCGCTCCCAACAGACGAGCCTCATAGATTTGACGTTCATCAATAATGAAATCTTTACGTAGCAGGGGCAACTTCACGGCCTCACGAACAGCTCTCAAATATTCACCACTACCTTGGAAATAATCCACATCTGTCAGTACAGATAGACAGTCCGCTCCCGCCTTCTCATAGGCTAACGCAATCTCTACAGGATCGAAATCTGGACGAATTAACCCTTTGGATGGAGATGCTTTCTTCACCTCAGCAATTAACCCCATATCTCTACGATTTCTTTCGGACAATGCCCTTTGAAATCCTCTAGTCTGAGGCATGTTAGCAATTTCTCTTTCGGCAATCGACAAATTAAAAGTTTTCGCTAACTCTTCCACTTCTTTTACCTTAGTAAGTACTATTTTATCAAGATACATGGGACTCTTCTCCTGTCATTTGGATCAATTGATTTAATTTTGCATAAGCACTACCGTTATCTATCGCATCTGCAGCAAGTTTTACACCTTCTACCATACTATCAGCAAGTCCTGATATATAAATACAAGCTCCAGCGTTAGCTAAGACAATATCTCGGTAAGGACTCTTATCACCTTGAAGCACAGATCGAATAATTTCGGCGTTCAGAGCTGCATCACCACCTAATACTTTTTCTAGAGGGTGCATTTCAAGACCTAAATCATGCGGATTAATTTCATAAGTAGTTACAATACCTTTTCTTAATTCAGATATTTGAGTTGGAGCTGAAATGCTAATCTCATCTAATCCATCTAGGCTTGAGACAACCAAAGCACGCTTTAATCCAAGCTCCTTAAGTACATGTGCAATCGTCTCTGTCATGTTCCGATCATAGATTCCTAATAGCTGACGATCCGCACCAGCAGGGTTGGTCAAAGGTCCTAACATGTTAAATACGGTTCGTACACCCAGCTCTTTACGTGGTGCCGCAGCATGTCGCATAGATGGGTGGTAAATTTGCGCGAACAAGAAACATATCCCGATCTCATCCAAACAGCGCTTCGCTTGTTCAGCTGTAATGTTAATGTTCACACCAAGAGCTTCCAACACATCCGCACTTCCTGCACGTCCAGAAGCTGAACGATTGCCATGCTTGGCTACCCGTACAGACACAGAGGATGAAATAATCGCAGATGTCGTCGATATATTGAATTTATGAATCCCTGATCCACCTGTACCGCATGTGTCGAGTAAATGGGCACTTTCTGTCAACATCCTAGCACCCGCTCCCCTCATCGCTTCAGCAAAGCCTGTAATCTCTTCAACAGTCTCCCCTTTGATGCGAAGCGCTGTTAATAACCCACCGATTTGCGCCTGCGTTGCTGCACCATCCATAATACTTTGCATCACTAGACGCGCCTCTTGTCTTGAAAGGCTATTTCCTTGTATCAGGGTCGATAGGTTCGATTGAATCAACGCTGTTTGATCCACTTCAACACGGTCATGTCCAACAACACTCAACTTTTCTGCACTATTCTCCACTATGCTCATCTCCATATTATTTAATTAGTATAAATAATCTTGATTAATCGTATCGTCATCTTTCTTCAGAGGAGGAAACATCAACTCTGCCGTACGAATTGCTTTTAATAATGCTTTAGCTTTATTAACCGTTTCCTCATACTCTTTCTCTGGCACGGAATCCCATACAATTCCTGCACCTGCCTGTATATAAGCTTTGCCTTTACGGAAAATTAATGTGCGTATCGTGATACAAGAATCCATGTTTCCGGAGAAGCCCAAATATCCGATAGCACCAGCATAAGCACCGCGTGCTTCTTTTTCTAACTCAGCAATAATCTCCATGGCTCTTAACTTGGGTGCTCCTGATACCGTTCCCGCGGGTAAGCAAGATAGAAATGCGTCGAAGAAATCTTTATCTTCACGTAGCTGACCTGATACATTCGAAACGATATGCATGACATGTGAGTACTTCTCTATCTCCATAAAAGAGTCACATTTCACGGTTCCGAATTCAGATACTCTTCCCAGGTCATTACGACCAAGATCGACTAGCATTAAATGCTCCGCACGTTCCTTCTCATCTGCCATAAGCTCTTCAGCCAAAGCTCGATCTTCAGCATCCGTCATCCCACGAGGTCTTGTGCCTGCTATAGGACGAGTCTCAACTCGACCTCCATCCACCTTAACAAGTGCTTCAGGTGACGTTCCTACAATAATTTCTTCGTCCATTTTTAAATAATACATATAGGGCGAAGGATTCAATGTTCTAAGGACACGGTATACATGAAGCGGTGATACTTCTGTCTCTATATGAAAACGCTGGGACAATACAACTTGAAATATATCTCCAGCTCGGATATATTCTTTCGCTTGTTCCACATTCGAAATATACTGTTCTTTGGTCATATTCGATTTAATATCACCCAATTCCACATCCTGTGGAATGCTATGACGATTCACATTTTCACGTGGGCCTTGTTCTTGTAGTTGCTCAGCGACGTCTTCTAGCTTACGACTAACCGCTTCGTATGCCTCTGAAATATCAAGATCGGTATCCCCGTCCTTGACATGCACGTTGCCTATTAATAGAATTTGCTGCTTCACGTGATCAAATACAATAATAGAATCACAGAACATGAAGCGAATATCATCCATATGCAGATCATCCACAGCATGCGCTGGTAAATTCTCATAATATTGAAGCAAATCATAACCAAAGAATCCGATGGCTCCACCTGTAAATGGTGGCATCTCCTCAAGCTTCGGGCTTCGATAAGAACGTAACAGCGCTTTGAGCTCTTCCACTGGTTTGCCCTTCATGACCTCTTCGATACCATTCTTTTCTAGAACGATACGACCTTGTTTGCCGGATATCATTAGGAATGGGTCGGTACCGATAAAGGAATATCTTCCCCATTGACTTCCGCCCTCTACACTCTCCAAGAGAAATGCATGATCCCGCTGAGCATATCTTTGAAATATACGAATCGGTGTCTCCATATCAGATAAAAGACGTTTCACCACAGGGATCAAATTATATTGACTTGAAAGTGTAATTACTTGTTCTAAACTAGGGGTCATCATGACCATCCCTCCCTCATTATATTGTTCATGTAAATCGCACTATTGCGATATTTCTTTAAGGGACGAGACCCCTTACTGCGAGAAATATAAGAAAAAACCTCTACAAAAGTAGAGGTTTTTTGGTCATAAAGTATATGAAAGAGTCCGGTCACTAATCCATTCTATAACCCTAGATTCCCATCCCATATAGCTAACGCTAAGGAGTAGGTTCTAGAATCAGAATATGATTCAGTACCGAATTAAATAACATATGGACTCTGCTCGACTATACTCATCTCAACTAAACTCTACTCTACTCAACTAAGAACACTATACATGATACCAATTACTTTTGACAACCCGGTAAACGAATTATTTAATAGATTGTTCAAAAAGTCATCTTTTGAACTCTCAATTTAATTAGTCCCTTGACCCGAAAGGTCTGGGCGAAGCTTACGAGCATCATTTAAATACACATGTTTCATTTCCTTTTGGCTCTTCTCCGTATTTACCTGGATCATAAAGCGAATACAATGGGGTAGACTCCCCTGAACAGGTATCTCTACTGAACACATTAAAGGAACTAAATCCCATCCTTCCAGTTGACGAATGGCTCTTGCAGGGAATGTTGCGTCCAAATCATGTGTCATCGTGATCCACACACTGCAAATATCTTCCGGCTCAATCTCATTGCGAATCACAATTTCTCGCAGAAGCGTCATCGTCTCCTGGAGTATTTCCTGTTCGTCATTCTGAGTAACACTCGTTGCTCCACGAATACCTCGATTATACAAGAGTTTCCCCTCCTTCTCTAAGAGTATCGATCGTATCACGAACAAGCTGTTCCGGTATATCCTTCACAATACTTACGGATCCAATCGACTCAGGTATGATAAAGAGCATATGCCCTTCTCTAAATTTCTTGTCATGCTTCATGGCGTTCATAATATCATCCGTAGATAAATGCGCTGCCATCGTTACGGGAAGACGCAGTGATTGAAGCATACTAACCGTTTCATCATAAATACTAGCATCACGGCCTAGACGAACAGCAAGTAAGGCTGAGCCTGCCATTCCAATCGAAATAGCTTCTCCATGCAAATATTCACCATAACCTGCAACGGCCTCAATCGCATGCCCAATCGTATGTCCCAGGTTAAGGATCGCGCGTAAGTCATTTTCCCTTTCATCACGCGATACGACATCTGCTTTGATTGAACAACCTCGTTCTAATCCATATCCTAATGCTTCGGGATCAAGTGCCAATAGTTCAGTAGAATGCTCCCTGCACCATCTGGCGAAATCTCCATCCAGAATCAGTCCATGTTTCACCATCTCAGACAGCCCTGCAGATACTTCACGTGCTGGTAAAGTCTGCAATGTATCTAAGTCATAGAGCACTAGCTCCGGTTGATGAAAGGCTCCAATCATGTTCTTAGCCAGTGGGTGATTAACTGCCACCTTTCCTCCCACACTACTATCATGAGCGAGAATGGTTGTCGGAATCTGAATGAACTTAACTCCCCGCATATAGCTGGCAGCGACGAATCCAGCTAAATCACCGACAACGCCACCACCTAATGCAATAACCGCCGAGTTACGGTCAAGACCACCCTCAATAGCTGTAGTCATGACTTCTTCAAAGACAACTAAAGATTTAGACGTCTCCCCTGCCTTGACTACTTTGGATACCGTTACATAACCAACTTCCAATAGTAGTTTCTCTACCATAGCTAAATAATGTGGTGCGATATGCTCATCCGTTACGATCATTAATGGGCTTTTTGTAGATATGTTATGGTCCTTGAAATACTGACCTATACGGCTTAACAAACCAGTTCCAATATAGATCGGATACGAACGTTCACCCAAGTCCACATTCACTGTTCTCATATTTAGTAACTCTCCAATTGAGCAAGATAATGGCTATAATTCGCTTTAATCTCGTCCATTGAGTCTCCACCAAATTTCTCCAAGAATGCCTTAGCTATTTCCCAAGCAACGACATGTTCCATCACGACACTTGCAGCCGGTACAGCACATGCATCTGAACGTTCGACTTGAGCAGTAAATGCTTCCTTCGTATCGATATCAACACTTTGTAATGGCTTATACAATGTTGGAATAGGCTTCATGACACCTCGAACAACTACAGGCATTCCATTCGTCATACCACCTTCAAATCCACCTAATCGATTGCTTGCTCGGTGATATCCTTGTTCCTCATTATATAGAATCTCATCATGGACTTGTGAACCTCGTAGAATTCCTGCTTCAAATCCAATCCCAATCTCCACACCTTTAAATGCATTGATAGACATGACGCCTTGAGCAATTCTCGCATCTAGCTTGCGATCATATTGGACGTAGCTACCAAGACCAATCGGTACTCCTTCGACAATACACTCGACAATTCCACCAATAGAATCGCCATCTTCCTTAATCTGATCAATATAGGCTTCCATCTTCTTCTCTGTCTCAGCATCTACTACTCGTACAGAAGAAGCTTCTGTCTGTTCAATCAATTCATCAATAGTTAAGTTATTCGGAGGAGCTTCTATCTCTCCAATTCGAATGACTTGACCTGCAATCTTAATCCCGAACTCTGCTAGAAATTGACGAGCAATCGCTCCACACGCAACACGAACAGTTGTCTCTCTTGCACTGGAACGTTCGAGGACATTTCGTAAATCTTTCAGATTATACTTAAGCCCACCATTCAGATCCGCATGTCCAGGGCGTGGACGGTGTACACGGCGCTTCTCTTCATCTGTACCTTCAACGGGCTCTATATTCATAATATTCCGCCAATGGGTCCAATCATTATTGGCTACAACGAGCGCCACAGGAGCACCTGTCGTATACCCATGCCGAACTCCTCCTACAATTTGAGCGGTATCTTTCTCAATTTGCATACGTCTTCCGCGTCCATAACCCTTTTGACGGCGATGTAGTTGAAAATTTAGTGCTTCGAAATCCAATGTTAAATTACTCGGCAGACCTTCAATAATAGCAGTGAGTTGGGGTCCGTGAGTCTCCCCTGCTGTTAAATAGCGTAAACTCATGTTGTTTTCCCCCTTTATACTTTCATACTGTAAATGGCTAAAATCCGATAATATCTTTGCTTATTATAGTATAGGACATAGACTTTGACAAGAATGGGTATCCTCATTTATAAATACATACAAGTAGAAACGGCTTCGCCGTCCTTTTTTAAGGACGGAACCCGTTTCAGCGGAAATATAAAGATTAGAGTATTAAGAATCAATTTCATAATTACGCAACCCGATTTAGCCGCATCGGCGATTATGAAATTGATTCATGTGAAACTTATACTTACTTATATTTTCAAAAAAAAACGTCGTTCCTCTCGTTCAAAGGATACGACGCTTATGCTAAAAGATTAGTCAACTATTGATCGGTTGAACTGTAATTTCAACATGGTTACGATCATCCACGAAATCAAATATCAATCGTTTGAGTTGAACCTGCTCTAAACCTAGAATTTGTCCACATTCTTGAATCGTAATGAAACCACGCTGATAGGCTGTAATAACCTTTCGTTTATCCATGCTGCGATAATCCCTCCACTTACTCCAATATGTTCTATGGATATTAGTATCGCAATCTGGACAGCATAATATACCTTTTCAGAATACTTTCCGAAATTGAACTTACACTTTCTTACGATAGAAGAATGTTTCTGTTGGCTCAAGGCCGTACTGCGCTGGCGAGAAAATCTGTTCAGTACTACCTACGAACAAATATCCACCTGGACGCAGACTATTAGCGAATTTATGATACAGCATATTCTTGGCCTCTTCTGTAAAGTAGATCATCACATTACGACATACAATGAGATCACAGGAGTCATCAAATGTATCCAATAGCAGATTCTGCTTCTTAAATTGAACAGATTTCTTCAAAGAATCATGAATTGCAAACAGCATACCCTCTTGATTAAAATGTGCCGCAGCTACGTCTTTCGGAACATCCTTCAATGAACGTTCGAGATACTTCCCCTGTCGCGCCTTCTCCAATGCACCCTCATCAAGATCAGTAGCTATAAGTGTTGTATTCGATAGCATCTTCTTGTCTGAAAGAATCATAGCTAATGTATAAGGCTCTTCTCCTGTAGAGCAAGCTGCACTCCATATTTTGAGACGTCCCCTACTACTCAGTACAAGCTCTGGTAGGATAGTATCCCGCAGTACTTCCCAACGATTCGGGTTACGCCAGAACTCCGACACATTGATGGTCATACGATCCAGAAATTCATATAGTAACTTCTTATCTTGCTTCATAGCCTGAAAGAATAATTCGAAAGAATCATACCCATGCTTAACACGGAGCGTCGTTAATCGACGCTTCATTTGTCCTTCTTTATATTGCGAAAGATCGATTCCAGTCGATTTCTTGATCGATTCGATAAAATGAATATAGTCAGGATCGACGGTTGTATTCTCCGGGTTATGACCTGGTTCGAGTAATTGATTCTTCATATCCATGACGCTAGTCCTTTGGAATAATTCACAAGTTCATGAGCTTCAAAGAAATTTCCAATCTCTCTCTTACTGCTCTCCACTGAATCTGAACCATGAATCAAATTATTAGGTGTATGTGCGGCGAAATCTCCACGAATCGTACCTGGCAGTGCTTCTTTCACATTCGTTTTGCCAATGACTATACGAGATAATGCAATGATGTCATCGCCTTCCCATACCATCGCAAAAACAGGTCCTGAAGTAATAAACTTCACCAGATGTGGATAGAAGTCCTTCCCTACATGCTCTGCATAATGGAATTCCGCTTGTTTGGTAGTCATTTGAACAAACTTACATCCCACAAGGGTAAAGCCCTTATCCTCCAACCGACTCACTATACGTCCAATTAATCCACGTTGAACACCATCAGGCTTAATCATTAGAAAGGTTTGTTCCATGATCTCACTCTCCATTTTCAATAAATCAATCCTAGATAACTTTAATATGATCTTCTCGTCACGAAGTGAGCGATGTCTTTCAAATTACGTTTCGTTTTGAGATCGGGAAGCTCATTCAACACATCCAACGCCTTACTGATATAGCGTGTAGCTAATTCTTCCGCTCGACGAATCCCTGAGCTTTCCTTGATAAGTGTAATGGCATTGGCTACATCGCATTGACCATTCAGTTTATGAATGCGAGCTATTTCAACAAGCAGCGCCTGACGCACATCAGGATCCTGTAGTGCATAAATCACAGGTAACGTTATATTACCTTGCCGAATATCACTTCCAGGCGGCTTACCGATTTGCTTCTCCGTCCCACAAAGATCCAATAAATCATCTTGTATTTGAAAAGCCATCCCCACATAATAACCATATCGGTATAAAAGGTTGCTAACTTTAGAATCAGCCTCGGCAGCAACAGCTCCGAGCTGGCAACTTACAGCAATCAACAATGCTGTTTTGCGACGGATCCGTAACATATACCGTCGTACACTTTGTCCAGTATGAAAGAAATCTCGAATCTGCTCCATCTCTCCAATGGACATCTCAACCAATGCTTTGGAGAGTATCTGATGGATCTCAGGATTAGGAAGTTGCGTTACAATTTCCATTGCTCGGGCATAGATAAAGTCCCCTGTATACATGGCGATTTTATTATCCCACTTCGATTTAACTGTTAATTGACCGCGACGGGTATCCGCGTCATCAATGACATCATCATGAACGAGTGAAGCCATGTGAATGAGTTCCAGTGGGACAGCCACACGCATCAGCTTCTCAAGATTGTACTCTCCGAATTTACCACCCAGCAATACAAAGACAGGGCGAAGCCTTTTACCTCCCGCCTTGAGAAGATGAAGCGATGTTTCGTGAAGAAGCTCATCACCACTAATGCTGCGGTAGAGCTCCTGTTCTATGTATTCCATATCTTTTTTCAACAATCCAAACATATCTAATCTCTTCATTCTTTCACCCGAATTCGCTTATTCTCTTCCCACATCTCCATGCGTACTTCATGCTGTATCAGTCCAAGTTCATACGCATAACGGAAATATAGTTCTAACCCCTGCCGTTGCCGTACACCATAATCGTAACATAAATTCTCAAAGTATTTTCGCCAATATTGCAGAGTCCCACCGATCTTTATCGTGGCTTCCAGAATAATTGGAGTCAGATCTGACAAACTACGATTCTTACTTTTCTGCAAAGCTCGTACAATTTCCTGTATTATTTCGGGTTTGTTCTTAGCAGTATCACGATGAACTGCCCATACCGCAAAGGTCATACTATGCCCTGTCCATTGTTTCCAATATTCACTTATATCCGTCACATATAGCCCGTGATCAGTCCAAGACGCCTTAATAGCATGATCTCCTATCAACAGTGCTGCATCTGCAACGTCCATCATAGTCTTAAGGTCAGGATCCATTGCGATATATTTCGGACTCCCCTTAAGTGCTTTTGTCATCAATATCTTTAACAGATTAGTTGAGGTCGCTGATGTATTTGTCACAGCAATAATACTATTAACCATGTACTCTATAGGTTCCTTGGAAAATAATAAGATGGACTGTACGGGCCCATCTGCACTTACAGATAAATCTGGCAGTAGAAGTAACTTATTGGATATTTCTCCGTATGCAAATGAAGATAATGCCCCAATATCAATGGATCCTTCGCTCATACCCTTATTTAAATACGAGGGAACAGCAGTAATCATCTCTACAGGACCTTGCAATGAATCCGGATCAAAATAATGAAAAACAGGCCATGCATTCGTATATTTAATTGTACCAATGATTGTCTTATTATTGTCCGGCGAGGTCACGATCATCCCTCCCATCTTTTAAATAATTGATGATCTATGCGTAGGTTATCAAGCACCTTACCTACAACAAAATTAATAAGATCGTCCATCGTTTCTGGGTGGAAATAAAAAGCCGGCATAGCCGGGATCATTCTCACACCAAGTCTCGAAAGCTTCAACATATTTTCCAAATGAATAGCATGAAGTGGTGTCTCTCGAGGTACTAATACTAATGGTCGTCCTTCTTTTAACATCACATCTGCTGCACGAGCTAGCAAATTGTCTGAGGACCCATTCGCAACAGCAGATAATGTGCCCATTGAACAAGGAACAATAATCATTCCTTCGACCTGAAAAGATCCGCTTGCAATCGACGCTCCAATATCAGCGACTGGATGATAAACATATGATGCTGGATAGCTTCCGAACTTTTCTTTTAGCGTACCTTCACGATCTGTACTACTCCAACCTAACTCTTCATGAAGCACGCGCCAGCCAGCATTAGATATAACAATATGTACATCCATCTCACTAGCTAACAGCGTTTCGATTAATCTAATGCCATATATGGAGCCACTAGCTCCTGTAATCCCAACAACCCATCTCTGCTTCTTCTCAAGTTGATTCAAGCGGTTTGCACCACCAGTTCAATCAAGGTAAAGGTAAAAACAACGATACTTAGAACACTGTTCATCGTAAAGAAAGCCGTTTGTAGCTTACTCATATCATTTGGAGAAAGAATGAAATGTTCATAAATTAAAATTCCGCATGAAATGATTATCCCTACCAAATACCACCAGTGTAGTGATGCTGTAAAGTAGAGAGCTATAAATCCGATTGCAGTAATTACATGAAAAACGCGTGCTATCTTAAGAGATGTATGAATACCGAATCGTGCTGGAATAGAGTATACTCCTTCTTTTTTATCAAATTCCATATCTTGAATCGCATAGATAATATCAAATCCAGCTGTCCAGAATGAAAGAGTAATATAAAATATGAACGCACTGGAATCCACACTATTCGTAACCGCGACCCAACCTCCCAATGCTGCCAGTGATGTAGTCAATCCCAAAACAACGTGACAGAGCCATGTGAAGCGTTTCGTATAGGAATAAATAACAAGCATGAACACTGCGATAGGTAATAACTTCACGGAAAGCGGAGTTAACTCAAATGCAGCCCAGAATAACAAAATGAAGGATACGATCGTAAACACGAACACTTCCATCGTCTTTAATATGCCAGCTGGAATGGCACGATTAGCCGTTCGAGGATTCTTCTTATCAATCACCTGGTCAATGATTCTGTTTAATCCGAACGCTGCACTTCGAGCACCAAATAATGCCATTACAATCCAGCCAATCTGTGCCCATGAAGGTAGTACCCCATGAACTGTTACCGATCCGAGCAAGGCTCCCATGAACGCAAAAGGAAGGGTAAACAACGTATGTTCAATTTTAATCATTTCAAGATAAGCACCAATCTTCTTAAACATTCTAATTCTCCTTAATCCCAATGTGTAACGCTGATATACCGCCAGTTAAGGGATATGCTTCGACATGTTGCAATCCGACTTGCTGAAATTTTTCTACCAATTCATCTCTTCCTGGAAATAAAGCAAGTGAATCGGGCAACCATTTATACTGTTCATATCTGGATGCGAACAATTTACCTAGACTTGGTAATATTTTTTGGAAATAGAAATAGTATATCCCTTTGAAAGGTTGCCAAGTCGGCTTTGATAACTCTAGACAGACCACCATTCCGCCAGGCTTAACCACTCGCTTCATTTCATGAAGCACCTGAACAAGGTCTGGAACATTACGTAATCCGAATCCTATCGTGGCATAATCAAATTTGTTATCTTCGAAAGGTAGGCTCATCGCATTTCCTTCAACCAACGTAATGGAATCCTTTCGTTGATGATTCTTCACTTTTTTACGTCCTACTTCAAGCATGCTTGGGCTGAAATCCAATCCTACGATCTCACCAGATCCACTCGCCTCCGCCAAACTAAGCGTCCAGTCACATGTACCGCAGCATACATCAATAGCCGTCTCTCCCGATTTCATATCCATTCTTGCCATCGCAAATTTACGCCATGATTTATGTCTTCGAAAACTTAAAATATCATTCATTAGGTCATATTTCGTAGCAACACTCTCAAAAACAGATTGTACGAACTGTTCCTTGGGCTTGTCATTCTCAATATTATGATTAGTTTCAACATGTTGACCTGGGCTATTCCGTTCCAATCCCATTACCCCTCTCCTACAACGGCTCTAGAACTATTCAAGTATAACCGGAATGATTCTAATACCTCTCCAATATATAAGGATTGTCCATCCCCTTTGAGGCTATTGCGTATACGTTGTACTCGTTCAACCGATTCATGTAAAGTGTTCAACAAGTGTTCATTTGCAATATATGGATAAGTCCCTGCATTACGGTCGAGTTCAATCATCACGGTCTCACATAGAGTGAATTCACGTAGTAACTTTTCCCATGATTCCTTTAAAGAGTTTTCTATCATGGGTGAAAAAGAAAGAAAAAGCTGCATATTTAGCTGCACCTTTTGTTCCAAATATTGTTCTGATGTCAACTCCCGTGCTTGCATGGAGCTGTAAAAATTCATCTTCATCATATTCAAATCACAAATGGCTCTACTCAATTGAGTAATTACTTCGATCTGTCCTTCATCAGACAATAGTTGATAAAAGCGACTGCTATAATAATCACCTGCCAACACTTTCAATTGACGAGAACGCATGTGAATTTCAGCTTGATTACCTTGTTCTGTATCAATCGTCTCATGTGTATCCAGTCCCATCTGAATCAAGGATGTAACCATAGCATAGAGCTCTATGTGATCAATTGATTTGCGACTACCTATATTCAAAAAGATATATAGTAAATGAACACGAGCATCCGGAAATTTGGGCAATTTCGTATATTGTTCTATCATGTCATACTCGATGTAGCTACTTGCGAGTTGGGGTATGCGGTAAGATTTCATCATTAGCCTCCGAGCTGATAACTTTAAGTGGTTATTCAAAAAGCCATCTTTTGATCTGAAAATCTGACTTTTTGAATACACACTTTAATACTTTTTCTTCGTTAACAATCTCGACTATTATAGCACATGTTAATTCAGCGCGCACTGTGGTTATTCTATCTTTCTCTCATGATTACGGTCTCTGAAACTGATTCTGCCAAAGTTTCGTTTCGGTCATATGGAAAGTTTGTTTCAATTGAACTGGAAGCGGCGTCTCTCCGTTACTTTTTAACACTTCTGTCGACTCCGAACTCCACTGCTCTCGACTCACATCCGCAGCCAATAGTAAATGACGTGAATTCAACCACTTATTCTCCGCAACAAGTCTAAGCATTAATCGATCTACATTAGGCGTATGTTCGAAACAAAAAGAAATCGCTTCTGCCATATTCTCATAGATTTCTGTCGCTGTACTTTCCGATGTCACGACTTTCAAATCTAATGTCAGAGTGGATTCACTCCATTCCACTCGACTTATGGGCACTGTTAAAGGTAATGCACTGAGACGGTCAACCAAGTTCTCGTTGTTTAAAGTTGTGCTTAAGTGAGGATTAAATACGGAAATATTCTCTTTCATTTGTGCAAGTGAGGTTTGGAATGTTAATAATTTGGGCAGGAAGATTACGGCCCCTATACATAGCAACAATGTGCAAGCCAGTACAATCCATCGATTCATCAGACATGCCCCTTTCATCGTTTCACTCTCTTTCGTATGCCATCACGATTAGAGTCCCTAACTCATTGTACAATCAAAAAAAGCAGGCTATGCCTGCTTTTTAACTCTCGCTCTCCACTTTACCATGTTTCGTTAACACTTCTGCTTTCCCACGGATCTTTACTGCTGAAGTATGATTAGTAAATTGAGCTATGAGCACTTCACCCTTATCCAATTTCTCGGTATGATGAAACTTCGTATCCTGTCCACGAGTGAGCCCGATGACCTGCACACCATTTTCTTTTGCTTTGATAACAATATAGTCGTCATCTTTATTGGTTTCCATGAAATCTATCCCTCCCACAAAATGAAATATAGACAAGAAAAAGCCGTGAACATACGTCACGACCTTCCTTTTGATCATTTACACTTGTTCTATGGATTTTGGAGAAATCTTATTTAATTCCGTCTTTAAGCGCTTTTCCTGGTTTGAATGCAGGAATTTTGCTCGCAGCGATTTCGATTTCTTCACCTGTTTGTGGATTGCGTCCTTTACGTGCAGAACGTTCACGCACTTCAAAGTTCCCGAATCCCACGAGTTGCACCTTATCGCCATTTTGCAGCGCTACGGAAATCGCTTCGAATACAGCATCTACTGCTTTAGTAGCATCCTTCTTCGACAATTCTGAAATTTCAGCTACTTGGGAAATCAATTCTGATTTGTTCATTTCTATTCACCTCCCCAGCAAGAAATGAGATCGATTGTTATTCTTTGTTTCCGTTTTCTCGCAAAATATACTTTACAATAGCTATTTACGTACAAATTTACGTACAAGAATCGCCTTTTTTAGTATCTAACTGTGAGTACGGAACAATTTTCATACTAATACAGCGAACCCATAATATCAAGCGTTTTAGGTCTATTCGCTGTATTATTAGATGAATTATGACTATTAGTGCCATCATTAGACTTAATCCAATACCCTTGGATTACCTCAATTTTTATTTATTTTAGAAATAAACAAATTGCATACCCATGAATTAATATACATTCCATTAGTTTATTTAAAATAATTAATCTGATACTTCATTTGATAAAGTCGCTAAATAGATATTTTGTAATATACCCTTCAAAAACTGCTAATTATTGCATTATTGTCTTCCAGTCTCCTCCTAGAGAGCAATCATCCATATCTTACACATGCTTATTCTAAATATGGAATCCGTAGATTCCACACAGAGAAGTCCTTTGTAGGAATTCCAAATAATGCATACATATACATTATAAATATAATGAGCACTACTTACCTTCCGCCTCACCATTCACTATTAATTGCAATAAGTACAACTAAATTTAACCCAATCCCTCTAAAGCTAACTTTAGTTGCATGGAGTACATCTAAATTACTGAAAACTCCACTTTTCAACGTTATCGCCATTTTTAACAGCAGGTTTGCAACTATTTTCTCTTCCTCTCACTTTTCCTACTAATTAGATATACTTTCTGTATCTATTCTAGCCTCATCTTCACTACCTTCATACGCGAAGCATTGTTCGTAACTCTAACATCCCACTCTATGCATATTCCGTTGATTTACATCCAAAATTTGAAATCCTTCATGGAATTTAGTAAGTGTCGTATCGCGCTAAGACACCCGTTTCAGCTGAAATATGAAATATAAGGATTAGAGTATCAAGTGGAACTTCTACTTTCTCACAAAGTAGAAAAGCTGTGTGTAGGAGTTGACTCCTACACACAGCTTTTCTAAATTATCTTAGTTAGTTAGTTAGTTCGTTATAGAATAATCGCAATTAACCCGCCCGATCCTTCGTTAATAATTCTTCCTAACGTTTCTTGAAGTTTATATCGTGCGTTATCTGGCATCATTGCAATTTTACCTTGGATCCCCTCACGAACGATGGAGTGGAGTGAGCGGCCAAAGATGTCTGAATCCCAAATCTTTATCGGATCATTCTCGAAATCTTGGATCAAGTAGCGAACCAGCTCTTCGCTTTGTTTCTCCGTCCCAATGATCGGGGAGAACTCAGATTCCACATCCACGCGAATCATATGAATTGAAGGCGCAGTCGCTTTCAAACGTACTCCGAATCGTGACCCCTGACGTATTAGTTCTGGTTCATCCAGCGTCATTTCTGCAAGCGATGGGGCAGCAATACCATAACCTGTCGTCTTAACCATTTCCAACGCTTCTGCGAAGCGATCATATTCCCGCTTGGCATGAGAGAATTCCTGCATCAATTGCAGCAAATGATCTTTCCCACGTATTTCCACTCCAACGACTTCCATCAGTATTTGATCATACATTTCGTCCGGGGCGAACAAATCGATCTCAGCAACACCTTGACCCATGTTCATTCCGCTGAGGGCAGCTCTGTCAATAAATTCATAATCCATAAACTGAGATACCACTCGGTCTACATCCCGTAATCGGCGGATATCTTTCACCGTATCGCGAACGGAGTTCTCGTAATTACTACGCAACCAATGCTTATCATTCAGAACCATAACCCAACTTGGAAGGTTAACATTTACTTCATGAACTGGAAATTCATATAGAACTTCACGAAGAACACCAGTCACATCTTCCTCAGTCATCGTTGCTGCACTTAAAGATATGACTGGAATATCATATTTCTGGGCTAATTCACTACGTAATTGAAGCACTTCATCGCTGCGAGGTCTTGTTGAGTTAATGACAAGTACAAATGGTTTGCCTACTTCCTTCAGTTCCGCAATAACTCGTTCTTCTGCCTCAACATATGAGCTTCTAGCGATTTCGGCAATAGAACCATCCGTGGTCACAACTACACCCAATGTTGAATGCTCCTGGATCACCTTCCGTGTACCGATCTCAGCCGCTTCCTGAAACGGGATTGGCTCCTCGAACCACGGCGTAGAGATCATACGTGGACCATTCTCATCTTCATAGCCCTTGGCACCTTCCACAGCGTACCCTACACAATCCACAAGCCTAATGTTCACATCCAAGCCTTCAGCTACATTAATTTGCACCGCATTGTTAGGTACAAACTTTGGTTCTGTCGTCATAATCGTTTTTCCTGCTGCACTCTGCGGAAGTTCGTCTACTGCGCGAACTCGCTCGGATTCACTTGAGATGTTCGGGAGTACGATAGTTTCCATAAATCGTTTGATGAATGTTGATTTACCTGTGCGAACCGCACCGACGACACCCAGGTATATATCACCACCTGTTCGCTCGGCAATGTCTTTAAAAATATCTACCTTTTCCAAGAGAGATCCCCTCCTCATATTACTCCGAAGGAAAAATGCTTTATGAGCATCCGCTTCGTGTTCCATCTGAGGCCTCAACCATTGCAACGGATGAGCCGCCTTTTCATGTCGTTAGTAGTCCGCCGCCGGAAGTAATCATTAGGTCAGAACAGCAAAGCGGCGTTACTCGTTCGGGCATTTGGACTAGTATCATATTATGTACCTTAACAAAACAATATGACCGGTTTTCAATAAATATGGACAACTGTATTTACACTTACTTCTCTATCCCACTCAGATATATGCGAAATTTCAGTCCGATATGCCGAAACTACACTTATTTATGTATAAAAAAAAACGTCCTATAGCCTCATTCATTTTGGTTTTGAATCATAAATAAAGGCAAATATCCATTCAGTTTGAATGGATATTTGCCTTTATTGTGTGTCATTATGATAATCTAGCACTGCTATTGTATGCTTGCTACCGGTGCTCCAGCAACCCAAGAATAAGGGAGTGATTTAACGGGAACAAAGTAGGAATTATCAACAAGATAATCTCTCAAATCCTCATCACCCTGCGGTTCTTGACCACTTTTCTCAATTGCCTGCATAATATCAAAAGCATAATCAACATATACCTGGCCATTGGCATCCATCACAAACGCCATTTCCTCGTTAGAATATACACTTTGAATTTTAATTGAAGGGATTTTAGCCTTGGATAAGTCTACAGTATACACACTAGGGTATACTTCTTCTCCCTTAGGTAATTCATTATTATTCCCCCGTTTATATTTATCTACAGCCTGCTGAACATCATTTACTTTCTGAACCGTCGCTATATCCATGACCTTAACTGTAGGATTGGACTCCTCATTAATAATAAGAAAATATCCACTTCCCCCTTTTTCAAATGCTGTATTCGGTATTTCATCTATAAAACCCGTGTTTTTCAACTTTTCCATATCCACTCTAAATTTCTCATAACGTGGAGTATCTTGATCAGCATTCATAATGGGTAACAATTCTAGTTCTTTCTGATAATCATCCACAGCCGATTGTATCCGTTTCACGCTCTCATGGTACGAGGGATTGCTTTCAGTCTTCTCAAATGGAGATAGACATGCCGTAGTAACCAACATAAGTATCATAACAGCCAACATTAATTTGAAAGATGAACTTCGTTTATATTTAATTTGAGGCTTCATCATACATCATCGTCCTTTGCGTTATAAGTTCAAAATATCTTAATTACCATAACTCATCGGGTTCTTTATTCCTTGCAGCCTCAAGTTGTTTACGTACAGCAGCTTTGAGGGGATCCTCTGGAATGTTTACCTCAATATCACCCTGAATTGTCGCCTGACAGGATAGGCGGATTCCTTTACTATACAATGAGCCCAATTTACGACGTTCGACATCTCCTATAGGCGAAAGAGCTGACATATGGTGTTGATTCACTACTATTTTACACATTAAGCAGCCCGCTTTACCTCCACAACGTGTAGAAATATGTACGCCACCTTTACGAGCGGCATTCAGCACACTTGTCCCCTGTCTCACTTTAAGGACTTTTCCCATCGGATGAAACGTTATTTCAGGATCCATAGCCATTCCCTCTCTATACTCAATTAAGACAGATTAGACATATAAGAGAGCACACTCGGAGCCCCTAACAATATAGCGATCTGCTTGATATGGTGATCATCCAAATGATTCGTTCTTATTAATTTCTCTAGAAGGGGTAAATGCCGTGCTCTATCCTCTCTCATCGTTGTAGCTATCGCTTCATACCTGTCTGCACGTTCTCTAAGCAGATTAAATATGAGTTCGTGACTTAGAGGCATCAGACGCATGCGAACGCCTTCAAGCTCAATTTCAGAAGCATCAGACTGGAGTGCTTCTTCTACCTCCACCCTATATTCAAAGGTATTCGAAGCAATCCTGAAATCACCTACTAGCTCGATCTGCGCTTCATTTAACTCATAATGGCTTAGTACGGATGAATATAAACCAGCTGTATTTAAAGCTTGTTCATCCACTGACCAATGTGCAATTGCTTTATGAAGCGTTATAACCGATTCAGAATCTGCATACAAATCAATATCCCGAGGTGGACAAAGAATTTCTACCCCCTGCAAGATCAAGCTGCAGCTCCCCCCTAGCAACCACTTGCAATGGGTTGAATTCAAGCATCTTGCAGCCTGCTTTAATGCTTGCTGCAATTCGAATGTGAAATGATGCACTGATGTCACTTCCTTAAAAATAGGTTTTATTACGCGCTGAAATCTTGCCTATGTTTTTCACAACAGCTTGACAACCCAACCGATAGCCTTCTTCGAACTCTTCAGGATCGAGACGTCGATGTTCTGCTTGGGTCGGCTCCTCCAAGTGTTCAGAACCCTCTTCAATGTAACAACGACACCGAGCACATGTGCCACGAGTACATAGATGTTGCCAGTCAATTTTATGCGCAATCGCGTGCTGGAGAATAGTCTCCCCGAGCTTTGGTTCCACACTTTTAGTAACTGTTCTTCCAATAAGAGTTAAAGATGATTCCATTCAAACCTCACCAATCCTTTAGTATATTAAGTCAGAGAAACCAGTCCACCTAGAAATCCAGTGATCATAAGTAGAAAGGCGATTACGGACAATAATATTCTTATGATCCCTTTCGTTTTACTTCGTGCATATGTAATTAAAAAAACTGAACAGCCCATAATTAATATTGCAATGAGGGATACCCACATTTTTGTCATTGCGTCCATAAAGTTAAATCTCCATTCTGTAAACCATTTTATTTAAGCTATTATAACATGAATCTTGTCCCATTTCGCAAAAACAAGACAAAACACTATGATGCCAAAAGACATCATAGTGTTTTGTCCCTATCTTGAGACTCTATTAAAACGTAAGAAAATCCTTATTTCTTAATCATCATCTTCATCAAGGATTCCATGCTTTGAGGATTCATGCCACTTTTCTTAACTGCACTAACAATATCCTTTATTGTACTTTCACTAACAGGTACATTCGCCATGGCAGAGACTTGTTTAATTAATTGACGTAGCTGTGCCTCATTTTGCATTGTCGTTGGTTTGACAGTGTTAGCAAGCCTCTTAACTTCATTCTCAGAAATGCGTTTACCACTTTTTTTATTGATCGCATTGAGCGCATCCTTGGGTATATTGTTACTCAAATGTAATCCCTCCTCTGGCAATCTTCACAGTATTATATGAGGATTGGCCATAAAAGGTGACTAGCACTTATGTATGCCACTGTTCCCAAGTCTCCTGTCGCATACTCTCCATTTCCGTCTTCGGGTCGCGGCCCATCAGTGCTTCTACCGCTATTCTCGCATCCAGCTCTTTAAACAGCACTTGATAAAGCTGATCCGTAATAGGCATTTGTACACCATGCTTAATCGCTAGCTTATGAGCAGCCTGTGTTGTACGAATACCTTCTACGACCATCCCCATCGATTGTAACACTTCATCGAGATTGTTACCTTTACCAATTAATGATCCAGCTCGCCAATTACGACTGTGTTGACTGGTAGCCGTTACGACAAGATCACCAATTCCAGCAAGTCCGGAGAATGTAAGTGGGTTCGCTCCAAGCTCTACACCAATCCGTGAGATTTCAGCTAGACCTCTGGTCAATAATGCCGCCTTCGCATTATCACCAAATCCTAATCCATCTGACATTCCAGCACCAAGAGCAATAATATTCTTAAGTGCACCTGCCAACTCCACACCAACCATATCGCGATTCGTATAGACACGGAAATAAGAGTTCATGAATAAATCTTGCGCGGCTTCTGCCGCACTTTTATTAAGGGAAGCTACTACTACTGTTGTTGGGCATCTTTTAATAACTTCTTCAGCATGACTTGGGCCTGATAACACAACGATATCCCCCTCATCACATGCCAGTTCTTCAGCGATAACGGATGACATCCTTTTCAGAGTTTCTGTCTCAAATCCTTTGGTAGCATGAACAACCAACATGTCCTTCTTCCAATATTTCTTAAGCTCTGCAGTCACTTCTCTCATCGCTGAGGACGGAGCTACTATCACGACAGCACTGGAGTTCTCAACAGCATCCTTCATACTGATCGTAGCCGTTATATTCGAGGCTAATGTGACACCTGGTAAATACCGACTATTCGTATGGAATTCATTCATTTCGTTAACTTGCTCAGGGTTATGGCTCCATAGAGAAACATCCAAATGATTCGTAGCTAGAACGCTCGCAAGCGCAGTTCCCCAACTTCCTGCGACAAGAACAGTTACTTTGTTAGACAACGCGTTCTCCCCCTTTTTTAGATCCCCCTGATCCAAGTTTATTCTCACGGCGCTGTACAATCTTCACAATATTACTTCTATGACGCCAGAAAACAAATATTGCAATAATGATACTACACCAGAACGCTGACCATGGGTATCCACCTATTATGAGTAGACAGACGGGTGTGAGTGCTACAAAAATTAATGATCCAAGGGATACATATCTTGTTAATACAATCGATATAATGGCAATACTTCCTGCAATAAGAGCAGGCAAGAAACTTAATGTCGCCATGACACCTATTGTTGTAGCAACGCCCTTACCACCACGAAAATTGAAATAGAGCGGCCAGTTATGCCCAATAATAGCAGCAATACCACATAAGGCAGGGATCCATGCTTCGTCCCCACCTAACCATCTGCCGATCCATACTGCGATGATCCCTTTGAGTACATCGAGCAAAAGTACAAATATAGCTGGACCTTTTCCCAATATACGCAAAGTATTCGTTGCCCCTGCATTTCCACTACCGTATTGACGAATATCGATTCCTTTTAGTATCTTAGCCAACAGCACACTAAAACTAATTGATCCCAGTAAATAACTTAAAAAGAGTGAACTTATTTGCATTAACAAACCTTCGTCACCTAGCTTTCATCGGACTTACGCCGTGTGAATATCCGTATCGGCGTCCCTTCAAAATCAAATGCTCCACGAATTTTATTTTCTAAATAGCGTTCATATGAGAAATGCATCAAATCAGGATCATTTGCAAAAATAACGAAAGTTGGTGGCTTGGTGGCTACTTGTGTCGCGTAATTAATACGTAGTCTGCGCCCTTTATCTGTCGGTGGTGCATTTGACGCCACTGCATCTGAAACGACATCATTCAATATATGTGTCTGTACACGTAGTGAGTGCTGCTCTGCAACATGTTGAACGACTGGTAGTAATTTCTGAAGGCGCTGTTTTGTTTTGGCTGATAGAAATACGATAGGAGCATAAGTCATAAATAAGAAATGATCTCTGATCTTCGTCTCAAATGCCTTCATCGTTTTATCATCTTTTTCTACAACATCCCATTTATTCACGACAAAGATAGAAGCCTTACCTGCCTCGAATGCATAACCAGCAATATGCTTATCTTGTTCGATTATACCTTCTTCAATATTCAGAACTACAAGCACCACATCTGCTCTTTCAATAGCTTTCATAGCTCTCATCACGCTATACTTCTCCGTATTCTCATACACTTTTCCACGCTTACGCATACCAGCCGTATCAATAATGACATAGCGTTGTCCGTCTCGCTCAAATGGTGTATCAATAGCATCCCTAGTCGTGCCTGGAACGTTACTTACGATAACCCGTTCTTCTCCTAATATAGCGTTAACTAATGATGACTTCCCAACGTTCGGGCGACCTATTAACGCGACTTTAATGACGTCGTCACCATACTCTTCTTCTTCAAGATCAGGCAGATTATTGACTATCGCATCGAGTAAATCACCAAGACCTGTCCCATGACTTCCTGATATTCCGATAGGGTCACCGAATCCAAGACTATAGAATTCATAGGTGTCTTCCACCTTCTTGATATTATCCACTTTATTCACAGCTAAAACGATAGGCTTTCTAGATCTAAATAGCATTTGAGCAACTTCCTCATCCGCCAAAGTAACACCTGTCTTAGCATCGCACATAAACACAATAACATCTGCTTCTTCTATCGCAAGCTCTGCTTGCATACGGATCGATTTCAACATGTGATCATCACCGTCTAAATCAATTCCTCCAGTGTCAATAACACTGAACCCCTTACCATTCCAATCTGATACGCCATATATCCTATCACGTGTAATCCCTGGCTTATCTTCTACAATAGCCAGACGATCACCAATTAACCTGTTAAATATCGTTGATTTACCTACATTAGGCCTGCCCACGATTGCAACTACCGGTCTTGCCATTATTAACTCCTCCTATCAATTCTTACGATTATTATCATAGCAAAAAACACCAGTCTTGGCTAACCCCAAGAGAAACCGATACCAATATATTGCATATGACGGATTGTCAACACCTACCATACTCGGTTTGACAATCCGTCATATGCAATCATAAAAAAATATCGGCGAACCCGCGGAGGGTTCGCCGATTTCACAAAGGTTCAGATCCTGATCACTTAAATTTATCGAGCTTATCCCCGAATAAATCGCCAAGTGTAAAGCTAAGACCTTCATTTGAAAGAGATACGTTAGGATTATTGAATTCCACTTTTGGTTCTCTGGAAGTTCTAGGTGATCTCGGTCTTTCAGTTCTTGCTTCTTGAGCAGGAGCCTCTTGTGTTTCTTTAATACTTAGGCTAACACGCTTCTCATCAGGGTTCAATTCAAGAATTTTCACTTGAACTTGTTGTCCCTCTTCCAATACTTCTTGTGGTGTAGCAATATGATTATGTGAAATTTGGGAAATATGCACCAAACCTTCCACTCCTGGAGTAAGCTCCACAAATGCTCCGAATGCAACTAGACGTTTCACTTCACCAGTCACAACATCACCAGCATTGAACTGGCTTGCTGCATTTTCCCAAGGTCCTGGTTGAGCAGCTTTAATACTTAGGCTGATCTTACCTTTTTCGGAATCCACTTTAAGAACTTTAACTGTAACTTTCTCGCCTTCAGAAATAACATCAGAAGGTTTCTCAACACGACTCCATGCAATTTCAGATACGTGAACAAGTCCATCTACGCCACCGATATCAACGAATGCTCCGAATTGAGTAAGACGTTGAACAGTACCTTCAATCAATTGACCTTCTTTCAAGTCAGCCATGATCTTCAGCTTATTGCCTTCGAACTCAGCATCAAGAACATCTTTTTGTGACAAGATCACTTTATTGTTCTCACGATCAAGTTCTTTTACTTTCACACGCAATGTACGACCTTTATAATCGCTGAAGTCTTCAACGAAATGGCGTTCAACCATAGAAGCAGGAATAAATCCACGAGCGCCTACATCTACTACTAAACCACCCTTAACAACATCAGAAACAACTACTTCAATAATTTCTTGGCTTGCAAAATACTTCTCTAATTCTTCCCAGCCATTCTCGCTATCAATAGCACGCTTGGATAGAAGCATTCTTTCTTTGTCATCATCAATGCTGACAACTCTACATTCAACTTCTTGACCAATTTCTACGGCGTCAGATGCGTTGTCTACTTGTACAGAAGACAACTCGCGAACCGGAATTACACCGTCATATTTATATCCAATGCTTACATAAGCTTGGTTATCTTCTAGTTTGACGATCGTCCCTCTCACTGTATCCCCTTTTTTCACGGATACCCCTTGGTCCAATTCCTCTTGGTTTGATACTTCTACAACTTCCTCTACTACTACTTCTTCGTTCTTGATTTCCTCTGACATATCAATGCCCTCCTCAGTTCAAAATCCCATTTATTTAAACCTGCTAAGCAGTGTTCAAAACAATTATATTGTAGTATCTTTCCATAAAACTTCACACTTCATGCACTGAAATCTAATGGCTACTTGGCTTACCTGTCTTCTGCATTTCATAAATACGAGACATGATGACTTCCGTTGCGGCTTCTAGATGATCGCCAGAAGAGCTTTCCTCCATAAATTCAGATAAATCTACAGGCGCACCGTATACAACCTTCATTTTACGTAAAAGCTTGTACTCACCAAAGATCGCAACAGGGATAACTGTTGCTTGGCTACGAAGCGCAAAGCTTGCAGCACCTTTCTTGGCAATTCCTGATGTAGAATTACGAGTACCTTCCGGAAAGATCCCCATCATTTCACCTTGTTTCAAGATATTGATGGACATACGAATGGCTTCTTTACTAACTCCACCACGTTTGACAGGGAAAGCTCCTAGTTGAAGAAGCAAAGGTCCAAACACAGGAATGCCAAATAGTTCCGCCTTGGCCATGTATTTAACCTGTCGTTTCAACTTAATTCCGACCGTTATAGGATCCATCATACTGATATGATTTGCACAGAGCAGTACTCCACCTTCAGAAGGTACGTTATCCCTACCAACCGCTTCTAAACGATATAGAAAGGCGAAGATCAATCGTAATAATCCTCTGCAAAAGATATAAATCATATTATCTTCTCTCCATCCTTCTGACTTCTGCATATAGAAACAATCTTGTTCACTACTTGATGAATATCCATCTGAGTGGTATCCAAATGTATTGCATCCTCAGCACGTCGTAGAGGAGAAATCTCCCTCTGTTCATCCAAAGAATCTCGCTTAGCAATATCCTTCTCAAGTTGTTCCAGTGAAGTTCGATC
Organism: Paenibacillus sp. Y859; assembly: GCF_056786405.1. Lineage (NCBI taxonomy): Bacteria > Bacillati > Bacillota > Bacilli > Caryophanales > Paenibacillaceae > Paenibacillus > Paenibacillus sp. Y859. Next base: position 578,809 of record NZ_JBXCIZ010000002.1, on the reverse strand, counting down.
TGCATCATTCAATTCATTGAAGCGACGAAGAGCGCGTTCTTTAACGCTGGCAGTTAAGAAGACTTTCACTTCAGCGTCTGGAAGCACAGTTGTTCCGATATCACGTCCATCCATCACAACACCCTTGTTCAAAGCCATCTGCCGCTGAAGAAATACCAAATGAGAACGTAACCCCTCAATTTGGGCATATTGTGAAACTAGGCTATTCACTTCTGATGTGCGAATGTAAGATGTAACATCTTCTCCATCAACCCATACCTTCTGTCCATCTGTATCGGGTCTTAATTCAATGACCATGTTAAGAGCGTACTCATGCACCTTATCAGGCAACTCTGGTCCTATGCCAAGCCTTGTCATAAACCATGTGACGGCTCTGTACATGGAACCCGTGTCGACATAAATATATGACAATTGATTTGCCACTAAGCGTGCAACTGTACTCTTTCCTGCACCCGCAGGACCATCAATTGCAATATTGATTTTGTCGTTCATTACTGTCCCCTGCCTAATCAATGGAGTATTCCTCCCATAACATAAACTCAAGAAAAAAGCAGGCATTGCCTGCAACGAATAAATTATATCACATATGGTGCATTGTTGCAAAATAGATCTATAAATACGTGTTCAATAGATAACTTTTGAACAACTTCTGTTAGTAATCTCACTACCAGTAGTTAACATTTCGTTCCGTCATCGGTATACCATCCATCTTGTATACGGAAGATACGTATGTACGCAAAGAAGGAATGTGTAGAGTAATCTGAAAACATATCATCAGACAGATGAGTATCCAGAATACATATTTGAACACATGACTACATGCTACAAATAATTCATCAAAAAGCGTTACATAGTGTTCGATTTGTTCTTGATCATCTTTCATCGTCTGATCTCCCGGATTTTTAGGTTAGTATACCAATAATGTATTGGTTACATACAGACCATTACCGATCCCGAAAATCCATTTGTCGTTCGAAACAGTAGCGAATCAGCTTTTGACGCTCTGTATTAATTATTTCTGTAAATCTTAGCATAACGATGTTGCGATTATATTCCCCATCCTTAATCCGAACAATTTCACCCTTTAATGGAATATGCTCAATCAAACCATTTTTATAATGAACTAGAACCCAACAGGATAACACTTCACCTTCTTTAAGCTCATGTTTAGATTCGGCAAAGAATGATATTCCACCTCCGCTTAAATCTTCTGTTCGAGTTATAAACCGTGTAGTATCTTCCTTTTGAACAGCAATCTCAACATTTGCATTTACTCGAAAGTAGGTACGTCGTTGAATTTTTGAAATCTCGTCTAGTTTCGGTTTCTGCACTCTAATCATATGGATAATATCTTCCTTGAAACCGAGGACATATGTATTGAAATAATGTTTGACCCCATCCTCCGTCAAAAAAGATACCGACAACTCATCACCCAAATGTAATCTTTTTAATTGACCATTATCTTCTTGCATCGGTATCTCGATTAGAAAGGACTCTTCTTCAACATCTGTAATTCTAGACTTATAACCTATTTCTGAATTTTTTTCATCTGATGAATTTATGTTCATATATAACACTTCATTTATTTTTAAATACAATCTACTCACCACCATCATTGGATTATCGTCTGTACATAATTATAGCACGGATTATTGCATAGAAAAATGACATTCGAATATGAAGACCATTCGAATGTCATTTAAATGTCTTTTAAAGCTTATTTAATGGGCGTTCTAATCTCTTCTACACTCTCTTCTGAGCCATCATCACCATTAATAAAGACACGGTAACTAGTCCCATTCACTTTCCCACCAAACTCATAACATAAGGCTTCTTTAGAATACTCATCTTTGATAAGGGATTTCCGATTGTAAGTCTCTTCAAATTCGACATTCAACCTCTTTCTTGCTTCTTCCAACGTTAACTTCGCTTTAGGGATGGCTCGGGCATCCTGATGTTCAACGACGAAGTCACTAGATTGAAATCCCGTTACTTCTCCATTATCAAGGCCTACACGGACCGTTATCTTCTCTGGGTAAATGAGAACTTCCTCCTGCTTACGAACATAAGTGAAGTTCCCCATATTCCCATACTCATCAAACATAATGGCCACCATATCTCGATACCCTTTGTTGGCTAGGAATTCACTCGCCTTCTTCATGGATTGCTCCATGCCCACTTGTTTCTCCCCTACTTTCCGATCATCGGAATAGGAAATTAACAATCCACCTTCTCGTGTGAAATCCATAGATATGGAACCATCTTTATTAGCCTTATTTTTTACTTTAGCCGTAAAAGAAGCCCATTCCGTGCCTTTCCCATTCTCGGTGATTTGAACTTCTGAATCAGACGATACATCAGCAAACTTAATTGCTTTACGATGAATGTCTGCCTCTGTCATCGGTATTCCATCTAGCTTCTTTACCCTACGCTTATCGTTCATCGACGCTACAGAAGGACCCCAATCGTGCTCTGGGTATTCTCCTACAACTTTATCAACCGTTTTAAAACCATCAATAATGCTGTTATCCTCCACTTTCGTCTCATTGGCAATAGCTGTTTCAACATCCATCCAACGGAGTCTGTTCTTAATTACTTTGTCTTGTACCGCTTGTAAATCTTTTGCAATTTGACCCGAATCCTTATATAACACCTTTAAGGTATTAAATTCTTGGTCACTTAATGGCTCCTTGTCTAAATCACGTACCGAAGTCTGATACGAAAATTTAGATATTTTAGATAAAAACTCTTCTGTTTTTTTGAATGGTAGCAACGTTAGCGGCAACTGATTGATTTCATTCTGAGCTTCACTTGTCATCCGCCACACATTGATTAGACCTTTACGGTGCATGGATCGTGAGGTCGAATTAACAGCTAACGTATTCCCCAATTCTCCATGTAGTCTATCCATATGAGAAGACAAATCATGAAAAGCTCGTTGGTATTGATTCTCTGCTTTGATGAGAATAGCATTCTTCTCTTGATTCTCTTGATAACCCCAAACCATTGCACCGATCAACAAGACCGTCATCACTGGGAATAATACAGCGCTTAATCGCTTATACATATGTTTTCAAGTCTCCTTCCTTGTAATCCTTACCTTATAGAGGAAGTTCAAAAAGTCATCTTTTGATCACGAAGTATATCAAGAAGCGTATTCGACATCGAAGATTGAATTCAGCCGGTCCTTCCGGTGCTCACGTAGGTACTGCCTACGCTCCGCTCCTCTCTCCCTTGCTTCATCCAATCTTCTCGGTGCTGAAAATCTGACTTTTTGAACATTTACCTATTTACCTATAGTGTGACAAGAAGAAAGGAGTCTTATGCATGAATACGAAGTCTTTCGTAATCAATTGTCAAACTGAGCTCAAAGAGGGCTTCATTATCCAACTTATCCAAAAGGCTGCTCTTCCATTTCAAAGTGCTGTTGGTTATCGCAAACACACTGTTTAAAACCCGTTTCAATTTTGCCTTGTACTTTTCGACCGCTTAGAATAAAGCATTCGCCACACTCTTGGCATACGATTTTTACTTTTACACGCAAAAAAAAGACACCCCCTCTTTGTAAATGACGTCAGTGTCATTTCTTCAGATCAAGTGTGTCCAACATACTCATGTATTAACCTCTTCTTCCCTCTTTTGGAAACGAAAAGGTGAACTATTATTCGCTCGGATCACCTTATTCATTCCCCCATACCATAGAATCACCATCAAAGGAACGATAAGCCAAAGCCAATAATTTGTTACGATTGTTAATATCAGATCATACATTCCATGAAAAAGCCAAGGGATCAAGAGTGAATATAGAAGATAACGCTTAGGATTCCCAACTTTGCTAAAGCGCGCTAATCCGAAATAATAGCCCATAATGACTCCGAACAAAGCATGCGCCGAAACGGGAAGCAGCGCTCTTATAAACATCGTCCCTATAGAAGCTTGACTATACCAGGCATACATGATGTTCTCTACAGTTGCAAAACCAAGAGAAATCGTTACAGCATATACAATGCCATCATAAGGTTCATCAAATTCTACATGATTATAAACCATAAAGTATAGAACAAACCATTTCAACAATTCCTCAACACCTGAAGAAACGATGAATGATTGAACCAAAGAATGATCACCTAATCCCCATGTCAATCCTCTCTGCACAATCAAAACCGGGATCACTATTAGCAACCCCAGCAGAAATATTCGCATGATGAAATGAATTGGTTCGGCATCATATTTATCTTTCAGATAGAAAAAAGTAAGCAAAGCAATACCCGGCGCCACTGCTGACGCAATAACTGAGAACAATAGCAACCTTACTCCTCCATCTCAAACCTTAACTGATATAATATTATTCCTGACGAGCGAAATGGTGGCAAATCACTCGAATCGCATCTTCTGGCATAATTATTTTACCATATTCCTCAAGAACGGCCTCAGTGGTTGATATAGACTCTCCAAACTCAGCTAAGACAGCAATCAATGATGGATGCTTATCCTCGTCCAAATCTCCTGGCTCTAAATACAACACCCATTTATCATTATAGCTATACAGTTTTCCAGCCTCTGTAATATTCCCTCGAAGAACATGAGCAGCTTCAATCAGTATTTCAAAATCGTTAAAAGCATATACAATAGTATCACTTTCTTCAAGTGTAACTTCCATTTCATATACATCTTCTGGAATTTCATCTTCACCGTGATTAGTATATTGATGCTGATCGTATTTCCCTCGAGTCACGATGACAACCATCCCCTGGGCGGGCAAGGCGAACACTTCGACAGCCAAAGGCCCCGTAGCATCGAAACCGACTTCATTATATGCTTGATCCATCATGTCAGTAAATAGTTCATGCACCTTCGGTATTTCTTGCCACATGTCTTCCTTCTGGATGCCGCGCTCGCTAAGATCATCAAACGTTAGGAAAATCCGTATCTTATCTGGACTTAAACGTTCTATTTTCATGACAGGATCCTCCTTTGCAAGCAATGAGATATAACAAAATATGATGTCTCATTTTAATTGTGCTGAAAATAGTTCTTATGTAAGTATCGTATCATTTTCTTTTCATAAATGCACGTTATAAAAAATAAAAAAAAAGAACCATTTAACCTGGACATATCTTGCCCATTAAATGATTCTAAATTCAAGCCACTTTTCCTATAGACCTGGTATAACCGTGTTTGTCTCTTTAAGAATCATATCTACTTCGTATTTGACCTCTGGATTTCCTTTAATGAAATCTTTAAGCATCTTCATATTGGATTCCTTCGAATCGGTCTGTGTCTGTAATCCGGATGTTGCGTTTGTTTCATACGTTGAATTGTGGCTTGTGCCCATCGTGGGGCCTTCACTTTCACGATCACCGCCAAGATTCATGCCCATCATTGTGAAATCCATCATTTTTCCTTTTGCCTTATCTGCCATGTGACTTATGGAACTATTCTGAGCGTTCTTGGACATCATGTTGGTTGCTGCTGCACCAATGACAATACCCGTTAAAAGTGACGAAATTTTCACATGTATAACCTCCTTATATGATAGAATCAACGCTAGTATTTACATAAAGTTAAAGACTCATACGGTTAATTATAGGAAAGTGAGATGACATCATGACGAAACAAATAACGACCCTTTTTCTTATTTGTACCTTCCTAATTAGTGCTTGTAGTAACTCGAACGAAGGATTATCGAATTCTGATACAGATCAAGGTCAATCGTCCCAAGTACAAGATGAAAGTAAAGCTACACAGAACTCAAGTCTAATTACAAAAGAAAAAGTGCCAACACTCATTGAAAAGGAAGATATTACCGGCACCCCCGAAACGGTACAAGAACCAACCATTGAATTGACCTATCATATGAACAAAAATTATGACATTATTCCTAACGATGAAGAAGCACCAAAGAAAGTTGTTTTACTCACTTTCGACGATGGACCAAAAGATGTAGATATGATTAACAGCTTGATTGATACACTAGACAAGCATCAAGCAAAAGCTATCTTCTTCGTGAACGGCTACAAAGTGAAGGAAAATCCAGATTTGCTAAAACTTATTCATGACCGTGAGCAAATTATTGGTAATCATAGTTGGGATCATATTGTCTTGAAGAATAAGCCCGAAGCAGAAGTGAAAAAGCAAATTGAAGATGTTCAAAAAGTAGTTTCAGATATCATTCAAGAAGCTCCTGTATTCTTTCGTGCCCCTCATGGTGCAGGTGGGGATGTCGCTAAGAAAATCGCCAGCGACAACGGAATGTTATATATGAATTGGTCGAATGGTTCATTAGATTGGGAAATGAAATCATCTGATCCAAATCATACAGAAGCCATCATTAAGAACGTTACTGACCAACTTCACTCTGGTAGTAATATTCTTATGCACGAACTCCCATGGACTGTCCAAGCTTTAGAGGCTTTGTTAACAGAACTTGAAGTGAGAGGTTATTCTTTTGTGGATCCTCGAAGCATTGAGCTGCAAATGCGTTAAATCATTGTGGATTGAAATATGTAAAGAGCACATCTTATAAGTTCAGTACTGAACTTATAAGATGTGCTCTTTTATTTAGACCGCAACGTAATCAGGTTCATTTCAGCAGGACAGCGAAATCTCAGAGGAAGGTGTCGATATCCAAACCCTCGACTGATAAATATCGTTGCTGTCTTTATTAGCGCATGTGGTTGTTCCCAATGGAAGAAGCCACTAGGAATATTTCGGTAACATTTATCTAAATGAATGGGACCAAAAAAAGGGAAAATAATTTGCCCTCCATGGGTGTGTCCAGATAATGTCAGATCAGCAGGTTTAGTAGAATAACGATTAATCCATACAGGATCATGCACCAGTACAAGGCGACAAGTATTCACTTCATTTAAAGGGAGTTTCGGCAGAGATGAGTATGACCTTTTACGAATACGAGGATAATCGACTCCGGTTAACCATATATGAGACCCATTCTTTTCTAATTTGACATTTCCATTTATTAACAGACCCACCCCACACTGCGTAAGAATACTATCCAGAGATACGACATCTGCTTTGTAATCATGATTACCATGTACTGCGTACACAGGAGCAATACTCGATAATAGTCGCATATTTCTTTCCACACGTGAGTGAGGGACACCCTTCTCCATCATATCCCCGCCGAGAAATATCCAATCAACCTGACCTTTGAAAGTCACCAATAGATTCTCCGGTAAATTCCTGCGATGGATATCCGTAATAAAGAGAATGACGCTTCCATCAAATGAGCTTGGGAGTCTATTCATCTCTATTTCCACAGGTATAACTTGGTTACGGATAGCTTCATTATACATTTGACAGACAAGAAATAACGTCACTAGAGCAACAAAGCTAGATACCCAGATTAAAACTGTCATCTCCAAATCTCTTCCCATGGCGGTGCATCTTCTAATCCCCACCACAATAAAGCTGCCGTCAACATCACGAACAGAAAAATAAGTGTATTCAGAAAAATCCTACTTATTTTAGCATTGTTGGTGTTATACGTTTCCAAACGGGAAGGAACATGATCATCTTCAGTTAACACAGACTCATCCGTTGTTAAGTCGTGTACTGAATCTCGACGTCCCTCATTTTTACTTGAAACTATCCGAAACCATAGTTTCTTCCACTGTTTCTTCTCCAACTTCCCCTCAAGCCGACGTTTCTTCTGAGTTTCCACCCTACTTAATCCAGTACTCATTCTTCCCTCCGAAAACGAATCATTAATCCTGCAATCAGATCTATTAAGAAATGACATAGTATTGGAGCCCACAGTGTACCTGACTGGATATAAATAAATCCTAAACCATAACTGCTAAGAAATACCCACCCCGTAGGAAGCCAATGTCTCAAGTAGCGAATATGAATGGCTGCGAATATAATACTGGTCCAATAAGGCCCAATCGCATACTGAATCGCTCCACGAAATAACAATTCTTCACAAATAGCTACTATTGCAGCTATACAAATAATATGCCACACAGGACGTTTACCGAATAACATGTCATTGATACCGCCATCATCCATAGCGGATTCCGGCATAATTCTAGATAGAAAAAAGTCGATAATAAGCATGCAACCAGCTAATCCAAAACCCCACGCCATAAAGTTGCCATTTTGTTGCAAAGAAAATAGGTCAAACACACTTCTTTTCTGAAAAAATACCCAGATGATGCCGATAAACAAAGTAAGGGCTTGCGTTATGTAAAGATTGATCAGCAACAACTGATCGGTTAATTGATCCGAGGATACTTGTTTAATTTTTATTTTCGGTACTTTAAATTTAAATTTTTTCATTTCGTCCTGCCTGTCCTATATATTGTCTTATTTTTATGAAAAGGAGAATTTAATTATGAAAAAAGGTTCTTATCGCGTCGAATTGTACTTCAGCTTGACATTCATTCTTGTACTTATTTTGATATCTGCGGCTTTCTTGTCGGGCGTCCAGTTAGGGGCTAGCAAAATAGAATCCAAGTATGAACAGCAAAAAATTGCACCCTCATCACCCGAATTTACCGATTCATATCAGCAACAGGATTTAGTTACATTCTATCATACCGTATTTCTACCCTATCGAGAATTCAAATCTGAATGGGTCCAGCAGATTGACAAAATTAGTCGAACCGAAGATGCAACAAACATCAATAAAATTCTGAAGCAACTCCGTACTCTTGCCGATGAGAAGTACAGCGCCATAACCAAGACAACGATGTATTCCTCTTCACCGTTGCTTCAAGAGGCACAATCGGAATTCCTTAAAAGTATTCGTCTGTTCGGAAATGCTGTAGATAGCACTTCCTTATCTTCAAGTATACATAACAGCGAAGCATTATTGAAGCAGTTGAAACAAGATACTTTGTATAAAAACGGTGTGAATTATGGTCTTCTCGGTCAAAAGAAATACTATACTTCCATGATCAAGTGGAGTATCAAGGTAGATTCATCGCTTTCTAAAGAGTATGACTTCACCAAAGATCCTTCTTTCTCCTTATGGGAAAGCTATCCGTTAATTGTAAAGAACGCAGCTGTATCTTCCATATTAATGAACAAGTCTTTGTATGTAGCATACGATCCACAAGATTTGACCGCGAGAATAGATCATATGATCCAATCAGGTAATGCGGATTCTATGAAACTTACTTCCGTTGAAGCAATTATTAATTTACTTAATAATACTGACGCTGTAAAAGAGAATGATTTCAAGAAATGGAAGGTCAAATACTATAGTCAAGAACTACTTCCTCAATTATCTTTCTTTTATGAATAAATAGGTCTACTAAATTTAATAGTAACGAATCAACAAGACTAGTATTAAGAAGCATATCGAATAATAAGGGGGAATTCAAGTTTCCCCCCTTTATTCAGTAAACAGACTATTAACAGATCATGCTATTGACAATACTTGTGACACCATGATACATTATGAAAAATTAAGTTCAAGAAATCGATGATGGAAAAAAGATATGTTTAACGTCTTCAGAGAGTCGGTGTCTGGTGCAAACCGATGGCAAGAACCTATCTTAGCATTCCTGAGAAATTGCATTGAAGATACGTAGGTGCAATCGGATAAACTCCGTTATCAGTTATGGTCTTTTAGAAGACCATTTGAGGCTGCTATCATATTGGCAGTGAATTAGGGTGGTACCACGAACAACTTTCGTCCCTTACTACGCAAGTAGTATGCGGATTGGAGGTTTTTTTGTTACTTTTACACCTTTATCGAAGCACCGCGTTGCTTCAGTAACACACGGTATTGCGGAATATGTCTAAACTAGACATGTTTCTAATTATATTCATGCTTCAGACATATTAAGGAGGAAAGAAATCATGTATAAAGTACTCGTATCGGATCCAATCAGTGACCTAGGAATTCAGAAATTAATGGATTCAAGTGATGTTACCGTTGTAAAGAATGTTGGTTTAAGTGAAGATGAATTAGTAGCTATCATCGGTGAATATGATGCACTATTAGTTCGTAGCCAGACTACTGTAACTGAACGGATTCTTACAGCAGGCACGAATTTAAAAGCTGTGGGACGCGCAGGAGTTGGTGTAGATAATATCGATCTAGATGCAGCTACAAAACGAGGGGTCGTCGTTATTAATGCACCCGACGGAAATACAATTACGACTTGTGAGCATACCTTTGCGATGATGATGGCGCTAGCCCGTCATATTCCACAGGCTTATGCCAAGACCATTTCTGGCACATGGGATCGTAAGACCTTCATTGGTGTAGAACTTAGTGGTAAAACATTGGGTGTACTTGGTATGGGTCGAATCGGTAGTGAAGTCGCTAAACGTGCTAAAGCATTCGGAATGGAGATTCTCGCATTTGATCCATTCTTAACTGCAGACCGTGCAGAGAAAATGGGAGTTCAATTGGCTTCTGTAAATGATATCATCCTGAACGCAGATTTCATGACCGTTCACACACCATTGACACCAGAGACTCGTAATATGATTTCACGTCCACAATTCGAAGTGATGAAAAAAGGAATGCGAATTATCAACTGTGCCCGCGGTGGTGTAATTGATGAAATGGCCTTAGTTGAAGCTATTGACCAAGGAATTGTTGCAGGCGCGGCCTTCGACGTATTCGAGCATGAACCACCACAAAGTGATCATCCTTTCCTGAGCCATCCTAAGATTATCGTTACACCTCACTTAGGCGCTTCAACCATTGAAGCTCAAGAAAATGTCGCAATTGATGTATCTGAAGAAATTCTGCACATCCTGCGCAATGAACCATTCAAGAATGCCGTTAATATTCCTCCGGTTGCATCTAGTGTCATGAAAAAGCTTCAGCCATACTTCTCTCTTGGTGAGAAACTAGGGCGCTTTGCGGCACAAATTGCCAATGAGGCCATTAGTGAAATTCATATCGACTATGCAGGTGATTTGTCTGATGTGGATACATTGCCATTAACACGATATATTGTGAAAGGTGTTCTATCACATCATTTGGGTAACGAAGTGAACATCGTTAACTGTGCTCACCTTGCCAAATCACGCGATGTGAACATCGTAGTATCCAAAGCACCCAAAACGAAAGGGTTCACTAACCTTATTTCGGTCACTCTAAAAACACAAAACAATCAAGATCGTCTTGTTGCTGGTACGCTACTTCACGGCTACGGAGAACGTATTGTATTGCTCGATAAATACCCAGTTGACATTGCTCCAGCCGGAAATCAAATCTTAATCTCACACAACGATAAACCGGGAATTATTGGACTCGTAGGTACGCTCCTTGGTGAGAACAATGTCAATATTGCCTCCATGCAAGTAGGTCGTACACTTGTTGGCGGTGCTGCCCTTATGATCCTAACTGTAGATAAGGCTGTCTCCAAAGATGTCTTGATCAAACTTGCCGCTCTACAAGAGGTCAATACTGCTCTTGAAATTGTTCTGGATTAAGCTACAAACATTGATGTATGCTACCGCTACGATGACGGATTGTCCTTCAGAGGGCAAAGCATATGCTTACGAAGTAGCTTTCCTACGGAAAGCTTGTAGGCGAACGCTACCGCTTCTCCAGGACTATTCCGTCACCTGCGACTTCATCCAACTCAATTTCTATTATTTTGTGAAATAAATTTATATTAATAAAGGCGACTTCCCATTCCATCGTGAATGAAAAGTCGCCTTTATTTATGTTCTTCTCTAGCTTTAAGTGTTTGACCATTTCGATAAGATCTGATTGTAGTTGTACTCAACTAAACCTTATTCCAGTCTTAATCCGTTATGAAGTATCTTAAGAACCACCTTACTGCCGTTCTATAACGCTAACATCAACTGCCGTTTGGTACAAAGCCTGCAATAGCGCATCCTTTTTCTTCTTGATCTAGATATCTGATCCAAATTCCTACAATAATACATCTATTAACCTATTAAAGCGAGAAACTCCCCCACTTATGATTAAATACCTGCGTAATCGCAGGTATCTTCATACTATCGTTGGTATCGAAAGAAAAGCCTGCGCTTTCGCTGGAATATGACAATCATCTGAACAAGTAGGTTGGACGAATGACTCCTTCAGATGCCGTGATCGTAAAGACAATCGGTCACCGTGACAGCACCTATACTAACGTGTGTGGACTCTTTCAATAGATCATTTGAGACGGCTCCCCGGTCCACAAGCTACCTTTTGAATCAAACACATCGGATTCCTTATCCACCGTGCTAGGACGTAAATAGACCATGTGAGGCCTCGCCCTCTACATGGTCTATTTGTTCCACGAAGAACAAGATTAATCTTTCTTCTTCTACAAAAAAACACCTCAAAAAAGAGGTGTCATCCAATCATATTTCATTATTTCCGATATTCGACAGGAAGCCTTACGATAAAATTAGTACCTGCACCCAACTCGCTTTTAACTTTGATACTGCCATGATGGGCTTCAACAATACTCATGACGATAGAAAGTCCAAGCCCAGTCCCCGCAGATTCTCCACGAACACGAGCCTTATCTGCTTTATAAAATCGTTCAAAAATAAAGGGAATGTCTTCTTTCGGAATGCCAACACCTTCATCTTTAACTTGTATTTGCAAATACGAGGTGTGTTCGCCTTGAACTCGCTCAGCTACAATGTATACACTTTTACCAGTCGGTGTATAACGGAACGCGTTATCAAGTAAATTCGTCATAATCTGCTCTAACTTATCTTCATCCCCCGTTTGTATATTCAAATCATCTGAACGTTTCTCGTAATAGAGGTTCAGATGATAATCCTTTGAACGAACAGTGAACTTGCGATAAATACGTTCAAGCAATTCATCAACGTCCACAACGCCCATCGCTATATCGGCATGTCCAGCTTCCATACGGGCTAGAACTAGCAAGTCTTTAACAATTCTCCCCATACGCAGTGACTCATCATGAATCACTTGGATCAATTCTCGGCTTTCTTCTGGGGAGGTTGCCATTCCGTCCAATAATGCTTCACTATAACCTTGCATCATAGATAACGGAGTTCTAATTTCATGAGACACATTTGCAACAAAATCAGTACGCATTTTCTCCAAGCGAACTTCCTCCGTCACATCACGCATCACAGCCACTGCCCCGCGAATATCATCATCCGAATACAATGGAGTCATTATAACAGACCATACATCCTTCTTAACATGTACCAAAGTACTACAATCTCCACTTCCACTAAGCGTCATATTAAATAACTCATCTAAAGGTTGTGGTACTTCTAACGTCCGTTCCCGATGAATATCCGTAGATTCATAGTCCCAATCAATACTTCGCCAGAGTTCAGTAATACGATGACCTGGCGGATTGGTCAAAATAATTTTACCGGAATTATCAAAGGTGATGACCGCATCACTCATACTCCTTAGGACGCTAGCTAAATGTTCCTTCTCTTGATTTAGGTTACGAATGTTATCTTCGAGTTCTGCAGCCATATGATTAAATGTATTGGCCAACTCCCCAATCTCATCACTCGCTTCAACGGATACTCTTGTTCCATATTCCCCTTTACGAATGGCATCCGCGGCGCGAATTAACTTCTGCATCGGTTGAGTAATTCTAGTAAGGAGGAATAACCCGAAAAATGTCGTCATAGAAAAACCCACAAGTGATGTATACATAAATAAGCGCTTAATATCACCAGAGTTAGCAAAGTTGGTATCAATGTACGGCAACAAAAATAAACCAAGCGTAATAAGCACACAAGCGACTAAGCAAATAATAGTAATCCACAGTTTACCGACAAGAGATCGCCATAAATTCAATTTATTTCGCGACCTCTAACTTGTAACCTACGCCCCACACTGTTGTAATCATAGTCGCTGACTCTGGAGATACTTTATTTAGTTTCTCTCTTAGTCGTTTAACATGAGTATCCACCGTACGGAGATCCCCAAAAAACTCATAATTCCAGACATCCTTTAACAGCTCTTCTCTAGAAAATACTTTATCAGGTGAAACTGCCAAATAATGCAATAATTCATATTCTTTTGGAGTAAGACTTACTTCCTCTCCACCGGCAGTAACACGGTGTGCATCATGCTCAATAACCAAGTATGGAAACACAATGTCATTATTAGATAAACCATCTTTTGTTAAATAGGCCGTAGTGGAGGAGCGTCGTAGAATAGCCTTCACACGGTGAATTACCTCACGTGGACTAAATGGCTTAACGACATAATCATCTGCTCCAACTTCAAATCCTTGCACGCGGTTTATTTCTTCTCCCTTTGCTGTCAACATTAAGACAGGCGTTGATTTCACTTGTCTTAGTCGAGTGCAGACTTCAACTCCATCTATACCTGGAAGCATTAGATCTAGAATAATCAGACCGTAATCTGTTAACATCGCTTTTTGAAGAGCTATTTCTCCATCTTCAGCTTCGTCAATTTCATATCCCTCTTTTTCCAAATACATTTTAAGCAATCGCCGAATTCTTTCTTCATCATCTACAACCAATATTCGAATCAATTCATCTGCCATCATCAACAACCCCTTAATTTTCCTACTGATTCTTCCTTAAAAGACAATTATAACGAAAATCCGTTTCAACATTCAACATCAAATGTGAAACGGATCTCAAAAGGACCATTCAATCTGTGAGAAATGACTCAGTCCGTGCCTGCATAGGAGTGTAAACCGGCGATAATTAGATTAACTCCTACCAGAGTAAACATAACGATAATAAAGCCTAAAACAGCAAGCCAAGCAGACTTACGTCCTTGCCATCCACGTGACAATCTTAAATGTAGATAGGCACTATAGAACAACCATGTGATGAGCGCCCATACTTCCTTCGGATCCCAGCCCCAGAAACGTCCCCATGCAATTTGAGCCCACATCATTGCAAAGATGAGCGCCCCCAGAGTAAAGATTGGAAAACCGATAGCGATTGAACGGTACGTAATCTCATCAAGATCATCTGGATCAAACCCTTTGAGTAAAGGTTGAACAGCCTTTCCAATCGATTTGCGAAGAATAAGTCGGACTAATGCATATAGTATGATACCCGCTAATACTGCCCAAATAACCGTATTCAGCTTTCTACCAGCATTAATTCCATTCATCCACGACGGTGCCTCAAATAAAGGAGCATCCATCCCAAGGAAGGATTGATAACTCTCTACCGAACTATCATGCGGCGATACAATGGGAGGTAACTTATACTCCACACGGGAAATCGTCGTCGTCGCATCTTTACTATTAACAGCTTGTTCTTGTGTAAATACGGATTCATATCCACCTGCCCGGAAAGCAAAAGTAGCAATAATAAAGCCAATAAGGATAATGATAGAAAAGAACGTAAATTCTACACCACGCTGTTGGCGCCGTTCTTTCTTATCATGACTATTGAAGTCAACCGTTCGAAGCAAATACATAAATCCAGCCGCGAAACCAATCGCAAAGAATGATTCACCCAATGCAGCCATCGTTACATGAACTGCCAACCACCAGTGTTGAAGCGATGGAATTAGCGGTTGAACTTCCTGCGGAAATACAGCGGCGTACGCCATAATAAGTATCGCAATAGGAACAGAGAAAAGTCCCAAAACTATTTTTCTATATATGAGATATATAATAGTGTAAGCGATCATAATCATCATAGCTAGAGTAGACATGAACTCAAACATATTACTGACAGGGATGTGCCCTGAACCAGCCCAGCGGAAGAAGAAATAAATCAAATGAGCAGCTAATCCCAAAGAGGACGCCCAGAATGAGATTTTTCCCCATTTCTTCGTATGCAATATCGGATCACGATTTCTCCAATTACGTCCCATAATAGCTATTCCGTACATTATGAATGCTAAAGAATATACCAAGAACGCAATAGTGAAAAATATACTGCTGACATCTAAACGACTCATGCTCGATTTCCTCCATTATCTAGGGACTTTTCATCCACTTCAATATTCATTGTTCGTAAGAGTGCTTCAATTTCCCTCCGGATGCCGAACCAATTCTTGTTCGTGTGCCCCGCTAGAGTTAACGCCCTTTCATCGATACGGATCCAGATCCGACGATGCTGCCAGTAGAACCCGAGAATTAGTCCAAGCATAATGATTGCAGAGCTTACCCAAATAAATGGCATCACTTTATCTATCCGTATGTTTAAATACGTTGTCGACATGGAGAAGTCTACGTTACTCATGCCTTGCACGTCCAATTCGAGTGTATTATATTCTCCAGCTAGTTTCTGATTAATAATATCTTGCTGGAATCGTTGCTTATCCACCTGTTTAGGGAAATAAAAATAGTTAATGCCCTCTTCTGGTAAATTAGGACCCTTCATCACAAATAGAAATGCTGGGGCATTTGCAGTTGGAGATATCGAAATCGGCTCTCCACGTTCATTCATCCCGAAGTCCATATATCTCTCTACTAGTTTAAGATTGTACTTCCCTACTTGATAACTCCGCTCTGGATCACGAATATCCAATTTGAACTGACCTAGTATTTCACCAGTCTTAGTCTCAACTAAAGATGGTGTAACGGATCTTAAAATCGGTGTCATGTCAAAATCGAATTGATACGCCATGAGCCCCTTATAATTCAAAGGATCATTCACTTGAATCGGATGACGGTCTACTTCGACAAGCACAGGTTCCTTAGACGGGTCATTGCAATCCGAGGTACATTCATACAGAATCGCTTGCGTTTCAAATAATTTAGGGAGTATTTTCCCTTTTCCCTTAAATTCATCAGGGAGGTCATCTTCTGTGTAGTACTCTACAGTAAATTTATCATTCTCTAAATAGTAAGATGTGCCTGGAATGGGTACGATCTCTCCTTCAGGAAAAGATAAATGCTCATCCATATTTAAGCCAGGAAGTCCACGAGCAAGTATCGCCAGTAAGAAAATAATTAATCCAATATGAATAACATAGGGTCCCCATCGACTAAAGCGCTGTTTCTCTGCTAGTAAAGCACTTCCATCGGTATGTACACGATAGCCCTTTTTCTTAAGAGGTACCACAATCCTATTAATCCATTCTTCTCCGTTATTGTCCTCTAATTCTGTCTGATACACGACTTGCTGTCGAGTCATAAACTGCATATGCTTGCGAATCTTTCGTTTCGAAAGTGCCTTGTATAAGGGCAACACACGATCTAGACTACAAATGACGAGCGAAGCACCAATCATGACAAGCAGTAAGACAAACCACCATGACTCATACGTATGTGATAAGCCTAACTTATAATAAATCGTTCCAGCCGTTCCATATGTCGCTGGATAATACTTCGCTGGATCAATATTTAAGAACGTACTCTCCTGTGGGAAGATCGTTCCAAGCATCGAACCAAGCAAAGTAAGAATAATCATATATACGGCGATCTTTACCGAACTAAAGAAATTCCAAATGCGATCAATATAATTGGGTCTACTACGTTGGGAACGACGAGCCATCCCATCATATCTCATCTCTAACAATTGTGTAGATTCTTGATCTTCCTTACTTAAGGGCTTACCACAAGCTTCACATAGAACTGTTCCAACAGGGTTTTGATGACCACATTCACACTTCGTATTCTGAAATGATAATAATTCTTGGATCATCGGGTATTCACCAACTGTTCGATTTCATAATCTAGAGTACCTAGATCAAGTTCTCCAGAACGAATATTCCTAACAACCCCAGCCGAAGATACGAAAAACGTTGTGGGTAACGGAGAGATTCCATAGCTCCTAACAGCTTCTCTGTTGGGATCCAGTAGGATCGGAAAGCTAATTTTGGTCTGTTTCACAAAATTCTCCACAGACATGAGATCTTCACCCGCATTAATACCAATCACAACGACATTCTTGTCCTTCCACTTCTCAGATTGCGCTTGTAGTGCAGGCATTTCCTTCACACATGGCTTACACCATGTTCCCCAGAAATTAATGACCATAGCATTCCCTTTATATTCATCAAGGTTGTGAACCTTACCATCCAATCCTAATAGATTAAAGGAGGGGGTACTACTACCTACCTCAGGTTTTCCTTCTGATCCATATACATTGGAGATGATGGCATATCCCCCGAGAATGAGAATCAGAAGCAAAATAACAACCTGAACTTTTTTTCTCGACTTACCCAATTTCAAAACCTCCTCTATGACATTAATCATAACTATTTCATTCCATGTGAACATCCTATGAATAATTATAACTAACTTTGTCATAAATGTGACAGTAGTTTTTGAAATTTATGTGACCTTTATCATTACTTTTTCGGTAATTTAGGGGATTTTGCCAATTTCATTAAATCTTCAATTTCCTTTTTCGTTAAATGGCGGAATAATCCCCGTTTCAGATTCTGTAGTAGCAGATCACCAAAGGCAATTCTCTTCAGCTTAATAACAGGATGCGATATCGCTTCAAACATTCTCCGAACTTGACGATTACGACCTTCATATATCGTAATGGAAATCGTTGATTCTTTCTTTGCAGTATCAATATCCTTGTATTCAACTTCTGCTGGAGCTGTCATTCCATCTTCAAGCATGATCCCTGCCTTTAGCTTGTCCAGATCTGATCCGTGTGGCACCCCTTTCACTGTCGCCATATAAGTTTTTGGCACATGGTGTTTGGGATGTGTAAGCAAATTAGCAAATTCTCCATCATTTGTTAGTATAATCAGACCTTCTGTGTCATAATCTAATCTGCCCACAGGATATACTCTTTCTTTAACATCTCTTAAATAATCCGAAACAATCTTTCGACCCTCAGGATCAGATGCACTAGTGATAACACCTTTCGGTTTGTTCATTACGATGTAGACCTTTTTCTCATTGTGAATAGGTTTTCCACTTACCGTAATGATATCTTGGGCGGGATCCGCCTTTGTTCCCAGTGTAGTTACGACCTCTCCGTTAACTTCCACTTTACCTGCCACGATTAAATCTTCACACTTACGTCTTGATGCGACCCCTGCTTGAGCTAATATTTTCTGTAATCTTTCCATTATCAATAATTCACCTCATGCTAATGATACATATCAGCAGGTAAAATCACAAGTTGATTCCATGGAAAATGTGAACCTGGGCAGACTTGGGAATGTGGTTGAAGATAAAAAGGGGAAATTTGATATAACCTGGAGAGCTCCGTAATGAGTTTACTAGCCGCAAAAAGTTGATGTTTCGCATTCGCCGACATCAACTCATAGCCCTGATTGAAGCGTCCTTCCAAGAAAATATGAATGTACTCTGAATCAGTAACCAAGGGGGTGACTATGACGGAGGCATCCTTTCTAATACAAAAGTCGTACCCGTTTCCTTTAATTGAGGAACATGATGAATCATGAATCATGAATCCTTCATATGACATTTACTCACCTCATTCTACTAGACAGCGCGGAATGCTATAGCGTATGAAGTGTGAGATAAATGGGATTGGACTATTTCACTATCCAAAAAAAACTAGGCACACCGCTATGGCAGCAATAAAGCCTACAGCATCTGAGAACAATCCAACTTTTAGTGCATAACGCCCATTACGAATACCAACGGCCCCCATATATACAGTCAGTACATATAATGTTGTATCTGTACTTCCTTGTATTGTTGAGGCCATTCGTCCAATCATAGAGTCAGGTCCATGAACTCGAATTAAATCCGTTGCGAATGCAAGAGAGCCTGTGCCTGTTAGTGGCCGAAGAATTCCTAATGGAATAATCTCACTCGGAACACCTAGAGCATGAAGGAACGAGCCCGTCCAACCCACAAAGAAGTCTAGTGCTCCCGATGCTCGGAATACGCTGATCGCTACCATCATTCCAACAAGATGCGGAATAATTTGAATAGCTGTCGTGAATCCATCTTTTGCTCCATCAATGAAAGATTCATAGACAGGTACCTTCCGTGTAAAAGCAAATAAAGGAATAAAGGCGATAATTAAGGGTATCGCCCACGAAGATATCAGATTAATAAATGAGAGCACTGACCATCATCCTTTCACGCCCGGCTTTGAATGAGTGCCTTTCAACGGGGGGGTACGATCTTTATGAAGATACCATCTTCTACACCATCTATCCGCCACAACTGCAGCTATTGTAGCAATAGCCGTCGCTACCAAGGTAGTTCCAACAATGTCCGTTGGACTCGCTGAATTATAATTCATTCGAATAGCGATAAGCGTAGTCGGTATGAGTGTAATACTTGCTGTATTTAAAGCTAGTAACGTACACATTGCAGGACTTGCTACATCTTTGTCGGGATTAAGCGATTGGAGCTCTTGCATTGCCTTAATTCCCATAGGTGTAGCCGCATTCCCAAGTCCAAGTAGATTAGCACTCATATTAGAAAGTATATAGCCCAGCGCCGGGTGATCACGTGGTACATCTGGAAACAAGAAACTCACGATGGGACTTAGTATCTTTGCAATTTTGTTCAGAAGCCCCGAGTCTTCAGCAATTCGCATCATACCCATCCAGAATACGAGAACACTTATTAATCCAAAACAGACACTCACGCCTGTCTTAGCCCCGTCAAAAGCCGCTGTTGTAACCACCTCAATATTGCCTGACACAGCCGCGAATCCAAATCCAATTAGAATAAGTGCAAGCCATATTGCATTGATCATCCCATATACCTCCCAGTTCATACCATCTCTAATAGAAGTTGTTTAAAAATCAGCTTTGGATCACATATTAGTAAACAAACAATAACTCCCTAAACACCTTCTCCAAGGAATACAACCAAGTATTTGAATGTCTGCGATTCTCAACATTTTGTAGCATGACATCCTTTGTCGCTTCAACCTTTTCCGGAAGTTGACTTCCCGAAGAATACACGGGTACTTTTCCTACAATCGCATTATCTTTTACGATCTCAATCCTACCTCGTAGTCCAAAAGAAAGATCCACACCTGAATCTCTTTGCTCTGTTAAGACGAGTCGATTGGTTATTGAGCTTTGCTCTCCTTCTGCAGTTGGATATGAGAACGATTGACTAACGACAAGTTCGTGCCCGTCAACTTTCTGCCCACGTTTAAGCATCTCCACAAGCGGATAGTTTGTAAATCCATAATCAAGCATCTTCCGATGGTCGTTCCAGTCATCACCATCATTTATAGTTACTGTAACCAATTGTTGTCCATTTCTCGTAGCAGAACTAACAAGACAGCGAAGTGCCTTTTTGGTATAGCCCGTTTTTACACCATCCGCACCCTCGTAGAAGCGAAGCATCTTATTTTTGTTATCCCACTTATAGTCCCAGGATTCGGTTGGATTTGGAGCTTTTTTTACGGGAGTCTTGACAATTTCCTTGAAAATTGGATTATGCATTGCATACACGGTTAATTTCGCTAAATCATTGGCAGAAGAATAATGCCCCTCAGCATCCAAACCATGAGGATTCATGAAATGAGTATGCTTCAGTTCTAATTCAATCGCTTTTGCGTTCATCAAATATACAAACCCTTCTTCTGACCCACCAACATGTTCTGCAATCGCTGTTGCTGCATCATTACCTGAACGGAGCATCAGTCCATAAAGCATATTCTCAAGCGTCATTTGCTCTCCAAGCTTCAAATATATGGATGATCCTTCTTTACCGTAGGCATTCTTACTAACCTGAACCGGCTTGTTAAACTGCCCCTGTTCAATAGCCACAATAGCTGTCATGATCTTGGTTAAGCTAGCAATTCGAAGCTCATCATCGCCCTGTTTAGAATAGAGTATCCGCCCAGAAGTGACATCGATTAACGCTGCTGCCTGCGCATGAGTTGATAATGCAGGGATCTCCTTCTGCATTGGAGAAGCATTCACATTGTTAAAACCAATTAATGCTACAAATAGGATCGTCCATACTGCTACCATATATTTCAGTTTTTCGTTCATGTTTTACATTCCTCCGACCTAGTTCTAGGGAATCTTGTACAAGTATATGCTTTTCAGTAAATAGGTATGTCCCTGTTTACTTATTTAGAGGCAAACAAATAACCCCCTTCCGTTAAGATCTGGAAGAGGGTCGAAGGATAGTTAAAGAACAGTGTGATCTGATGCGTCCCGAACAGGTACTGTCGTTGTAGATGAACCTACATTGTTGTTATTCTTCGTATCCTTCTTCTGGCATATGGATTGGATCTTCTCCATCACATATGGAATCATGTCGATCACTTTCTCTTGGATATGGGTTTGAGTATCAAGTGGTAAAATATACACACCATCTTTACCTACAACTAGAAATGCGATCGGACGAATGGATACTCCTCCACCCGTACCTCCACCAAAGGGTAGTTTTTTTGATTCTTGATGATCGTTAGCCGAAGTTCCTGAACTTTTCGTACTACCCTCCACATGAAAATCACTACCCCCAGCCGCAAAACCAAACCCAACTCTACTTATAGGCAGAATCACACTACCATCTGGGGTTTGTACTGGGTCCCCAACAATGGTATTTACATCCACCATACTTTTAAGATTTTCCATTGCCGTTTGCATTAATCCTTTGATAGGATGGTCCTCCATTTTTTAACTCCTCCTTTCACCTTCAGCACGCGTAAGATAAGTACCAAGCCTGCATATATAGCGTATCCGCAAGAGATTTGGACTATGCAAGACACCTCACTGGTAAAATGCGGATGATCATCATATGTAGGTACAACAAATAATCGCGGAGATTTCTTCAGTTGCACATGATGTGACAACCACCCCACAATGAATGTCTTAGCACTCCATACCATGCCCGATGCGATTGCAGTATATGCAGCATCTCCGGCACAAAAATGCGTTGACCATTCAAACTTAGAAATAGACAATCGAGACAATGTCACTTCCAACCACACTTTTAGTGACTCCGTCGCCTCTAGAATTTGATGAGAGACGTTCAACCAATGATCTACTTTTCGTTTATCAATTTGGCTATCATTATGCGCCTCTTTTTCTTGACCAATATTCTTGCTCTTATCAACTTCTATCTCAATACCCTTTTCCAAGTTCTCAATCTTTAACATAGGCAATTCATAATGAAGTCGGATTAATCCATATAGCATCTTAATTTTGAATACTACTTCATCATCTTTCCCTGTCTTCCTCACCCATACATCTGCTTTAATCTTGGAGACAAGAATAACTGCGATGAGTAGTAAGATTACAATGACAATTATCGTAACAATCCACACGTATTAACCCCCATGTATCTGCGAAATTGATCTTTGTTCTTAGTATGGCAATTATTCATGGGAATCATTCCGGGAAAGTGAATGCGAAATAGCAGGTCAAGGTTAAACACCTCGACCTGCTATTTCAAGAAAAAAACCGATCGGCGTCCTTCGTTAAGGAATTTATGTAGTAGATCACCTACACGCCAGCCAACTTCCAGTAGTAGTCATCAAGGTTAGTTGCAAATTTGCCCTCTAAATCCACCACTATTCATCTTATTCTATGAATCTTTAACATCATCCAATGTCAATTGACGCCCATCTAGTCGATCAAAGAGCATTTGCGTCTCTTCTTCAAGATTGTCCTTATTCTCAAAAAGAGAGGGTTCTGGCAAGTCCTGTAAGTGCGCCAATCCAAAGTAATCCAGAAATGAGTTCGTTGTACCATATAGGATAGGTCGTCCAACAGCCTCCGCTCGCCCTTTCTCTTCAATCAAATCCTTATTGACGAGTGTATGAATAGCACGTTCAGACTTGACTCCACGAATTTCCTCGATCTCCACACGTGTAATCGGTTGGCGATATGCCACAATCGAGAGCGTCTCAAGCGCAGCTTGTGAAAGTGACACACGAGCAGGAGAATAAGCTAATTTCTCAAAATATTCTGCATGCTCTTGGTGCGTTGCCAGCTGATAGTTACCAGCAATCTGGATCAATTGTAATCCGCGCTGTTGTCGTATGAAATCATCCTTCATTTCTTCCAATGCATCTTTTACTAACTCATTACGTTGCTCAACAATTTCAGCAATTTGCTTTACACTAAGGCCTTCGTCTCCTGCTAGAAAAAGAAGCCCCTCAATAATCGATTTCAATTTCGGGTATTCCATGTAGTTCTTCTTCCCCTCTCCATTCCATGACAATGTCATCGAATAGTCTCTCCTGATAACACAATATTTGCTTCATCTTCATTAATTCTAGAATAGCTAGGAACGTCACCACAATTTCATGACGCACCATATCCTCATGCAGTAGTTTGGAGAATAGTAGTTTACTACCTTTACCCCCATGTTGTAGAGCTTCGACAACATCGCGAATGCGGCCCTTGACCGTAATCTCATCTCTGTGGATTCGAGAATAAGAGTTACGTTTAACTACCTTACGTAAGGCCTTCTGAAAAGCCGCGACTAAATCTGAAGTATGTAATCCCAGAACAGGATTCACAGATACGGTGGGCATCCATGTCGCTAAATCCTCTGGTTCTTTTGAAAACATTAGACTTCTGTCCCACTCACGTTCATGAAGATGCTCGGCAATCCCTTTGTATTTACGATACTCTATAAGCTTCTGTATCAATTCCACCCTCGGATCATAATCATCCTCCTCATAGAAATCGAAATCATCAAATTCTATGATGGGTGGTTTAGGAAGCAACAATTTACTCTTAATTGATAATAACGTTGCTGCCATCACGAGAAACTCGCTCGTAACTTCCAGTTCAAGTTCCTGCATATTCATCAAATAACTCATATACTGCTCTGTAATCTCCGTCACGGGGATATCCTGGATGTCGATTTCCGCTTTATCAATCAAATGTAGAAGTAAATCCAGCGGGCCTTCAAATGTTTC
Source organism: Paenibacillus sp. Y859 (assembly GCF_056786405.1). Taxonomy (NCBI): domain Bacteria; kingdom Bacillati; phylum Bacillota; class Bacilli; order Caryophanales; family Paenibacillaceae; genus Paenibacillus; species Paenibacillus sp. Y859. The sequence goes on along the minus strand of NZ_JBXCIZ010000002.1, from coordinate 554,110 downwards.
CAGCTTATATAATACAGACACGATATGTTCCTCCAACCAACCATAATCAAAAATATAGTACCCTTAATTTAAGGGTACTATATTAAATAAGCACTATTTAAACAGTTTCGTCAAGTTTGCCATTTCAATAGCCGAGATCGCTGAGTCATATCCTTTGTTACCTACTTTTGTTCCCGCACGTTCGATGGCCTGTTCGATATTCTCAGTAGTTACGACTCCGAATATCGTTGGAATACCACTCTTCAAGTTAATAGCGGCTACCCCTTTTGCTACTTCATTACATACGATGTCATAATGAGATGTTGATCCCCGAATCACAGTACCTAATGTAATAACAGCATCGTATTTCCCACTATCCGCCATTTTTTGAGCAATAAGTGGAATCTCGAATACACCTGGTACCCATGCAACATCAATCTCATTATCTTGTACACCATGTCTCTTCAATGCATCAAGCGCTCCATTAAGTAGCTTACTTGTAATAAATTCATTGAAACGACCTACAACTATACCATATTTCAATCCCTCGGATACTAAATTACCTTCAAAATAATGTGCCATAATAACTCATCTTCCCCTCAATTTATATTATATAGGTTGTTCGAACAGCTGACTTTATGAACTCGAACTTATCGTTTTAAATCTTCATCTTGCTCAATATCATCAAATTTCATTAGATGACCTAGTTTTGCCTGCTTCGTATGCAAATAACGTGTGTTATCCTTATTCTCTTCCATTTGAATAGGAACCCGTTCAACAACTTCGAGTCCGTACCCTTCTAATCCTTTTATTTTACGAGGATTATTGGTAAGCAGTTTAATCTGACGTACACCCAGATCCTTCAGAATCTGTGCTCCAATGCCGTAATCTCGTAGATCAGCTGGGAAACCTAACTTCAGGTTAGCATCGACTGTGTCAAAACCTTCCTCTTGCAATTTATAAGCTTTCAATTTGTTAAGCAGACCAATGCCTCGACCTTCCTGACGCATGTAGAGTAGAACACCACTACCTTCAGCTTCTATTTGGCGAAGCGCTGCCGCAAACTGAGGTCCACAATCGCAACGATGAGAGTGAAATACATCCCCCGTCAAACATTCGGAATGCACACGCACAAGTACGGGCTTACTCGGGTCAATCTCTCCCTTAACCAATGCAAGATGCTCTTTGTCATCCACTTCGTTGGTATATGCAATCGCCTGGAATTCACCGAAATCGGTTGGCATACGTACCGAAACTTCACGATTAACTAATCTTTCCTTATCATTACGATAATGAATCAATTCCTTAATATTAATAAGCTTCAAATCCTGTTCGCGAGCGATCGTAACCAGATCTGGTAATCGAGCCATCGTACCGTCTTCCTTGATAATCTCACAGATGACAGCTGCTGGATATGATCCACACATACGAGCCAAATCTACTGCTGCCTCCGTATGGCCTGAACGACGAAGAACGCCACCCTTTTTAGCAATTAATGGGAACATATGCCCCGGTCTACGGAAGTCTTCTCTAGTTGCATTTGGGTCCATAATAGCCTTCACGGTTAATGAACGCTCATTAGCAGATATTCCCGTTGTAGTATCTTTATGGTCAATAGATACTGTAAAAGCAGTTCCATGATTATCCGTATTGTGTTCAACCATCGGTCTCAAATCTAATTCATCAGCGCGTTCTTGGGTGATCGGCAAGCATACCAATCCACGGCCTTGACTAATCATGAAATTGATTACTTCTGGGGTTGCCTTTTCAGCAAGGGCAATGAAATCCCCTTCGTTCTCTCGGTCTTCATCATCTACGACGATAATGACCTTTCCACGCATCAGATCATAGATGGCTTCTTCAATTGGATCAAAAATAATGTCTTTCTCCATATTCATTTCCTCCTAAAATTACACAAATCCATTTCGAGCTAAGGATTCCATGTTTATTCCTGAGTGTTTACCCTCATCTTGCTTTCCTGAAGATTTATAATGAAGCAAATGATCTACATATTTACCGAGCACATCACATTCAATATTCACCGTATCTCCAGCCCGCTTATAATGTAGAACGGTCTGAGCCAACGTATGCGGAATAATCGATACTTGAAATGTATTTCCACTCGTATGGATAACAGTGAGACTGATGCCATCAAGCGTTATAGAACCCTTTGGAATAATAAATTTGAGAATATTCGAACTTGCTGGTGTAATCTCATATACAACGGCATTCTGATTCTTAGTCACATGATGGATTGTCCCGATGCCATCAACATGCCCCTGAACGATATGCCCGCCAAAGCGTCCATTAGCAATCATCGCACGCTCTAAATTTACCTTACTTCCCATCTGGAGATCTTTCAGGTTGCTATTACGATATGTTTCAGGCATAACGTCAACGGAAAATGATTGACTATCGATTGAGGTTGCTGTAAGACATACCCCATTCACAGACACACTATCTCCAATCTTTAGATCATCCATAATGATGGATGCCGTAAGCTGTAGCACCATTGCTTCTCCACTTCGTGTAATTCCTCGAAGTGTACCTATCTCTTCAACTAACCCTGTAAACATTGTATAACCTCCCTTCCAGCCGATTAGGACCACACAGGTATGCCACTAATACGAAGATTATCTCCCAATTGCTCTACTTCCATAGATTCTAATCTAACAGCATCCTTCATCCATTCGCTTCCCTCAAAAGAAAAACTACTAGGGGAGTTCAAGCCACCTACAATTTTAGGAGCAAAATAAAGTATAATTCGATCAACTAATTTAGCCGCAAGCATGGCACCATTCAAGGTTCCTCCTCCTTCGAGAAGAATTGAGCCTATCTTCATTGCACCAAGCTCTACCATCGCTATGGATAGATCTACTCGAGGACCTTCACCACAAACAAGTACAATGACACCCGCTTGCTTAAGCTGTTCTGCCTTCGCAACATCCATCTGCCCAGTAGTTAATATGATACTTTGCGCTAACCCATCATTCACAATATTAGATTCTAATGGCGTGCGTAACTGTGAATCCACAATAATTCGTATCGGGTTCAACCCTCCCGTTGCTAGGCGTGTTGTCAAATGGGGATTATCCATTATAACTGTCTCCACCCCAACCATAATGCCTTGATGACGATGACGGAGTGTATGTACCTGTTCACGCGCAACTTCGTTGGAAATCCATTTACTATCTCCTGTTTTGGAAGCAATCTTGCCATCTAATGTGCTGGCAGTCTTTAATGTAATGAATGGAATCCCTGTTGTAATATATTTAATGAATTTCTCATTTAGTTTCAGTGCACGATCTTGAAGTAATCCAACTTCAACCTCAATCCCATGATCACGTAGCATAGCGATCCCTTTGCCTGCTACCTGGGCATTAGGGTCTTGAGATGCGATAACGACCCGATGGACACCATCTCGTATCAAACGTTCACTACAAGGCGGTGTTGCTCCATAATGGCTACATGGTTCCAAGGTCACATAGACGGTACTCCCTAATGCCTTCTCGCCAGCCATATTCAATGCATGGACCTCTGCATGTGGGGTTCCAAGCTCTAAATGCGTCCCTATACCTACCATGACCCCGTCCTTTACGACAACGCAACCCACGACTGGATTTATATGAGTCTGTCCTTGAGCTCGTTCTGCCATATCCAGTGCGAGTGTCATGTAAAACTCATCATTCATAATTTCCAATGGTTACTTCACCTCATCCTTCTATACACCATACTCACATCAATACACTGCAAAAAAAATCAAAAATACCCCGCAACAGATGAAATGCATTCATCCGATACAGGGGTTAGTTGTGAGAATTATAAGAGTACACAAAAATAAAGCTATGAAATCAGTCAACAAATATTCCACAGATAACAAAGAAAAACATCATTGTGTATATATTGTGAAATCAGTCACGTACATCGGTGCCTTATTTATTATGTTACGATACGCGATCACTGAAGTGAATTGCGTAAGTTGCTCTCCTTCTCCCATCCAGACTATACTGTCGGTCCTAGATTCTCACTAGGTCAACCATATGCCAACTTCATCAGCATATGGGTCACGGACTAAGCCATATTATATTCATTAGTATGATCTATAAATACGGCAACACCGCCGGTAGGGAATTTCACCCAACCCCGAAGGATAAATCAATATGAAATTATACTTATGTTCGAATTTTACCATCAACAAAATAAAAATACAAGAGTATAACTATATTTAATATAGCAAGTTACAAATCCGCCGGAAAGCGAAGCGTTATCCCAAATTTCGATTGCCCTAGTAAGTACGTGCTTTCGCATAATTCAAAAAAAAAGGCTAATCCCCTAAGAGACTAGCCTTTTTATTTGAATTTAGAAAGTTTAAACTTTTACGCTTCGTCCCAAACTTTTACTTCCTTCATTTTGTCATTAGCTTTGATGTTATCTACATGTTCCATACCACTTGTTACTGTACCAAATACAGTATGAACGCCATCCAAATGCGGTTGTGGTGCGTAAACGATAAAGAATTGGCTACCGCCTGTATCTTTACCCGCGTGTGCCATGGATAATACGCCTTTAGCATGCTTAGTTGTGTTGTTAACAGCTTCACATTTGATTGTATATCCTGGGCCACCAGTACCAGTACCTGTTGGGCATCCACCTTGAGCTACAAAATTAGCAATTACACGGTGAAAAGTTAATCCGTTATAATAACCGCTATTAGCCAACTTTTCAAAGTTAGCTACTGTTCCTGGTGCTTCTTCTGGCAAAAAGTCAATTTCAACCACTCCGCCGTTTTCTAATTCAATTGTTCCTTTTTTCATTATAATTCCAACCCCTTAACATATTGTGTGGATCTTCATAAAATAATTATAGACACCCTATAGTTTACTATGAATGGATACCTGAAAGCAAAGAAACATGGAAAAGAAAACAATGAAATCATTCCTACGTAAATACGTATGGATTGATCCTTCGTCTGAAGCTATTCACCACAGTGCTAGCAAGCTAACCTAACGGGTTATTTCAACACCGCTTGCTTACGAATTCTCTCCGGAACAAGGTCATTCCCTATAATATCTTGGAAGCTTTCACGTTTCACTACAAGATCGCTCTGTCCACCTTTTACAAACACTACGCTAGGTCGACGAATACGATTATAATTGCTCGCCATAGAATAGTTATACGCACCCGTACAAGATACAGCTAACAGATCTCCACTTTGTACTTCAGGAAGCTTCACATCCCAGATTAACATGTCACCACTTTCGCAACATTTTCCAGCAATAGAGACCACTTCCGTCTCTTCATCATTCGCACGATTAGCAAGGAGCGCCTCATATTCAGATTGGTATAGTGCAGGACGCGGGTTGTCCGTCATTCCACCATCAACAGCAACATACTTACGCACACCCGGAATGTCCTTTTGTGTTCCTACAGTATACAGCGTCGTCCCTGCATCTCCCACAATGCTCCGTCCCGGCTCTACCCAAATCTCAGGAAGTTCACCTGAAAGATCCGCGAAATGCTCCTTAACCGCATCCGTAATCGCTTTAACATATTGGACAACTTGTAACGGTGTATCTCCCTCAACATAACGGATTCCAAATCCGCCACCAAGATTTACAACTTTAAAACGTACTCCAAGTTGCTGCTGAACCTCTTTCGCGAAATCAGCTACTTTTTGAACAGCCATCTGGAACCCTTCGACCTCGAAGATTTGCGATCCAATATGCGAATGCACACCAAGTAGCTCTATGTTAGATAAATCCGAAGCGACCTTGACACCTTCGTGAGCAGAACCATTTCCGATATCGAATCCGAATTTGGAATCTGTTTGTCCAGTCGAAATATATTCATGCGTATGTGCTTCAACCCCCGGGGTAACTCGTAAAAGAACATGAACTTGCTTGCCCTTCTCAGTCGCAATAGCCTGCAGCAAATGTAATTCAACCAAATTATCTACTACAAAACATCCAATTCCCGCTTCGATCGCCATGTCAATCTCATCCGGTGTTTTGTTATTACCATGAAAATGAATGCGTTCCGCCGGGAAGCCCGCTTGTAGGGCTGTATATAATTCGCCCTCAGATACGACATCCAAAGACATGCCTTCTTGTTCCACGACCGTGCACATTGCCATTACACAGAATGCCTTACTAGCATAAGCCACTTGAAAATTGAGCCCTGACGACTTAAATGCTTCAACATATTCTTTACAACGTTCACGGATCAATTGTTCATCCATGATATAGAGTGGTGTGCCGAATTGTGCTTTAAGATCAACAACATCGCAACCACCGATTTCTAAGTGTCCACTTGTATTTATTGTACTTGTACCATGTAAAAACATCTCTACAGTCCTCCACTTTTGATGGAATTGATATTCCACTTCTATTTACCTTAGTATATCAGAATCCTAAAATAAGAGTAAATGGATTTATGTGCAGAACATTTGTGTTATTCGACGCAATCGCTTCTCAAACTACTTTAGTGGCATTCGTGTATTATCTCGTGGTTTATTGAAAGAAGGCCGTTTCTTATTCGACAACACCGGCATACGGAACAGTATCTCAGCCATCGCCTTTGCATTAAAGGGGATAAATGGCCATAGATATGAAGAGTTATACGATCTATGGAGCGTCAACAAGAGAACAAGCAGTGTCGTGCCGATCACAAATCCCGGGACGTGAAAGATGGATACAGCTATAAGTAACACTAAGCGTACAATCCGATTAGCCAGACCCAATTCATAACTTGGTGTAGCGAACATCCCGATCGCAGCAATCGCCATATAAAGCACGACTTCATTGATAAACAGACCTGTCTTGACAGCAACATCCCCTACAAGAATAGCTGCAATTAAGCCCATGGCTGATGCGATTGAAGTTGGCGTATGAACAGCAGCAAGACGAAGTAAATCCACACCCAATTCCACCATAATAAACTGAGCTATGAGGGGGATCTTTCCCGTCTCCTGTGGGCCAATAAATTCCAAAGCAGCCGGCTTCAATTCTGGATTCAGAACAAGTAGCATCCAGAGCGGAAGTATAAACATCGAGAACAATATTCCCAGAAATCTAACCCAACGCAAATATGTGCCAATAAAAGGCGTCTGACGATTCTCTTCTGCATGCTGACACAAATCAAAGAACGTTGTAGGCATAATCATAACGCTTGGCGAGGTGTCTACGAACACAACAACTCTACCTTCAAGTAAATGTGACGCTACCACATCAGGCCGCTCTGAGTACCTTACTAACGGATATGGATGCCAACCCTTATTGATGATAGCTTCCTCAAGCTGTTTATCACCAAGGGGTATGCCATCTATCTTGACTGCTTTGATCTTCTCTCGAATGCTATCAATTTGTACCTTATCCACAATATCATCTATATAAGCAATACATACATCCGTCCTTGTCCGCCGACCAACCTGAACGACTTCATACATCAATCCAGGGTCTCTGATTCTACGTCGAACCAATGACACGTTCGTGAGCAATGTCTCTGTGAATCCATCTCTTGAACCCCTAACCACCCGTTCTATGGATGATTCATCTGGGTTACGAGAGGGATAAGTACGCGTATCTACCAAGAGCACCGTACTGTCACCTTCCATGAAGAATGCACTCATACCCGTAAGTACCTTGTTAATAACCTGACTTAATAAGTCCACTTTCTCCACTTGAATATGAGGTATGTATTTATCAAAGAAAGACTTCATAGCGTCTGAGCAAACTTCTCCTTGCCCAATATAGGTCAATCTTGTGAGGATCTCCGTCATATTATCGCTGTCTGTAAATCCACTTATAAATAATATTCCTGTTTCAATTCCACCAAAGTTCATTTTACGAAAATCAACATCAAATGAAGATTCGAGCCCCATTACCTCATTCAACACCTTTTCAACTTGATTCAGATCCCCAGAGAACTCATCACGCTCCTGCCAATAAATAATGGATTCCTCAATGGTATCTGACATTTCTTCGTCTCGCTTATCCTGACGTTTCTGTTTGCTTGAATCGCTCTTCTTTTCATTCTCGCTATGGTTTAATTCTTCATCTGACATGCTGTCTCACTCCCTTGATGTTAGCTAATTTCGATATACAAACCAATCAAACAGCGAACCCAACACCTTGCCAGCAACCATAGCCATCAACAAACCCACCAAGTAACTTTTCATATGAAGGCGTTTCGCTAGAATGGGAAGTACATTCAATACTTCTGTAAGTGCTGCTGCTAATAGTCCAACAAATATTCCAAAGAATGCTCCTATAATTAACGCAACTACGGGATTAAATGCTCCTTTCCACTGCCAAAAGTCACTTATTGTTCCAACGAGAGATCCTGTAATCAAGGCTCCTTCATACCAGTGGACTTTATGATAAGTGAAAGTTAATTGCGCAAGTCTTGGAACGATATCTAGAACTAGAATAAAGGCAATTACTCCGCTACCAACAGCGATTCCTCCCGCAATCCCTAATAATATTTCCACAACACCTATCATCATACTCATAATGAGCTCTCATCCTGCTTCCGTTGATTAGCCCCTTCTTTCTTATATTCTTCAGCCACTACGAATTGATCGATATTCTCTTGATAAAGATACATTTCAACTTCAAGCGGTGTCGGCTCCTCGTTCCACTTCTTCTTAAAGAGATGATTAAAGAACACAACCATTCCGAAGCCAATTCCTAAGGAGTACGCACTCTGAAAAAGATAAGGATGCTCATTCCGTTTTCCAGTGACCATCTCTACAACCCTAATGTGTACCTCCATCATATTGACGTCTGCATGAAAATTCATAATCGTTAGTGCTGACCCAAAGAACAACAATAACCACACAAGTACGAACAAGGATTTAGATGGCTTCTTTGGTTTTTGAACAATTTCAATGATGACTTGCTGCATCCCAATGGATTCGATATATACATTCGGTATGACAGTCTTAATTCGCGAGATAATCTTCATTAGATCCATCACAAGTAAGTTTCCATCTACCTGTTGCGGGAAAGATAATTCAAGGTTGTACAACTTCTGTTCCCATTCCGGTTCACTCAGAATTTGAGCGACTTCACCAAGAGTCACTATCTTCCCTCGAGGGATTAGAACACGTTTCTTAAGTTGGAGATACACCGTCGGAGTGGAGGTATATTCCATAACAGATCACTCCTTTACTGTTAAATTATCGTTAGTATGTGATTGAATAGTGTTTTTTAGTCAAAAGAAAAGAACCTGAGCACTTATGTCTCAGGTTCTCTCCATTCATATTCACCTATGCTGATCATTCTATTGCGCAATCTGCTCACGAATAAGCTGAAGAATCTTTTTCTCTAAACGAGATACCTGCACTTGAGAAATTCCAAGTCTACTTGCGACTTCGGATTGGGTCTGATCCCGATAATATCGGAGATAGACGATAAGCCGTTCGCGTTCGGATAACCCCTCTATTGCTTCATTCAGAGCTAGTTTCTCAAACCATTTATCTTGAGACTCATCTGCAATCTGATCCATTAGCGTAATAGGATCCCCATCATTCTCATAAACTGTCTCATGTATAGATGTTGGCGGCTTGTTGGCCTCCTGCGCGAACACTACTTCTTCCGGGGTGACTCCAAGATCCTCTGCCACTTCCTTAATTGTCGGCAGACGATTCAACACCTTCGAGAGTTCATCCTTCTTCTTCCGAACCTTATTGGCCATTTCTTTCAATGAGCGGCTAACTTTGAGTGTACCGTCATCTCGTAAGAAACGCTGGATTTCCCCTATGATCATAGGAACCGCATAGGTCGAAAATTTGACATCATAACTTAGATCAAATTTATCAACGGATTTCAACAGTCCAATGCAACCAATTTGAAACAAGTCCTCTGGATCATACCCTCTGTTCATAAACCTTTGAACAACGGACCAGACAAGACGAATGTTACAGTTAACTAGTGTATCTCGGGCAACGGTATCCCCCGTTTGACTAAGTGCAATAAGACGTTTGACTTCTGAATCTTCCAAGTAGGTTTGCGAGACTTTCTTCACTTCAGCATCCATTACTCCAACCCCTAATTATATAAAGCTTTCTTGGATTCAATCCTCTTCTTCATCCTAATCGACGTACCCGATCCCAATTCGCTAGACACTTCAAATTCATCCATGAAATTTTCCATAATGGTAAATCCCATGCCCGATCTTTCTAATTCTGGCTTAGAAGTATATAAAGGTTGCTTCGCAAGATCCAGATCTTCTATCCCATGTCCACGATCTTCCACGGTCATCGTGACCGTATCTCCCTTGATCTCAGCCGTAATGGTGACCATTCCAGTGGAATCAGAATTATACCCATGAATAATGCTATTGGTTACCGCTTCAGATATGACGGTCTTTAGGTCACTTAACTCATTCATCGTCGGATCCAGTTGCGAGACAAAAGCAGCAACTGTGAATCGAGCAAATGATTCATTCACTGATTTCGCGGCAAACTGTAACGTCATGAAATTATGTGATTGGGCTTGTTCTTCACTCATGACACGACCTCCAACCCCGAAAGCGCATCGCTCTCGTTTTCATAGATATTCATTATCTTGAACATACCTGACATCTCCAGCAGACGAAAAACTGGTGCATTCACATCACACACTGCCATTTTTCCACCTTTGCTCTTGATTAGCTTGTACCTTCCAAGAATAACACCTATTCCTGAGCTATCCATGAACTGTAAATCCTTCAGACTTAGAACAATATGTTCAGTCTGCCTAGTATGAATTGCTTCATCCAGCTTCATCCGAACATGATCTGCCGTATGATGATCAAGCTCTCCAGAGAAGCGGACGACAAGTACTTGACGGTGATGTTCCATTTCCATTTGAAGATTCATATTCTATTCACTCTCCTCCCTATCATGAACAAAGAGTTCTAGAAATGAAATTCAAATTCCTGCATCCCGACAAAACTAGAAGAAAACTGCTATCAATCTACAAAAAACAACTTAGCTGTTGTACGTTTGAACATCGTCCACCAGCCCGCCTTGTCAATCGTAGCAGGTGACTTTAATTCGAATTTCTTGATCACCTGGTTTCCTTGATACACCACCAGATTGCCTAGCACCTGACCCTCTTCAATCGGAGCTTTTAAATTGGGTTCTATTTGCATTTCATGTCTTATGTCTTTCTCTTTACCCACTTTTTTCATCAGAACACTGTAGGGTTGTCCCGCGATTAGCTGGAGTTCCTTGCTCTTCCCCTTATTAATCTCAACAGTACCCATCACATCTCCCTCTTTATATAGGGAATGGTTCGTATATTGCGAGAACATATAATCGAACATCGAAGACACTTCGCTATTACGAGTCTTTGTATTCGGTTCCCCCATGACGACAGATATAGCCCTTAATCCATCCCGAACGGCCGTAGCAGATAAGCAAAATTTCGCCTCTGACGTATACCCGGTCTTCAGACCATCTGCTCCAGTGTAGAATCTCACTAATTTATTCGTATTAACTAGCCAAAATGGTTTATCCGAATCTTTACGTAAATGATCCTGGTACACTCCTGTATATTTTGTAATCTCCGGATACTTTAGCAACTCACGACTGATGACCGCAATATCATGGGATGATGAATAGTGGTTCTGTGCCGGAAGTCCATTGCAATTGACGAAATGGGTATCCTTTAGTCCAAGTTCTGCGACCCGTGCATTCATCATTTCTACAAAAGCTTGTTCTGTTCCAGCAATTTTCTCAGCCATAGCTACGGAAGCATCATTACCAGATGCCATGGCTATCCCTTTCAGCATCTCATCCACAGTCATCTCCTCTCCCGGCTCAAGAAATATTTGTGAACCACCCATCGAAGCAGCATATTCACTCGTTCTCACTTTATCCGTAAGCTTAAGCGTTCCTTCATCAATCGCTTCCATGATTAACAACAGCGTCATAACCTTGGTTATACTCGCCGGTGGAAGTTTAGCATGACTGTTCTTTTCATAAATGATCGTACCGGTATCCGCATCCATCAATACTGCTGACAACGCATTTGGCGCTAGGTCTTGAGTGGCTGGTTTCTTCTCCTCAGCGGCGTATCCCGTTACTGGACTACTTAGAGCAATGAGGCATAACAACGTTACAATAATTCGTAGCATCTTTTTCAACATTAGTCCCCTCCTTACATGTAATTGGCGAATGGTTATTAAGATAAACGGGTCATTGTGAAAATGTACCTTTCTTTCAGTGTCGTCAGGTTGGATGAAATATATTCCATCCAATCTATATTTCGATATAAGTTATTTTCTGCAAACAAAAAAAGACGCCTTTCGGCGTCCTTGGTGAAAAAGTTCATATTGGAATCAAAAACGCTGTACACCATCACGAGTAACAATGGCATAGATTAGGGGAGGGACTGAAACTTTTGTCTCCGAAATTCGGTAAGATTCCAACACTTTATTCTCTATTTCCTGTAATTTAGTAGAATCATCCATATTGACATGGAGTACAGCTAGCGTCTCCCCAAGTTGTACAGCATCACCAATTTTCTTGGATAATCGGATCCCTACTGCTAAATCAATGACGGAATCTTTTGTCTCACGACCCGCTCCAAGTAGCATGGCCGCAATGCCGATCGACTCTGCCTGAATAGCCGAGACGTACCCAGCTTGTACTGCTTTCACTTTAATGAGTCGTTTGGCCGTTGGAAGCTTCTCTGGATGAACAATCTGATCAACATCACCATTCTGTGCATGGACAAGCTCTTTCAGCTTCTCAAGCGCAGAACCATCTTCTAGATGACCCTTAAGAATAGCACGCGCTTCCACTTCATCTTGCGCTTTACCACCAAGCACTAACATATGGGAGCCAAGAATAAGACAGACCTCATGAAGATCCTTCGGACCATGCCCATTCAATATTTCAATAGCTTCCTTAACCTCCAGTGCATTTCCTATGCCGAATCCAAGCGGCTGATCCATATCACTAATAACTGCAACCGTCTGCCGACCGACATGGCTGCCGATATCGACCATAGCCTGCGCAAGTTTAATAGAGTCATCCAGTGTCTTCATAAACGCTCCGCTACCTGTTTTCACATCCAGTACGATAGCATCCGCTCCTGCAGCAATTTTCTTACTCATAACAGAACTTGCAATGAGTGGAATGGAATCCACAGTTGCAGTAACGTCACGAAGAGCATATAACTTTTTATCCGCAGGAGTAATGTTGCCACTCTGACCGATCACAGCGGCACCCACTTCATTCACTTGTCTGAAAAATTGCTCACGATCTAGTTCTACAGAAAAGCCTGTAATCGACTCAAGCTTATCTATCGTTCCACCAGTATGACCTAGACCACGTCCTGACATTTTGGCAACAGGTACGCCTGCAGCAGCTACCAAGGGAGCGAGCACTATCGTCGTCTTGTCACCTACACCCCCTGTAGAATGCTTATCAACCTTGATTCCGAGAATAGGACTTAGATCCATTTGGTCACCCGATCGAGCCATTTCTAACGTTAAATCGCCCGTCTCACCAGCGGTCATTCCTTTTAAAAAAACAGTCATTGCCCATGCAGACATCTGATAATCCGGAATCTCTCCACTCACATAACCTCTCACCAGAAATGCTATTTCTTCACTGCTTAGTTCATGACCATCTCTTTTTCTCTGAATAATATCGACTGCTCTCATCGTATTGCCCCTCCCATACGCAATTCTACCTTAAGCCTTCATAGAGAAAGTCCAAAAAATCACCTGCTGAAAACCTGACTTTTTGAACTCTCATTCATACTCTACATTTGCGGAATAAGATCTACTACCAATCCTAAGAACTTCTCACGAACACGTTGCGCTGTCTCCATCACTTCATCATGGGATAAAGGTTGATCTAGAATACCTGACGCCATATTAGTAATGCATGTTATTCCCAGAACTTCTATTCCTGCATGCCGAGCAACAATGACTTCAGATACCGTAGACATGCCCACCGCATCAGCTCCCAGTGTACGCAACATCACTATTTCAGCTGGAGTCTCATAGGAAGGACCTAGAAGTCCGGCATAAACGCCTTTCTTCAATTTGAATCCTCTTGATTTCGCTGTATTCTTTGCAATTTTACGCAGACGTTGACTATAAGCTTCAGACATATCAGGGAAACGCACACCCAGTGCCTCATTATTGCGTCCAATTAGCGGATTAGTACCTGTCAAATTTAAATGATCGGTGATGAGCATAAGATCTCCTGGTTGAAATTCTTTGTTCACTCCCCCTGCCGCATTCGTTACAAGTAGGCTCTTCACACCCAACTCTTTCATCACGCGTACAGGAAAAGCAGTGACCTCTGGTCCATACCCTTCATACATATGAAATCGTCCCTTCATCATCACAACCGGACGTCCCTTAATCAATCCCAACAACAGTTCTCCCTCATGTCCCTCTACAGTGGATACAGGAAAGTGGGGAATGTCCTCATAAGGAATAGATATACCTTCTTCTATCAATTCTGCTAATACACCAAGCCCTGAGCCAAGAATAAGTCCTACCTCAGGAAGAATACTACTCTTGCTAGAAATGTATGCCGCCGCTTCTTGAATCATTTGGTCATTTAATTGTTCCATCGTCTTTGTCTCCTTAGGGCATAATAACTCTTGTAAAAAGCTTGTACCATACTTAGGTGCTTGTGCCCCGAAATTATCAGCAATCGTTGCCGCTACGTCCGAGAACGTTCCGCGAATTCCTAAGCTCGATGTTCCTTTTAATGAGGGACTATACACTAATAAAGGTACATATTCCCGCGTATGATCTGTTCCACCATGAGTCGGATCATTTCCATGATCTGCAGATATAATGAATAGATCATCATCATTTAACTTTGAGATAAGTTCAGGAAGTGACTGATCGAATACCTCGAGTGCTCTTCCGTATCCTTCTGGATCGCGACGATGACCATATAATGAATCGAAATCAACAAGGTTAACAAACAGAAAGCCATTGAAATCTTTAGATAACTGTTCCATCGTCACTTGAATTCCATGTTCATTGCTCTTCGTTGGATAGGATTCCGTTATCCCTTCTCCTGTGAAAATATCATGAATCTTCCCTACCGAAATGACATCCTTGCCCATCGCTTGCACCGCATCCAACACAGTCGGCTCTGGAGGCTTCACTGCATAGTCATGACGATTAGATGTACGTGTAAAGCTCCCAGGCTCACCTACATAAGGACGAGCGATAACCCTGCCTACAGAGAACTCAGGTGCCATAGTCAACCTACGGGCAACTTCGCAGCCTTTATAAAGCTCTTCCAGAGGTATAACCTCTTCATGTGCTGCAATCTGAAATACACTATCCGCAGATGTATAGACAATCCAAGCACCTGTCTTCATCTGTTCTTCACCATACTCCACTAGGATATCCGTACCTGAGGCTGGCTTATTCCCTATCACCTTACGTCCTGTTTCTTCCTCGAATTGCTTAATCAATTCTTCAGGGAATCCTTCTGGATAAGTATTGAATGGGGTCTGAATCTTAAGACCCATGAGCTCCCAATGACCTGTCATCGTATCCTTTCCGTTAGATACTTCTTGCATCTTTCCATAAAATGCTGTCGGCTTCTCTACGGGACTCAGGGGTGGAATCGGTGTAATATTGCCAAGTCCCATCTGTTGTAGATTAGGAAGCTTTAGATCCTTTACTCGCTCCAAAATATGTCCAAGCGTATGGGATCCTTCATCTCCAAATTTAGCAGCATCTGGTGCTTCACCAATACCCACACTATCCAATACGATGAAGCAAATTCTTTTGAAACCTTGATTAGAAGTAGCCATTGTATTTCACTCCCTCATAGACGACCGCGGATGGTGATCATCATATTGTTCTTTCATATTTTTCTTGAGCATTGAACTATACATTTGCGTTGTAGAAAGGTCAGCATGTCCTAGCATTTCCTGAACTGATCTTATATCTGCACCATTATCTAATAAATGCGTAGCAAAAGAATGGCGCAATGTATGTGGAGTAATATCCATCTGTATCCCTGTTTCATTAGCATATTTCTTAAGTATTTTCCAGAATCCTTGCCGCGTTAACCGACTTCCCAAAGTATTAAGAAATAGGGCCTCTTCTTCCTTATTACCTTTCAGAAGGTTGTCTCGGCATTCCTTTATATAGTTGTCCAAATAATGAGCAGACACACTATTCATGGGTAGAATTCTTTCTTTACCAGATGTACCAATACAATGTAAGTATCGAAGATCCGTGTGTACGTTCTGTATGTCCAGTGAGACAATTTCAGAAACCTTCATTCCAGTCGCATACAAAAGCTCAAGCATTGCCTTGTCCCTAATCCCTTGTAATCCAGAAGTTGCTGGCGCTGATAACAATAGATCTATCTCTTCAACGGTAAGTACATGAGGCGCTTTCTTCACAAGCTTGGGTGTTTCCATTTGTAGAGAAGGGTCTTGATCCACTATAGATTCTCTCAGTAAATATTGAAAAAAGGAACGAATTGAAACCGTCTTACGTGTCACAGTAGCTGCGGCACGACCTTTTTGTTTCAGATCCCTTAAATATAAAAGGATATGACTTCTATTAATTTGTTTGAGAGAACTAATCTCTCTAGCATCTACAAACTCTAGAAACTGAGTCAAATCTTGCTCATAGCTTTCCAATGTATTCCGACTAAGCCCCTTCTCTTCATCCATGAATCGAATAAAGGGTGCCATATGCTGTTTCATGGGCCATTGCGCTCCTTTGTCAATGCGTTATAGAGGTTGTTCAAAAAAACTATTCGACAACGTTCTTTATTTTCCTGCACCATTCCAATTATTCACCATACCAATAAAAAATGCGGAGACGCTCACTCATACTCATATCTACATTAGTTCCTCCACTTTCTAACTGGAATGCTTTAACAGCATAGCCTTGAGGAGTTCTATAAGGATCTACTGGACTTATCAGTTCCGAAAGCGCACTTAACATCCGGAATAGCAAGTAAGTCAACGCTAAGAAGATAATAGCAAATCGAATAAAAGCAAAGCATTTCCGCAATGAAATAACCATAGGAATCCCCCCATCATTTCTATGAACATATGATACGATATCCAACAATATGATGGGTGGATAGAGAATTAAGTATACAGCAAAAAGCCCCCCAAACAAACTTATGTTGGCGAGAGCTCGATCTAACATCTAACTATTCATATAGTTACAATTACGTAAATTATTTATCGTTGTTATGATTATTATTCTTCTCGTTGCAACGATGACAAATACCATGGAAATCCAGTCGATGATCAGACACCGTGAAGTTATATTCCTGTTCCAAACGCTCTTCCAAAGGACCAAGCCAGTCTTCACGAATCTCATCCATACGTCCACATTGGACACATATAAGATGATGATGATGATGCTTCGCAGTATCTGTACGTAAGTCGTACCGAGCTACTCCGTCACCAAAGTTAATCTTCTCAACGACATGTAATTCACTCAGAAGTTCAAGAGTACGATACACAGTCGCCAGGCCAATCTCAGGTGCTATTTCCTTCACTAACATAAAAACATCTTCCGCACTAAGGTGGTCTTCTTCATTCTCTAGCAATATTCTGACGGTGGCTTCCCGCTGGGGTGTCAGCTTATAGCCCTGGGATTGTAATTGTTGTTTGATTTTATCGATACGAGCTTGCATACTCTCCCCCCTAGGAAATACTGCCTAATTTAATCACTTCCTTCATTATAGGGGGAGATTATAAATAAAGTCAAACGCATTTCTAATATACAAAAGAGAGATTTGCAGGATCAATCAGCATTGGTGTTACCCATTTCATCATTCGTCACCATTCAGCTCTATTCACCTGCATTCATTACCCTAGGGATGATATTGTATTATGGAATATCTCCAATTATAAGTATCGTGCATATTCAGGATTGAACGCAGAGAATGTGATTTTTCAGTGATCTTTTTCAGATTGGATCGCGCCAATATAATCTATAGAGCTTCTGATCTTCTACACCATCATTATATACTTACTTCTATTATACGCTGTCATTTTAATAACTACTCCAGTATTCCGCACCCCGTGAAGGCGTTGCATGATGACTACTCTCTTGTTCCCAGGCTTTCAAAGCTACAATGCTATCTAATGTACTCTTATCTTCCCAACTAATGTACTCTTTCTTCTCTAACTCTGTAAGGACGTATTTAATGCGTCCTTCTTTTTTTCCTGTTTTTATTTGTAGCTCTTTAATGGTAGGAAATATTTTATGCATCGAATAATAGTTATAAAGTATCCTCAATATCTTACGTTCTAGATCCTCAAGCATTCCCTCACCTCTAAGCTGTTTTATTAGTAGGCTGCCATGCCAGCACGTTGTCCAGGCTAAATGTCCGTGGTGATCCAGTCTTAAGACAGGTCGCTTTAATCAAGCCATTGCGGATAGCGTTGACCTGGATCCTACGCTGTGTGACTTTTCCCTTTTGATCCACATAGATAATCTCAACAATCTTCCCGATGTACTTAGCTGGCACAGCACTCACTCCATTCAGAACGTTTGTTCTTATTATATGCGAACATTCGTTCTTTATTCAAGTGAAATGTTTTTCCAAAGCAAGAAGAATATGATCATGGAATGCCTCATTACTCATTGCCGAAACTTGCAACATATTGTACTATAGTGTTGCGAAGATACATATTATGCCATTGGAGGGAAAATGAACTTGAAAATCAAAATGAAGAAGACGGCACTTATTGGATCGGCACTTGTTTTGTTATTAACATTTTCAGCAGGAGCATCAGCAGCATCGACACTCGAGCGTATCCAGGCAAACTTGAACAACGGAATATCTTTCTTGTTAGATGGTGAGGCTTGGACTCCAAAGGATCCAGAAGGAAATAAGCTAACTCCTATCAGTTACCAAGGCACTACATACGTACCCCTTAAATCCGTAGCTGAAGCTGCAGGAGTCGATGTTGGTTGGGATGCTGCAAAACAACAGATTTCATTAACTACTAAATCCTCTAACGTTACAAACACAGGGGTACGAGAACCTTTCAACGTAGATAATATATCTCACTTTCAATCGAAGTATGGTAACAGTGGTATAACTCGAAATAAGGCAGAACTATTATTTGGCGAAACTCAGTACGAGGCAGCATTTACAGTAAGTAAAGTAAATGTGTCTAGTAAGGAATTTGGATTCAAAGTAAAAAAAGGAACAAAGCGAATAGGGGTTTTAATAGGATATAAGGCAAACGAAGATGACCTGGATTTTAAAAGAACGGCAACATACACTATTGTCGATTCGAAAGGGCAGTCATTAGCATCAGGAAAAGTAACAGATGGCACAGTAGTATCAAACGAAATTGTGATCCCAGGTGATGAAACGGAGTTTGTTGTGAATTTTGAATCTGGTAGCACAATCTCTACTGGTATGGGGTACTTAGTATGGGATGAAAGCTGGTTAGAAAATTAACTAAAGCATCTGGAGGTATGTATGAATATTAGAAGGGAACTAGAAAAGGCTATAGCTAACAAAGAATCTGTTGCTATCAGGACAGGTAAGCACGAGGTTATAACAGGAGTCGCGGAAGTATCTACGGATCCTGAACGTGTAAAGGTACGCACTGCAGATGGTCCTGTCTGGGTTCCATACACTGAAGTTGAACATGTTTCGAGGGTTATGAATATGTTTCATTAAATTAATGGCCACATGGGTGTTCGAAGCTCTGTGGTCATTACTTTTCTCGCTCTAATCATTAAGTTACTAATTACCGCCTGATGAGTCTACAGGAATAGACGAAACCTACCGGACATCCCGGGATGGTCGCGGAAGTCCGCCCCACGGTCGCAGTGCACGGTGCCCGTATTACATAGATATTTGATCTTGGGAGCTGTTCGATTTGGATATAATCCGAAAAATTGAAGAACTCCGGTTGGAATTGAATAAACTATCTATGATTAAACAACTGGCTGACCGGGAAATCATAGATACAAGCCAGCGGCTAGATGAAGCACTGAATCAATACAACATGCTTAAACAGAAATCTGTAAAATGATATAAGGGAGTCGCGCAAGCGGCTCCTTCCTGGATTTAGTTCAAGAAACTATACCCACCAAAAAATAAGCCAGTCCAACATTTAAGTTGACCTGGCTTATACTCATTTCTTATGGGTTACAGGAAATTATTTCATGTAATATAAATTGCGAATTAATTCAAATAGAAAGCCTTAGATGGTACTACTTCCTTATACATATAATCGCTATCAGACCATGAAAGCTGGGCACGACCAAAGGTCGGACCATTGAAATACTCCATCTTTATATCGTACTTCTTACCAGCTTCTAGCCAAATTCCACCTGTCAACTCTCCATCTCCCTGGAGCTCCCAGTGATCAATAATTAATTCATTATTGATCCACAGTCTAGCACCATCATCTGAATAAATATGAAAGTTATGAGTACCTGTACGTTCTGATTGAATTTTCCCTGTCCAGCGTACAGAATATGTTTCTGGATCGATCAAAGGATCTGGAGAACCTAAATCCCAGTCGAAATCAATATTAGAATCTACTCGATCTAACTTTTTGTCTGATAAGTCGTCGTTATTAAAGTATTCAGCGTTTAATCCGGTTCCTTCACTAGGCTCTGAAGGTAGCTCAATATCTCCGCCAACTGCATAAACTGCGTTTTTGTTTCCTGAGTTTGTAAAGTAAAGAGTTCCATCTTCACCAATAGTAATGTTATGAGAAGAATCACCAGCGAGACCCTTATCATAAGTAGTTATCAGTACTCCATCTTTCGAATACACTTTTAACAAATTCACTTCATTGACGTATATTTCTCCTTTATTATCTACTATTGGGGCTGTTGCTATTGATGTTGAAGGAGTTTTCCATTTGATTGTTCCATCCAAATTAATCGCATATAAATAAGATTTACTTCCACTATTTCCAATATAGAGGACCTTTTCTTTCTCATCGTATGCAGGGTTTGTATAAAGATAGCTTTCCAAATTTATTTTCCAATTAAGTGAACCATCATTTGAACTTATGCTATATAACTCATTAGTGTGTCTACCAGCAATATAAACGTTCCCCTTATCGTCAAGAAGAGGACTTCTGTAATGTAGTGGTGTACTATTGGAAGAAGTTCCATAAGTTTTGGACCACCTAACACTACCATTACTGCTTAGTGATGAAAGTATTACACCTGTGTTATTAATACTTTGTACATATATATTACCTTTCTTATCGATGGAAGGTTGTCCCATATAATGGTTTAATGTAGTGCTCCACTTTATCTTCGGTAAGGATGTATCAACAGCAATTATTTTCACACCACTCCCTATATACAGAGTTCCATCATTACTAATTGCAATTTCTCCAAGGGTCGAATTATTTAAACTTATGCCATCAAGGTTCCATTTAGATAATCCTGTACTGCTGTCAATAGCGTAGAGTAGGCTCCCCGATGTAACGTAAACGAAACCATCATTAGCAATTACAGGCGAAGAGTTTGCATAATATTTGAGAGAGTATTCCCATTTGATTGTTCCATCAGAATTTATTGCAATCAGTTTAGAGTTATATTGAGTCCTCGATTCTGTCGCTATGTATACCGTTCCATCTGAACCAACAACAGGGGTGAATTTAAACCCTGATGATGATACTGGTACTATCCACTTAGTTGTCAAATTACTATTAACCCCGTTAAATCTTGAATGTCTAGTCCAGTTAAAGTCTGTTGGTTGTTGGGCATCAGTGTCATATGCCCCTTGTTGATAACCCTCCCCTTGATTAAATGGAACAGATGACGCATTTGTAACCGTTGGTTGCAGAAATGCTGATGCGATTAATGCCGAACCTAGTACTAAACTAAGTCCTTTTTTAATAACTGATTTCAATTAAATTATCCCCTTTCCAGAATAAGTATTCTAATATTATATCGGTTTTTTTTGGAAATATATGATAGCTCATTGAAATCCCATTTATTGCAAGATTGATGATTCATAATTGTTAAACAAAAACCTTAAACGAAAAGTAAGACCCTACCAGTTTATATACCGGTAGAGCCTTTTGTATGTTGTTAAAGTTAGAGAGTGAACCTTAAATAGAGATAGGCTCTACTAACATTTGTCGTTTGTACCCACTTCACTCAATTCCTGGGATTACATTTTCGAAAGGTGTCTATTTTATATAATTATACTTATTTGTTGATAGGAAACAATATCCAATGTATATTTAACTAATTAAACACTTTATTTAGGAGGGATACAATGTTCAAACTAAAAGATATACATATTGAAGCAATCGGAGGGATTGAAGAATTAACATTCTCTTTTAATCCGCACATGAATATAATCTGCGGGCCAAACGGAATAGGAAAAACCACCATATTAGAATGCATCGCTCAATCATTCACATATAACCCGAGTACCTTTTTAAGAAAAAAGGCCGATCATGATAAGGGATTTTGGGAAATCACTAATCTAGATGGTCTAAAATATAGACTCGAAAAAACAAACTTTCATCCAAACGATAATATGAATTTTACCGGAAACGGTAACCCGGCGCATGAATTTTCTTCAGAGGTAATTTCAATAAGAACTCATAGAACTTTTGAATATACCCCGTTAAATTACATTTCTAGAGATCAGAGAAATGATGATAGCCAGTCACTAGTACAAGGAATGCGTGCTGATGATGGAAAGAATTGGTTCGTCAATCGTTTCATATGGTCAATGCACTTAGATTCAATTACAGTAGCGCAGAGACATAATTTGGAGGTCGCAAAAACAATATTCAACAAGACAGACCCTAACATTACATTTTCTAAAGTTAGAGGTGATACATTTGATATTTTGGTTACCCAGGATGGTAAATCTGAAATTTATTTCGAATATTTATCATCAGGTTACAAATCTGTGATTTTCATACTACTGGGACTAATCAAAGAAATTGAGTTAAGATTTTCAAGTATAAATTTATTTGTGGAAGATTTTAGCGGAATAATACTAATTGATGAGTTAGACCTACACTTACACCCTCAATGGCAAGCTAATCTTTTATATGTCCTTAAGGACATATTTCCAAAGGCACAGTTCATAGCCTCTACTCACAGCGCACATATAATACAGGCCACGAATCCTGACGAGGTCATTCCCTTAGGACATGATGAGAACGGTGAAGTAATTATTAGGGATGTTATATCAAATAGTTATGGATTTCAAGGCTGGTCTGTTGAAGAGATTCTGATAGATGTAATGGGCCTAGAAGAGACTAAATCCCCTTTGTTTATCGAATACATTAATAGATTCGAATCCTCATTGGAAACCGAGGATGTTACAGGTGCAAAAGAATCATTTGAAGTATTGGATAGAATGCTCCATCCAAGTAATCATTTAAGAAAACTACTTAAATTGCAATTAGCCTCCCTAGGATGTGATTTAAATAATTAGATTAAACAAGTTACCTAGACCAATAGAACTAACTGATGAAATAGTCATAAATTTAACTAATGAATTTAAGTTAACAGGGAAATCCGTCTGGATACAACCATATATAAAACGTGATCTATTAGAAAGTTCTCACTCTAAATGTGCTTATTGTGAATGCAAGCTGGATGTTGAGTCAAAATATATGGAAGTTGAGCATTATCATGATAAGTCTACTTACGCTGACTTAGTGGTGGAATGGGATAATCTTTTGCCAAGCTGCAAGAGATGTAATGGAAAAAAGTCAGGACATGATACCATGTTAGAACCAATTATTAACCCAGCAAATATGAACCCTAAAGATCATTTGAAAGTAAGGGGATATCGTTTTATAGGCATTACTGCTGAGGGCACGGAAACAGTAGAACTACTATTATTAAATGATATTCGCAGACTTGTTACACCAAGATTCGAAATTTCACAAGCAGTCAATGAACAGGTTGAAACTCTTCTAAAGAAGTGCCGTGATTATCAAAATAAGAATACCACAAGGGCGAGAAATTCAATTATTCAAATAACTACAAACATTTTATTTGGAGGGACCCCAACTGAAGAATACGCAGCAACTGTTGCCACAGAACTCTGCAACAATGAGTTCTTCATGGAAGTGATAGACTTTTTAAAATCTGACTCATTGTGGAGTGAAGAACACGAGAATCTTTGGGGCACCGTCCAAAGCATCTCATTCTCAGTTGCTACTCCATTAACTGCTTGATTTTTTTTTGTATTTATTTTCTGATATTAGTTCAAACTCTTCTTCAAACACTTTTTTAAGTATCACGATTTTATTTTCAGTGTTATCAACAGAATTTAGCATAATATATTTTTCATTGGGCGACTCAGATATAAATATAAAAATTTCATTTGGTTTATTATCCATATATTCTTCACCTCACTTATATCTATGATTTAATTTCACAACTCAACACCATAAAACTGAAGATACCCTTAGGGAATGATTTATTCCGCAGGGGGTATCTTCATCCTCTATTTATAACATTTCCTCTTCAAGCACTTGCGAATTCACTCTTTGGCAGTCCCTTCTCGCTTGTTAAACGCTAACTCGAACAACCCAGTAGCACTAAGCCCGGCCAATCCCCCCGCCCACAATCTAAGCGTCAGGTCGAGATCCGTGAATGGCACAGATACGACACCAATCACTAAGCCGATCGCAAGCCCTACAAGAGGTAAGATATTCTTTGGTACATTTACCGTTTGCTTTACTAGCTGAACACCCGCCAACACAAAAACGGCCAACACCGAAGCGAAGGCCAATACATCTGTTAAATTTTGATTTTCCATTACTTAATTTCCTCCTTTTATTCTATTGGAATCCCAGCAGCCCGACGTAATGAATTGGCCATGTTATTAAAGTCTTTAGCTTGGTTCGTATTTCCTTTTGCTTTAGCTTTGAACCACCCTGGAGAAAGCCACCGGAAGATAATCTCCTGTGCGTTTGACTTAGGTAACTTCTCCACCGGCACAGCAGCGGATCCGACTAGTGGAATGCCTGCAGCTAGTCGTAAGTTGTTAGCTAAGTTATGAAAGTGAGTCATACCAACCCGATCTCCTGCCCCCCTAGAAACGAACCATGCAGGTGACACGTAATCATCAATCAAGGTTTGTGCAATGTCGCTAGGTAATGACACAAAGTCCGGAATAGCAATTGTAGTAATGAGTTCTTTGGCCACATCTGTAATCAGATCCTTGAGTGTTTTCCCGCCAAACTTAAGCGCCTGATCACAATCGCTCTTGCGGGATGGATCCAGTTGCTTGTGGGTCGGAATGTGCGTTGAGGGATTCTTCCCCCATCTATCACAACAGTAAGCCAAGTACCAGACATATCGCTTATATGCCTCAGTAAAGTTAATCTTGCCACCATAGCAGAGCTCCACGCCCAGAGCGGCATCGTTGCTGTCGTAGCCAAACCTATCGTTATCAGTTGTCACGTTATACAGCACATGCCAGGCTTTCTCCCCCGGATCCGTACTTGTACCCGTAGGGATTATCTCAAGAATCTTTTTGTCATCAATAAAGACTTGAGCTGATGCCGATCGATCCTTAAGATTATTAAAATAAGTAAAATGGTTATCCGCAGTTGCCCCTGGATTACCTGTATCATGGGCAACAAAAAAGGCCGGGGACACGGTTGTGAGCCGAGTGCCAGGCCTAACGTTTTGACGCTTATCAATATAACGCCGTTCGATCTTATATTTGTTTTTATTCATAATAATTATCCTCTCCCTTCCGTACTCTCCAAACGATCGACACGTTTGTGGATCGATTTGTACGATTCCTCCAGCCTTGTTATCCGCTCGGAATGAGCTTCAACTTTCTGCCCCTGAGCTCGCAAGTCTGCCCGTATATCATCGATTCCTCGCTTAATGTAAGTCACATCAGTCTGTAGGACTCCATCTGCTTCAGCTTCATGAGCAACTTCTTGCTTTATCGTTTTTGTTCTGCCTGTCCAACCTAAAACAATTCCACTAACAATCCCAATAAGAGCTATGACTCCTGCCCACTCCATCCGATCTCCTCCATTCCAAATAAAATAGCCCCCATAGTTATGAGGGCAAAATAAAAACGCCTTATTGGGCGCTGTCGGTGTTACTTATCTGTTATATCTGCATCTAACAAGGCTTGTGTATTAGCTCGCCAAGTCATTGGTACATTGCCAATCTCCCATAACCCTACGTTAATTAGATTATAATATATCTTCGCCATTACGATACACCTCCGATCATGCTAGCTAATTCAGCGATTGCCAATTGTGTTTCTAGCTTGTCCATTTCGTTGGTTCCTGCCAACTCTGCCACAGCCAACATTAACTCTGTGTTCTGTGTTTCGAGTTCCGTGATTCGTTGCGATAATGGTGCTTGAAATACAGGAACTTCCGGTTCGGGATCGCTCGGATCGGGATATGAAAACTCTAATTCTAATGTATCGGGATTAACTCGATATCCGTCACACTCTAAAAAGTCTTGCGCGTACTGACCGTATTCTAATTTGATAACGCCAACGGTCTCTTTCGTCCGCTCCGCTAATTCGATATACCCTGTAAAATCTTCCTCTTCTGTTGTTTCCCTTTGTTCGATTCTGTCTCCCGTGTTAACTATCACAGCGCCTGTTCTATTATCATAGTAAATTTTCATCCCTATTTGCACGTCGAACCTCCTATTCTATGGCGACCCATTCAATCGTGGCTATAGCAGGGGTACTTGCATTATTGTTATAACCATTCTGCCAATACGCGCCACTTATCGAAAAACCATTATCATTAATTACCAAACCTTCTATGTTGTGCGTCCCCTGATTTGAGTTATAATGAAGACCCCAAAAAACACCATCAACATAAGCATAAGTATACACGGCAGGATACGCTGTCCCGTATATCGTGCCCGTTATTTTTATTATCAACTTAGATAAACGGAAATTCAAAGTTGATACGACAAACGCATTCCGAAAAACAAAATCCCTATCAACGCCACTATTAATCATGTCAACTGTTCCGGTACCTTTCAAGACCCTTTTACCCTCTACCAACGTCCCTACCAATTGCCCACCAAAGGCCGTTTTTCCTGCCCTGAAATTCTCGGGCAATATATCCCCTACCGGCAATCTCGCCCAACTAACATTACTGTTATATTTCCCTACCATGCCTTGAGTATCGAAATATATATATCGTGCTGAATCTCCGGCTGAATACGGACCATATGACGCCGTCGCTGACAAAAAATGTGACGTTGGCTCATTGATAGACGGCATAGTCCCGATTACTTTGGCGCCTGTCTTATAGGCTATTGCCCCCGCTAGCATTTGATCGGCATTAACTGTGGCATCGCTTGTAAATGTGCCGACCAATTGCTTTGTGGGATCGGTCGGGTGTCCTATCTTTGCCCCTGCTTTTATGTTATCAAGAGTGAGTCCGAGAATATGGGCATTGATTGCAACGTGATAACCCGCGGGAATGGAAATGTCAATTCGTCCGACTGCGGCATTAGAAGCTACGCTTAAAACATCTGTGCCCGTTTGAGCGTTTGTATACCCTGC
Source organism: Paenibacillus sp. Y859 (assembly GCF_056786405.1). Taxonomy (NCBI): domain Bacteria; kingdom Bacillati; phylum Bacillota; class Bacilli; order Caryophanales; family Paenibacillaceae; genus Paenibacillus; species Paenibacillus sp. Y859. Next base: position 526,623 of record NZ_JBXCIZ010000002.1, on the reverse strand, counting down.
TGAATAGTTCGCCATCGTACCAACCAATCCACTACCCGTCGCATTACTAAACACCGCACCCGCCAATACTTGCGCCGCTGTTGCTCCTCCTGTTGCTCGTATCACTGCCGCAATCTTGGGGATGAGTTGCGCCCATGTCTCACTTGTGGTTGCTGGGATACCAATGGCAACAAGCGCGGCGACTACTTCCGCTTTTCGCTCATTGCCAAGTTGCTTTCCCGCGGCCGCTTCTGCCATTACAAGCCCTACCGCCTTTTCAGTTGCGGCTTTAGTCTCGTTCGTGCCGTTAGTGGCATTGGAGAGCATGGCTTTACCTGCAACTGTTAAACTGGCATCGGGGATATCTACGTCAATGTTTTCAAAGGCTTTATCGATCTTGACCCAGTTTTCATTCAGCATTGTTTCGACATTAAACGTGTCGTTACCGTCAGCGATCGGATTTTTCATTAGTAAATCCAAATTAGGTGTATTACTAGACAATAGGCTCACCTCCTGCAAAATTTGATAGTTTAATTGTCTCTAGTTGACTAAGCGTCATGACGTTGTGTATCTCTCGGATTAGTAAGTATCTGAATTTATATTTAAGCGCAATATGTGCGGGTTTAATATCCTCTAATGCCTGTTTAAGATCATCAAGGTTTGGAGGGATGCCGACAGTATCAATAAAAGTAATAATTATTGTGTAATGCGGCACATCAACCCCGACATCCACCGTCCCGCCATCATAGGCTTGGGCTACGTTTTTAATCATGGAACCCGACACCTTGCCACTACCACGCATCTTAGAAATGATCACAGATCGTCTTTGATCGACTGGTTTTGTCTTATCAACTATGATTTGCAGGTCCTTCTCATAGCGATCTAGGAAAATAGTAGATGTCTCAGGATAGGACTCATTCAACAGGGTTTCAATGTCTGAATACAACCTATCAAACTCCACACCTTCTGTAGCTGTCAGGTTGTCCATCTCTACGATCTCGTCATAGTAATCAGGCAAGTATCCTCTTAATCTCTCAACGGCTGTCATGAGACACTCACCGTGCCTAAGACCGCGACAGAGTCCATTGTTATTTCAATATTTTGCGCCCCCCCATTAACAAGTAAATCGGAATAGTCGATAACAGGTGGAATCCCTAAAATGATACTTTGAATCCGTGTATACCTTACCAACGGATCGTTAAAGGCTAGGTCTTTCAAATATTCCTTTGTTCCGTTCTCTAGCTGTTCTTTCACCTCTTGGATAGTGGCACCTGTTGCAAGCGCGACAGTTACAGATATGTTAATGGGTATCTCTTGGGCACCTACAACTGTCGCTTTAGCTCCGATCGGCGCCATACCTTCACCCATGCCGTCCTGAGTAGGATCAATATATATTTGCACGGCATTAACTATTGCCGTTGCAGGAGTGCGCATATCACCATCTAGCAGAGCCACTTTAACGGTACCTTCACCATCCCAAAGAGGGAATGCCCTAGCCCTGCCTACTCCCACGATCTCTCTCGCCCATGATTCGTACTGATACCTGTTGCCACTCGTAATAGGTCGGGATACCTCTTCTTGGTATCTATCGTAAAGGGATTCATCGGTTTCTGTATCCTGCCCTGCCACAAGTAACTCTGTGATTTCTCCACGCCCAAGGTTGTTAATATAATCAATTGGTATAACTGGTCCGAAATGACGATTACCTTCTGATCCTGCAGTTTCGCATTCCACTTTATAGTTACCTAACGATATCTTCTCGATAACTTTATAATTTAGCTCGCCTAAAGAAAACCGACTTCCTAATGGTATAGCCATTAGAACGTTACTGCCATTGTAAAAGACACCTCTTAACTGTGCCTTACTAGCAAGCTTACGGGTAACGCCTGACCAAGCGATAGCGCGATCCAAATACTCATTTGTAGCCGTATCAGGAAATCGCAAGTTGCTGTTAATTTCTAAATCGATGTAGGTTTGTGCAAGTTCTGCAGCCGCTGGAGCCAAAGCGTCATAAATAATACTGCCTTCGCGCTTATCTATGCCACCAGGTACTCTATCTAACATTCGTTCTAGTATGTTTTCATAGGTTTGATCCTCATACAATGTTGCTCACCTCCCTCGTTTCCTGATATCTTCCAAACTCCGATTCGACCGTGAAATGAATCAAGGCATTATCCTGTTCATAGGCAAATTTAAAGCCTGTTACAGCTACGATACGATCATCTTGGGTTAATGCTTCCTTCACCCACCGTTCGACCTCAGATTCGAACACTGAGCGCCCGCGACTGGCTGATAGATCCACCTCGCTACCAAAGTCATTGCTGTAAATAAGATGTTCGAATCGAGTAGTGGAGAGAATCTTAAATACAACCTGCTTAATTGATTCGAGTCCATCAATCGTTTGGCTACTGATTCTTTTGTTAACAAGATCAAGGCGATAGGTTCGACTCGGTAAGGCAACTGGTTCCAATTCTTCATCTGACATTTCAAAATCACTTTGCGGTATCACTCGCTCTCCACCTTGTCCATCACTACGAATTGTTGACCGCCTTGTACACGTAACAAGATCACTTTGTCACCAACCTCTAAGCCTTTTCTAATCACTATCTTTTCTAGTAAAGATTCATTAGTAGCGGATACCCCCGGGACTGCGTGATCATGCTTTAAATTGATTTCGAAGCGTGTCATCGACTCAGGGACAATTAAAAAAGCCCCTGTAAGGATTAGACGTTGATCCACGTTAATCTCTAATGGGCTTATAGATGATACAGTTCCAATCTGTATGGCTGTTGGGTCACTATTCTTGATCACCTCTAATGCTGCTTGCTTGATAATATCTAGCATTATACTAACCTCAATTCCAACGTCATTGTGTGATTCGTTCCGCTCTTTTTATGTGTGCATTCATCGACTAGAAAGAATTTATTAATGCCAAAACGTTCAATGTAGATATTCACATACATGCCAGCTCGCAGTCTAAAGTCACCGATGGCTTCAATCTTCATTGATCTTGTTTCGCGATTCTTGGCAGTTATCAACCTTGTCAAAAGGTCATTAATTTGAGCAGTATTTAAACTCTCATCAACGCTTTGGGTCAGTTGCAACAATCCCCACTTTTCAATACGGCTACTGTCCTTTATTTTGTACGTTTCACGCTTGCCTGACTTTTCATTATCTTTGTATAAAATAACCTGATTGTATGTGTCGTCATCAATGGATTTGGAATAGGAATAATTCGTCATTAAACTACCCTCGCCAATGACAAATCCGTATTTCATATTCGTGATATTCTTAAGAGTGAGCTTTCCGAAATCATCAAAAAACACGAAGTTAGTCGCGTTAGCTATTAGTGATTTATCTAGAGACTCACATATCATGTCAAACAATGATTTATCATCAAACAACTGAGCGGGTATCTTATATGACGTATCATCCATTGTTCCAACAGTCAACTCAAAATCCGTGGCAATCTTTTTGATAATCTGAGTCGCGCTCATGTTTTGAAATGAATAGGTGTGGTTTACATTTAGATAACGCATCTGATCATAAGCTAGAATCTTTGCTTCTCCGTTTCTTCCTGTCTCAAATCGGAAAATGTAACCTAGAAAAACTTTGTTGGCACCGTCTGTGAATCTCACGATATCACCGTTTTGATACTTGAATTTCTTGTCTTGGTAGATACCTTCATCAATAAGCGTGAACTCCATTGAAGAAGCCTTACCAATCCTGCTTGTTCGATAACTGATATCCTTTACAACATCTGTTACATCCCAGACATTCCCGTCTTTATTATCGATCAGAATTTCCATGTGATCATCACCCCGGGAGTTTGATTACGGTACCGATTTTAAGCTTCTTAACTTGAGCATCCGTAATGTTATTCAAGTTCTGAATCTCTTTATACTTAGATCCATCGCCTAGGTTCTTCTTTGCAATGATGAATAGCGTGTCTCCACTCTTAATGGTGACCGTCTTAGGTTTGGTTCGTTCATCAGCTCGCTCCGGTTCTGTTTTGACTGCAACAGTCTTTGTGCCAGTAGCGGTTTCCGTCTTGGCAAAAACAACTTTCTTAGCAGCGTAGAAGACATATTCTTTTAAAGAGATATCATATTCCCAATCACCAACAGCGCCACCTGATTCTTTATAATTAAAATCCTCAATAGATACCGGAATGTTTATCTTTAAGCTATCACTCACATAAATAAAGCGGATCGGGCGCTTCTTATTCATCCAATCCTCTATACGCATAATAAAATCCGCTGGCTGTTCAAACCCTGCTGACTGTATTGTAGATGTCATATCAGCAGGGAAAACGCCACTAAAACTGATTTCTTTAAGTGATGGAGCTTTGATAACGTTAATCTCGCCCAAACCTGCAACGTCATGTGTTTCTCCATTTCCTGAGCCATCTATGCTGATATCCTCAGGCAAAACAGGGATTTGAAAAAACACTTCATGATTGTTAAAGCTAAGCTCAATACTATATTCAGCCAACTGGGATCACCCCTTTGACGCTTGATGCGAACTCGTCCTGCAAGCCTGTCTTTATTTTAGCTACGATAGAGTCCAGGTTATCTCCATTCGTGATTGGGCCTGTTTTAACTTGTACAGTAGGTGTAAGAGTAACAAAGTTCTGAATGTTCTTCATCTCCGCAAGATCACGCATTACCTTTAGATCCTCACTAGAGATATCAACTTTACCTTTTATCTTATCTACTGTGCCTATGTTCTTTTTCTTTTTGTCCTCAGTAGCGTTCCAAGCATTTAGATCGGCACCACCCATGCTTGGTAATGATAAATCGACACCCTTAGCAAAGTCGGACCCCGTTTTAAAACCTGAGTCAAATTGCGTTTTGAGATTCTTTTCTTCCATGCGTCCAAAGCTAACGACATTCTTTGTGCTAGTAGGCTTTTCCCATTGATCCATCATTCCCTGCATTTTATCAGACACAGAATTAATGTTTTCAACATCAAACATATCGGCAGTCCCTAGATCTACGCCTGTCATGTCGGATATCTTTTTACTCAGCCAGTTAAAACCTTTAAGCACGCCATTTATGCCACCTAAGATAGTCTTCATAAACCCACCTGCGAAGTCCTCAGCGCTACGGAGCATGTTGATCATTTGACCGCCAAAGGTAACGGCTAAGTCATAAATAAGCTTTTGTATCGCGTATATAGGATCTATAAACAGGTTGTTCAGGAACTCTGCAAGACTCGCAAATATATTCCATATTAACGCTACTTTGTTATATATATAACCATACAACATCATGAACCAACCCATCATAAACCCAACAACATCAGCAACGGATACGCCCATTTTTTGTAGTATTAGTATGAGTCCCATTACAGCAAGACCGATTAAGAGGATGGGCCAGTGAATAGCCATCCAAGCCGCAGCTTGCGCCAACACTGGGGTTACCGCTTTCCATAATATTGGTATCATTGCCCACAACTTAGGTATAACTAGTAAAGCTATCACCGTGCCAATGCCAGCTAATATAGCACTCACCGTTGCTCCGTTATCACTTATGACGTTGAATAACCACATCGCGCCGTTCGCAAATCCTACAACAAGATTTGTGGTCCAAGCTAATCCTGTGCTTAATGCATCGAAAAACGGTTGGAATGTCCCACTCTTAAATGCTTCGTTAATCATCGTTATCAGGGGCAAGAGCGCCTGTGTTGCTGACCCGCCCGCATCCGCAAACATTGATTTTACGTTGTTCCCTAGTGTTTCCAACTGCTTAGCAGGGCTCGCCATCATGATGTCAAATGCAGCTTGTCCCATCTTTTGCTTTTCAAGCAGTTTGTCGAAGGCTTTAATAAATCCGTCCATGTCTCCTGCTTTACCCAGATCGTCAATACCAAAGGCTCTAATGTCAGTTTTGGACATGTTAAATCGCTCTGCCAGTGAGACGATATCCCCCGACATAGCTTCCTTTAGTGCGAATGTAGCACCCTCTATACCGTTCCCGGCACTATCAAAGGCGTTCATCCGTTGTGCCAAGTTATTCAACTGCTTCAAATGATCCGTGTTTTGAGTAGTGGAGAAGAATGATAGTGTACCAACAAGTGATTTATTAACATCTTGCCCGGCTGCTAGTGCATCCTTTTTAAACTGATCAAACATGGCTGTGCCTATCCTTGCGTCACCTGTACGGGCAATAAGCATATCTTGCATTTTTTGTTGCTCCATAGAACCGCCTATAGTAGACCCAAAAAGACTCTTTGCACCTGCTATGGTTAGATATGTTGCCGCCATGGCTTTGATGTTGCTAAGCAGTCCAGATCCGTGACCCTTGCCATCTTTAAGTGATTTATTAAACTTGTTTTGGCTATTCGTTGCTTGATCGATAGATGACTTTATCGCCGCTTCCGCTGCCACTATTTGTTTCTTGGCCGCGATCAGACCCTTGTCAACGTTTACGTTTCTGTCGGTCGCCTTTTGCATCTGTTGCATGGTAGTTATCACCATGTTCATACTTGATGTAATACCTTTTAAAGGGCCACTCATGGAGTCAAACAACTTAAGGCTAGATGATACAGTCGCCATTGCGCACCTCCTTTAAGACAATAAAAAAACACCCTGTGGAGTAGGGTGTTAGAACATGGTTGTCATTAATATTTTGTATAGCTTGTCGTCTAGTTCAAATAGGCTCTTCTTGCCGTCTTTAAACTGCACCGCGACAACGTGTGTGCCTTTATTTTTAGCGCTTAACCCTGCAAGCAAACCCACAGGCCCAAGAATAAGCGAGCCTACTAGTCCCCTACCGATAGCGCTTGCGGCACTCTTGGTATGCTCCTCACTCACTTCTTCCCACGATTCAACAGTATCTTTCGATATTGTTACATTACCTTTCCAACCGATACCGATAATCAATTTTCCTTTTGACACAAGAAATTTTCTTTGTTCATAGTCCCCAGCAATAACTGCGTTTTTCGCTCCCATAGTCAAACCCCCTGTATAGGTCATATTTACCAATAACCTTATCAAACTAAAGAGGTTTGGTCTATCATTTTTTACGACTCTTACTTTTAGATTTCGCTTGTTCTTTCTTTTCCTTTTCAATCTTTACAGATATCATCGCATAGATTGCGGCTTGTTCTTCCGCTCTCATACTCATCAGATCGTGAGGTAGTATGTGTAACTCATGGAGGGCATAGTAAGCTAGATTAGCCTCACCATCGCCCTCCTCTATTAGTTTTTTACTTCTTCTACCAACTCGTTCATGTCCTGGTCAAATCCATTAATAGCTGTGATCTTTTCCGTTAGTCCGCTAAACTCACCCGGGAGTAACATTTTGCGAAGAAGATTTTCAGCTCCAATTACTCCGTAAGATTTTTGAATCTCTGCATTCTTTAAATCTGGATAGACCACGCAAGTGACAACAAGTTTGGAAAGGTATTCGTTTTGATCAACCTCAGACGTATAAGTTCCACCCTTACCTTTAACCTTCTTTGTCGCCGATTTTCTCAACTCTTGGTTAACATCCTCAGTGATTGATCGTAATTTCCACTTACCAACTTTACCTTCCTTATCCTTAAAGCGTGGAGAAACTTCAAACTCTTCTGCCACCTCAACTGCTGCATTCTGTGCAAAAAACATACTCAAGTCACTCATATATAATTCCTCCTATTATTAACCCAACGTTGGGGCTACGAATTGGTCTAAAATATCAACATCGTCAAATGTGAAATCAGCATCTTCTTCAAGTATTTCGCTTTCTGTATCAATCTTTGCCATAATCACACTGTCTAAGTTAACTCCTCGTAGTACAGTGGTTTGCTTGCCGATTGTGGAACCTTCATCTTCATTTATGATAGTGATATCAAAGTACGTATCTTTACCAGTCTTGATATATTCAAGCATCAATTGTCTGAAGCGAGATGTAACATAATAGATTGTCATGCTACCAGTGCCTGTCCAGCCGTTAGCTTTATGTTGTGTTCCGCGCTTCCCTAGTGTCTTTCCTTCAGTTTTATTCTTCTCAACAGTAGCTTCTAGGGACTTGACGTAGAACATTTCTTCTACTTGCCCACCGATTGTCGCATACGCCCGACCTTCTTGACCGGATATCGTATCCCCTATATTTAGGAATGACATACCACATCACCTACTCTTTCATATTTTTAAAAAACAAAAGAGAGCCCCTCTCAGCTCTCCCGTGTCCTACTTAACTTTTAAGCGGAAATAGATTTTCTCGATGCTATCCACTGGCTGTATGAAGCTCTCCGCAAATACCGCGTCAGATTCAACCCCTTGAATGAATGAAATATCATTTTGTGCATCGAAGTTCTGTATGGCGTTGATATTTTGCAATGTAGTAAAGTAACTGATCGCTTCACTTCTTAGCAAATTACGACCGTCCGCATTGTTATCTACTTTTCCGATATAGAATTTCTCGAATATGCTTTTTAGATCATTCGCTATGCCGTCCAATACTCGGATAACACGATTCTTTCTGAACTCTTTACCCTTCTTAACTGTGAAGCTATGAAGAGTATTAATATCCTGCTCGACAATCGCCCTACCATCGTTAGCTGTGAATACGAACTCTCCCGCAGTTAATGCAGCAATGATCTGAGTATTGGTATAACGTGGTGAAACGTCTACAGCGTCGTCATAGGCGCTGTATGTTAGAGCTTCATTAACGTTAGCCCCTGCCGTAGCACCTGCCACCCATGCGACTGCCTGAGCATTCGTGAGTGTTGTACCATCAGATAGCACCACACCGTTTTTAACGCTTATTACACCTTCGTAATCAGCAATAGGGTAATCAGGCATTATTGCTTGTACCTTTTTGCCCTCATCCTCTCTAAGGCGCTTTACAAAGGCTGTGTAGACTGATTTCAGTTGCGCTTCATCGGTAGTCAATCCAACAGTGTTGAAGTCTTGCAATTCAAGCGCTTCGAGGAATGCGGTATGATCGGCATTTGTTACAACGCCATTGGTGCCATTGATAAGCGGTAGCCCTGCCGTGACAGTTAAAGCGCCTGTGCCGCTAAACACTACCCAGTCATTATCTGTAAGCCCTGCAATGCTTGAGACAATCTGCATATCCACTACAGCCCCTGATACCAGTGTATTAACATCAAACTTAGCAGGATCATCTATATTAGTTTGTATGATGATTGAAATATCGTTACCACGCACACCGCCGTATTTAGCCTTTACCGTTAAATCAGTTAGTGTTGCTGTAGCTTTGACACCTTCATTGAGACGATACAACAGTAATGTCTTAGCCCGTTTAAGTGACTCTTTGACTAATAGTAATGAAGCATCTGTAATATCGTACCCGAGAGCATCGAATGTATCTGCTCCCGCCTCTACAGCGATAAGTTGTTTAGATGGTCCCCATGGCAATGTGAGAGCTAATGCAGTTATGCCACGCTCCCCTAAGGTTCCGAGTGGTTTCGGTTCAGAAACTATATCAAAATACACGCCAGGTCTTTTTCTGTTTTGGGTTGTAAACGATCCTCCAGCCATGTTACTTCACTTCCTTTCCTAAAAATGTTTTTGTAATCTTTTCGACCTCTTCGATCGTGTATGTCTTGCCATCTTCCAAGAGTCCATTCAGGATATCCTTTTGTCCTGTGAACCTCTTGGATTCAGTGATTTGTGATTTGGTATACCCTTGGGTAACTACCGGCTTGTCATCAACTTTAGCCATTTTTAATAAATCCCTCCTTGGTGAGAGTTTTCATCTTCGGATAATCTTGTTTTGGTCGCATAACGTGAAAATCGTATGAAACAAAGAAGTGAAGTACACCGTCAATGATTTCATGATTCATCTTAGAGCCATGGTGTGAACCTGTTATCCATTCCAATACGTCATATAGCATCTCAGCTACGTTGTGCATCTCTACATTTGCGTCCACTTTGGATAGTGGGAAGTAATGCACATCAAAATTGTGATAGCGTTTATAGCGTCTGCCAAACTCTTTATCTTGCGCAACGGGAAAAAGCTTAACAAAAAAGCAAGGCTCAACTAAGCCCTGCTTGATCTCTTCTTCATATATGGTTGCGACTGGAAAGGCTTGGCTTAGCTTCATTATCACGCCATCCACAACATCTTTAACTGTTACCACGGCTTCACCCCTTACGGCCGTTCATTAACTGATTGAGTAATTCCATTTGTTTCTTTTCTAAATAGCGCGGCAACTCACGTTCCATCTCCTGCATGGATATTGTCATCATGAATCTACCTTCTACCCATTTGGTTAAGTCCTTACCTGTGCGGTGACCAAATTCTACAAAGGGGGCGTATTCAGTGTTATTGAATATCTCAACAACATAGGCACCACCACGTTTCTCGACTTTGCCTACTTGCCAATTACGTCTCAACTCTCCTGTATCACCTACAGGTGTGCGCTTTTTAATCTTGCGATCAGCTCGATAGGCCATCTCCAAAAGGAACTCTCTGATCCACCGTTCAATTACGCGCTGGTCCATTGCTGTTTTAAACCTCTTCGCCATCTGTTCCATCTGCCCGAAATCAAAGCTTCCCCATTTAGCCATCAGATCACCTTTTCTTACAAATGAAGCAATCATTGTGTGCATCTTCATGAATGCAATCTCGTTGTATTTCTGTTAGTCCAAGCGCTTCAAGGTAGGTGTAAGTATCATAGACCGTGAGAGATGTTCCATCTTTCATGAGCAGTGTAACGACAAATTGATCAATGCTATGAAAGTTTTCCTCTATATAATTAATCAATCCTGTTTTGCTTTCAGGATAAATCCTCTTCGCTGTTCCACTCATGCCTTCACACTCCTTTGAATGCTTAGTTCTTGATGCGTTGAGTAGGGAAAAGGCTCCCCCGCCGTATACAAGCGTTCAAGCGTCCCACGCGTTACATTGATAGTGTCGCCCTGCTTGATCTCTATATCAGGAGAGATAAAGAGTTTTGTCTCGTATGCAATATTGTTAACCGATTCGGTTTGCCCGTTGCTACCTAATGCTTTACGAGAGATTCGGCAAGCTACATCAGTATGAACGGCATACAATTCATTCTTAGTGCTTCCGTTTGGCTGGTTGACTGGTCCATATCGGCTTATTGTACATTTGTCCTCATATAGCTTTTCAATCGCTTTACGGTGTCTTCTAAGATTCATTACCACACCACCAAGCCCGGTCTGCGGTAACGATTCAAATCGGCAGCGTAGTTTAATATCAAACCGTCAATTACATCCTGTCTAGACGCTGTTCCTATACCGTTGACAGGTGAAACAGAGGTGTCACCAATCTTTATGTTTTCACCAGTCGCTATCGTATCGTCAATGGCATCTAAAGTTGATTGCTCGGCCTGCAACGCACCAGTGACCATTGAGGCCCATGTATACCTGAGCCCCTCCGGTACTTCGCTAACACGGCAATAGTTTTTAATACGCCAACCAATCTCTTCGATGTAAGATTCAGCAAGTGACTTAAGTTCATCATCTAGCCGCATACGTGCCTTTACTATGGTCCATATCTCTTCTGTCGTGATCACGTAATCACTCCTCAGACGTAAGAATTACTCCTGCCCCAGTCAACACAGCTACATCCTCGGGACCAAATTCCGCTTTGTCGCCTTTTTTATATCGCTTGTCATTGTGTTTGACATTAACAGAGAATGTTACAAGTTTCGTTTCCTGTGGTGTTACTACCGTTTCAGTTGTTCCGGCACCTTCTTTTGACACATCATTATCAGCACTAGTCACTACTTCACCAGAAACTTTCGGATTGTTCTTAATCCTTGGTTCACTCATTTACAAACACTCCTTCATATTCATAGATTTAATAATAAAAAGAGAGGTTGCCCTCTCTCATTTACACTACTTTTGCAATAAAGATATTATCAATTGTTTCGAAAGAAGGTAGCACGATCTCAGAAACAATGGTTTCTACGTTGACTGGATGTGGCTCTTTAATAGTTGTAACTGCCACACCTGTGTTAATAATCGATACATCAGCAGCTACACTACCAGTCATCAGATCTGATTCCTCTGGGGTTGTGCCGTAGTACGTATTACCAAGGTTTCCGGAAGGAATGAGCGTGAAGTGATCGTCTGGGTAGAATTGTTTTTGTGCCCCTGTTTCATCCGTGTATTTTTTGTTATACACAGCAACCGAAAGTCCCAACTTAGACTGTAGGTATTGTCTTAACAGGTCATCAGTAAGAATGACGTTTTGACCACCTAGAGGGTTCATATCAAGTCGGATGCTTTTACTAGCAAGTAAGTCGTTCCACGTTTTACGAGTGGTTACAGCACCTTCTGGTCGTGTTCCTGTGTCATCTTCAATGGTATCCATCCACGCACGAATATCTTGAACATGCGTTGCTGTCTCCTTGTCCCACGTTGCCGTACCTGTTAACGTTTCACGATGACCAGCTGGCATCTTGTAATCATAGTCATAGTCTTGCCGATTAGCGGTAATTCTGATTTTACCAGTGGATAACAATTGCATGATCATGCGTTCAGGCTGCACGTCTGCACCTCTAACCAACCCATCTATATCATCATAAATAGCATTAACAACAGGGTTGATCAATGCGTTGTTATTGGTTTGAAGAACGGTATTTAATTGTTGTCTCTCCTTTTCTCCAATACGCATCCCCTCACGGAAGAATGGCATTTCAGTTTCAATCTTTTTAACTCCTATACGATCACGCAACGTTGCCTTCGCGTCAAACTCGGATGGCATAAGTGCGACCGGTAGACCTTTAGATCCTTTAATCCAACTCAGATCGAGTCCCAATTGCTTCTTAGGCGGGAACAACGTAGCCCCCAAATACGGTACGGTATTCGATGGGTTGGTTTGGTGATACGCGGTTACGTTGGCAGCTGTTACTAATTCAAAAATTGTAGGCATAATTTATTTCCTCCTTATTTAATAAATGTGATTTGTTTTAGCGCTGTTATTTCCGCTGCAGTAGGTGCCAGTGGAATTTTATCAATGGCTATAAAACCATGGATAGTCATCGCTCCTGGTGCGGGTCCGTAAGTTACATCCGTATCATTAAACAAAACGCCCTCTGCATTAGATACATCTGTTGTCGTTACTGCTTTCTTAGCTAGTTTGGTTTGATCCGTAAGGATACCGTTTCCAATGATCGTCCCTGCCGGAACAATCTTCTTACCATCGGCATTAGCTGTGATTCCTGTATCATCCACTGTTACCGCTAAATTGACGTAGTGGTCAGGAAACTTTAAAATCTCGTTTCTGTTTGTATACGTTGATTCAACAAATTTACTCATTTTTCATCCTCCGTCCTTTTATTTGAAGTAGCTTTCTTTTGCTTTTTCCAATCCTTCATTTCCCTTACCCAACTGCTCGCCTAACTGTCTGCCGAAATCTCCCGGCTTTGCCCCTGCTGCACTTCCGGCACCTGGAGGTTTACCCTTCAAACGATCCGTAACGCCAATCTCAACAGCTTCCCTGAACGCCTTGTCTACAGCTTCGATACTAGCGTTAGTGGCATCTGCGTCAGTATAAGAAAGGATTTCAGCCAATTGACGCGGTAAGCCTTTTTCGGCCAATGTCTCCAGTGCTGTTGCTCGCAACTCTCTACGAGTGATATCACCTTCACGCTTTGCGAGATCATCATCACGCTTGGTACGTTCGTACTCAGCCTTTTGCTCGGCATTCATCGTAGCTAACTTTTCAGCTTCGGTCTTGGCTGCTTCCACGTCTTTGTCGCGTTTAGCGCGTTCCTTGGCTATCGTCTTAGCGAGCAAAGCATCGATCTTCGCTTGTTGTTCAGGGGTAAAAGCGGCTTCTTTATCCTTATCCTTTTCGCCATCCTTGTCACTCTCATCGCTTGTGTCTTGCTCCTCTCCACCATCGTCATCATCATCAGCAAAGAGTTGCAGATTTAAAGGAAAGCGATATTTAGATTTAACGAATTTCTTCATAGAGTGTATTCCTCCCGTTTTACGCCCGACGGCTAGTCTCGTGCGGCTTTTATAGCGTCATCAGCACGTTTTGGACAAAATAAAAACACCATCAGATTCGAAGGTGTTTAGGTATAAGGTGTCTTTTTATAGCAGGAGCATGAAAAAAGCACCATCTCCCAGTTAAGGTTGAAAGTGCTTAATTGAAAAACTGTTCTAATCCTATTTCGGATTTCACGTAGACGGTATTCAAGTAAAAATCATTATGGACAGTAACAGAGGATTCACCGAGCTTGTAATATTGGATTTTACTATCATCAACATCGTGTAATAGTTCCTTTTTAATTAGGCCTGGAATCTTCTTTTCGAGAGCCAAACATTGTTTTTCAAAGATAGCTTCATCTGCTTGATTACATATGTTGTATTCAATCATGGCTATTCCTCCAATCCTAGTGATTTGTTCACTTTTTTGTTAGTAGTCTGCGAGCTCCTGATTATATCCTTGTATGCATCTATTCCATCCAAACCATATTTCTTTTTCTTATGAGCCAGCAATTCTTCTAAGGTTTGATTTGGAAACTCCTTATTTAGTCTTTCTGCTTCGCCTCTATTACTCATCATCAATCGGGCTTCTGTTCTATATTTATTCCTCAAAGAATGCGCTTTGGAAGCTTGCTTTTCAATACTATTACTTTCATTCAGCTTATTCGGAATATTCTTATCATGATACTTATACCATTCTCTTACTTCCTTATCACCAAATATACCATTAAATGATTTCCGATACTCTTTCGAGTTCAAAACCACTTGTTTCCGACTCTTTAATTGATCCCACTTCTCACTATTAGTATACTTCAAATCTTGGAACTCGACAAAGCTTTTCGCTTCTAAATCCTTCCCAAAAATACACTTGTATTTCTCGTATTCTTTTTTGTCATTCAACACATTGGCATCTTTCTTTTTCATGATGTCTATTTCTTCTTGGCTGTATTTATCTACCACATGTTTTTGATACCACTCATTGTAATTCATGTCTGCTGGAACATGATAGGTACTGCCGTCAGGATCTCTCGCTATCCGTTCGCCCACATCCTCAAAATCATCGTCATCAAAGTACGTTGTGGTCGTTGTACGGCATCTTGGATGCAGTGGTGGGTAATTAACTCCAACTTCCATCTCAGATAACTTAAATGTCTTGTTGTCCAAGTCCCTACATATAAGACTAGTTTTGCTATCCAATGTCGCTAAGATCTGATATTGCTCAACAATGCTACTTTCTTTATATCCATCCATCGTTGCTTGACCAACAAAAAAAGCACTCTCGGTTTGCACCAGGCGCTCTGCATTGGATTTTGATACATTCATACGGTCAACAACATCTTTAATCGTGCGGTCGATGTTGTCCCCGCGAATGAAGGACTGTGAAAGCTTTGTCTGCAATTCCTGTCTTATCTTAGTAAGATCATCCCATATCCGCTGTGACCAGTTGCGACCATCCAGTTTGGCTCCTAATACTGTGTCCATTCCTTTTTGATCCACTTTAGCAAAAGATGCACCAATTCCGCTGCCTGATTGAATTTCGAATAGTGTGTGATGATAGGAGTCTGTGTATATATCAGATAGAAGCTTCTCTGTGCCCTCTTGGCGACTCCCTGCTAGTATCTCAGTGTGTTGATTGATCTGAGTCTGTAACGCCTCTAAACGAGTTACACGAGTCCTGTAATATTCGTTATTTAACTCTTGCGTCCAACGACCACCCGCGTTATCTCTTGCCTTTTCAGTGAACTCTTCAAGAGTCATCTTGAACTCTTTCAATTCACCCTTAGTTAGCTGTTTACGGGCCTCTGCATAGGTCACCTCATTGTTGATGGCGTACCGTTGATAAAAGACCTCGATGTCTTTCTTGATGCTTTGAATGGCTCGATCATACTCTTTACGCTGGACAACCTCATAAGCATCAGCCTTGTCATATTGACGCTTGGCTATCTGTTCACTGCGCTTCTTCCAGTAGTCCAAAGATTTCATTCATTATCAACTTCTTTTGTCCCTAAGGTGGGGTATTCATTCATGACCGCATCTCTCTCATCCTGTTTACGCTCTATCTCCGAATCCACGTCATCAACAAACGGCAACAACGTAAACTGAGTCCGTTCACTAAGAAGTCCAGATAGATCAGAGATCATCTTAGCCAGCTCTACTAGGTTCTGAGGGACGTTACGATTAAATGTTAAGTTGATATCGTTGTAGTCATAATCAGCACCTTTTGTATTTAAAAAGTTAGTGATTAGTTGCAGCCGTTTAATTAATCCAGTTTGAAACTTCCGCTCTTTAATAGATGCTATTTGTTCAACTCCCCAAAGCTTGTACTTCAGCGCCACACCGGATAGGTTCCCCGCAAACTCTTCATCAGTTAGATTGGGAGTTTGACTGAAACGATGTATATCCTTTTGTAAGCGCGACTTGTAATTCTCTGTGGCTGCATCATTCGTTTCTTTGATGAGCCATTCAGCCTTGGACCCCTCACCATCTAAGAGCATGACACGATCCTTTTTAAACTTATTAATGTCCGATCCTTGTGTCCCACCAAGACCACTCAACACCAAGTATGCATTCGTGAAGTATTCAAAATCATTTGCCGTATCCGATTGTGCTTTGTTATACGCATCTATCAGTGTTAGGACAACTTCAAAATCACCCATACGCTCCTCATTGTTGACATACTCAATGATCGGCACATCTCCAAAGTAATGTTCTCGTTCATCCGTAAAAGTACAGACACCATTGATATACTCGCATTCGATTATCTTAGTCGCTGTGTATATCTCTGCTTTTTCTTTCTTTTCGTTTGTAACAAAGTCATGGGTGGTATAGTATCTAATCGCAAATATCAAATCCTCTTCGATGTCATCCGAATAAACAGGTATCACCGTTTTATAGTCCAGGTATTTGAATTTAACATTAGCGTCAGCATCGGCATATACAACCTCATAGGCCACTCCACTAATAGAGTTGTCTTTAGCAAGCTCATAATTGATATCCTCTTCAAAGTTACCGTCAAGAACATCAAACACTTCCACCATTTGCACTTTCTTCTCTTTGTCCGCGTTGTATGTGACCGCCTGCCCCATAAAGTAACCAGTTGTGATATCTGTTATATACTTGGCGTAGTTGTTGACCAGCTTATTATTTAGCTTGTCACCGTCTTGTTGCCGATTAATAATATCGTGTTCGCCCTTATAGTACCTCTCAAGCTTCTCATATCGCGGTACACGCCTTTTGCCCTCGGTTATGATATTAGCTACCAATTGTGGCGTAGGCTCTGTATCGCGCCCTACCTTGATCTTTGATATATTTATCGTTATTGCATCCATCCGATTGTCTCACCTCCTACAATCCTAAATCACTTGCATTGATCGTCCGTATCGAATTACCTTTCAGGTCCGATACCTCATATTCATCCAGCCCATACCACACTGCACTAAATGAGTGAGGATCGATTTTAAACTCATCCGGTATGATCTGGCCGCTCTTGTCGACCTTATAAGTTAAATATTTCAACTCTCTGATAACGTCCGGACAATTCGATGAGCATATGATTTTTTTGAATCTCTTTATCTTCTTGGTGTTGGCTAATCTTGAGCCTTGAAACTTTTTAGCGCCTTTCATACGAAATCCATTTTGCTTGAAGTATTGAATCGTTTTTGGCTCTGCGCTATCAGCAATGATCAGCTCTTCCGATTGTTTAAACTCAGCAATTGCTATCGCCGTGTGATCATCAGTCATTTTGTTTTTGTAATATTGCCAGTAAATATAGAGGATCTTTTCTTTATGATCAACAGCCATGCGAACAATAGCGTTATATGAATCTTCGAAACCAAAGTCCATACCCACTCGTTTAATGGGCTCTCTAATGGCTCCTATAGCTTCCATAATCTTCTCATGTGACCACTCCTCAAACTGTGGCAATACACGCGTTCCGTTCACGCCAAAATGACCTTTACGCGCAATGCGATGAAGGTCTGGGTCATACTCTTTCATTTCATCCAGCTGCTTAATGTAGCTTTCAGGCAAAAATAAATTATCATCCGCTGTTGAGTGGTGATAATAGGTGTCTTTCAATATGATTGATCGTTTTTCATACAACTCATTGTCATCTAAAACAAAGCGTTTAATAAGATCGTCTTTGAAGAAGTGGGTAAAGGACCAATTATCCTCTCCTACCGGATTCGTGGACAGTATCATATGAAGGTCTAAGGTTGGATGCCGTAGCCGTCCTAGCAACTCTTTATAACCCTCATACTTGATCTCTGAACATTCTTCCAACCATACAATTGAGATGTTATTGATAGACTTTAGCTTCTGCGGTTTATCCATCCCTTTGAATATGATCTTACTTCCATTAGGAAAGCGTAGCTGCATAGGCGACGTTAGACACTTGATTTTGTGATCTAACCCTAAATCAATTACGATCTCTTCTAATAAGGAGAATGTTGAGTCCCTATGAGTGTCGTATACCTCACGAACAACCAAAGCTGTACGTTTTTCGCTCAATAACTTTAGGATAAGCTTCAGGGCTACATGATAACTCTTAGACGACCCATACCCACCAACAAGGAACTGAAACTTTGTAGACCACTCAAACAGGAAGTCTTCAAAATGTGGGTTTACCTCTTTTTCAATCATCAGGTATCACCCTTACGCCTAATCATGATCTCGATTGGCTTATCATCATCGTTCGTTGCCTTTTGCACAAGTAACGCGACCTCGGCCTTCAGTTTGTTAATTTTAAGTTGTAGTTCTTCATCGTGAATCATCATCCTGCTTTTCAACTCTATCGCCTTTATCTTCTGATTCTGAACACGAGTCAAAGCTTCCTCTAGCTTAATGATGTCGTCAATGGTCCTGAACTCCGTCTCTTCGACTTGTGTCTCTACCATCTCAGTCCTGGTAACCGGTACCGACTTCGTTACACCCGTCTTTTCATCGTGAACTGCCATAACATCCTTGATCGCCTTGAGCTCATTTAATACCCGGCGTTGTTTCTCGGTTAGTCCATTCATGAGCCGTTGGATCCTCTGCAGCATACGACGTTCCCTAATGGTTAGTAAATAGATCATGTCGTCAGCTTGCTGGATCGGATCGGTATCGATAAGCCTGATCAGATCCTGTTCGTCGTCTTCCAGGGCATCCATCCAGATCGTTTCATACTCTCCAGTGCTAACGGCCTTCTTATTTCCAAAAGGGCCACCATCACCGCCTTTATTACCAATGGCTCGTTTATTGCCAGGTGGAGCACCGCCACGATTACCTACGGCGTTCTTGTTCCCCTTAGGAGCACCTCGTTTAGTAACGTTACCTTTCGATTCATTGGTAACGTTACTATTCAGATCAGCAGCCCACTTGTCTAGTGACTTCCATTTGCGGACCTGTGTCTCACCAATAGAAAGAGCAGCGGCGATGTCTTTAAGCTTCATCGTCCCGCCGCTCTCTAGCCATATTTGTTTCGCTTTGTTACGTTCAGGACTACGTACTCTGGCCATATTACATGTCACCACCCCCAAAAAATATAAACTACTAGCTTTATACATTATCCATAAATCTAAAAAAACCACCCTCTAGGATGGTTTTTTTAGATTTATGGAATCGCTTTGAACTGAATTGGTTCCAAATTTAATTGCTCAGACAAGTCACCTCTATAAACACAAAAATTTCGCTTAGAATCAACATCAAAAATTCTATAAAGATAATAACTCTCTGGATTTTGTTGAGAAAATAAAAGCTCTCTTAAGGAAATAAATATTGGAGAACTAACATCTCCAACTGTAGTTTTCACCTCTATATATTTTATGTCTCCTTCCGGAGTATAAGATTTAATATCATAGCCTGTTCCATCGCCTATTAGAACTGAAATATGCTCTACATCGTCAGCTAAATCCTGTCGACCCGCTTCAATAAGAAGACTCCTTTCATGTTGAAGAACTAATAATTCTCCCTTATCACCAATCTTCTTATTAACTATGCTATTTTTAATATGATTTATCTTTTTACCTTTAAAACTTTGTTTTCCTTTCTTAGTTTTCATATCTTCATGCTTCGGAGCAGGTACTTCCGTAAGAATATTATTAACGAGATTCTCTATAGGTATCTCATTGGAACTATTTACTAACTCTAATCCAAAGTGCGTTGCTTCTTCTTGGGATAACTCCCAATCGAGGATCTGCCACTTAAAGTATACTGGTTGTTCTTTGTTTATATCGTGCTCCAGATACGCTAACTTACCTAAATAATTGTATTTAGGGTTGTATCCGTCTGTTCTTAAAAATAAATAAACATTATTTATTTCGTGGTCATGATTTATTAAGATCTTAATCATATCACTATTGAGTTTTTGCTTAGGTTGTGATTGCCAATTAATGATTCCATCAACTGTAATCTCCTCATCAAATTTATGATGTTTTTCTGTTCTACCGTACGTAACAAAAAAAACAAAATCATTTAGATCTCCTGGTAATTTAACTATACCTTTAAATCCCCAAGTTCCTCGTTGAGAGATAAATTTACTAGTTGGATCAAATATATCGTGAACTTCTTTTCGCGTAAAACCTTCATATTTCTTCAGGGGCTTTTTACTTATATCATATAGCTGGTCGTTCATATCGCTATTAACACTATTTGAGAAATACTTGTACCTTTCAAGGACAGTTATACTTGTCTCTGGATCAATAACAGTAAATTTCTGAATTGGATTGTTAATAGAATAACCTATGTAAAAATTAATTTCTTTCTTTGAAATATCATGATTTACAATCTTATCAAGAAAATATATATACTCGAATGGTTGTTCATTATCAGGCCAAAGTTCATTAGCAAGATCAATATTGTGAATTTTGAATGTAACAACACCTGAAGCATAGATCTTTTTTCCAGCGAACAATGCGATATCATCCTCACGAATTTTTTCCCATTGTTTTTTGTTACTTAGATCTTCTGATTTGATTACTCCCCATACTGGTACATCATTTTCTTGATAAATCTCCTTAATCCGATTCATCTCATCTTCCGTTAAAAATCCCTTTAATTTCAATTGTGAAACTCTGTTTTTTATCGTTTCATTAAAATGTTTTAACGGCTTAGAACTTGCAGCAGGTTGCAGCAGTATTTGTCTCATATTTCCTCCTGAAATTCAGTATATTTTTTATTACTCCCATATGCCTTTTCGATAGGATACTTCTTTTTATTCTTTTCTAATTTTTCTAACAGTGCTTCTTTCAGATCTATACCTAGATCATGTGACATCAATAATACATAGTATGCTATATCTGCTAGCTCATCTTGAATCTCAGTTTTATTTTTCTCTATCGCTTCTTCACTATCTTTCCATTGAAACAACTCGAGAAGTTCGCTTGCTTCAAGATTCAATGAGATAGCAAGGTCTTTAGGATTGTGGAATTGTCCCCAATTTCGTTCATCCCTAAATGCGACAATTTTTTCGATGGTTTTCTCCAATTCATTCACCCCTTTCCATTATCCATACATAATTCGACAAGAGGGAGTCTTTTCCTCCTAATGATTAGGACCGACGGTCATCACTCAGATTTTTTGTGAAGATAAGTCATAGCTCATCCTTCTGCAGTTCGATACCTATTTCAATCAGTTTCTGCAGGTTGTCTTGTGCTGAGTTGGTTTTGTGGATACAGGTAAGGCATCAACGTAAGCACTGGACAACGCTACGGCACCGCCCTGCTGTTTTCAGTCCTTGATCTGGCATTAACCCGGTAAGAACATACGATCCTCAACTCAGCTCACAAGGGCTTTTATATGCATGAAAAAGGCACCTTCATTACAGGCGCCATTATAAAACTATTCACTCTCTTTTATTGCTTTAATGAGTCCTAACAAAAATTCATACTCTCCATACCCAACATCGCCTTTTGTCAGCTCAATGGCCTTCTTAGTAAGCGAACTATCGGATTTATGTTCTTCTAGATAAAGTATTACTCGTGCCGTCCATTTTTGTAGATCTCCACCAGAAAGAACCTTACCAATATTATACATACCCGGTTCCGATTGTGCTTCCAGTTTTTCTCCTGCTTCAATAAGTTTATCAAGCAAATTATCCACCTCCCTCGACATCACAATTCGACATCAAAAGAGATTTACCTTTAATAAGACTAAAGAAAAAGCACCCTAAGGTGCTACTCTGCATACTTCTGGAGTGCAATTATCTCATTTCCCAAACTTGTGAACACATCGATATAATCTGCTGGATCGAATTTTACTGAATTAATGTCGATACTAATATCAGTAATTCCATAGTCCATTGGACTAACTAACATATTAGATTTTAATAAGTTATCAACTACAAATATATGATTCATTATTTCTGGAGGAATGATGGCCGCGTATCTATTCAAGTAAATTGTTATTTCATGTTCAATTATCTTTTTGAAATCTGTGCAGAAGGTGAAATAGTCAATCTCCATTTCCTTATTCTCGAATATGCTACTTGCATTGAATTGCACAACTTTAATTTTCTTTCTTAAAAACTCTTCATCGATATACATATTTAAATCTTTCACCAGTTCTTCTATATCTGTTTCTTTAGGTTCCTTTGTAATAATTTGAACGAATTGCCGTTTCAATTTATTCACGAATATATTATGTGTTAATTCCAATGTTGATAGATAGTCATTTAACCTCCTTTTATTCTCATGTTTCTGAACCAAATTATCAATAATGAAGACTGTCGTAAGTATTGATAAAACACTTACCATTATATTAATATTAAGGCTCTTCATATCATTAAACTCGAATCCATGCAAAAGGAAAAATTGAATACTGATTGTTGTTAACAAAACTAAGCCGAATATTATCATAACGTTCTTTTTCAAAGTATCCCCCCTCCCTTGTCGTAATTCGACATCAAGAGGACATTCCCTTCTACACCCTTCGCCACCACTTAACACAACGTGGCATCATACACACTTGCTTCATACCATCCCAACGACCCCAATCACATCCCTTGCACTTAGCTGGCTGCTTATACACCGGTGGATCCTTAACCCTCTTTAACTTCATCACAATTCCACTTAAAACCCTAAATTATAAAATAGAAAAAGCCGCTGAATAAATCAGCGACTCAGCTTTCCTAATATTCATTAACTTCGAAAGTAATGATTTTGTCATAAACAATGTAATCCTGTCTTTGCTTAAACGGACCTTTATTATTATCGTGTTTATTAATTGCAAATGTAATTGGTCCATTACCATTCGCTTTTGCTTCATACCAATTAATAAATTTCTGAACCTCTAGCATTGAAAGATCATACTCTTTTTCCGTTCCGTTACTTAACGTTAGGACAAAAATAGCGCGTTCTCCAGCGGGATTGATTGGTGGTTCCGGATCAATCGGTGGTTCAGTAGGATTCTCGATGCCCTCCACGTTGCCCCCAACTGCATATACATACCCAGAAGTATCAGCTATATAAATAGTACCATCCTCAGCTATTGCGGCAGTAGTAAGAAAATTAGAAGCATTTAGCTCTAAAGTCCATTGTGCTACACCTTCGGAATTCAAAGCAACTAAATTCCCACCTGCACCTAAATAGACAATGCCATTTTTGTCGATTATCGGGGATGAAAAAATTGCTTTTGAATTATATACCCATTTTAAAGTTCCATCCTGATTAATTGCGTAAAACTTAGTTCCACTACCTGCATATATAGTTCCGTCAGAACCAACAATAGGATCAATTGTTTCCGTTTCGGAGACACTTCTATCCACACTAAACTTCCATTTTAAAGTTCCATCTGGATTAACCGCATAAACAAAACCTTCGTGACCGGTGGCATATACTGTCCCATCTTTTGCAATAGCTGGGGACGATCTAGTTGAACTAGAAGCTATACCCGAAAATTCCCACTTCTTTTCACCAGTATTAGAATCAAATGCATAAAGGCTACCAGCGCTCCCTACGCCTGCTTTAAATATCAAACTTCCACTATTTGTAAGAGAAGGATAGCCAGCATGATAGTTTGATCCAAAGGAGCTTGTCCATTTTTGTGTACCATCAGGATTATAAGCGACCAACCTTCCTGCTATACCAGATAAATAATAGGTTCCATCGTTTCCTACTACCACTTCATTAGAATAACTAGATGGAAGCGTCTTTTCAGTCAAAGATCCGTCATCCATGCTTAATGAGAGTAGCTTTTGTCCTGCTGTTACAATCAACTTCTTGTCTCTACTAATAATGGGTGTACCATACATTAAATCATCATTAATAGTACGCTCCCATTTTAATGTTCCATCTGGATTAATTGCATGTATCTTAAATATGCGATTTAATCCAGATGATTCATAACTTTTTGTGAATAGGGTACCTTCTTCATTAATAATGATAGAAGATCTCCCTCCATTTAGCATTTTATATTTCCATTTTAAATGGATGTTAGAATTAACCGCTGCATATCTGGAATTTCGCGTCCAGTTCGATCCTGTTGGTTGCATTGCTTCAGAATCATATGCTCCTTGTTGATATGCATCACCTTGAGTAAAGGGTATATTTGCTGCACCTACATCTGGACCGACGAAAGAAAATATAATTACGAAAATAATTAATGCAGTGAAACTTCTCTTAAAATACAATTACTCCTCATCCCTTCATAATCAATTATCAAAATTATCTTTAAAGTTTTACCCAATCTCTTACTTCTTTGATTCCTTTGTATGTTTTGGCTAATGGTCTGTTATCTTCTAAAAATTCAATACCCTTCATTGTTAATGAAGTGGCGTTTAGCCAAACTATTGTTGAGGCGACTGCAACGTTTCTTAGGTAACCTTCCTCTTTGATCAAAAGAGCTATCTTTAAAAATTCACTCTGTGTCTACCCATAATCTGAAGCTGTGAGCTCATTGCCTTTTTCTACTTATTTCTAGTACACTATGAATATTTTTTCATATTCACAATATCCTTCCTTAACTGTAATATTTCTACAGTGAAATGAATTCACCTTTTTCATACATTCATTATGGATAAAAACTTAAACGTATGTATTATTGTGAAACACTCTATTGTATTTGTATTCCAAAATCATCAACCCCATATTTCAAAAATAAATACAGTCCTACTACCCCAACAGGGTCATCAATATTTTAAAACCTTTCCATTGAAGATTCTTGAGAATTACTGCTACAACCACTAGCGGGATTGCAATACATAATCCAATTGATGTTGTAACTAACGAAGCCACTTACTTTATAGATCCTCTTAAGAAATCGTCAACAACATTCATAAAACACCTCCTGATATTAAATTTCGACATCAGGAAGGATTTTCCTCTATATTCTATGCCACCACTTAACACAACGTGGCATCATACATACTTGCTTCATACCATCCCAACGACCCCAATCACATCCCTTACACTTGATCGGCTGCTTATACACCGGTGGATCCTTAACCCTCTTTAACTTCATCACTATTCCTCCTAAAATCCTAAATTATAAAATAGAAAAAGCCGCCCCATAAGGAACGACTTCGTCTGAATATGTACGTTATTTCATGAATTTATTACGATATTCGATAATTCTGTTACAGATCTAAAGAATGGCGTCCGTAACGTCCGCAGCAAAAACGCTATGCTCTTTGCTTAAAAAGCATACGTACTTTGTTACAAAGGAGAACAAGACCATTTTAACAAGCTGCTGAAATAGGTGTCAAATGTAGCAACTTCAGTCATTCTTACCTGTAACGATGTTTACTGTAGAATACTACTATATACTAACCTTTTTGAATTACGTGGGGAAAATCAGTATTTGAGCAATGCCTTGAATTATGAATCCACTAAGCAATATCCCAACCCCCCATCTGGATAACTTATAGCGCTTGTTCATTCCTTTCATACTCTTTTCAAATTGAACCTTTGTTACGTAAGTTTCAGATAAAGTGATGTGCCCTGTTGAATCAAGAGGAGTCCCTTTAAATATCAATACCGTACCAAAAATTGATACAGCCAATCCCAACATATTAATCCACCAACTTATTTGCATCTTATTTCACCTCCTTACATACTTGAATTCGACCACAGGAGGGCTTTCCCTTTATCTTGTCGAAATCTAATTTATGAGGAGGTGACACGATGAATTTAGAGGAGAAGTTACTTGGGTATAAGCCAACACATATTTATAAACAAAATGATATTTCAGTTGCCATTGGCCATAACAATCTTCTTGTTGCAGAATGGAATGAACACGAAATAAAAGTCTTTGACTATACGAACGTTCTTATTATCGCTAGTAGTGATGCTTCATTTATTGACCCATCAAGACCATTAGAACAATCTTATACCTTGGTGACTATACGAGTAGGTGGAAATGAATACGCATTGGTCGCTGACGAAAAACAGAATTTAGATCAGTTTCATCAAGATTTGATTAGTAAAATAGGTCAAATTAAGAAGAACTAGAATAATAAGAGGAAATGGCGAGAATAGTTACGCCGCAGTTTAATGCCGCATTCGTGCAGCTGTGCGTGTCATTCTCTCCATTCCCACAATTTCATAGTAACACGATCAAATGCTAATGAACGGCCATTGTGCGGTCAAAAAGTAGTCAAAAATCGGTCAGTCACTGATCCACCTTTCTCCGGCAAGTATCTTACCAAAATCATCTGTGTGTTGCATAAACTTAGTATTAATAAAATCCAACCTTTTTTTTGAATAGAGTTGTTTCAACGCAAAATCATGAAATGATGTTAGTGGTGCCAATTTTGTTTTATTGTCAAGTATTCTGAATATAGGTCTAGAATCTTTCTTGGCAATAATCGCAAGTAACCATTCATATTCTTCTATATCCAAATGATAATATGATTTAATTGGAAGTTCAAAGGATTTATCTAAACTTTCATTGATTTCAAGCATAAATGGGGGGAGTGTCGCTATCGAACCTTGTGTAACTACAATCAGATAGATTTCTTCCACTCCATCAAGAATCGGATGGCTCCGATCCGACAATTTTTTCATACAATTGTGAAGCTGAATAATAGGTTCTTTAATCATTTTTGTTAAATCAAAATGTATTGTTTCCGGTTTACTGTTGATAAGCGAGTCTAATTTCAATCTTCTATTTTTTGCTTCAATAGCTACTAATTTATTACCTAACTTTATCATACAATCTGGAGATCTATTCCCCAAAAAGTTAAATTCAGAGATAATTTCATACGGAATTGATGAAACTTCACCAGCTTTAGTAGTTATTATATCTATATAATTTTCAAAGCATCTTCCAATGAAGCTTATTATTTGTTCACTGTCCTTAGAGAAGCAATCTCTAATCTTAAAAAAGAGTTGATTAAATACTTTTTCAAAAAGGAACTCATGATTAATTGATAGATATAAACCATTCTCAATTCTAATTAATGGTCTTTCTCTAAACAACTGATAATTCCAGCTATTATTGATATTTGTGTGTGACCATTCTCGAGCATCTTCTATACTTACTGAAAGTTCCTCTAGTATTACTTCAAATTTATCTTTATGTAGAAAATTAGAAAAGCTATCTAAGTTTTGTGCCCCCGAAGGCTTTATTATTCCGTCATTCACAATAAAAGAAGTGTGTATTGCAAAGATGATAGCTAAATATTCCTTTATTGTATAACCATATTTATTAAGAAACTCAAAATTTATATCAATGTACTCTTTTTTATTGAACAATTGACTTTTCCTCGCAATTTCATCATACATAATACAGGCTCTAGTTAATTTCGCTCCGGCATCTTTTTTTGAATTGAAGTTAATATTAGTGAAAAAATCGTACAATACATCGCTATCTTTTCCTTCAACCAAATAATCAGAAACTATTAAATTCAAGTACAATATCATAAAAGTCCCATTTTCTAAGTCTATATCCTTATTAATCTTTTCAATATCTCCATACGTTAGAATCCATTTCCACACTGATAGTAACCCTTGCGGTGTATATAACAACCTGTCCTTTAACTTGTTTCTTATATATAATGCTTCTGATGCTTCTGGGATCTCCCTTTCTAAAAATTCATAAAAACCTTCTATGATGCTATTGTTTTCAATTTGTAATGAATTCAATTGCGATAAAATTGTAATCACCCCTCCAAAGGGCAGTTCTCTAATTAAGCTAATTAGTTTCTCTTTGCCATACTTATTCCCAAAGATCTCACTATAAGTAGCGTAAACACCAACGGAATTAAACGTGTTTTTCATCATTTTCCATCCTCCTAATTCAACCTCTTATTAATATTCTATCATTAAATACAAAAACTGGCTTTCGCCAGTTAAATAATTAATGAATAGTTTCTTTCAACTAATACTTCTAATCCCAAAGCACAAGCCAATATATAGATTGCACTGGACTTTTCTCTTCGAAAAGTACTCTCGCTTATCGCCATCTCCCCACAACTGATATAATCAAACTCACCTTCATCATCCAAGTAACTCCGCTCAATGACTTCCCGCTGAACACTCGACAACCTGCTCATTGCCAAATCTAGTAATCGATCTTTCTCCTTTAATTCTGCTTCTTTATCTACATTCCATATCGCAATATTTTCAGTAGGTTTACTGGTCTCATTGGTTGCTCCGTGGTACCTCGGAGCATAAGATGGCGTCAGTACTACTTCTCTACGGACAAGACCGATTTGTCTATACTGTCGGACCTCTTCCAAACGTTCCTCCACAGCAGCGCGCGTAGCAGCTTCATCGATCGGAAGAATGTTGAATGCCATTTGAAGTGGATTCTTACGTCTTTTCCCCATCCTTATCCCCTCACTCATGTTATAATCAATGAGAGGTAACATTTTGACCCCCGCGCCCGGCCAGGTATTGGGGGTCATTACTATACCTATATAAATATTCCGTATTTTAATCAGGGTGATTAATTATCTACTCGACATGCTCCATTTGTAACCATTTCCCCTTATTTCACGTATTAAAATATGAGGGGGGGTGAATTTCATAGCAACCATAATTTGGCGTTGGGTTAAAATAGTATATATGCTATTAATAATTATTGCAGTTTTACTGTTTGCTAGCACTTTAGGATTTTTAATGTTTACAGCTCTTTTTGATAAAGAAATCATAATAAATACTGTAGTAATGAACACTATTGCTCTTGGATTAGGCCTTGCTTCGTTACCAGGAACAATAGTTCAATTGATTTCTTTAGTGAGTATAAAAGACAAAAAGAAATACATATCAACATCAAAATGCCCCAATTGTAAACACCTTGTTGAAATTAGAATGAGAGAAGAATAGAGTTTAATTAAGTTGGACGGAGGAACACCTTCGTCCTTTCTCTGTTTATCCAAAGCAATATCTAATGAAAGAATAAATTCATCTTCACCGGTAAAGAAGAAGCAGCCTAAGCTGCTCCTTCATCCTTTATCAACCCTTTAACACGATCCTTATACTTCTTCCACTGCGCGCTTAACTGTCCACTAGTAATGCCAACAGTAGTAGCAATCTTCATCCAGGTCTCTCCCTTCTCCCTACGTTGCTTAAGCAAGTTTGGAAAGTCTAGATTAATATCCGGGAAGGTCGGACGTTTCTCAAGAATGTAATCCTCAATCACTTCGTTATCAATTTCAACCACTGCTGATGAATCTGCATTAGAACCGGTATTTTCACTAGGTTCGCCATTATCACGACTTTGAGCACCTTCATTGTACTTATCCTCGCCACCTGTGCCTATTGGATCCTCAAAGTCCATTTCCTGATCACCAGTCGGGTTATTTCCCTCCTGCATCCATTCGGGAAGATCGGTGGTTAGCCCCTCTTTGCTCTCACCATCAGAAATTTCTTCTGCAGGAGCATCAGGATCCTTTCTTTCACCAACGCTACCATCAACTTCCGGATCGCTTCCTTCCTCCTGAATTTCCGTGAGTAGATCCCCCTGATTTGGATCTTCGCCTTGAGCTTCCACATGTGTGACAATGCCAGATGCATCAGCCGTCACACGTCGTCCAGTGTAGACTCTATACATATCCTCATTATCTTCATCGAAAGCCATGGAAGCCTGCGGATCACCAAAGATTACATTGATCTTTTCTCCTTGGTTTGTACTCAGAAACATAAAATTCTCCTGGACAACTTTTAATGGTAGCATAAGCTTAATTTCAACATCCGCATCTCCAACTTTGATCCCCTTGCCCATTGTTGCTGTAAACTTCGCATGATTTTTAATAAACATTATCATCACTCTCCAATTTATAATTTAGATAAGTCCTTGATCTTGACCTCAATGCGCGGTCTAGCGCTGTATCTCTTCCGAGCAAACACTTCCACGACTTGACTATCATCCTTCCAGATCACACCTTTGAGAGCATCCTTTACCCCCTTGAGATAGTTATCCGTATCGGGCTTAGATGTGGGTAAAATCTCCCCTCGCTCAGCAGCTGCAGCTTTATTGGGAGACTTACTTAAATACTTTGGCATCGATCGGTAAACAGTGAGCATCATGCCTAGTGGTCCCTCAAGGAGAGCTGATGGAGCATACTCAGCAGCTGCCAATCGCACATAGTCCTTATAATCCCTAGACTTGGCTGGGTCATAGAGTTTAATAAATCCGCCTTGTTGGGTTGCCCTGGGTCTCCCTTGAGCGACTGGTTCGCCGTATACCGTGAATTGAATCATATGACTTCCCCTCCTCTTTCCGCCCTGGACGCATCCACGGGTGGATCATGTACACTGCACCGATCTGCTGTCCTTTATCGTCATATATCAAATCCCACGGGATGTCTTGGAAAAACGGATCAACCAACATTACGAGCACCACCCTTAACAGAGATCACTGAATTGAACTCTTCAATTCCCTCAGTTAGTTCTGAAGGAGCGATCCCTTCAAATTCAATTTCCAATTCAGTCCGATCAGGGGCTTGTCCCGTAGTCATGAACATCCGCTTCATGTACTCGTACACCGACCAACGACTCCATGGACCGCTCATGCTCCCCACCGGAGCTTGCGCACCTGCCCCTTCTCCCTGCTGACCGCAACCATTACTTTTCCATCATCACGTTCGACAAACCAGTTGTTTGGAACTAACTTTTGCCTAGTTATCTCAACCTTTTGCCGTCTTGTCGGCTTTTTTAGCTGATTCATATTCATACCCTCCTAGTTCGCCCACCGGCGTTTATTCGCATCCTTCGTATCAGGTTGCTTTGGCTGGATATCATGCGATCTATCGTAATTAGCAAATTTATTGAAGTTCTTCAGGAAGACTAGCTCAACAGTTCCGACTGGACCATTACGCTGCTTGGCAATGATGATCTCGATGATGTTCTTCTTCTCTGAATCCTTGTCGTAATAATCATCTCGATACAAGAAGGCTACGATATCTGCATCCTGCTCAATTGACCCCGACTCCCGAAGGTCAGACATCATCGGACGCTTGTCCTGGCGCTGCTCTACTCCCCGGCTAAGCTGTGACAGAGCAATGACCGGAACTTCTAACTCACGGGCAATCTGTTTGAGGGTACGAGAGATTTCAGACACTTCCTGTTGTCTGTTTTCCCCACGCTTACCTGACCCGGCGATCAGCTGCAGGTAATCGATCACGATCAATCCCAGTCCATGCTTCTTCTTCAGTCGGCGACATTTGTTGCGAATTTCATGGACCGTAATCGTTGGAGAGTCATCGATAAAAATATTGGTTTCACCGAGCACGCTAACTGCATTCGCTGTCCGTTCCCAATCCCCGTCCTCATATTTCCCTGTTTTTATCTTACTAGCGTCCAGGTTACCCTCTGTGCTAATCATGCGATCACCCAGTTGTTCAGCTGACATTTCTAAACTGAATAACGCTACAGTTTCACTTGTTTTGATTGCAACATTCTGGGATATATTAAGTGCCAATGCCGTTTTACCGACCGAAGGCCTGGCAGCAACAATGATTAATTCACCGTCATGGAACCCGGCCGTCATAGCATCCAAATCACTAAATCCACTTGGTATCCCGGTGACGCTGCCATTGTCCTTATTAGCAAACCGTTGTTCGATCCCGTCATAGGAGTTCATCATCACTTCACGTATTGGCTTGAACTCCTGCTGAGGCGCTGCCTGGTCGGATAACTTAGCCGCTGCCACCTGCATGTTGGCGATAACTTGCTGAGCATCACCGCTCTCAACAGCATCGATAAACTGCTTCCTTGCTGCACTGATAAGCTGACGTAATATGTACTTATCCTGCAGGATCCCGATATACTCGTCGATGTTAGCAGCAGTAGGAACCGAGTGAGCTACTCTAGCTAAATAACTCACACCGCCGA
The DNA here is from genome assembly GCF_056786405.1 of Paenibacillus sp. Y859. Lineage (NCBI taxonomy): Bacteria > Bacillati > Bacillota > Bacilli > Caryophanales > Paenibacillaceae > Paenibacillus > Paenibacillus sp. Y859. Next base: position 494,466 of record NZ_JBXCIZ010000002.1, on the reverse strand, counting down.
TCGTCTCAAGTTGGCCATGATTGTCTAGGTTAGTTGATAGAGTCACCACGTCGATCGACTCGCCTGCTTCGGATAATTCGAGCATAGATTCAAAAATAATCCGATGTGTCTTGTTGTAAAATGACTTGGGTTCTAATGCGGACACCACTTCCATGGCTTCTCCGGTGGCATCGATTAGGACTGCACCTAATGCGGATATCTCAGCGTCCTGACTATTCGGTGGATCGATCTGTTCTAATTCCGCTAAGCTGCGCATGTAGTGCCTCCCTCATTCCGTCCGGTGGTGGAACAGCTGTCCTCTTCCACAGTTCAAGTTGTGCAAAATAGGACTGTGTTTCCTCACGCATCCGTTGTCGTTCCAGTTGTTCGCCGAGTCTGCCACGGATCTGTGAGATCTTCGGTGGAAAGTCATTGGTCATGATGTGCTGTCTGACGTTAGCCCTAGCAATCTCGTAAGGAATGTCTTTCAACATCCCAAGATCTTCACCGACGGCTTCAAGGCTTGCATCAAAGTTTGCATAACGCTTCTTGATCTCTTTGTAGAGCTTAGCCACTTCCACTTTGTTCACGTCGTTCCTCCTCCTCGATGAATCGCTGAAGATCGTCAATCTCTTGTTGCTGTTCACGTTGTTGTTTACTCATCTTTTTCGGCTTATCTGACATTCCCGGGGCGACTCCAACGATCGGGACGTTGGTAGTTTGGGAATTGTACCAGGCTTCTTCGATGCCATCCACGTAGTATAAAAAGCTGGTTGGCATTTTGAATCTATCACCTTCACGTTCGCGCTTTGCCTCAAGTAGGCTCTCCATAGTTTGGATGGTAAAAGGGTTAGGCGTACCTCCGGCGACCATCTTACCCATGGCTTCACGCTCTCGTGGTTTTACGTGGTGATCAAACTTACCGTGCATTTTGGAATAAGCATTTAAGAGTTCAATCATTCCGTCAAATTTTGAATCTGTTATTTCATCTTCGAAATCCATAGTAGTAATAGGAGTAGTAGTACTAAGATCTTTAATATCTTTTAGATCGGACATATTTGTCTGATCACTCGGTATTTTTGGACTGTGATCGGACATTTCTGTCTGATCACTATTGCCATGATCGGACATATTTGTCTTATCACTATGTTGTGATCGGACACTTTTGTCCGTCCACTTTTTAGAGTTTTTAACGGAAAGAATCAATCCTCGGGGCGCCCTGGTTACTCTTATGTAATGGTGCTGTTCCAAAGTATCCAACCAGCGGCTGACCGTCTTATCATTCACTCCAAATCTTTCAGATATTTCTGATAGTTTGATAGGCTTATTCCCAAGGACAATGCCCCATGTTACCCCTTCTTCATCTTCCTTATCTTTGGTTACGGAGCTGATGCACCAAAGGAAAAGCCATATCGCTGTGCCTATTTTATTGTAGTGTCCTGGCTCTAATAAACCGGAGTAGATTGGAAAAGGGTAACTGCCTTCGGGCATACGCTTCATCCCCTGCCTTTACTGCATTGATCTTGGTTATAAGTTAATCTCTTCGTACGCTGTGAACCTCGACGTGTAAACGACCCTTGAGACCATGGGCAGTCTGTAATCCGGCTTGCAAACCACGACCTAACTCAGACACCACTACATTAATAGAGTCTGGTATATGCTCCGGCTTACCTACAACAGCCATCTGAGTACCAAGCCCATAAGCAACTGCCTTAAAGTGCTCACTAACAGCCTCATCACCTTGTTCAGTGGCCGCATTAAGCAATGCTTCCAACTGATCAAATACAGAAGTACTTATCTTTTCTTTAATCGTGGTCATATAGCACGCTCCCTCATGGTTTCTTCCTTCCAATCCTTATCACCTAAGCAACGACTTGGAGTAACTTCAAAGTACCGACGACCTAGCACGTAAGATACGAATCTATTAGTGCTTTGCTCGTAGTACATGCCGTTCAGTACAGGCGCTGAATCAATTGGCGCAAACAGATCAAGCTGCTCAACAATCATCGTCCTAGCCCCCTATCGTTTCTCAAAAATACCAATGGATACTTGACCCGGACAACCGACCAACCAGGATACCCTCGGGCAAAGTACGCCCTGGTCTCCCGTTTAAACTCTTCTGGGTCCGTCTGCATTAACCGCCAAATCCGATCACCCATCATGCTTTGCATCAATGTATCGTCACCTACCTGTCAGCAACATAGACCAACTTGCCTGTCGTCTCCTGGATCTCACTCTTAAATCTAGCAGCATCGCTATTGCCATCAGATAAATGCAAGAGCCATATCTCCTCAACTTTGCGGATATCATTGGCCCGAAGGAATCCCTTTACGTGTTCAAGTCCAAAGTGCGAACGTAGCAGACGCTTCTTTTGTGCTGGATGCAGATCACCTGCAGCCACACGTTGATTAACGATATCTAGAGAATAGTTACATTCGACCATCACATGAGTTAGCCCAGAAAATCGATACCTGCAGTAATAAGTGTCTGTAAGGAATACCAGCTTGTCCCCTGCCGTATTAGCCAGGACGAACCCCAACGGCTCCTCTGCATCGTGCTCAATCTCAAACGCCTTAATAGTCCACGTACCAATAACGAACTGCTCATGTGCCTTTATGGGCTTAAGTCGATGCCCTGAAAGCTTCAATGCATCTGCTGTCCCTTGACTGGTGTAGATGTTAATACCAGCCTTCATGATGTCTTTAGCAGCCTTACTGTGATCGCCATGCTCATGTGAAATGAGACAACCTGAAATCTCTGACATGCGAAACTCCAACGCTCGTTGGAGTGATTTGTATGGGAACCCGGCTTCCAGTAGCAGATGAGTATGACCATCGCTAATGCGATAGGCATTACCAGCACTACTGGATCCAAGACAAGTGATATCAATCATTAGAAATCAGGTCCTTCACCGGTATTTTTCATAGGTGGCACATCATCGGAAAAGTCCATCTCATCCTGATTAGATCCCTTTTGTTGTGGATCCGGATCTTGATTCTGTGAAGAGTTAGTTGCTGTTACTGGATCCGGAGTGATGTCGATGATATCGCCGTTGGCATTGGCTACAATTTCTTGTGCAACCTCAGCTTCGGTCAAATCACTCTCCATCTGCTTTAAGCGTAGGTAGTCATCATCGATCTTCTGTGAGTCGATCGTGATATCGTTGTATGCTGCACGATGTACTGTCTTCAAGCACATCTTTTCACGCCAGCCTTCGACCTGTTCTTTACCGACCTTCTTACCGTTCTCCCACTTGTCTTTCTCGCCACCCCAAAACTCCGGGCTAGCATGATCAGGTTTACGCTTTTCGATGTCCTTAATCGTCATGATGACGAGCTTATTTTTTTCAGGTGCCTTCGAAAATAGATGATAGTAAAATCCACCGACGATCTCTCCTCGATCAAAAGCATTTACAATTTCAAACTCATACCCTTCGTACTTGTTGTTCATGTCCTTCTTGATCGGATTGAATTTATCGGTCGAGTAAACAAGTTCAACGGCGACGTGATCAGGTACATCCATGCCATACTTTGTCGCCTTAAGCTCTATACCGCGATAGCCCTCAATAAAGGCAATGTCATATCTATTAGAGTTGTTATTTTTAAAAGGGATAAGGTTAATATGGTTAGCTTGAGAAGGGTCAAATCCTACTCTAGCCATAGCCACTACATCACGAGCAAGCTTGTCCATATTGACGCTAGCCCAGGTAACAGGAAGTACATCACGGTACTTTTCTGACTTCTTCAGCCGTTTCTCTTCGGTAGTTTTCAAGACAGAATCCAAAGCGATAAAATAGTTCTGAGCTAAACGCTTTTGGAAATCTGTCAATGCAACCTCTCCGACACTAGAACCAAATTCACTAATAACCTTTGTCATGAAGCGTTCGGATTGCGTAGGTTCTTTTTTTGCAACTGCTTGTTGATTTTCTGTAGTCAATTAGATCGCCTCCTGTATGTCATTGCTCTTAGTATCGATGCGAAGCTTCTTATCCTTCTCAGAAACGATTAAACGGATCACTTGAGCGTCCGTATTGATCAGTTTCGTTACTGATTCGGCATTATCAAAAAAGATCGGAGCTGATAAGCCGTAGTGCTCACTGAGTGTGTTAATAATATCCAAGCCAACGTTGTTCTCAGCGGCATTATTCAAACCGCCGCCGTAAGGAACACCGTTGAATAGTGTGTCGCAGGCTTCCTTTAATCCACCATTAATCTGTTCTTCGAATAACCGAAACCGCGCATACTTGAATTTCGAGTTAATCTTCGAGTCAAGAAGGGATACTTTCGTGCGGGTAAATTCTTCTATCAGGAACAACTCTTCCTGCAGGCGCTCATATTCGACAGCCAATCCCCTCTCTTGTTGCTCCAGTACAGCGATCCGTTCCTCAGTTTTACGGACCTGAGCGAATTTAGCATTATCTTCTTCTAGCTTCCGAAGGTCTGTGCTTAAGGATGTGATACTAGCCTGTACTTTAGAAATTGTTTCTTTTGCAGAATCCCGTAGTAATGTGATCTCCTGCTTAATCCTTGCTGACTCTTTAGTTAACTTTTGATAATCCGGATCAGCTCCTGGGTCCTGAATTCCAGACCGTAGATCGGTAAGTCGAGCTTCGGCTGCTGTTAGATCAATTTGTAAAACATCTAACTTATCAGTCAAAGCGCTAATTTCAGCGAGTAAACGGCTATTCATCTCCTTGAGGTGACGAACTTCCTCAGTTGCCGCCTTCCCCTTAGTGCTTATCTCTTCTAATTGAGAAGATTTGAGTTTGTTAAATGACAACTCCGCTTTTTTATGTGCCGCCTCAATCTGATCTGAAGGAAGGGCTTGTAAACACGTAGGACAGTTCTCATCGTGATCATGTCCTGTGAACTCACGCGCGTTTTCTTCCGTCCACTCAGTTCTAAGCCTTGCAGATTCCTGATTGCGTGAATCAACAGTCCGTTCATTCATCTTGATCCGGTGCTGCTTATCTTCGACCTGCCGGCGTAATGCATCGACCTCAGATTGAAGTTGGCCAACCTCATTTCGCTTTACAGATACCTTATCCAGGACTGTCGACTGCAAGCGATTCTTAATGGAGATCAGCTCACCCTCGATCTCACGAAGCCTCTTTTCCTTAACTGCTGACTCTCCACCATTCTGGATACGAAGAATCTCAGCTTCCTTGGCTTTGATCTGACTACGAATATGGTCAATATCATCCTGCAGTAGTTCCTGGTCCAGATCGGTAACCTCCGGCTGACTCCGTTGTGCTTCACTAATACGGATTGGAATATCCTTAATCTCGTCATTGATTGCTTTGCATCGAGCTGCCACAACCTTGCGATGAGCATCAACATCCCTATCTCCCAAAATAGATGGTAAGCGTTCCAAAACTTTGTTCGAATGAATAACTTCGGCATCTGTTATGTCCCCACAGATCTCCAACAAAACCTTCCGACGCTCTTCTTTCTTCAACTGCTCATTAAAGAATGTTGGTGATGTAAGGAGCTTGAACAGATCCTCTTTGACGATTGCGTCCACTTCTGCTTTATACTCACCTGCTGGGAGTGATACACCATCGATGTGATAACTCGTTGTATGTCCTGTGAATTCTGAGGTTAATGCTCCACGCTTCTTGGTCCATTGCTCTGAAAATACCCTGCGAAAGGTTTTACGACGACCGTTGATCAATAAGTCACCTTCTACCTCATGATCCAACTTGTGCTGCCTTACCTTACCTGCAGCATCAAGCTCCTTAATCTCGAAATCAGCCTTGTTCGTGCTGTCCTTACCAAACAACAACCAGATGAATCCATCGAACAATGTCGTCTTACCTGTTCCGTTATCCCCTAGTGCATCGGTATTTCCACCTTTAGTATCCAGGACGAACTCACGAAACCCCTTGAAATTACGAAACGTCAAACGCTCCAGGATAATCTTTTTCATGACGCTTCCTCCTCTATCGCTTTATTGATTTCAGCGTTCAGAATTAGCTGCTGATCTGGTGTTTCCGGATAACGAATGCCCTCTAAGTGTTGACGTAGAGCGTATTCGATCTCTGCCAGTTGCTCGTTAATTGCGTGAAGCTGAATGGATCCGAATGATCCCCGAATTGTAAGCACTGGTGGAACGTACAGCGTTGCTGGCTCAATGATCGTTTCAATGTTTGCGTTACTGATATCCAGCGAATAAGCCGAAAGTGCTTTATTCAAATCAATCACTCCCTCTTGTGTAGTGAGCCCCCAATCTGTTATAGTGGGGGCAAGTAAATTATTAATGCCGATGACCCTTTGCCGAGGGTCATTTTTCGTTTTCACAATCCTCGTCATGCTCTGCGATCTGTTTGTAATCCACAATGACTGGGCAATTCTCAATACTTGAGATCAAATCCCCATTTTCGTCCTGGATAACATATTCCGAATGCACATGATCCTCAAACTCGGATCCAACCTGTTTAATCTCAATTACTTCGCGACCATCAATCTCAGAACCGACTTCAAACACTCTTGTGGGATTACTTACAACTGTCAGCTTTTGAATGACTTGCATGGCATGTCCTCCTTTCAAATGTGTTGATGCAATTTAGCTGCATCTTCCGATATCGCACAGGAGTTGGTTATGAAACCGTTCGATACCGGAAGACAAAGCCGAAGCTCTGTCATTTTGCTCTCTCAAGATTAATTGCTGAGTAGATCCTCTTTTGAATCGGACTAGGCATCGTAAGCAAAACATCTGAAAATAAGTTCAGTTCCTTCTCTAACTGCACATACCGTACAGCAAACGCTGAAGAAAATTGCTCAACATCTTTTTCCTTCACGCCGTTTCCCCCTTGCCCTTCCGACTTTCCTCGGTTAAAATAGACGTAACGAGATTCTTTAAACGGGTTCTCAACTGTGTCCGTCCTAGCCGACGGGCATTTTTAATTTCTGCTTCTGCGAACCGAATCATCATGTTCAGGTAGGCTTCTGCATTCTCGATTTTACCTGGCAACATCTTTGTTGGGTTATTCTTAATCACCTGCAGGTTATGCTCCGAATTCTTCGCCACACGCAATGCCTCTGCCGCTAACAACTCTCTTTTCATTACAGTCAACCTCCCACTAAAGTTAAAATATTTTGCATAATACCAAGCCCATCCATCCCACAAAGGAATGCAACTGCAACCTCTTTAGATCCCGTGGTCTCTATCCAACTCAGAAATGTTTGCATATCAGGAACCTTGTGATCCTTTTCATATTTGCTTATGCAGCTCTGCGATCTATGTAGGCGATCAGCCATTTCTTCCTGACTGAACCCCGCACGCTCTCTGCACGCTTGCATGATTGCTCCAAATTTCAATTTGTATCACCTCCCAGATATTCCGATTTGGAATAGGTAAGTGGGATCTAGTATATTAATATGTAGTTAAGAGATTCCCTCACCCCCTTATCCCCTTCGCCGCTGCAGCCGGTACAGCTCCAGCGGCTTCTTCTATGCACCCTTCTTGTTCCTCAACCATGTTTCACCAGCGTTTTCTCTAACCCATTCTGTATGTTCATCGATCCAAGCCATTAATGAATGCGTAGGCACTCTCGGATGACCAAACTCTCTTATGACTGGAAAGTCTTGACGATTCAATAGCTCAGAAGCTTTTGTACTTCCAATATCAAAGAGCTCCATCAATTGAGTCTTGTTAAGAAGCGTTGGTAGGCTCGATTTAAGAGAATGACGTTCTAACGCTTCGTCCACCGCCGTACTAATAGCTTCCTGTAACTTGCTTAGGTCAATATCCACTTTGAACATCGAAATACCGGGTTCCATATAAGATCCCTCCTTTACTGTTGTTCCTCCTAATTTCTGCTAGAATGAGATTGTCTAGATCACATTGCAGAAAGGAGGATGTTGAAACATGCAATTGAAGCAAGAATGCGTAAGACAAGTACTACTCGCCATCGAAGACTCTGACTTTAAAAAAGACATGAGACTTAATCACTTTAAAGAGTCATCGTACTTAACTGATTTTTCTGATGAAGACATTGTTTATACTATTGAAAGACTTCTTGATGCTGGCTTAGTAGACGCTATCATCAAGTATGGAATTCAAAATCGGCTAATGGTTTTCAGAGTCACCAACCTGACTTGGGATGGTCATCAGTTCCTCGATAATATCCGAGACGACGGAATTTGGAAGGAAACCAAGAAGGTCACATCCAAGGTTGCTGGTGTTTCAGTGCAGATACTGTCCGATGTAGCATCAAGTATTCTTAAGAAGACTTTAGGATTGGATTAAATCAATTGAGTATCCCGACTTCTTCAAGAATCCTTCAAACTCACTAATGAATTTGGCGTAGTTAGCACAGTCACCTCTTGGATTATCAAAAAACAAATGTAGAGAAACTTTTCCAATGTTCTTTGTCTGATGGATTTCATAAGCTTCTACGCCAACTTTAGGTTTGTTCTCGCTCATCCCCTCTTCCACCTACCCCACCTCCTTCCGCTCGGCTGTTGCTGACTGTTCTCTAATTGCCAATTTGGCAACTCCATCATCAAAAAAAAGTGACTCTATCGGAACCTTGAATTCATCCGCAACTTTTGCTAATGCTTCGGCTGTAAACTTCCCGCGACCAATCTCAAGGTAGTAATACCCGTTCAAACTTTCATATCCCAGCAAATTAGCCATATATTCTAAAGAATGACCTTTATCTTTTCTGAGTTTTTTTATTTCATCCAAGTCAACTCGCTTCATCCGTATCACCTCCGTGTATTACCGTTTCGGTAACTCATGACTTGATTATATATTGCCAATTCGGTAATGTCAACATATTTTATTACCTTTTTGGCAAATATGTTTTATTACCATATTGGTAATGCTATTATTAACTTATTAAACTGTTAATGAGGAGTGCCCTATGCAAAACTTGGGAGATCGTATTAAGTATCTTAGAGAAAAAAAGAACCTCGTACAGAAAGATCTTGCTGAGAAAACCGGATTGACAATAGTACAACTCTCTCGCTACGAGACTAACGACCGAAAGCCGGATCCTGATTCTTTAAAAAGGCTTGCTGATGCTTTGGATACGAGTGGAGATTATTTACTAGGACGAACAAACGACTCTTCTCCTATTAGAAAGTCAAACTTGGAAGATAAAGAACAAGCCGAATTCGAAGCTTTTGTAAATAATCCTCAACACGGCATATTTTTTAAGGATTATCTAAGTGCCCCAGAAGAACGTCGCGAAGAAATGCGTCAGATATTTAAAATCCTTCAGGAGAAAGAAAAAGGACGTAAGCCTGGGGATCGACAAGGGGAGTAAAGCAAATTACCTCAACCGATGAGGACACAGAGAGGTATAACATGTTCATAGTTATTGTTCTATTATTTTTCATATTGCTTGTATTACTTAGGAAACCTATCAAAGCCCTACTGACTGTCGGATTGATTTATATAATTTTTATAGCACTTTGGGAAGCTGATGGATGGTGGGGTAAGCCATTGGCTGTCCTTATGATTATTCTTGTGGTATTAGGTTCTATCGGAAGTTCTGTTGATAGATCCAAGAAATAAAGTTTATCTATTAAATGTTTTTTAATCCAAGCCAGAAATGGCTTTTCTTTTCACAACAAAATAGAACATACATTCGCAAATCGGAGGTTTTCACCATGTTCCGGCATTATCAAATAACAAAAACTGAACAATTTGTAGAGACCCTGTACAGAGAAATAGGGATTACCGAAATATATCAGTTGTCGATCGATGAATTGTCAAATCACCTGGATATTTGGATCCATTACGCAAGCATACCGAGTAGAGCTATGGAATCTGAGGACGGTTTGTCCACTATGTTTATAGATGATCGAAATCCCTCGGTCAAACAATGGCTCGAATTTCTACACGAGCTCTGTCATCTGCTACGTCACTCAGGAAACCAAACCATGATGCCAGAACAGTTTACTGATGCCCAGGAAAGAGAAGCTGAATGGTTCGTGCTTTACGCAGCTATCCCAATGCCCATCCTCAGTAAACTAACTCTACCATCACAAAAAAAAGATGCCATTGCTTTTGTAGCACATGAGTTTCGGGTACCACTAGAACTTGCGGAAAGACGAATTGAACAGATTGACCATTACAACTATCAATCAAAGCTTCATATGGGGAGTGTCTCTGTGATTAATGAATCCCCTTCAGCCATGGACGAGTACGTTAATAGCGTGATCCCGTCAGGCATTCAAATTCGTGCCTATTACGACTATCATGGCGATTGGTCACGTCCGCACATCTTAGTGGTAGAACAGCCGTTAGGGTTCAATTGGGATAGTTATCTGTCCATCCAGGTAGACAAGCCTTATAAGCAGTGTGACATCCCACCGTACCTACCCAAAAATTCTGCACCAGTGCTATCTGAAGATATCCAGTTAAGTAATGATAATCCCGGACACATATCTATTAATTTATCTAAAATAGCGTGGAGACATGGAAAAGCTATAAACCAACTTTTTCTACCAATAGATGCAATCGAGGATGCACAGAACTTCTAAGGAGTGATCAAAGTGGCTAGCTACACTAAAATCCCCGCTAACAACAAGCAGGGGTATAAATGGATCTGTACAATAGAGGGTCCCCCCGATCCTGCAACGGGCAAGCGCAAACAGATACCACGCCGAGGGGACAGCAAGAAGGAGGCTCTGCAGCGGGCAGAAGATGCCTTGAACAAACTGAATAGTGGTCTTAATATAAGGAAGGCAAAGAAAACAATGTTTGAAGATGCTGCGTGGGAATGGCTGGATACTTATTCTAAAGGTCCGGTTAAAAAAAGTTCTATTCGGGTTCGTTATTATTCAATAAAGTTGCTGAATCGCTTCATCTCTCAAGTGCCTATCGATTCTGTCGACCATGGTCAATACCAAAAAATCTTATTCACATTATTCGAAGATGAGTATTCACTCTCAGCTATAACTAGCGCGCATATCGCGGCAAATATGATTTTTAAATGGGCTATAAAAGAGAAGTTAAGAAAAGATAATCCTTGTGTTGGGGCAATAATACCGCGTCGCCAACAAACCGTAGAAGAGATTGAAAGGGATGTAATTCTCGAAAAGTACTTAGAGAGGAACGAAATAGAAGAGATTTTGATTGCAGCACGAGAGCGAGGCTTACACAATGACTTAGAGTCTTTTTATTTATTGACCTTTTCTGGAATTAGACCTGGGGAACTCTGTGCATTAAAATGGACTGACATTAACTTTAATACATGTAAAATCCGTATCACCAAAACACTGTACAATCCAAGAAGTAGTATGTTTGACTTTGAAATCACACCACCTAAAACAGATGGATCGGTCCGAACATTCGATTTAGACGAAAGCATTATCGATATGTTGAAAACACTTAAGAAAAATCAAGAAGCACGCAATAAGCGATATAAAAAGAATTATGAAGATTACTTTGATGGAAACTTTGTATTTTGCCGGGACAATGGAACTCCTATTAACCAAAAAGGATTACTCAATAGAATGGATCGGTTACTTAAGCGTACAACTATAACAAAACATGCAACTCCACATATTTTCAGACACACTCATGTTAGTATGTTAGCCGAGGCGGGAGTAGACCTTGTAACAATAATGCAAAGAGTTGGGCACGATGATCCTAAAACTACTTTAAAAGTCTATACACATGTTACTAATCGAATGAAGAAAAATGCCACCGAGAAAGTAAAAATACACTTCGGTAACATCCTTGATTTTGAATAATTGCAGAGAATGTGATTTTCATGTGATTTTTCACGATGGGTAACAACAAGGAAAACCTTAAACACCAATGATTTCGGCGTTATTGAATCAGCATTGGTGTTACCCATTTCATCATCACCGGACTCACCCAAGCTTCAAACGAAGATATGCCAAGCATAAGTAGTGCCATAACCATGGTCAGCATGACATAATTAACGAATGGGCGGGCGAAATTGCCTTGACGATGCATCAACATCCTATTTTTAATAATATGTAGAGAGAACGTAATTGCAGCAACGCTACATAATACCAAAACCGGAATGACTAATAGATTATGTGGAGCAACAGACACCAAAGCAAATAGAAACCCTTTCCACGAAAATTGTCCCACTAGATAGCCCACTGTAAACCCGATCAGTACCCCTTTTAGAAAATCAAGGATCAATATGCCTGGCAGACCGATAACAGAAAGCCCACAAATCCAGATCAGACCTACCCACTTCAAATTCAATATAGCTATATTCCAAAAAGCAGCCTGTTCTGATCCGATTCCACCTTGATCAAGCGTTACAAAATAATCACCTAGGTATGTTGCCAGATCCTGCTGTTGCTCTAAAGAAAGTGCGTTAACCATCAATGCACCAAATACGACTCCAACGAGAAATAACACCGCTACAAATATAAAAAGCGTTGTTTGCTCTCTTAAAGAATTTCGAATATATTGCATAGCATAAGAGTCTCCCTTCATCTCACATACAGTTAAGTTTATGAGAGACCTCACCAAACTATGACTTGTCCAGTATTAGGGGCGAATCACTTTACCGTAAATACCGCCGCCACCCGATGTGAGATTAAGACTCCCACTACGCGCCTTGACGATTTGTTGCGCCATTTCCGAACCTACGACAGTTGCTATACTCGCTTCCTGTGCTTGATGAAGAATGTTCATTTCCGTTCCGAAAGCAGTGAGTAAAGAGTTCATTTTCGCTTTACCTAGTCCGGGAATGAACTCCAGCGGAACTTGATAATGATAGGGCGGGCGATGTGCTGGTATAAAAGGCTCTTTCCGATCAGCAATGCTATTAATTCGATCCAGAACTCCTTGTACAACCTTAGTACTCCCACAGTGCGTACAAATTTGTGACGTCACCGTATCCATATGATCTTCAATAATAAGATGACAGCTATTGCAGTATGTTCGATGATATTTCCCTAGGCGAGGATTCAATCCATAATTAGCTATTATTCGCCGTCCATCTTCTCGATTCAAAGCTTTACGAAATTCAGTAAAGGAAGGATGAGCCAAGCGCATGACATTATATTCACGGGCTATTTTTCCAAGAGAATGCGCATCAGAATTACTTAAGAAAGGTACATCATCCATCTCACTCAGCATTCCCGCCATCATGGAATCAGCGCTCAAACCTAGCTCAATACCACTGATCAAGTTAACATCCAGTACGTCTGTCATCGTGCTTGTTATATTCCCATATATCCCTTTGTGAGGCGTAAATACATGTGCTGGAATAAATATGCCCCCACGCTGAACTACTTCTTCTTGCAAAGTTCGTACAGGCACGTAGATCCGTTGTGTGCTCAGATTAATGTTGGTCATATGCTGGGTCATCCATGCACTAAATTTCTGCATCACGTCTAAATCCGGGAAATATGTCAACACATGTGCTGCACCTTTTCCCGGTTCATTGAATTCAATTTCACACCCAAGCAGGATTGTCGTTCCACGATAGTTAATCCCGCCTCCTTCAACCTCACTCATTTCCCCAGAATGCAAACATGAAAGAATGTCATTCTGCACAGATGGAGAGTGACAATCAATAATACCTATCAACTCAATCCCCTTACGCTCTGCTGCTTCCTTAGCGATATTAGCAAACGTTAGATTGCGACTTCCCGTAATTTTTACCGCTTGACCATCGGTTGCTCTACCAATATGAATATGCAAATCAGCATAATATTCATGTAGCTTCTCTTGTGATGGATTTAACGGATTCATGGTCATTCACCCGAACTTTCCTGTCATTGTAGATAGATGCCAAGCATACACCGCCATGATCGTCTTGGCATCACTTATTCGCCCTTCCCGTATGTAGCCATAAGCTTCTTCAAGCGTAATTTCTGACAATTCCAGAAACTCATCTTCATCTGGAGACATTTCACCAGATTCCAAATCCTCCGTCACATACAAATGAATGATCTCATCGGCAAATCCAGGTGATGTATAAAATGATTGTAGAAGCTTAATCTCGCCACAGCGATATCCCGTTTCTTCCTGTAATTCTCGGACTGCTGCTTCTTTGGGATCTTCTCCTGGCTCAAGCTTCCCTGCAGGAATCTCTATTTCACATCGTCCCATCGGTTGACGAAATTGGTCAACGACAAGCATTTTTCCATTATGTATCGCAAGTACTGCAACAGCTCCTGGATGTCTCACAACTTCACGTGTAGCTGTATTCCCGTCGGGTAGTCGCACAGTGTCGACCTGTAAAGTAATAATTTTACCTTCAAATATAGGTTGCGTCGATAAAGTAACTTCATCCAATGTAGATGTCAATCGATTAGATATATTCTCTTTCACAATAATTCCCCCTTATTCATATAAATATGCATGAAATGTCAAGCTGGTACATATGGTGTAATTATAACAAACTTCATTTGAAAGAAGGAGAAACGATGAAGAGCTACCAATCAAACGACTCATTTCATATCGTAGGACAAGCTTGGCAGGTTAGAATCATGCTTAAGCAGTGGCAGAATCAATGGGGTCCGCATACGACCATTAAGGAAATGTTGCAAAAATTAAATACATAAATCATATGAGATTCAACATAAACGCATGTCCAATACTGTTCGTCTATTTTGCTCTTATAAGGGAACGCAATCGTCATAGAGAACATAGTTTACCTTAAAGAGGTTATTATCTTTCAATATCAGCAAAGGAGTGTCGTATTGTGAAACCCGCAAAAACCCGGAGCAATTACACACCCCGTCCCACCCAAAATCAGAAAATGAAGCAGTTGGCATTCTTCGCTGCATTTTTATTTCTGATTGCCGCTATTATTTCGATATATGTAGCTTGGAACGACCTAAGAGAAGCAGGTGCCGCTGAATTGATTGTATAAAACAGTGAATTTCCAAATTGTAAATAGGCCCTGCTATTTTCATAGCAGGGCCCTTTTTTGTGTAATTTGTGTGATTTGTGTAAAGGGATTTACTTCACCTTACTTGCTACCTCTTTACCTGTTTCCTGAATAATAGCAACGACCATTTCTGCTGCCTTCGCCATATCGGCTGCTTTGATTCTTTCTTTGGTCGTATGAATATTCTCATAGCCAAGTGCGAGGTTTACCGTAGGTATTCCGAATCCATTAAATATATTCGCATCGCTACCTCCACCAGAATGGAACACACGGCTAGACAAGCCCATATTACGAATAGCACGTTGGGCGAGCTGCACGACAGCATCATTTTCCGTGAAATTAAAGGCAGGATATACAATTTCGCTACGAAATTCGCATTCTGCATTAAATTCTCGTGCTGTTACCTCAAGCACTTCTCTCATTTGGGCAATTTGTTTATCTACTTTTTCTTGAACGATACTTCTAGCTTCAGCATCCAATTGCACATGATCACATACAATATTCGTCGGACCACCACCTGAGAACTTACCGATATTCGCAGTAGTCTCATGATCAATCCGGCCGAGTTTCATACGTGAGATTGCTTTAGAAGCTACTTGTATAGCACTGATCCCATCTTCAGGATTTACTCCAGCATGTGCCGATTTGCCGATAATCGTCATTGTGACTTTAGCCTGCGTAGGTGCAGCAACAGCAATAGCCCCAATCTCTCCATTCGAATCCAAAGCGTAACCGAACTCAGCGTCCATGAGCTTAGGATCGAATGCCCGAGCTCCTAGCAGTCCAGATTCCTCACCGACAGTAATGATGAATTGGACTTGTCCATGAGGGATCTTCTGCTCCTGAATAACACGAGTCGCCTCAAGTAGTGCCGCAATTCCCGCCTTATCATCAGAACCGAGAATCGTCGTTCCATCACTCGTAATCCAACCATCTGCGCCAAGCTTGGGCTTAATACCAACGCCAGGTGTAACGGTATCCATATGACATGTAAAGAAAATAGGAGGAGCATCTACTAGCTGATCTGCCTCCCAAGTTATAATCAAATTTCCCGCGCCATGACCTGTTCGTTCCTTACTATCATCTTCAACAACCTTTAACCCAAGCTCACTGAATTTTTTCTTAAGTACAATAGAGATCTCTTCTTCATGACCCGTTTCACTATCAATCTGTACCAATTCCATAAATTCCTGTACAATACGCTCTTGTAATATCATTGGACTTCCCTCACTCTCGCGGATGCGTTACAATAAGTAAATAGTAATATATCTAAAATTAAATCAAAGGAGTTTCCCATGCAACGAAAAAAAGTATTCCGCATTTTCATTTATCTCATGCTCGCTGCCATGCTTGGATCTACACTTCTAATGGTCGTAGAACCTTTCGTAGCCCGCTAAATTCAGCGGGCTTCTTTTATTTCTTCCATTCGTATTCCCTCATAATTAAATACTTGCGTGAACAAAGGAATGATTTCTTCTGCTACTTGCCACATATCGAATTTCCTCTTCGTGCAATCCTCTAGCGAAGTAACCCCGAAATCCTGAATTCCACAAGGAATGATTCCTCGAAATCCCTCATTCTGAATGCCTGCTGTAACATTAAAAGCGAATCCATGACTCGTCACAAACCCACGACTATGCCGACATCTATTAAATTTCACGCCAATCGCACAGATCTTATGCTCCCCGACCCATACGCCTGTATATTCCGGTTTACGAGTTCCCTCAACATCATACTTAGCCAAGTAATCAATGATCACTTGTTCAAGATCACGTAAATAACCATGCAAATCCAGACCTTCTTGCCCGCTAAGCAAAAGTAGAGGATATCCAACAAGTTGACCAGGCCCATGATAAGTAATATCTCCGCCACGGTCAATTTCAAACAATGAAATTCCTTGTTCCTCTAATTGCTCTTTACTAAGAAGGAGATTTTCTGGATGCTTCTGCACTCCCATCGTATACGTTGGTGGATGCTGTAAAAGTAACAGACTTTCACGTTGCTCTCCGAGATCGATTTGCTGAACGAGTTTCTTTTGTAGATCCCATGCCTCACCATAGTCCATCAGTGGTGTATATGAAATATCAAGTGTTTTACGCAAAGTTAATCCCACCTTCGTCCATCACGTTTGCGTTTCTTAATACAACTTCGTATCCAAGGTGTAGCCCTCTAGATTCTCCTTCACCCGTTGAAGGAATCTTCCACAAATAACCCCATCTAGAATCCGATGATCTAGCGACAAGCATAGATTCGCCATCGAGCGAACTGCGATCATGTCGTTAATAACGACTGGTCTTTTGACAATCGACTCAAATGTAAGAATAGCCGCCTGTGGATAATTAATAATCGGATAGGACAATACGGAGCCGAATGAGCCCGTGTTATTCACTGTAAAAGTACCACCCTGCATATCATCAAGCTTCAGTTTACCTTGTCGTGTTTTGGTTGCAAGTTCTTCAATTTCTTTAGCTAGACCGGCAATATTCTTCTGATCTGCCCTCTGAATAACAGGTGTCATCACCGTGTCTTCTGTTCCTACTGCCAGCGAGATATTGATATCGCGTTTAACAACAATTTTATCAACACCCCAGACAGAGTTCATAATAGGGTAATCTTTGATTGCGTTCACGACAGCTTTAAGAAGGAATGCTAGGTAGGTCAGATTATAACCTTCATTCCGCTTGAATTCATCCTTCAGCTTATTGCGTAAGATGACTAAATTCGTAACATCGACTTCAATCATCGTCCATGCATGAGGGATCTCCGACACACTTTGTCGCATACGAGTAGCAATCGTATTTCGAACAGGCGTTATATCAATAAGCGTGTCTGTTCTTCTCTGCTGATCTTGAATGACATTGTTCGGTATTTGCGGAGCTTCATTTAGATGAAGTCCTGAGTTCCGAGGAGATGCCTTCATATTCTCTACGTATTGAGAAGGTGTCACGGCAGGATCCGTATATGGAAATCCTTGGAACGGCGAAGTTGCTCCTACATGCTGAACCGTTGACGAGGAAGCGATAGCATTCCCTTGTACCGATGGACCCTTCTCTACATAAGCTAGAACGTCTTTACGAGTAATTCTGCCACCCATACCCGTCCCTTTAATATCACTTAGATTTAGCTGATGTTCCGCTGCAAGGCTTTGAACGGCTGGTGAATAGCGTCCACTCATAGATAGATCCCCTGACGCTGAACTTGAAGAGACTTGTGATGCCACAGTTTGCTGAGCACTCTCAGCAACAGATCCATTCGCAGAATCCACAGCTATCCTACAAATAACCTCGCCTACAGCAACCGTTTGGCCTTCTAACGCTACATGTTCTCCCATAATGCCATCCAACGTAGACGGAATTTCTGCATTTACTTTGTCTGTGATCACTTCACAGATCGGTTCATACTGCTCTATTCTTTCTCCAGGTTGTTTAAGCCATTTGCCAATCGTTGCAGAGACGAGTGATTCGGCAAGCTGTGGCATAAACACATCGGTTAATTGTTTGTTATCGGACATATTCTCACTCCTATGCTTCCTAATAGTTCGCTAATTGTAGCATGGCTTCTTTCACTTTTTCCTTGTCGAGCAAGAAGAATCTCTCCATTGGCGGACTAATGGGCATCGCTGGAACGTCAGGACCACATAATCTCATAATCGGTGCGTCTAAATCATACAGACATTCTTCTGAGATAATGGCAGATACTTCAGCACCCACGCCACCTGTTTTGTTATCTTCATGTACGATAAGCACTTTACCGGTCTTGCGAGCTGCTTCAATAATCGCATCACGATCAAGCGGTTGTAACGTACGTAGATCCAGAATGTGCGCTGTAATTCCCAATTCCTTCTCTAATTCTTCAGCAGCTTGCATACAGAAATGAAGGGGCATACTATACCCAATAACCGTAATATCATCACCTTCACGAAGGAGATTAGCTACGCCTAGAGGCACAACATAATCATCCAAAGGTACATCCCCTTTAATGAGCTTATAACATTTCTTATTCTCAAAAAAGAGAACCGGATCCGGGTCACGAATAGCCGCTTTTAATAATCCTTTGGCATCATATGCTGAGAAAGGTGCAACAATCTTCAAGCCTGGTGTACCAAAAAAGATCGATTCTGGACACTGAGAATGGTACAATCCACCGAGGACACCTCCACCAATAGGTGCACGAACGACAATGGGGCAATTCCAATCATTATTTGAACGGTAGCGAATTTTGGCCGCTTCACTAATAATCTGATTCGTTGCTGGTAACATAAAATCAGAGTACTGCATTTCAGCAATCGGCTTCATGCCGTACATCGCCGCACCAATAGCTACACCAGCAATAGCTGATTCAGCCAATGGCGTGTCCATGACACGCATTTCTCCGAACTGATCTATTAAGCCTTTGGTCGTTGTAAATACGCCACCCTTAACTCCGACATCTTCACCGAGAATGAATACATCCTCATCGCGTTCCATTTCTTCCTTCATTGCAAGACGAATCGCGTCAATATATTCCATTACTGCCATGACTTCTCCTCCTCAGCGCTTGCATAGACATGCAGAAGCGTATCCTCTGGTTTCGGGAACGGTGCACGATCAGCATATTCCGTCGCTTCTTTAATTTCCATATTTAACTGTGCTACTAAGTCTGCATCCTTAGCTTCATCCCAAATTCCTAGATTAACGAGGTAGGATTTCATACGTGCTACGCCGTCCTTCTTCCAATTCTCATCTACTTCTTCCTGCGTACGATACACCATGTCGTTATCTGAAGTTGCGTGAGGCTCAAGACGATACATCATCGCTTCGATTAGCGTTGGACCTTCCCCGCGAATCGCGCGTTCCCTTGCTTCCTTGACAACGCGATACACTTCTAATGCATCATTACCATCCACTCGGATTCCTGGAAAGCCATAGCCAAGAGCGCGATCGCTAATTTTCCCGCTTACTTGCTTATGCAAAGGGACCGAAATGGCATACTGATTATTCTCACACATCAAGATAACAGGTAGCTTGTGTACACCCGCAAAGTTACAACCTTCATGGAAATCTCCTTGATTACTTGATCCATCTCCAAAGGTAACAAAAGAAACAAAATCCTGTTTCTTCATTTTGGCAGCAAGTGCAAACCCAACAGCATGAGGAACTTGCGTAGTAACCGGACTGGATCCCGTAACAATTCGCAGTCGCTTGCTACCGAAGTGTCCTGGCATCTGGCGTCCCCCACTATTAGGGTCTTCTGCCTTGGCAAAAGCCGAGAGCATTAATTCTCTTGGCGTCATTCCTACCGCTAACACAAATCCGTAATCCCTATAATACGGCAGGAAGTAATCCTTCTCCCGATCAAGCGCAAACGCTGCTGCGACCTGAGCCGCCTCTTGACCGATACCTGAAACGTGAAAGGTAATTTTCCCTGCCCGCTGTAGCAATAAATTACGCTCATCAAATTTACGCGCTAGCAACATATATCTGTACATGTCGATCACCTGACCATCACTCAGTCCAAGCTGCTCATGCTGATTATCCACGTTAATATTTTCTTCATTATTCATAGAGTTACCTCCTTGTTCATAAAGCTCATTCGGCTTCTTTGATCTGATCTTAAAACCAGGTACTAAGACTAGGCTATACCTATTATAATCCTTTTACCACTAAAAAGAAAAGAACCATTAATCACATTACATTCCTATCGCCTTTCCATCTACGGCGAGCATTGCTTCTCCAAGAACTTCAGACAATGTAGGATGCGGGTGAATCGTCTGACTTACCTCCCAAGGTGTTGCATTTAATACTTGTGCCAATGCCGCCTCGCTGATTAAATCCGTCACATGAACCCCAATCATTTGTACACCAAGAATATCATTACTCTTGCGGTCAGCAACCACTTTGACAAACCCATCCTTACTTCCATGTACTAATGATTTTCCAATGGCCTGAAAAGGAAACTTCCCAACCTTAACGTCAAATCCTCGTTCCTTAGATTCTTTCTCTGTGTAACCAACGCTAGCTACTTCCGGTCGGGTGTATACGCAACGTGGAATGAGCTGTGATTCATAAGGATACACTGTTTCTCCAACCATGTGATTGACAGCTGCAATTCCCTCATGACTAGCTGCATGAGCTAATTGAACCCCACCAATGACATCTCCAATGGCATAGATGTGTGATTCACTACTCTGCATGAACGAATTTACAGCAATACAACCCTTTTCAATACGTACACCTGTACTTTCAATTCCTATATTCTCTATATTCGCTTGCCGTCCAATGGATACAAGTAGTTTCTCAGCAGTAAGACTCTTGGTTGAGTCCCCTTGTTGAATATTCAAAGTTATGATGCCATCTTCGATTTGATATGTATCTGCTAGCACCATACTGCCTGTTAGCACCTTAATTCCGCGCCGGCTAAAGATCTTCGTTAATTCTTTCGAAATATCCTCATCTTCTTGTGGAAGTAGTTGATTCGCTGCTTCGACAATCGTGACCTCAACTCCGAAATCATTCAGCATCGATGCCCATTCCACACCAATCGCACCACCTCCGACAATGATCATAGATTGTGGCAATTGTTCCATCAAGAGGGCTTCATCACTGCTAACAATATGAATACCATCCGATTCAAGACCAGGCAGAACCCGCGGGCGGGAACCCGTAGCGATAATTAAATGAGTTGGAACGACATTCTCCATTTCACCATCCGCTAATTCAACAGCTACCGCCCCACTCTGAGGTGAGAAAATAGAGGGCCCAATCACACGACCTTTACCATGTAGTACTCTTATTTTATTTTTACGCATTAAATATTGGACGCCTTGATACAGCTGTTCAACGATGTCACTCTTACGTTGCTGCACTTTAGGGAATACTACTTTGGCTCCGCTCGTCTCAATACCGTAGCTCTCACTTTCTTTTATATCTGCATAGACTTCTGCACTACGTAGCAACGATTTACTAGGAATACAGCCCCTATGCAGGCATGTCCCACCAAGCTTGTCTTCTTCTATGATGACGACATCTTTACCTAATTGAGCAGCACGGATTGCGGCGACGTAGCCACCGGTTCCCCCTCCAAGTATTGCGATATCACATGTAATAGTCATAACCAACCTCCACCTATTTCGTTTTCACTCTTATATTCTACTCCTTTTCGGCCCTTTTACAAAGCTTTGCATGTCTTCTCAAATAGACAAGCCTGCGTGAACACGGTATTATACATGAAGATAAACAATCCAAAGTATAGGAAGGATCCAAACATGAAATTACTCATTACCCGCTTCATCGCCATTATCATTTTGGTTATTCCAGGCTTAATGGCTATGAAAGGATTTCTATTGATGAAAGACTCTCTATTCAATTATCTTTCAGTACATGGAGATGATTCAGTCATAGACCCAACCTTCCAGTGGTTTCATTTTGGGGGAGGTCTTCTATTATTTGCTGCAGGCATGACCTTTCTAGGTGGCTGGATACTAACAAGAGATCGCAAACGTAATTATGTCGGACCACGATTCAAAGAGAAACGAAAACCTAAAGCACCTACTCAACCTTAAATTTGATTGATTATAATACAGATTGGTACGCCAAACTTCATCTTACTTATCGAATCAACAAAAGACTCTGTTCGCCTGTCGCTAACGGAGTCTTTTTAGAGTTTATAATACGAATTTACCTGCATTATTAATCACATCGATATCAATCGAATCTTGAATATCTGTTTCCTGTTCACCTAGTATGGGGAGCTCTGTTAACCTAGCCGTGGTTAGAATAACCTGCAACACATTATCACGACTATATATCACGGATTGTATATCAAAAAAGCCAGCCAAGAGCGCAGCAATTACAGCTATCTGTTGTGTCGATAAATTAGGGGCAGATCCTTTTACGTTTTTCCTCTTGCTGGAGATTTGAAGTTTTTTTCTACGTTGTGATTTTTTAGAAGAAAGACTCATCCTTAACCCACCCTTCACCAGAACTTCTCCTTCCTAATAACATATAGCGAGAATTTACAATTGGTGTGATGGATAAGCACATTTTTGAACTAAAAATTTTATTCGTACAGAGCATCACGAAGTTTACTCGACATTCTCGATTCTTTAGAATTTGATTTCACAACGGCTTTTCTTAAGGAGAGATTCTGCTGTAAACAAATCTCTAGATCCTCAATAAGATGATTCAAGAGGATTCGCATTTCCGAATGAAGTGAACCTTCACTTTCCAAAGCTGCTATCTGTTCCTTATATCGTTCTAACGTTTCATTCATTTTATTTCCTCCGTTTAGATACTATTTAAGTGTTTCGTGATTTGTTAATATGAATAAATGACACGTCGAAAGGAAGTTATTAGATTGGCACAGTTTTTTTTTAAATATGGAGCAATGAACAGTGGCAAATCCATTGAAATCCTTAAAGTAGCTCATAATTATGAAGAACAAAATAAACATGTATTAATCTTTACATCAGGGATTGACGACAGAGACGAAGTTGGTTACGTATCTTCACGAATTGGACTACGCAAACAAGCTATCCCTATATATGAGGATACTAATCTTTTTCAGATCGTTCAAGAACGTCAACCTAAACCATCTTGCATTCTCATCGATGAGTGTCAGTTCATGAGCAAAGAAGGGATTCTTCAGCTAGTCCAGATTGTGGATGAACTCCATATTCCGGTCATGGCATTCGGTCTTAAGAACGACTTCCAGAACAATCTCTTTGAGGGTAGTAAATATTTGTTGATTTATGCGGATAAAATTGAAGAGTTAAAAACAATTTGCTGGTTCTGTGAGCGTAAAGCAACGATGACATTACGAATGGAGGACGGAAAGCCTATCTACACGGGAGAACAAATCCAGATTGGTGGAAACGAAACCTATTATCCGGTATGTCGTAAATGTCATGCTAACCCACCTCAATGAAAAGTTCATAAACAAAAAGGAGTTTATCTATGCAAGAAGCTATCATTGGCAGCTTCATTTCAGCTATGGCTACCGTATTAGGAGCTATCCCTTTATTCTTTGTCAAGAATCTTTCTGAGAAATGGAAAGATATTCTCATAGCATTCACAGCGGGAATTATGGTGTCAGCATCTACGTTTGGGCTAATGCTTCAGGCAGTGAATGAATCAGGCATTATCGCATTGACGATTGGATTATTGTTAGGAATTATCGTACTTGATCTGATTGAGAAGAATATCCCGCATATTGATGTTGAGAATGATTCTGGCGTTAGCAGATTCGATTCTAAATCTCTATTAGTCATTATCGCACTCTTCATTCATAACATCCCTGAAGGGCTTAGCACAGGCTTTAGCTTTGCAAGTCAGAATGAGGCCTTGGGACCAATGGTCGCCATCTCTATCGGTGCTCAGAACATGCCCGAGGGGCTAATCCTTGGCATATTCCTGCTCAATTCCAAAGTAACAAAGTTAAATACTTTCCTTCTTGTCACAGTTACAGGCTTGATGGAAGTCATCTCTGCAATCGTTGGATATATCACCGCAAGTTATATTGAATCATTAATCGGATATGGATTAGCCTTCGCTGCAGGGGCCATGATGTTTATTGTATATAAGGAACTCATTCCTGAAAGCCATGGGCACGGGTATGAGAGACCCTCCACATACTCATTTATCATCGGTCTGCTAGCTATGATCTATATTAGTTACTTTTTCGGCTAAATCCAAATGGGAACTCGGGCTAATTTTCGAATTTCGAAAAGATAGCCTCTCCCGCTACATAAACGCCGTTCACATAAGCATATTCGATCTTTAGCTCCCCAATAAACTCACTAGGTGATATTTGTACAGCCGCTGATGCCTTTAATATGTCGTTCTCAACATAATAACGTAGAATAGAACCGATCCCGGGCTGCTCAAACCAGTAATCTCTGTCTTCATTCAACATTGAATTAGGAAGAAGCGTTAATTGATCATTGATATGCATTTCGATTCCCTTACCGCTAATATTCCCTGTCCATTGTTTCTTGAAAGCAATTAACGCATCCTCTACTGGAATATTAAATCCTGTATCCCCTTCTCTTAAGTGAAGTTCATTTATATGAACACCCGTTCCATATCCTGTTGTCAGAATAACAGCGATTTCATTATTTCCATCGCCATTTAAATCCGCGGAAATAATCTCTGGAGCATACGATGGATTCGTTACATTGTAACCAACAAGAGATCGATTGAATTGATCAGTGACCATTTGCAAATGCTCATAAATCCCATTGGCACCTTCCCGACCCGTGATCTTAATATGACCCAATTCAGAGATCACCTTATCCTGTGCATCTTTTATTTCAACTTCCTTTGTATTCGCATTGTAAGACACTATTTTATTGAACGTATCTGAGATGGTCGTAAGAGGTACCATCACTTCTCCATCGATGATTTGTGGAGGTGATTCTGTATAATGTTCATTGCCATTTATAATTAATTTAATTGGATTCGAAGCTAGAACGATAACAGAAGTTCCAAATAATACACATACAGCTGTGGTTGCAACAACCCATTTCTTAGTTTTCAAGGATAATCCACCTTCCGAGGCTTTAATAGTAAATAATCTCTCATATCTATATCGTATACTTTTATTAGGAATACTACTAGAAAAAAGATTGTAACTATTTGAAAAAGCCCACGCTAGCGCGTTGGCCTACAGAATAAAGCTCATGTATTTACTTCTTTTAATTGTCTTTGTTCAAAGAATCTGGTTTATCCACCCACACGGTTACATCCTGAAAAGGTGTGCGTTTACTTTGCTGTATGCGATCTCCAACTGGAATTCCTAAATAAATAAATCCAAGAACCTTGTCCTTTGAACTGAGTCCGAAATGCTCATTCATTTGGGCCTGGTATGTAGGTTCACCAGTTCTCCATATGGCTCCTAGACCAAGAGCATGAGCTTCAAGTAGCATATTCTGAATAGCGGAGAATACAGCCCCGTACTCTTCCAGTTCAATAATGTTATCTTGTTCCTTCGGTGTCACGGCAACGGTAATAATGACTGGTGCACGCATCGGTTTCTTCCTTGCTGATTCTGCAGCCTTTTGCACTTCTGGAGATGCGGGATCACCAATCGCTGTCACAGCAATTTCCGCAAGTGCATGACCTAATAGTTCCCTACCCTCACCTCTAAGCACAAAGAAACGCCACGGCTCCGTCAATCGGTGATTGGGCGCCCACGTTCCTGCTTCCAGAATCTGTTCAATGGCAGAGACAGGCACATCCTCCTCTGTCACCTTTCCGATACTGCGTCTTGTACGTATAGCCTCAGATATATTCATATTTATAATTCCTCGCTCTCCATTAGCAGTTGTTCAAAAAGTCATCTTTTGAACTCGCACTATTAAGAATGTTTCTCAATCATATGTATTCATTGTAACAAACATTCAGACGCATGCCCAACTGAGAATGTTTATCCCACTGATTTGCTGGTAACTTAGCCGACACAAGCTATCTTTTCCTCTCATACAATGCCTCAAGACATGAAAGGAGGCTGACAAACAACTATGGAAGCATATCATAATTGTGTACAATGTATGAATCGTAGAGTGCGTATTTTTACTAATGATGGAAAAGTACATGAAGGTGTTATTACGGGTGTAGATAGACATCATGTATATTTAAGAACCGAATGCCCAAGAAACCAAGTGCACACATCTGCCTTTTTCAACCCTTTTATAGGTGGTCCAATTTTAACATTAAGTTTGTTTACACTATTAGCAATCGCTTTAATTTGATTTAACCCCCTACAACATGCTTGACCCAAAAGATGGACGCTTGATTAAAGTGTCTATCTTTTGGGTCATTAACCTTTTACACTACCCATAACTAAACCCTTCATAAAGTACTTTTGCAGAAATGGATAGACGATTAATACTGGGAATGACGCTAAAAATACTTGAGCAGCTTTAAACGTTCGATCAGATACTTGCTGCGTATTGATTAGCTCTGTTGCCGATACAATGGAAGGATCTACAGCTATAATAATGGTCTGCAAGTAACTCTGCAGGGGATAATTGGCTGGTGAGTTCATATATATTAATCCATCAAACCATGAGTTCCAATGTGCAACTAGTGTAAATAAAGTAATTGTCGCAAGCGATGGCTTAGAAAGTGGTAAGTAAATACTCCATAGCACTCGCCAATGACTAGCGCCATCCATATAAGCTGCTTCTTCAATTTCTTTAGGTGAATCAATTTCATAAATCAAAAGGCTTGCTACAACTAGGTTTTTAGGGCATAGAAAAAGGAGTATCTCGCCAAAGTCTTTCTGGATAGATTCTTACTTGAACAGTAAAGCATGAAATTGTCTAACTGAAAATCTAAATCAGTCATAAAAACACCGTCTATTTATTGGATTTTTCGAACCCAATAAATAGACGGTATAAGTCGGTTTAACGAACAGTAGTTTATTGGTATGAGTTCACCTAAATACGATATTTATACGCAAAATGGTTTTATGTATAAACATCCCAAAATCTTCACCCTATATACGTTTAAGACACCTTGTGCTCAATTCTAAGCTTATCAGCGACCATCGCAATGAACTCTGAGTTAGTAGGCTTAGACTTGCTTATATTGATCGTGTAGCCGAACAGGTGGCTAATAGAGTCGATGTTGCCGCGGGTCCAGGCTACTTCAATGGCGTGGCGGATGGCACGTTCCACTCTGGAAGGCGTTGTTTTGAATTTTTCGGCAACCGCTGGATAGAGGGTCTTCGTGATGGCACCTAGAATTTCTATGTTGTTATACACCATGGTGATGGCTTCGCGCAAATACTGATATCCTTTAATATGTGCAGGAACGCCAATTTCATGAATGATCGATGTAATGTTAGCGTCTAAATTTCTTCCTTTACTTAATGGAAGCACGTTAGATCTGTTGTTCGACATAGACATACTTGGTGAATTCACATTAGGTTGACCAACCAATTGGCGAACGCGATTCACAAGAACTTCCATATCAAATGGTTTTAGAATGTAATAGGAAGCTCCAAGTTGCACAGCTCTTTGGGTGATATTCTCTTGGCCGAATGCCGTCAACATAACGACTTTGGGCTGTGGTGAAAGATTCATTTCACGTAGACGTTCAAGCACCCCAAGACCATCTAAATGAGGCATGATAATATCCAAGATCAGCACATCAGGTGCTTTTCTTGATTCATTAATCATATTGAGCACTTCCTCGCCGTTATAGGCGATTCCGGTAACAACCATATCTTCTTGTTCCGTCAGGTATTCGGCAAGTAAATTTGTAAATTCTCGGTTGTCATCCGCTAATAAGACCTCAATTTTTTGCAATTTTGGTTCCTCCTCGGTTTCCCTTAATAATTAGTTAACTGTGATTTTTTTCCTCTCCAAACATAGTTTCGACATTGAAATCCAAATCCCTTCTGTCGAAAATTA
Organism: Paenibacillus sp. Y859; assembly: GCF_056786405.1. Taxonomy (NCBI): domain Bacteria; kingdom Bacillati; phylum Bacillota; class Bacilli; order Caryophanales; family Paenibacillaceae; genus Paenibacillus; species Paenibacillus sp. Y859. The sequence continues at coordinate 466,243 of NZ_JBXCIZ010000002.1, read as the reverse complement.
TTTTTGTTTATATTTTTATCATCTTCCTATATAATTAATTTATTTTTTACAGCATATGATCTTATTCAACGATTTATGACAAAAAAACCTTAAAGCTAACTCGCTTTAAGGTTTTTTTGTTGATTTGAAGTTTTAGGTATAGCTCCGGAATCTTGAAGCATCCATTCGATGAAACATCCATAACCTGATTTAGGATCATTCACAAACACATGAGTTACAGCACCAATTAATTTTCCATTTTGTATAATCGGACTACCGCTCATCCCTTGAACAATACCACCTGTTTTGCTAATCAGTTTCGGATCCGTAATTTTTATGACGAGCCCCTTCGTTGATGGAGCCTCTTGCTTTGCCACATGAACAATCTCAATTTTGAACCTTTCAACCTGCTGACCATCCACAACAGTCAATATTTCTGCAGGTCCTTCCTTAACTTCTTCTGCAAAAGCAATTGGAATCGGTTCTTTATATACACTGTGCTCAGGGTTCTTTGTCATTTTACCAAAAATACCAAAGTGAGTATTACTTACAATATTACCAATGATGTTACTTTCCTTCAGAAAATGAGCTCTTTTCTCACCTGGTTCACCATCTTGACTTTTAGAAATGGAAGTTACGTTGGATTCAACAATTTGTCCGCTACCGACTACGATTGGGGTTTGCGTGTTCATATCGGTGATGACGTGTCCAAGTGCGCCATATACTCCCTGATTAGGTGCATAGAAGGTTAGAGTACCCACACCCGCTGCTGAATCACGAATATAAAGACCAAGCCTCCAAGCTTTGTCTTCCTCATCATAAGCAGGAGTCAGCTTTGTTGTTAATACCTTATCTCCTCTTTTGAAGGAAATATCAAGCTTCTTCTTCTTTAGTCCAGCGTCGTCAACCATGCTTCCTACTTTACTTATGTCCGTGAGCGGAACGCCATTCATATGTGTCATTAAATCACCTAATTGAATACCAGCATTCTCCCCTGGAGATATTCGACTATCGTGACTTACGTTCACTAAATGATGCCCTACAACGAGAATACCCGCTGATTTCACTTTCACTCCAATGGTTTGTCCTCCAGGGTACACCTTTAATTCTGGGACAACCTGAACTCTCATCGTCTTAATAGGAATGGTGCCGAATGCTTTCAGGGTAAGGCGAGCATTGCCACTACGCTTGGAACTAAGCTGCAAAGGATGACTGGGGGACACTTGGAGCGTTGGTTGTGCCATTCCATTCATTTGTAGGACATCAGGTCTATCTACAGATGCTTGGGCATTAACAGGAACCGCCAACTGAAGTGTAGATAAATCGCCCGTAAATAACCTTACGTCGCTAGGCAAAGAAGCAAAACTTTGTACAGGTTCACTTGTACCGATGAAACACAGAACGCAGGCAGATAATAGGCCAAATAATTTCTTCCTGAGGTTGGAGCTCAATGGCTGTCACACTCCCTTTTACTTCTTTCGCTTGACGAAAGGTGGTCGCCAATTGCGTACCTTTAAGATAACCCCGCCCTCAGGCTTTTATTACTGTCAATCATTACTCCGATGCCTTACCTGCCAGCTTTTCTCGCTTCAGCCAACTTCAGCATTTCTTGAGCATGATGACGCGTTTTTGTCGTTATCTCAACACCACCGAGCATCCGAGCAAGTTCCTCAATCCGCCCCTCTTCAGACAAATTATCTACACTTGTCATCGTTCGTCCATCTATAATGTTCTTCTCAATTAAATACTGGTTATCAGCCATACAAGCCACTTGTGGTAAATGCGTAATGGAGAACACTTGGCAACTCTCCGATAGCTTAAAGAGCTTCTCAGCAATCGATTGAGCTGCTCTTCCACTAACTCCTGTATCCACTTCATCAAATATAAGAACCGGGATCCGATCATGACGCGCAAATATTGTCTTCATGGCGAGCATAATCCTCGAAAGTTCTCCACCTGATGCAATTTTACCAAGAGGTCTTAACGGTTCACCTGGGTTAGGCGATATCATAAATTCGACGTTATCCATTCCTTGTTTCGTTAATCGAACCTTATGACCTTCCACTTCATATCCACGTGGGTCCTCAAGCAGTTCATGCTTCACTTGCAGTGAAGTACGTTCCATTTGAAGATCCTTAAGTTCTCCTTCAACTTGTATCCCCAAATCGGCTGAGCATTGTCTTCTGGCCTGACTTAATTCAAATGCAGATTGTAGCAAGTCACCAAGTAGCTCATCGCGTTGTTGACGAAGTTTCTCAACATGCTCATCCTTATTTTCAATCAAATCACTTTCCAGTTTTATCTTCGTGTAATATTCTAGAATTTGCTCAACACTATCCCCATACTTCCTACGTAACGTGATGATCTTATCTATACGCTGTTCAACCTCTTCTAATCGCTCAGGATTGAACTCGATATTCTCACGGTAATCTCTTAACTGAAATGTTACATCTTCAAGCTGAAAGTAAGCAGATTGCAGCTGCTCAAGCATAGGCTTTAATCCACTCTCGTCATAAGCAACAATGTCTTTGAGTAGTGTAACCGCAGAACTAATGGAACTTACACCATGTTGTCCGTACAGAATATCATACGCACCTGAGACTGAATCCATCATTTTCTCACTATGGGATAGCTTGACCCTTTCATCGGCTAACCATTCATCTTCCCCAGATTTTAAATTCGCCGCAGTAATTTCCTCCAATTGGAATCGATATAAATCCAGCATTTGGAACGACTTTTGGCTAGTATTTTGCAACTCACGGAGTTCCTTCTCAACTTTAATAAATATGGAATATTTCTCTTGATATCTTTCTTTTAACGGTCCAATGACTTCTTCACCATATGTATCCAAAAGAAATAAGTGTCTTTCCGGACGCAGTAAACTTTGATGCTCGTGCTGACCGTGGATATTCACCAAATGATCACCCACTTCGCGTAGCATCGTAAGATTTACAAGTTGTCCATTAATTCTAGATGTACTCTTACCTTGAGACGTTAATTCACGTCTAATAACTAAATGCTCTTCGTGATTACCATCTATCCCGATCTTGAGAAGTGCATCCCATATGGGATGTCCTTCCTGTAGCTCAAACAACGCTTCAATCTCCGCCTTATTACAACCATAACGGATAAGATCAGCAGACCCTCTGCCACCAGCTATAAGACCAAGCGCATCAATTATGATTGATTTACCTGCTCCTGTCTCGCCTGTAAGTACGTGGAATCCCTGATAAAAATGTACATCAATTGCTTCAATCACGGCTAAATTCCGAATGGATAACGTTACTAGCATGAATCAATCCCACCTTTGGCTCTTTCTTACTACGTTCCATTATTAAGAAATAAAACTCATAATTTGAGTCATGACGTAAACACTATCTTCCTCAACCCGACAGATCATAAGAATCGTATCGTCTCCACAAATCGTTCCCATAATCTGATTCCACTCCATATTATCTAATAATACAGCTACTGAGTTGGCTGTTCCTGGTAAGCACTTCATAACGACAAGATTGCCTGTATGATCGATATGAACGAAATTATCTACAAGTGCTCGCTTCAGTTTAACAACAGGGTTATAGCGCTGATCCGTAGGCATGGAGTACTTATACTTACCCTCATCCGTCGGTACTTTGATGAGTACTAATTCTTTAATATCTCTAGATACTGTCGCTTGTGTAACCTGAAATCCAGATTCTCTTAACGCCTCAACCAATTCATCTTGTGTTTCAATATCCCGATGTGTAATAATTTCACGAATTTTAATATGTCGTTGTCCCTTCATAAATGCCTCCTGAGGTAAGGTGATTTTTTACTCATTCTCACCAATATATTCTTCTTCATCCCATTCAAAGTAAACTTCTCGTACCTCTTCTTGGGATAGATCAACATAAAGTAATCCCGCACTGTCTGGATATAATAAGAAATAAGGTAATAGTCGATCTCTAAGCGAGCTTCCAGTCCACTCTAAGGGCAGTCGCTTACGTGCTGTCTTGACCAGGTATACAGCCCCTTCTTCATTCGTTGCTACATAATCTATAAACAATCTGCTAAAGTATTCCTCTTGATCCACTTCAAAATAAAGGGGGATTTTGACTCGGCCGCCGATCACTTCATATCCTTTACTCCGCATTAAATCTACCGCAGGATGTTCCGGTATATACTCATTAAATGGGATCTTCAATCTATGGTCTACCGTCGGATCCTGAATCCAATTTCTAACTAAGATGACTACACCCATTATGAGGACAATCCCAATGATGACCATAACAAACAAATCAGTTTTATCTCCCATATGAATCACCTCTTTAGAAGTATTCGCGAATGTCAGAAAAAAAACCTTTTTTCAGCAAAGAAACCCATCTACTTAGATGAGTTCCCCTTAAACGTATATGTCGCTTCTTGTATTACTTGATCTATGAGAAGTTTGATCTTGTCTTTATCCATAGGGAATTCATCAAGTGTTGGAGCCCCCAATTTCCAGTGGGCCAGAAATTCTATATTACCTTCCCCACCTGTAATGGGGGAGAACGTAAGACCTTGCAATGTATAACCTAATTCTTCAGCAAACGTTAGAATCGTCGATAGCACATCACGATGGACCGCAGAATCTCGAATAATACCAGATTTCCCTACCTTATCTCGACCTGCCTCGAATTGTGGCTTGATCAAAGCGACAATACTTGAGGGCTGATCCAATAATGCCATTAAAGGGGGTAATATGATCCTAAGTGAAATAAAGGAGACGTCAATACTTGCAAAATTGGGTATAGGTCCTTTTAAATCATCAGGTGTCATATATCGAAAATTTGTTTTTTCCATCACACATACTCGATCATCACTGCGAAGAGACCAATCTAATTGGTTCGTTCCCACATCGATAGCGTACACGTAATTCGCTCCATGCTTAAGTGCACAGTCTGTAAATCCACCTGTTGAAGAACCGATATCAAGCATGGTAGCATCTTGCAATTCAATTTCAAATTGATTGATAGCCTTCGCAAGTTTCAGCCCACCTCGACTTACGTACGGATGAACAGCGCCTTTTACCCTGATTACAGCATCTCTAGGAATCTTCATCCCTGGTTTCTCAATCCGTTCTTCAGCAGCAAAGACCAATCCAGCCATAATTGCAGCTTTAGCTTTCTCACGACTATCATACAAACCCTGCTCTACAAGCAGAATATCAATGCGTTCTTTTTCCATATATTCTATTCACCTAATTTTCGCCTTCACGCCTTAAGACGGAAAGTTTCTTTGACTATATTCATAAGGATGAAGAGCTACAAGTTTTCGTATCTCCTCACATACTGCAGCGGCAGTTAAATCCGTTTCGCCACGTTGTTCATTGATACTTCCGTGTTCAATGAATCGATCAGGAATGCCCATAATAGATACGGTTGTGTCAAACATATGTTGACTTGCATAGAACTCAAGGACTGCACTACCTAGACTTCCAGCCTCACAAGCTTCTTCTAATACGAGCATTTTTGTTTTTGTTTCCGCCAAGGTACGTAGCATATTGTCATCCACTGGTTTTAAGAAACGAGCATTTACAACCTGCAACTGAATTCCATCACGCTTAAGTTGTTCGGCTGCTTCTAATGCTACTTGCACCATAGGTCCGACGGCAAGAACTGCATATCCTTCTCCCTCACGAACCGTTTCCCACGTTCCAATTGGAATGGACACTAGTTCCTCATCCATAGCAATACCAAGACCATTAATACGTGGGTATCGATACGCTATCGGCCCATCATTGTATTCTAATGCTGTCAACATCATATGACGAAGCTCATTCTCGTCTTTCGGCATCATGAGAACCATATTCGGGATATGACGCATGAAAGCAATATCGTACACCCCTTGATGGGTTTCTCCATCTGCACCGACGAATCCAGCTCGGTCAATAGCAAATATCACGTTTGCGTTATGTCTGCAAATATCATGTACAATCTGATCGTATGCTCGTTGCATAAAGGTAGAGTACACTGCAAATACAGGCTTCATACCTTCCATTGCTAATGCAGCACACATCGTTGCAGCATGCTGTTCCGCAATACCAACATCAATCATTCGGTCTGGGAATCTCTTGCCGAATGGAACGAGTCCTGATCCGCCAGGCATTGCTGGAGTTACAGCAATCAACCTTGAATCTCGTTCACCTAGCTCGATTAATGTCTGTGCGAATACATCCGTATACATCGGGTTTCCGACAGATTTCAATACCTGACCAGATTCCATCTTATAAGGTGAAATGCCATGCCATTTAAAAGAATCAGCTTCGGCAGGTGTATATCCTTTGCCCTTTGTTGTAAGGACATGAACAAACACAGGGCCATCTACATTATCTGCTTGGCGGAATGCCTCGATTAATTTCTGAAGGTCATGTCCATCAACCGGACCGAGATACGTAAAGCCTAATTCTTCAAATAGAATACCCGGTACAACCATATATTTAAGGCTATCCTTTAATTTCTCTGCAGTCTTAGCTAACTTACCGCCAATTGCTGGAATTTTCTTCAACAACACTTCAACTTCGTCTTTTGCACGTAAGTAATGTCGATCCGAACGGATCTTACTTAAATAATTGTGCATCGCACCTACGTTTGGAGCAATTGACATCTCGTTATCATTAAGAATGACCATTAGCTTTTTCTTCTCATGACCGATATGATTCAGCGCCTCAAACGCCATACCACCTGTAAGAGCACCGTCACCAATGACCGCAACAACTTTGTTGTCCTCACCTTTTAAATCTCTAGCAAGCGCCATTCCCATGGCAGCAGAAAGAGAAGTACTACTGTGTCCCGCTTCCCACACATCGTGTTCACTTTCCGATCTCTTCACGAACCCACATAACCCATTATATTTACGTAATGTATCGAAACGATCCATCCGACCCGTAAGTATTTTATGGACGTACGCTTGATGTCCTACATCAAATATGAATTTATCCGTAGGACTGTTATAACAGTAATGAAGAGCAATCGTAAGCTCCACCACGCCTAAATTTGAAGCGAGGTGTCCACCTGTTACTGACAACTTCTCGATAAGAAACTGACGAATTTCTGCCGCAAGAGAAGCTAATTCATCCACCGATAGAGACTTTAATTGTTCTGGTTGATCTATTTGTGGAAGCTGCACTTTAATCTCCCCACTTTTCTTCATTAGGATTTGTTTATTGTTTCAGTTGGAAACTTTCCGCTAATTATATCACAGATGATGCTTCATGTAACAATATGACAGTATTAGTGGTCTCTACTGACTAAATAATCTGCAATTTCTAGCAGAACTTCTGGATGAGGAATTCGTGCATCTAGCACAATCTTCTTTGCTTCTTCTGTAAGTCTTGCGACTTCCATCTGTGACTTTTCTAGTCCAATAAAGTAGGGATAAGTCACCTTGTCTTGTTTGATATCACTTTGTGTCTTTTTGCCAAGCTTCGCCTCATCACCAATGAGATCTAGAATATCATCTTGAATCTGAAAAGCAAGCCCCAAACGACGCCCAAATGAGCGAAGCGCTTCGATACTATCTTCATCTGCTCCAGCAATTCGTCCTCCCGCAACAAGAGAGAATATGATCAAATCACTCGTTTTATGAAGATGTATGTACTCCAGTTGCGATAGATCAGTTAATCCTTGTTCCCCTTCCATATCAGCAACCTGACCCCCAACCATTCCCCTAGGACCAGCCATTTCTGATAAGTCTGAGATGATCGCAAGAACTTGATCTGCCGGAATACCGTGCTTTCTTGATATTTGAGCCAAATGGTAGAAGGCATGTGTGAGTAAACCGTCTCCAGCTAGAATGGCCATAGCTTCACCATATACTTTATGATTCGTCAACTTACCTCGACGATAATCATCATTATCCATCGCTGGAAGGTCATCATGAATGAGTGAATATGTATGGACCATTTCAACAGAACATGCGGCATCTAGCGCTGCATCACGATTGCCCCCCATTGCTTCACATGCGGCAATCACTAACAGTGGCCGCAAGCGTTTCCCTCCAGCTAGAAGGGAATAAGTCATCGATTCCTTCAAATGAACCGGCACTTCCCACTCGGATGGAATAATATCTAGCAAGGAAGATGTGATCATATCAGTCACATCTCCAATATAATCTTGCAAGGAGGGACGGTTAGCCATTGGAATCCCCGCTTTCTGACTCCAGTGAAGCGCCAAAGGGCTTCTTTCGAATCTCTCCATCTTCCTGCACAATCATTTCGATCTTCTGCTCTACCTGCTCTAGCTTTTGGCTACATAACTGTGATAGCCCCATCCCTTTTTGAAATAGCTCAATCGCTTTTTCTAAAGGAACATCCCCATGCTCCAACTCGTCTACAATGGCTTCTAATTGGCTCATTGCTTGTTCAAATTTTAATTCAGTAACCTTTGCCATTATCTAGCTTATCCTCCTTCATTGCCCATACCTGAGCGTCGAATTGACCATCATTCACCCTTATTTTCACCAAATCACCTAGTTTAACATCATCAAGTGATTTAATTAAATGTTGCTCCTGTTCATCATAGACAAGGCTATAACCTCTCGACATGACCTTCAAAGGACTAAGTGCATCCAGCTGTTTCATAGCAGTGCCTAATTGATTCTTATTCACTTTAAGAATGGATGCCATAGCCATGCGAAGCTGATGCTCATTCTTCTCTGTTTGTTTCTTCACAGCAGCTACCTGATCCTTAGGATTAAACCGTAATAGACTTTGATGAACACGTAATTTCTGCTCTTTACTCAATTTCACTCCAGATCGCATGGACCGAGTAAGCTGTTGTTGTAGCTTGTCCAACCGCTCTGTATGCTGATGTAATGTTCTTCGAGGATTCACCAATACAGGCGAACGCTGCAAAGCTCCAAGGCGCTCACGATAATATGATACTCGTTGTCGCAGTGACTGGCGTAACTGCCTTTCCATGTGCGTTAGAGAAGCTTGTACATCTGCCATATTGGGAACAGCCAATTCTGCGGCTGCAGTTGGTGTGGCCGCCCTAAGATCCGCAACAAAATCGGCAATCGTAAAGTCCGTTTCATGACCAACAGCTGAAATAATTGGGATTGTAGATTGATAGATGGCTCGCGCGACGATCTCCTCATTAAATGCCCACAATTCCTCTAGAGAACCACCGCCTCGACCAACAATGATCACATCCACCTCAGCCAACTTGTTCATGACCTTGATTGCTTTCACAACAGATGGTGCTGCATCTTTACCTTGGACGAGTACTGGGTACAAAGTAATATGTACTTGAGGATAACGACGCTGCAATGTAATCATAATATCCTTCACGGCTGCCCCAGTTGGCGAAGTAATCACACCAATGGATCGCGGGTAAGTAGGTAAAGTCTGTTTATGTTCTGTAGCAAACAACCCTTCTGTTTCCAGCTTCTTCTTCAACTGTTCAAAGGCAAGATATAGACTACCAATACCATCTGGCTGCATATGCGTAGCATAGAACTGATACTGACCATCCCGTTCGTACACGGTCACATTGCCTCGCGCAATAACACGTGCCCCTTCCTTGGGTAGAAAGGGTAACTTCTGATTATGAGATGCAAACATGATGGCACGAATCCGACTGCTCTCGTCTTTCAGCGTGAAATACATATGCCCGCTAGAATGATGAGTGAAATTAGATATTTCTCCACGAATCCATACATCAGACAACAATGAATCCGAATCCAACTTCATACGGATGTACCGGCTCAGATCTTTAATGGATAATACCTTTTGTTGGTCCATGATAGGCCCCTTTAAGACAATCCGTGATGCCGTTTAGCAGCAACCAGTGTATTCTTCATTAACATCGTAATCGTCATCGGCCCAACGCCACCTGGAACAGGTGTGATAGGACCACTTACTTCTTTAACACTCTCGAAATCAACATCCCCAGCGAGTTTACCATTATCTAAGCGATTCATTCCAACATCGATCACGACAGCACCAGGTTTCACATAGCTTGCATCAATAAAATTAGCTCGCCCAATAGCTACTACCAGGATATCAGCCTGACGTGCAATTTCAGCCATATTGGCTGTACGCGAATGACACATCGTAACCGTTGCATTCTCGCGTTGAAGCAAGAGCGATACTGGCTTCCCAACGATATTGCTACGCCCAATGACAACGGCATGCTTTCCTGACATCTCTATTCCAGCACGCTTAATAAGTTCTATCACACCCGCTGGTGTACAAGGTAAGAGGCTCTCATCGCCAATAACTAAGTTCCCTACATTGATAGGATGGAATCCATCCACATCTTTCTCCACCGAGATGGCATTAATGACTGCCTTCTCTTCGATATGTCCAGGTAATGGCAACTGTACAAGTATCCCATTGATATTCTCTTGATGGTTAAGCTTATTTACTAAGGTCAATAAGTCCTCTTGTGAAGTTTGTCCAGATAGACGATGTACTTCAGAATAGAAGCCTACATCATGGCACGCCTTCTCTTTATTACGGACATATACTTGTGAAGCAGCATCTTCCCCTACCAATACAACAGCAAGTCCTGGAACAACTCCTTTACTTGAAAGTTCCTTTACTTCTTCTGTCAATGAACTACGGATTTCATCTGATACTTGTTTACCACTAATAATCGTTGCTGCCATCATAATCTCCCCTAACTTTATGTTATGATTTCATTCGAATTTCTATTGACGTTTCTCTTTAAGTTCAATCAAGTCGCCAATCATTTTACCTAGAACGCCATTTACGAATTTACCAGAATCCTCTGTACCGAAATGCTTAGCAAGGTCAATAGCCTCATTGACAACCACTTTAGCTGGAACATCTTCTTCGTAGACCATCTCATAAGTAGCTAGACGTAATATTTGACGATCCACACGGGATAAACGACTGATTTGCCATCCAACTAAATAATGACCAAGTAATTCATCAATTGCGACTTTATTACTCCATGTCCCATTGACTAACTCCAGAACATATTCCTTCAGCTTGATCTCATCTTTGATGACTCTTTCTGTCTCATTCTCTTCAGAAGCCTCCAGCAACAAGGTGGATACAGCCTCATCACTTTCAACCAAGTTCATTTCCATTTGATACAAGCTTTGTACCACAATCTCTCTAGCTACACGTCTTTTCATTATTATATCGTTCCTCCTGGACTTCACTTTATCTCACAATTTCAGACTTTCATATTCTTCTTAATATTCACAAAAAAAACCCAAAGAAATCTTCCTCCAAAAAATAGGCCTGGTTAAGCTGCAGCTCTTTTTCCGGAGAAAGCATATCTTAGGGTTCATTTAAATGGACGCCACTTTTCCGATAACCATTGCACAGTTTCCTTCCATTGAGACAAGGAACCTTGTTGCAAATCTTTTCTTCTACCGAAAATATATCCTATGAACACAACTAATGCAAAGAACAACATATCCCAAAAACCCGATACTAAATATACAATACCGAATACAACTCCACCCGTTACGCCGACAATTCGCCCTCTGTGACTCTCCCACATCTCTTTCCAAAGCATCGGGAAATCCACCTCTATTCCACTCTACTCTTAAAACTTGGTGACTGTGCAACATTAGCAATAAATACCGCTACATTGGCTACTGGAATTCCAGTCGTTTCTTGCAAATAATCATGAACCTGTTTCTGTATATCTGATGACAAAGTAGGAATTGAATATTCTCCATCCACAACTGCACGGATCTCAATATCTATACCCGCTTGATCGACTTTAATTCGAGATTTCAAATCTCTAACGCCCCGCACTCTAGATGCCGCTTTAAGACATAAATTCTCAATCGTTTCTATCGATATTTGAATATCACCAAACTCAGTCCGTTGATCAATGGAAGGAGTACGATTACGATCTTTTCGAATAGAAATATAAAAGAAACGCAGACTAAGAAGAAACAGTATCACCAATACAATTATTGCTGTAATGAACACGCCATAACTCGGATCATTAATCCAATTCGAAGGTAACATGCCACTTAGATGAAGGATTGCAGCTATAGAAAGAATAGCGATACTCAAGCTATAAACAAACAGCAAAAGTCTATCAAGTATTTTAGCCACGAGACAATCCAACCTCCTAAAATTATAGTAAACCCGCGACATGAACTGTCGGGGGTTTAGATGACTACCGAAATCCGTTATTTAACACGTTGGCTAAATTCAACATCCTCGGTATTCTTCTCCACTTGTTTAAAAATAACATCATGAATATGAACATTCACTTCAATCACAGTCAGACCTGTCATGTTCTCAATGGAACGTTTGACATTATTCTGAATTTGAGAAGCCACTTCAGGTAGGCGATAGCCGTATTCTATAATGACAGATACATCGATCGCTGCTTCCTTTTGCCCCACTTCCACTTTTACACCTTTGGATTGATTCTTACGGCCTAAAAGTTCGGCAATACCACCCGCAAATCCTCCACTCATTCCTGCTACACCACTAATCTCAACTGTAGCCAGTCCAGCGATCACTTCAATCACTTCAGGAGCAATCTGGATTTCACCGATATCCGTACGTTCAAACTCAGTCGGTAAAGTACTCATAATATATTCGTCACACCCTCCAAGTAAATTTTCTGACATTAATTACGATTGCATAACTCAGGCTCGGCATGCAAAATTAGATATTCATACTATATCATTTAGGCTTCCTTAAAACAATTAAAGCTTCTACGAAGGAGGTTCAAAAAGTTATGTTTTGAACTCTTATTTTATTAAATTTCGTTCTCTTCAAGAAATTTAATATCGAAATCGCCCTCGATAAATGTAGGGTGATTCAACAGTTTTTGATGAAAAGGAATCGTTGTATGAATTCCACCTATTGTAAACTCAGACAGAGCACGTTTCATTTTGGCGATGGCTTCGCGTCGTGTTGGCGCCCATACGATTAGCTTCGCAATCATAGAATCATAGTACGGTGGAATCGAGTAGCCTTGATATGCTGCACTATCGATACGTACACCTGGACCACCAGGAGGCAAATAAAATGTAATCTCGCCTGGATTTGGCATAAAGTTTCTTTCAGGGTCCTCTGCGTTGATACGACATTCGATAGACCAACCATTAATCGTAATCTCTTCTTGGCTAAAAGATAATGCATGCCCTTCTGCTACTGAGATCATTTCCTTAATGATGTCGACACCTGTCACCATTTCAGTCACTGGATGCTCAACCTGAATGCGAGTATTCATCTCCATGAAATAAAACTGACCATCTTGACCAAGCAGAAATTCAAGTGTTCCTGCTCCTGAATATTGAACTGACTTGGCAGCCCGAACGGCCGCTTCACCCATTTGTTCACGAACTTTTGGTGAAAGTACAGGACATGGAGCTTCTTCAAGTAGTTTCTGTCTACGACGTTGTATCGAACAATCCCGCTCACCGAGATGCACGACATGACCATATTTATCAGCAATAATCTGAATCTCTACATGCTTCATACCAGTCAAGTACTTCTCTAAATATACCCCTGCATTGCCAAAAGCTTTCTGTGCTTCTTGCTGAGCAGCCGTTATTTGCTTGACTAATGATTCCTCGTCTTCAGCAATGCGAATTCCTTTTCCCCCACCACCAGCAGTTGCTTTGATGATTAATGGGTAACCAATTTCACGAGCAATAACAATCGCTTCAACTAAATTCTCCACGATTCCATCAGAACCAGGTATAACAGGTACACCCGCTTCCTTCATCGTCAGCTTAGCAACAGATTTATCACCCATTCTAGAAATAGCCTCTGCTGAAGGACCGATAAAAGTAATATTACATGATTCACAAATTTCTGCGAAATCTGCATTTTCAGCCAAAAATCCATATCCAGGGTGAATTGCATCACACTCTGTTAGTGTAGCAACACTCATAATATTAGTGACATTCAGATAACTGTCCTTAGATGAGACTGGACCAATACAATAAGCTTCATCCGCTAGTCGAACATGCAGAGAATCCTTGTCTGCCTCTGAATAAACCGCTACCGTAGATATATCAAGTTCCCGACAAGCTCGGATAATACGAACCGCAATCTCTCCGCGATTCGCAATGAGCACTTTATGAAATTTCATTGCTGGTATCATCCTCCTAAAAGTTTTCCGAAGGAAAACTCACTTCGTAAGCATACACTTAGTTTTCAGAAGAAAAACTCTCTTCATATGCATCTTCTTATGTTCGAATTCTTCTTACTCTGCTCTTACCAGGAATAGAGGTTGGCCAAATTCCACCAATTGACCGTTATCAACCAATACCTCTACAATTTCTCCCTTTACTTCCGCTTCCAATTCATTCATTAGCTTCATCGCTTCTATGATACATACCGTTGATTTCGAATGCACTTTGTCTCCACAGCCCACAAGAGGAGCTCCATCAGGTGATGCGGCTCTGTAGAATGTTCCCACCATTGGAGAAACAATTTTATGTAATGATGATTTCGTATCTGCAACTATAGACTGTTCAACTCCAGTCACACCTTGATCAGATACTTGATTTGTTTGCTGAAACTGTACCGGTGCCATCGGATACGCCTGTGGAGCGGAATGTTGAACATTCACTACTTCCATTTGCCCAGGCTTACGAATGGCCAATCGGTTACCTTCCACTTCAATCTCAAGCTCTTGAAGAGATGATTCATCAAGTAACTTGATCAATTCCTTAATTTCATTCAACTTAAACATTATCAATTCACTCCTTCAACTATCGGAACCGTATACAAACTACATATACATACGCATTATAGATATGTATTATATCATATTCGCAAGAAATGGAAAGAGTCCAGACTTACCTGGACTCTTTCATTATTTTATCGAATTAAGTCTAACTTTAGCTAATATTAAGGTTTTACATTTCTTACACTAATTTTATTCTGAGATACATTCAACTCTTTCATGACTAGTTCTACGATATCCACCGCTTGATTCACATCCAATTTATCTGCCAGAACAAGCACTTCATACGCATCATTCTCTTCCTTTACAACGACTTCACCGAATTGCTCATGAAGTTCCTCTTCAATACCTGTAAGAATTGACTCCTTTTCTTCTAGACGTTTCAACTCATTATCCGCTTTAGCTAATTCTTCCGGGGTACTCTTCTGATTGTCTAATTTTACATATAAATCACTTTCTTTTTTGATATTACTTTCTTTGCGGTCCCATTGAACAGAATCCAAAATATTTCTGCCAGACACCGCTTGAGATGCAACCTCTTTCAGGATCTCGTCATCACTTTCATTTGATTTTGCTGTTTCTTCTGTTGCCTTCTCACTCATCTTTTCCTCTTCTTCTAATTCTGTATCAGATCCAATAGCTACATCTGGCATTTCTGTTGTCGCGGTGAGATCATTACCAACCTGCCCATCCGTTATCACTTCCGTAATTACAACTTCTTTATTATCAACGGACTGCAGTTCTATCACCTGTTGACTATCTGCAACTGGAATTTTCGATGTTCCCGAGTCTTCTGTAAAAAGATAATAAGCCGATAATATCACCATCAAACTGAGCATAGAAACCAACCATATCGTTTGTCTTTTATTATTCATTCCTAACTTCCTCCTTCGTCTTCTCAAAGATTAGATGACATATTACTCCTGTTTACGTGGAACGACTGAGATCCTAAAGCTGGGTACATTTAGTCCTTTGGATACAGCATCTACAACAAGATTGCGTACCACTTGATTCTCTGCCCCTTTAGCAACGACTAGCACACCCCTGATTTGCGGCTTGACTCTTTTAGTAATGATAGGTGTCACACTTCCAGATGACTCATAGGTGACAATTTCACCATCACGGGTATATTGAGTAGTATTCCGTTTACCCCCATTTGAATCATTCTCCTCAGATGTCTGTTGGGAATCTCGCACATTGCTTTTAATAACAATTTCTTCCGTTGAATCTACAGTCACTAACACATCGACCGTACCTACACCCACGACTTTTTCCAGAATCTCTTTAATGTTACTCTCGAACACCTCTTCAATACTGCCAAAGGAATCCACTTGTGAGCCTGTATTTTGAAACGTTTCCTGTATAGGAGTTGAACTCGGCGGCTCCCTTCCTATATTCTCATTCTCAATTTTTTTCACATTGACAAAGGAACTGAACAATACAATAGCTACTCCTACTAAACCAAGAATAATGAGCCAACGGAATGCAGATATTTTTTTAGCTCCGCCTGCCCCGCCACCGATCCATTGCTCGACCCTCTTATACCAGTTCCGCAATACCAACCACCCCCCTTTAGACTTTGACATCTTCTTCATTCAATAGAACACGAATTTGTTCTGCCCTTAAATTCCATTCGCTGCTAAGGAGCTTTTGAATATCTGCTGCCCCATTTATAACTTGAACAGTATCCTCATCGGATTGACTCGTATCTTCGCTACGACCATCAGATTGACCGCTACTCGTATTCACCGGCTCCACATGAACTTCCACTTTAACCGGAGCAATGGGGGCTATAGCAATTTGTTGTGCGTGATCTCGGTCCGGCTGTCCTTGAAGTTCTTCTGTATCTAACTGCAAAATAACATCCACTGAGGTAATCGATGGTGATTGTTGTTCATCCTTTGCTTTCAATGGAGGCAATGACAGCAACACCTTTACTTCTTGCACTTGTTTGCCTGTCTCGTTCTCGATTTGTTGCTTCATTTGTCTTGCAACCTCTTCACCAGCCCACTGAAGACTTTGGATTAGCTGTTGGCTTTTTATTGTCTCTGCTTGAGATAAAATCTGTTGTAATGTACTCTCTTTTCCATTGGTGAAATAGGCTGTATTCGCATCTTGATTCTGAAATGCTGCACTCAACTTCACTTCCGGCGAATCCGTTAGAAGGTTGATGATAGGCTGCATGAGAGTGAGCAGAATAAGTAAGCTGAGAACCAGCTTGACGTAGCGCTCCATAGAGCGGCTGGGTAGAATAAGATCGATAAAAGTAGCTAGAAGCACAACCATGATGACTTCTCTCATCCATTCGTTTAACCAAGTCATAGCCGCCCTCCTTCTTCACCTCATCATCACGGTTACATTCCCGGCCATTAGCAGGATTGTAATAGCCAGAAAGAACATTAATCCAACAACCGCCATGGCAGCAAATGCGTAAATCATACTTTTACCAATCGTCTGCAAGCAGGTCACAATCGGAGTATCTCCTAGTGGCTGCAATACAGCTGCTGCCATTTGATAAATAAGAGCAAGTGTTAATATTTTAATAGCGGGAAAGGCACATAGGAAGAGAAGGATAATGACGCCAGCCAGCCCGATCGAGTTCTTAACTAATAACGAAGCGGATATTACCGTATCTGTCGCATCCGCGAACATCTTTCCTACGACGGGGATGAAGTTACCAGACACATATTTTGCCGTCCGAATCGTTACCCCATCTGTTACAGAACTTGTAATCCCCTGAACGGATATGACTCCAAGAAATATAGTTAGTAATACTCCAAGTAGCCCAACACTTATTTTTTGCAATAAATTCGCCATTTGTGTCAATTTATATTTGTCAGACAGAGAACTTACAATGTGTAATAGTGCTGAGAAGAAAAGAAGTGGAAATACGGTCGTATGGACAACTGTCCCTACCGTGTGAATCATGAATACGATCAAAGGATGCGTAACAGATACCGTAACGATATTCCCCATAGATGCTAGTAGCGAGAATAGAAGTGGAATCATCGCCATCATGAATTCAATCATTTGATTAATAGCTGCCTTGGCGTAACCTATAGCGACGGAGAAGCTATTAATCGCAATAACCATAATGACCATGTAGCATAATGAATACGCGACTTTGCTCACATTATTTCTTTCAAATGCGGTCTGTAGCGTCTCTAGAATTAAACTCATAATACTTAGCATCACAATCGTAACTAAGAGCTTTCCATTGTAGAGCACTTCGTGCCAGAAGAAGGATGTCAGACCTGACATCACGTTCTTGATACCAAATCCTTCTCCACCGGGGAGTAACATATCCATAAAGGAAGGTGTCTTCTGATCAGGAAAGAATCCACCGTAATCTTTCATCAGTTGATCCCAATAACTTTCCACCTGATCATTGGGTAAGTTATTCGCTTGCTGTTGAATAAGTTGTTCACTCGGAGATTCAGCGTAAACACTGCCTCCCCACATCAGCATAATGAGCACCATCCATACAAATATATGTTTAACGTCTGGAGAACGTCGGCTTCCTAACATAGTAAGATCCTACTTTCTAGTGAGGCAGTAGCTTCATGACGGTTTCAATAATGATTCCTATGATGGGTATAGCTAGCACCATAATTAGCACTTTCCCTGCTAGTTCGATCTTAGTTGCAATACTTTCCTGGCCTGAATCCCTTACAATCTGGGACCCAAATTCAGCAATATAAGCAATGCCAATGATTTTGAGAATCGTTTTTAAGTAAATCATCTGAACTCCTGCTGATTCTGCCATTCGTTCTAGTTCACTAATGACGGAGTCGATTTTGCCGATCAAGAACAGAAAGATCAGAATACTTGTAGATGCGGTTAGCAGAAACGCAAACATCGGCTTTTGCTCTTTAATGATTAGAATTAGAATCGTAGATATTAGCCCGAGCCCAACAACTTGTATGATTTCCATAATGGCTCTCCTACTGGAACAGAAAGATGGATTTGATCTCTTGTAGCAGGTCATCGAGCATTCGAACAACCATGAACAGCACCACGATAAAACCGATAAGCGTCACCCAATGTGCCATATCCTCTTTTCCCATCTGTTTGAGCACCGTATGAATCATGGCGATGATGATACCGATTCCCGCAATCTGAAAGATGGCGTTCACGTCAATATTCATGTTCTGCACCTCACTAAAAGATCAAAATGACGACCAATATTCCAACTAAAAGCCCTAGGTTTTTGCTCAATTTACCGTATTTATCTAATTCCTCCCTCGCAGTCAACTCTTCATGTTTCAACTGCTCTGCAGCTAACGCAAGATGTTTCATCTGATCTTGACGATCACTTGTACCTAGAGTAAAACTAAGTTGATGGAGCACGTCCTTCTCCGTGGATTTCATAGAAGTATTCCTCCAATGATTGGCTAATGCCTGTTGGATACTTTCTTGAGCTGTCAATCCGTGTGGAGGATTCATGAACCTAGCTGCACTCTGAAAGAAAGATTTCAATGGTTCTCGTACCTGTTCTCCCATTTTGTGAAGCGCCTCTGGTAATGGTGTATATCCATAGGATATTTCTGTCTCTAGTCGCTGCATAGCTAGAATGAGCTCACGAATCTGCCGTGGCCGACTTTCAAACTGTCTAGCCTTAGTGATACCTGCTAGTGCACCGGCGACCACTATAATCAGCATTCCAATCAATTTAACCATAGGCATCAACTCCTTTTTGATTCGGCAAGGAAAGTTGGATGGATCGTTGTTGCCTATCGAGGATGCGAAAGTTCAACCGTCCCTCGACTCGATTGAGAATAACGTATACTTCAAACATCTGGTTCTCAATAAGGGTGGCCAAGGCGGGACGTTGTGATAGTTCGTCCACAGATGAGCCATGTGCTGTTGCAATGACGGATATTCCCGCATGAAGGGCTTCTGTAATAGCCTCCGCATCTTCAGCGCGACCAATCTCATCTACAAGCAATACTTCAGGCGACATAGATCGAATCATCATCATCATTCCTTCAGCCTTTGGACAACCGTCCATAACATCTGTCCTAGATCCTACATCGAAGCTAGGTACACCACGTATACTTCCGGCAATCTCCGATCGTTCATCTATGATTCCAACCTTCATCCCTGGCCATTTCACCGTTGTATGACCATAACTTCCATTACTAATTTGTCTGGCCATGTCCCTAATTAGTGTCGTTTTACCATGCTGAGGAGGAGAGAGAATGAGAGTATGCTTCATTCTTTTCTCCTTCCTATCTAGCAAGTGCGGAAGAATTTCATCAGACGCTCCATGAATCTCCTTTGCAATCCGGACGTTAAATCCACTAATATCTCGTAAGTGTTCCACCTTGCCACCGCTTAGAACGGTTCTCCCTGCTAATCCGATGCGGTGGCCTCCAGGTATCGTTATAAACCCTTTACGCAACTCCTCTTCCATGGTGTAAAGGGAATGGTTGCTAATCCTATCTAAGAGCCGATGACTATCCTCTCTTGCTGGCTTGTACGAATCCTCGACACGATATGTCAATTTACCACCCGCCGTGACGAAATGATGATCTCCAGCAGCATTAATCTCAAGGGGTCGCCCTTCTCTTATTCGAACCTCTTCCAATCGATCCAGCATGGAGGATGGTAATTGTTCAAGGAGCGACTTGATCGGTTCAGGAAATAGCTCCAACCAATTCATTTTCATGAATAAACCCTCCTAAAATTGTAGAGTTACTCGTTGTTTTCATACCTCATATGTATGCCTGTACTCCACTTTTATGACTATTAAGTCTATCATTTTTTCAAAATACCAATTAAGAGACAGGTCACTCCAAGCAGAATCCAACTCATTTTCGCCCATGATAACTTATCCGCCACCCCTATCAACCCGATGCTAGTCGTAATGATCAACACGGTCGGTCCAACAAAGGCCAACATCGTATTGATCGTAAGTGCTTTATCCACTTGTCCTACCTTTAACATAAACAGTGCTGCTGCAATTTCAATACTTCCTGAGATTAGACGCAGGGTCGCCATGCTGACTACGAACTTGTCCACAATCATTAACCTCCTTTATTTCACTCCTCCCCTCTAAGATATGCTCAAATCTCTTTTTTTAGATGTAGAGTTTCGCAGAATCTTTCATTTAGTTAGAATACGTGATCAAAAGTCGACTTTTCAGCACCGAGAAGATTGGATGAAGATAGGGAGTGAGGAGCGGAGCGTAGGCAGTACCTACGTGAGCACCGGAAGGACCGGCTGAATTCAATCTTCGAAGCCGAGTAAGCTTCTTGATATACTTCGTGATCAAAAGTCGAATTTTTGAATAACCTCTTAGAAGGAAACGCAAAAATAGACGCCCTGCGGCGTCCTTAGTGGGGGAGTTGATGTAGTAGTTTAAGAAGGTCATGTACTCTGGAGAACGAGCTATCTAAGGATGCTGTAAAAGCTACTAGCGTGAGTGGAAAGGGACTGGCTATGGGCTTCATCCGCTCTTAAAGTCATGTTCCTTGAATTATTCTCAATGGATGTAACACAACTTCAAAGGCGGAACGTAAACTTTCGCTCCATATCCATTCCCTTCTCTTGTTCTACTTTCTAGAGTTCTGCTAATTTAAGTGTAGTTTAGACTCTTATTCGCCGGCGGTAAATTTTCTAACCTTTCTAACGGAAACCACAGACCTTATTCTACGAAAAAACATCAACATGACATTCTAACGGAAATACAGACCTCTATATGCACATTAACAGCTCAAATTCGAAGAAAAAGACCAAATAAGGTCACTCACTTCCGCTAGAATTCCAAAAGTGACGATTTAGGTAAATTAGAGGCTGCTATTTCCGTTAGAAAATGTACGTGGTTACACTCCATGATGCCACTACACGCGGTGTCTCCATAGAAACTTCTACAACATAAAAATTCGCACTAGCTAACTCTACGTCATAAGTTCCCTGGCTAACTGTATTAATTGTTCCTTGCTTAATCTGTTATCTCCGTAAGTAGTCACCGTATAATATGCATCCTCTTCTTCGTTGTACCAGTTCAAATAGTGGTAACTTACGTGCTCTTTATTCACATGGTTATACACTACTTCTTGGCCTGCCACTATCATTTTATCCGCCTTATTCTCCGATTCCTGCTCCACAATCATTTTTCTACCATGCATCATCGTGGCTGAAATCCCTATATAACCTTCGCCATACGAATATACTCCACTTATTGATCCCGACTCCGACCACGGTATAGCTTTCATGTACAGATTCCCACTACCATTAGCTTTGTTAGTCTGAGCCATAAGATCATATAGCGTTTCCTTGTAAAGAATACTATTCTTCTCTAGTTCAGTAGTCGGAAATGTGGGGCTAACGGTGCCGTAGACAAAAGAATACTTGACAGGTGCTTCAGGAAGTACTGGCGCCTTCGTCCGCTCTATCTCTCTTAAAAAATCGGAATAAGCAGTGATCCGCCTCTCTTTATACTTAAATTGTAATTCTGACGATAGATCACTTGAACCCACATTATCCTTTACATAATAAGCGATCAGTTCTCCCGGCTTGGCAAACGCTTCTGCCTGCTGCTCATATTTATTATAAGTGGCTACCGGGATCTCCGTCCTTGGAATATGCTGCACCTTGACCGTTCCTGCTCCATTACGGATTTGAATATATTCTGAAGCCGCATAGGCCGTCACAGAGATCAGCAGAAGTAGCGTCAACATGCCTGCTGCCGCCATCGTTCTACTCATAAGCCTTTGTCGAAGTGGACGACGGCTGGCTACTGACGGCATTATTCGCCCCATCACCCGTTCAACTACGTCTATCTTAGGCAATTGTTCTTTATCGGCTGAAGCAAGTATTATATCTTCGTATTCATTGCTGTCTGTAGCTCGTTCCAAACGATCTCCTCCTCCGATTTCATAGCTTCTTGCACCTTCAACTTAATCCTACTCATTCTCTTACTCAGGGCATTGGGACTACTGCCCAGTATTTCTCCCATCTCCGCAAATGTTGTCTCCTCAAACACCCGCAGAATCAGTATGTTCCGCTCCTCCAGCGATAACTGCGACAATGCTGCAGCCAATGAAGGCTTGTACAATCTGTCATCCAGCTCTTGCTCTAAACTAGCAGATGCTATCTCCCATCGTGAAATACTCAGAACACGCTTATGCAGACGACGCCTTCGCAATAAATTCATGCAATGATTGTAAGCGATACGATAGAGCCATGAAGAGAATTGTACCATTGGTTTGTACCGGCGTATCGACTGATAGGCCTTAACCAAAATATCCTGTACTGCGTCCTCCGCATCCTGTCTGTTTTCTAACAAACGGTAGCAATAGCGGTAAATAGGCTGTTGAAATTGTTTGACGATCAAGGCATACTGCTCGGTATCTCCCTTTTGAATACTAACAATTAACGTTTCCAGCTCCTTTGAATCTAGCGAATCCTGTAGCGATGCCAACACCTCCTCAACCTTTATATTCTTTATAACACCTAACTAACGTAAAAAGTGCCCTGATAACTCATTTCGAACACATACTTTATAGTTATAAAAAGGACCTAACGGAAAACTCTCCGTCAGGCCCTACATATTACTTCCTTATTGCGTGTATGATTAACGACGGTCCTCAGGACCTCCAATAAATACTTGACTATCATTATCTAAATTATAAGCGGTATGAAGAGCTTTAATCACTTCATTTAAGTTATTCCCGTCAATAACACATGAGGTTTTGATCTCAGATGTGCTAACCATCTTGATACTTACGCCTTGTTTAGAAATAACATCGAACATCTGAGCAGCGACTCCAGGGTGGCTGATCATTCCTGCACCCACAATAGATACTTTAACTAATTGGTCTTCAGACGTAACTTCTCGATATGGAAGATCGGCTTTGAGACTTTCTATGACAGACAATGCATTGTCACACTCAGACAGCGAAACTGTAAATGAGAAGTCTGCCTCGCCATCCTGAACGCCACTCTGTACGATAATATCAACGTTAATACCTGCTCGTGCCAATGCACCGAATACTTCCGCAAGTACTCCTGGAGTATCGGACACACCCAAAATACTAATACGAGCCACATTCTTATCATAGGCAATGCCACTTACTACGACCCCTTGTTCCATGCTTGCTTCCTCCTTAACAACGGTACCTTCATTATTATTAAAACTGGACCGCACCACGAGGGTGACTTTATTATGCTTCGCATACTCCACTGCACGAGGGTGTAATACAGCTGCACCTAAACTAGCAAGTTCCAACATTTCATCATAAGATATTTCTTTAAGTTTGGTAGCACATTTCACAATACGCGGGTCAGTAGAGTAAATGCCATCCACATCGGTATAAATCTCACATACATCTGCATTAATCGCAGCTGCCAATGACACTGCCGTTGTATCAGAACCACCACGTCCGAATGTCGTAATCTCTCCATCTTCCGTCATTCCTTGGAATCCGGCAACTACAACAATTTTCCCCTGTTCCAGTGCGGCTTGAACACGTTCTGGCTTAATGTCTATAATTGTTGCTTTACCATGTACTGACTCCGTACGGAATCCAGCTTGCCACCCTGTAAAAGAAACAGCCTCACGACCTAGATGATGAATAGCCATCGATAACATCGCCATCGATATTTGCTCACCCGTTGTCATTAACATATCCATTTCCCGTGCTGGTGGCTCCGGATTCAATAATTTGGCTTGGTCAATTAACTCATCTGTCGTATCTCCCATAGCTGAGACTACGACGACACATTGATGACCTTCATCTTGCTTCTCAACGATGCGTCTTGCTACACGCTGCATCCGTTCCGTATTTCCAACGGAACTACCTCCGAATTTCATGACGTACAGTGACAACTTCGATTCACTCCCCACTCATAATAAACACGATCACTCTATTGCGATTCTCTATTACCCAATTCCTAGCACCTATTAGGCACGAGAAATATATTTACCATCGCGTGTATCGATTAATAACACATCATCCTCGTTAATGAAAAGAGGAACGTGAACCGTATGACCTGTTTCTAATTTAGCATTCTTAGTAGCCCCTTGAGCTGTGTTACCTTTAACTCCTGGCTCTGTTTCTGTTACTTTAAGCTCAACACTGTGCGGTAAGTTAATACCTAGAATTTCTCCTTGGTAACTAACGATATTTACAACCATATTTTCTCTGATGAAATTGAGTTCCCATTTAAGTTGATCACTAGTTAATGTAAATTGATCATACGTCTCATTGTCCATGAAAGCATGTTCTTGTCCACTAGCATATAAATACTGTACAGGACGGTTCTCAATAACTGCACGTCCAATCGTCTCACCTGCGCGGAAAGTACGCTCAACAGTGTTACCATTACGTAAGTTTTTCAATTTTGAACGAACGAATGCCGCACCTTTACCTGGTTTAACATGTTGAAATTCGATTACCGTATAAATATCCCCTTCAACTTCCACCGTTAGTCCTGTTTTAAAATCGTTTACTGATATCATAAAATAATAACCTCCTAAAAGTTTTTTAAAGCGTTACTTCCTGAATATACTTCGTAAAAAACTAGCATCGAAAGCATAAACTTAGTTTTTCGTGAAATATATTAACTACTCAACACAGTGTAATCTTTACTACAATGCGTCAATATAACAATACCCGTCTCTGTAATAAGTATATCGTCCTCAATACGAACTCCACCGATACCTGGCAAATAAATACCTGGTTCAACCGTAACAACCATTCCCGGTTGTAGAATATCATCACTTAGCTTAGATAGTCGAGGAGATTCATGCACTTCCATACCTAACCCATGCCCAGTACTATGACCGAACTGATCCCCATATCCATGTTTCTTTATGATATCACGGGCAAGTGCATCTGCTTCACGCCCTGTCATTCCTGACTTAATATGTGCCAGTGTATGCAGCTGCGCTTCCAATACAATATCATAGATTTCTTTCAATATGGGTTTCGGTTTCCCCAAGGCAATGGTTCGTGTTAAGTCCGAACAATACCCATCTAGTAATGCACCGAAATCAAAGGTAATGAATTCATCCCCTTCGATCATACGCTCACTTGCAACACCATGAGGTAAAGCGGATCGTTCACCTGATGCAACAATCGTATCGAATGATGATGATGTTGCCCCATGACTACGCATATAGAATTCCATCGCTAGATCAACTTCACGCTCCGTCATACCCGGCTTTACGACACCCAATATATAATTGAATGTTTCATCCGCAAGGTTGGCTGCTCGCTGCATGATCTTCATTTCATCCTCATCCTTAAATATGCGCAGTTGTTCTACTAATCCCTTAACAGGGATAAGCTTGATCGCGGGCTCTAACTGTTCCTTATAGGTGATATACGAGCTGTAAGAAACATCATCCTGTTCGAAGCCAAGTTGATCAATCTTACTGCTAACAAGCAACTCTCTAACAAGATCCATCACTAGAGTTCCATGTTCCACAACAGTGAAGCCTTTCGCTTGTTGCGGCGCTTGGGTCATGTAACGGAAATCTGTTAGCAAATATGCATCCGACAGAGTCACTAGAACATAACCTGATGATCCAGTGAATCCCGTTAAATAACGACGGTTAATTGGACTCGTAATGAATACCGCTTCCACATTCTTCTTTTGCATAGCTTCACGTAACTTAAGTACTCTTGAATTTCCCATCATGCTATCTCCCTTTCTACACTTTAAAAGGTTGTTCAAAAAGTCATCTTTTGATCACGAAGTATATCAAGAGGAGGATTCGACATCGAATATTTAATTCAGCCGGTCCTAGCATATGCTTTCGAAGTATGTTTCCTCCGGAAACATTTCAGGTGCTCACGTAGGGACTGCCTACGCTCCGCTCCTCACTCCCTATCTTCATTCAATCTTCTCGGTGCTGAAAAGCCGACTTTTTGAACATGCACTTTAAGGAAGGCAATACTACCGTCCCTGATCTTCCAAATGGCGCACCAATGCAATCAATCCAAGTTCATAACTTAATGCACCGAATCCAGCAATCTGTCCGATGGCAACTGGAGCAATGACAGAAGTATGTCGAAAAGACTCCCTAGAGTGAATATTAGACAAGTGTACCTCTACTGTTGGAATGCGTACAGAGCTAATTGCATCACGTAATGCATAGCTATAATGGGTTAATGCCCCAGGGTTAATAATAATCCCATCGGCGTTGTCCATTGCTTCGTGAATCCAATCGATCATAACTCCTTCATGATTTGATTGATAGAAGGAAATATCAACACCTAGATCGCTCGCATGTTTCCGAATATTATCTTCAATAGATTGTAAGTTTTGTGATCCGTAGATTCCCGGCTCCCTTACTCCTAGGAGATTGAGGTTCGGTCCATTGATTACCCATATAGTTGTCAAAATGATATTACCACCTTTTTAGAGGGTGTTCAAAAAGTCATCTTTTGATCACGAAGCTTACCAAAGAAGCTTACTCGACATCGAAGATTGGATTCAGCCGGTCCAAGCATATGCTTTCGAAGTATGTTTCCTTCGGAAACATTTCAGGTGCTCACGTAGGTACTGCAAGCGTATGCTTCCGAAGTCGTTTTCTACGAAAACGTGTAGCTCCGCTCCTCACTCCCTACCTTCATCCAATCTTCTGAGGCGTTTCAAAGAAACGCAGCGTCGTAAGCATAAACTTTAGTGCTGAAAACCTGACTTTTTGAACTCTAACTTTTATCAAATAACCATCTGCTATTTTACCATAGGTGATGCATTCTTGAGAAGTTATTTCGAGTTCAGCCTTCTACTTCCTTCGGTTCCCTTACCCTCTCATCTGTGAATTCCATAGCAATGGTGTATCCAATAAACAATCCCCACAAGAGATATAAGCAGAATTCACTGATTATCGTTGTTGCTGTCAATGCTGACAATGGCTTGACCATATCGAATTTTGGACCCAGCACCACAAAGATCACCAACCACCAAAACACTCCATATAGTATTCCAGGCCAGGGTCCCTTTACCTTTCGAAACAATAACACATAGATCAAGGAGACCGCTATAGAAAAAGCGATAAAGACCAGCAAGCCTACTAAATGACCTGCCCCACTCTTTAAAAATTCATGTTTAAAGAATGGTTCCGCTAAATAAGCTGGAATGACTTTTGTAAATTTGAAAATATAAAATATCCAATGAATCGTGCCCCAGAACAGACCTGCAAAAAAGCCAAGTTCCAAGGCAAAAGCATACTTATTCGTATATGTAGTAATTGTTTGTTGATGTTGATTCATTAATTGATCCTCCTACTCATATGACTATTTAACCAATTTCCTCTCTGCTAGTATGTTCATTTCATGTGCGGGCAAACCACAACTTCGATATCAAAACTAGATATTGATGAGAAAATTCGATACAATAGAGAGAATAAATATGATGGATTGTCAAGACGCTTACGATATGGCTTTACAATTCAATATTCACAAAAAATAAACCAACTTAGGGAAGGTGAAATGGTTGCCTCAAGAGTCTAAATCTGTCAGCTATGGTGGCCAAGCCGTCATTGAAGGCGTTATGTTTGGCGGAAAAAATATCAATGTCACTGCCGTGAGACGAAAGAACAATGAAATAACATTTCTGGAAGTGCCACGCCAAGACAAATCATGGGTGAAAAAGTTACGTAAAATCCCCCTTATTCGCGGCATTGTCGGTATTATAGATTCCAGTGCGAAAGGATCCAAGCATTTGAATTACTCAGCGGACGCCTACGCGGATGATGAGATTGAACCAGAAGAACGGACCAAACAGAAAGAAAAGGAAGAATCAGGATTAAGTTTAACGATGATGATTGGCGTTGCAGCAGTAGGTGTGCTTTCTTTCATCGTAAGTAAGCTAATCTTCACACTCGTACCCGTATTTCTTGAAGATTTCATATTTGGTGGGTTGTTTGATCACTACATCTTGCATAACTTAGTAGAAGGTGTCATCAAATTAGCACTACTACTTGTATATCTTTGGGCCATTACTTTAACACCAGTTGTCAAACGATTATTTCAATATCATGGTGCAGAACACAAGGTCATCTCTACCTACGAGGCAGGAGATGAATTAACTGTAGCGAATGTTCAGAAGCATAGTCGACTTCATTATCGCTGTGGTAGTAGCTTTATGATGCTAACCATCGTGTTGGGTGTTATCATTTATTCAGTTGTTCCGTGGGATAATATGTTGGATCGTGTGTTGCAACGTCTTATTTTATTGCCTGTCGTTATAGCTGTCTCCTTTGAGTTTCTGAAGCTTACGAATGCTATGAGAGAAACTCCGGTCTTACGTTATCTAGGCTATCCAGGGCTTTGGTTACAGTTGTTGACTACGAAGGAACCACTGGACGAACAAGTAGAAGTTTCGATCGCTTCTTTTAACCGAATGAGGGAGTTGGACGCTGAACTTGAGAACTCCAAAGCAAGTTCCTCCATCAGAACAGGAGCATTAGATGCTGTGAAAGGGTGAGAATGAGATGAAGAGTCAATCTATTTCCACATGGACAGTGATCGTATTGGCAGGAATCGGTTTGCTAAGCGACATCTTCTTCAACCAATTCATTCTATTGAAAAATCTTCTTATCCCAGTCATTGTGTTCATTGTTATATTTCTATTATTTAGACATTATCAGCCTAGTCGATTCAAGAGACATCCTAAGGTGAAACCATCTCGTAGAACGATGGACAAAGCTGCTGGAATGAGAAAAGGAACCTCCGGTTCGTCTTCCAAAAAGAATAAAGAATATCCTTTTCAACTCATCGAAGGGCAAAAAGGAAAAGACGATGATCAAATGCCAAAATATCATTAGATAGGTGGAAATGGATCTGTCATCCTTTTTAGGATAGATCCATTCTCCGCATCGAAAAAGGTAACCCCTGAGATCCTTACGGATTCTAGGGGTTACCTTTTTGAAATCTATAGTAATATTACTGTTTATAATATGTTGTAAGTGCAGGAATCAAACCAAGTGGATTATTCAGAATATGTCTTGCACTGAAAAAGATACTTCCGCCCACTTCTGGATCATTAGCATTATATTTCAGTTGGTTAATGATCTCTTGAGCATTCTGCCAGCCAACCTCAGTAGTTCCCAACTTATAAGGTGCATGACCTATATACAACTCCACGCCCGTCCTCTTCACTTCATTTACCCACCAATTCACCAACGTATCATACTGTACATTCTTATTGGATAGACTCCAGTATAGTTGGGGAGCCACGTAATCGATCCAGTCATTTTTAATCCAGGTCCGCACATCTGCGTAGTAATCATCATAAGAAGTAATACTTGCCTTAGTATCTGATCCTGTATGATCAGAGGCCTTATTGCGCCATACTCCGAATGGACTCACTCCGAAGGCTATATGTGGTTTTACTGATTGAATAGATGAATTTAATTGCTCAACAAATTGATTTACATTATCGCGACGCCAGTTAGCTTTTGTAGTTATTTTATTCGAATTATATGTCTTAAACGTGCTATCATCGTTAAAGGTCACTCCCGTTGGATAGAAATAATCATCGAGATGAACACCATCAATATTATAATTTCTAACCACTTCCATAATCACATCGATCACGTGAGCCCGCGCCTCTGGTATACCAGGGTTTATGATGAGCTGATTCTTAGTATTCACGATCCATTCAGGATGTTGGATCGCTACATGATTACTTGCCAATGTCACCGTATTGGTATCCGTATTCGCACGGAATGGATTAAACCATGCATGAAATGCCATCCCTCTCGCATGCGTCTCATCAATCATAAATTGAAGGGGATCATACCCAGGATTATTCCCTTGTTTCCCTGTCAACGTCTTAGACCATGGAACTAATGCCGATGGATAGAGTGCATCCCCCGCTGGACGAATTTGCACGAATACTGAATTTAAACCTGTCGCTTGTAGATTTTCAATTAAATAAATATACTCTTCCTTTTGCTTTTGCATATCCTCATAGGAGGCTACTGATGGCCAATCCAAATTATATACAGTGGATACCCATACGCCCCGAAGCGCAGCATTATTTATAACTTCATCTTCATCCCCGAAATCTGGTAACACCGCTTCACTAATTAACGTCACGGTCTGCTCTGCTTGATTCCAGTTAACTTGTAGCCCAAGTGCCTCTCCCACGAAGCGAAGCGGTACCATAGTACGGCCATTTTTAATCTGCACAGAAGCATCAAGCGGTACGATAGAACCATTTATCAGTGCCGAAGTTTTACCATTCGTAAGTTCAATCACTGCAATATTACTCTCTATCGTTACTGTTTTTGTACTTTGTGACCATGTAACGGTCGCTCCCAAGCCTTCACTAATAACCCGTAGAGGAACCATCGTAATATTTAATTTAGGAAGGATATAAGGCACGGTATCAGTTGTTAGTTGTACATCATCTAATAAAATACTTATACTTTTAGTTGTTTGTGCTTCAGCAGTACGATTTAATCCCGGAAATAAGATAATCATCATGAGTACTAACAAGAACCATTTTCTTAATTTCATCACTCTTTACCTCCACAATAATAATTTACATAAATAATGAGTGTTCAAAAGGTGACTTTTTGAACTACCTTTAATTAAAAAAGCACCTGTCTCTGAGGGCATGACAGATGCTAAGCTTGCGAATCACTAACTAATTCCTTGTGTACGTCACGTAATTGTTGTAATCTCTGTTCGTCCCGACGAAAATATTCTAATAGCATCTCAATCTGTGTAATGGAATCCCAACTTAAATGGTGCTCTATCCCTTCGACATCTGCATATATATTCTCTTCTTGGACACCTAACACCGTCAAGAACTCCTCTAGAAGTTGATGACGATCCACAAGACGTTTGCCGATCTTCTTGCCTTTTGGCGTCAATATAAGACCACGATATTTCTCATAGATAAGATATTCATCTTTGTCCAATTTCTGAATCATCTTAGTAACGGATGAAGGATGAACTTCTAAGCCTTCGGCAATGTCCGAAACACGCGCATAACCTTTCTCGTCAATCAGCTTGTAGATGCGCTCTAAGTAATCCTCCATACTAGGCGTTGGCATCTTCTTCCCTCTTTTCTCTTGAAGGATTATCAAGCCCTCTCGTACTTAGCTTAACAATCCCTCGCTATTAAACATGAACCCTAAATCCGAATACCCGCTTATGTAATGATACATGTTTCACAAGACACTTGGCAAGTCCCATCAGTGTAGAGCAACAACAATAACGACCAGATAACCTCTCATCATCTCACTTAAAACTTCAGCCACTCAGGTGTTATTTGTTGTAGCCAAATCGTAATTCTAAACATTTGGTCTGTAAATAAGAGGATTCCCATCAACAACATCAGTCCGCCCCCAATTTTCATCATCAGGTTAGAGTATTTCAGTATCCATTTGGTTGAACCAATAAAAAACGCAAGAATAAAGAATGGGATCGCAAATCCAACTGTATACGCTGTAATAAGTGGAAACCATGCTCCTGGCTCACTAACAGCCATAGCGATAATAGCAGCAAGAATGGGTCCAATACATGGTGACCAGCCTGCTGAGAAGCCTATTCCGAATATAAAAGAACCAATATAACCCGCAGGCTTAAATTTCAAATCCATCTTACGTTCTTTCATCAAAAACCTCGGTTGGAATATCCCTAATAAGAAAAGTCCCATCAATATAATCAAAATAGCTGACAATTGTCTAATCAAATCTCTATTATCTGAGAAAAACTGTCCAAAAAAACCCGCCCCGAACCCAAGTGTATAGAAAACGGCAGAGAACCCAAGAATGAAGGCCAGTGTATGAGTTAGCGTCCGGAAACGTACTTCTTTCTTATTCTGTTCGGTCTTAAGTTGTTGCACTGACATCCCTGTGATATAAGACAGATATGATGGATAAAGCGGCAAACAACATGGTGAAATAAATGAGGCTAGACCTGCGATAAATGCAAGTGATATGCTGATATCCGACATATTTCCACCTCCTAAATAGATAGTCCCTTCTTACCGATCATCGTCATCACAAGCATAGATATAAGCAATAATACGATAGTCGCACCTGGGGCAAGATTCCAAATCCCAGCCACCACCAGACCAACGACCACAGCTATCTCAGAAATAACGACGGACCATATAACGGACGCTTTGAAACTCCGAGCGATCAATAAACTAATAGCTACAGGAATCGTCAATAGGGCCGATACCAATAGGGCTCCAACGATTTTGATAGCGGTACTGACCACCAGTGCGGTAAGGACCGTAATCAACATATTAAGCAACTTAACTGGTAATCCACTTACGCTAGCTGCATCCTCTTCAAAGCTTAGTAGAAAGAACTCCTTGAAGAATAAAGTCACAACCAACACAACAATTACAGTAACCCCACCAACAACATATAGATCCGTCGTATCCAGTGTATAGATGCTACCGAATAAATAACTCATTACATCTGTATTATAACCCATCCCTAAAGTAAAAAAGAGCGAGGCCAAAGCCACACCACCAGACATAATAATCGCGATGGAAAGTTCTGCGTAGCTTTTATATGCTTTACGTAACCTCTCAATAGCAAAAGATGCTAGGATGGCGAAGACCAAACCTACTCCTAATGGGTACACTTCAATTAGAAATCCTAAGGCTACACCAGCAATGGTCACATGGGCAATCGTATCTCCAATCATGGAGAGTCTGCGCAGCACGAGAAATATTCCAATAAGAGGGGCTGTTAATCCAATCAATATCCCTCCGGCAAGAGCTCTTTGAAAAAAATCACTAAACATTATTTCAAGTGGCAATAATAACGACTCCTTAAACTGATTCCATCAATTAGATAGTGAATGTTCTAAATTATGCTCTTCACAGTTTTGAATATCATGAGAATGTCTAACAAATAAATTAATATTGCCGTTCTTCTGCACAGGTGTGGTTCCTAAGTATCCTTCAATCATATCCAAGTCATGAGACACCATTAAAAAAGTCATATGATGATGCGCATGCATATGGGTTATCAATTCAAAAAAACTTGCTTGTGTCTCCGCATCAATGCCCACTGTAGGCTCATCCAATACGAGTAAATCCGGATGGTTAATGAGCGCACGAGCTAGAAAAACACGTTGCTGCTGCCCACCTGATAGCTCCCCTACACGTTTGCCCGCAATATCCTGAATACGCATCACTTCTAATGCATCATCGCACTGTTGGTGCATAGAACGACTAACACGTCGAAAGAGAGATTTATTATTGTACATCCCTGAAAGCACTACTTCGCGAACCGTCGCAGGAAATAATGGATTGAAGTTATTCTTCTGCGGAACGTATCCTATACGCTCCCAATCCTTAAAGGAATGAATCGGTGTACCGAATAAGTTAATATTCCCTTTATCCATAGGTAAAAGACCCACGATCAATTTCATTAAAGTTGTTTTCCCAGCTCCATTCGAGCCAATAATACCAACGAAATCTCGCTCTCTCACAGAGAAATTCACATCAGATAATACCTTTTGATTTCTATATGAGAAAGATACGTTTTCAATTTCAATAATATGCTGATGACAATCCTGGGCCGCCAGTGACTTCATAAGTACTCCGCCCTTCTAAAATAAGTTCTAACCTTTATTTTAAGGCTATAATTAAATTTTGCAAATTTTTCTCCATTAGCGTAAAGTAATCTTCTTTATTCTTTTCCTGCTCTTTCGTTAAACCCTCTACTGGATTGAGCACCATCGTCTCTACCTTTGCTTCACCAGCTAAGGTCTTCGCAATTCGATCAGATACCAGTTCCTCGAAAAAGATATATCGGATACCCTTTTCTTTCACCAAATTAGCTAAATTCATAATATCTTGCGCACGAGGTTCTGCATCAGGAGAAAGTCCCATAATCGCATATTGCGTTAATCCATAATCACGCGTCAAGTACCCGAAAGCTTGATGGGAAACAACAATTTCCTTCTTCGCTAGTTTCGCTAATTCTGATTCGAATTTATGATCTAATTCTAGCAATTGATCCTTCAATCCTTGATACCTTTGTTCGTATTGAGTTTGATTACTTGGATCAGCTTCGATGAAGCTATTCCTGATATTCTCAGCCATGATGAGTGCAGACTTTGGACTCACCCACGTATGTGGGTCGATATGATGCTGTGCTACCCCTTCTGCATCCTCTGCTTCGTCATGGTCGCCATGGTCATGCCCATCGTCCTCAGAGGATTCTATAAGCTTTATACCTTTGCTCACTTCCACCGACTTTACTTTACTATCTTTATTAAGTCCTTTTAGAAAGTCGGGAACCCATCCTTCTAATCCAGCACCATTATACATAAACAATTGAGCTTTCGACGTATTGATAATTTCTTGACTTCTCGGTGTCCAATCATGAGGTTCCACACCAAATGGAATTAAATTAACGACGTGAGCATCCTCTCCACCAATAGCTTGAGCAAATACATAGATTGGATAAAATGTAGTCACGACATTCACTTTACCTTCTTCCATAGTCCCGTTGGAGCTACTCCCACATCCAGTTACCATCATCGTAAGAATTAAACCTACAATGAATGTGATCATCCTAATACTATTCTTCTTCAAGTTAAGTTTCAGCTCCGCTTTTATTAATCGTAATCATTACTGTCTGATTATAAAGGTAGTAAGATTCAATTGTCAACAGAAGAAACATGACATAAAACGGTATCCCCACGAGAGGATACCGTTCACTTATGACATAAACAATAAACATCTAACCTATTTATTTCACAATGGCTCCATTTGGCATTTCATCTGGAACGGTTGCTAAGGTCAACTGATCTCCATGCGATGCCGCTAGAATCATACCTTGCGACAATTCTCCTCGTAATTTGACAGGCTTCAAATTAATAACACAAATCACTTTGCGACCTACTAATTGTTCAGGAGTGTAGAATTTAGCTATACCAGATACGACCTGACGTTGCTCAAATCCAAGATCGAGTTGAAGTTTCAATAGTTTATCAGCCTTTTTCACCGGTTCTGCCGCAATCACTTGGGCAACACGAAGCTCAACTTTGGCAAAGTCCTCTATCCCGATTTCTTCACTATGCTCGATCGGTGCTTCATCCGTTACTCGCTCAGCCACAGCTGCTTCTGCCGCCTTCACTCCTCCAGACATCGCCTCTGCAATATAGGCAACTTCTTGCTCTACATCTAAACGTGGGAATATTGGATCTCCTTTGACTAACTTCGTTCCACTTGGGAATAATCCGAAGATTTTACCACTATCCCAAGTCGTTAGTTCTCCTTGCTGTAATCCAAGTTGCTCCCATATTTTATGCGGCGCTTGGGTTAAGAAGGGCTGTAACAAAATGGATGCAATCCGTAAACTTTCGACAAGATGTGTCATCACCGATGCTAATTCATTTAATTTAGAATCATCTTTGGCAAGAACCCATGGCTGCGTTTCATCAATATATTTGTTACTCCGACTTACAAATTGTCCAATGACAGTTAATGCAACGGAGAACTCCATGTTTTCCATAGACTCTTCCACTTTATCATAAGTTTCCTTTGCAGCTTCTTCCACCGCTTGATCGAATGGTGTCACGCCTGCTTGATATGTCGGTACAATCCCATCAAAGTATTTATCTACCATAGCGACCGTACGATTTAGGAGGTTCCCCAAATCATTTGCCAGGTCCGAATTGACTCGTTCCACGAAGCTCTCAGGTGTGAATGTTCCGTCTGAACCGAAAGGCACTTCACGCAATAAATAGTAACGTAGAGGATCCAATCCATATCGACTGATCAACGTCACAGGGTCTACAACGTTTCCTTTCGATTTGGACATTTTACCATCTTTCATCAATAACCAGCCGTGAGCGAACACCTGCTTAGGTAACGGTAGATCCAATGCCATTAGAATAATTGGCCAATAAATCGTATGGAAACGAACAATTTCTTTACTCATAAGGTGTACATTTGCCGGCCAATACTTGTCAAACAACTCTGTATTATCTGAGCCATATCCTAGGGCAGTGATGTAGTTAAGTAAGGCATCAATCCAGACATAGATAACATGTTTAGGATCACTTTTAACTTTGATCCCCCAGTCGTAAGTCGTACGTGATACAGCTAAATCTTCAAGACCAGGCTTGATAAAGTTATTAATCATCTCATTCTTACGTGATACAGGCTGAATAAAATCAGGATGGTCCTCATAATGCTTCAATAGCCGATCAACGTATTTACTCATCTTGAAGAAATAGCTCTCTTCCTTCACACGTTCCACAGCTCTACCGCAGTCAGGACAATTCCCATTGACAAGCTGACGTTCTAGGAAAAAGGATTCATCTGGCGTACAATACCACCCTTCATACTCCCCCTTATAAATATCACCTTGTTGCAGTAGACGTTCAAATACATCCTGTACGATCTTCTTATGCCGTTCTTCTGTCGTACGAATGAAATCATCATTTGAAATATCTAGCGTTCCCCATAATTCCTTAATTCCAGCTACGATATCATCTACGAATTGTTGAGGTGTTTTGCCTGCTTCTGCCGCTTTACGCTCGATCTTCTGCCCGTGCTCGTCTGTACCAGTCAAATAACGAACATCATAGCCACGAAGCTTCTTATAGCGAACCAATGCATCCCCCGCTACAGTAGTATATGCGTGCCCAATATGTAGCTTATCGCTCGGATAATAAATAGGAGTCGTTAAATAAAATGTTTTCTTCTCAGTCATTTACGATCATTCCCTTCAGATTAGTCGTTCATGGATCTTGATTCGTAGAACCTAAAATCACCAAAAAACTCCCATCCCTATATGGGACGAGAGTTATCTCACGTGTTACCACCCAAATTCCCTATACCTTTACAGGTAGTAGGCTTCATCAGTCCCGTTATATAGAAACGAGAACTGTCCATTAACGCTGGAACACGTCATCCCCTTACGTAACATATCCTCAGATACCTTACTGCTCGAAGATAATTCCTCCCGGACCATATTCTGAGATTCACTTATACTGGTTTGCAGCTTATTCCCCAGCTCTCTGTGTTAAGTGTACTTCTCATACTTATCCGTTCCTCAGAAATCAACATATATTGTCTAATATACTTAAGTGCATCGTTATTTGTCAAGTTGTCCCTTCCCCAGCCTTATCTTTCCGCTGGGGTACTAGGTCAACGCCACCAGGATGAAAAGG
Source organism: Paenibacillus sp. Y859 (assembly GCF_056786405.1). Classification (NCBI taxonomy): domain Bacteria; kingdom Bacillati; phylum Bacillota; class Bacilli; order Caryophanales; family Paenibacillaceae; genus Paenibacillus; species Paenibacillus sp. Y859. The sequence goes on along the minus strand of NZ_JBXCIZ010000002.1, from coordinate 428,460 downwards.
ATGACATCTTGCTATCCTCTTCATCGCAAGCCAAGTTCCCTTAGCCGCACCATGTACCTCTATAGCTTCAAGAGCGTATGCAGAACATGTTGGATAGAACCGACATGTCGCTGGTTTCAAAGGTGAGATCACTTTACGATAAACGACTATAGGTCCCTTCATCACTTTACGAGCAAGAGTCATTGATATCAATCTCCATTCATACCCGCAGAAGCCACCTTACCATCCTCTTCCATCAACTGCTGGCAATCCTTACAATATACTACTTCTAATAATGCTACATTATGATGTCAGCGTCAATTCTGTAGCAAATAACAACCAGATTGATTCCGCTATAGCCATTAGAATCGCCTCTTGATTCTCAAGAGATTTTTTTGAGATCAATGGCTAGCTACGACCGTTTTCCGTCTTCACGAAAAAATAAAGAGACCTCATACTTCTACGAGGCCCCTTATGATTACTACAAATATATTATTACTTTCGTTCAGGCATTTGTGAAAACACTAGATTCACTGGCAAATTACTACCTGGAGCAGCTGTGAACCAAATCTCAACGCGTTGCTCTTGTGCACCTGTGCGATAAACGACACTATTGTCATAAGGAGTCATGAGTGATCCTGCGACCCCACTGCCATCAGGAACAGATACGATATTCCCATTCACCAAGATCATTCCCGAATATTCTCCCCCACGTGGATTAAACGTGATCAGTGTATTCGGAGCTACTCGGTTCATATTAATCTTATACATAACCCCAAAGTTACCCCGATTGGACTCTACCTCACCTGTCATAGGGTCCACACCAACCAGATTGGGATCTCCGTTATTATCGCCCAAAGAAATACGGGCAGGAGTTAAACCAACTACATCATCGTACTCAATAATACGTGTTGAATCAGAATATGTCCCACGAGTATGAACATCTCTTTCAAGATCCATTAAGTACGGAAGACTCACAAAAGGATCTTTATTCGCTTCAAGCATGATGACTGTATATTCAATAGGTGAATCACTAGCCACATCAGCTAATAATGAAATTACTTGCGTCGGAGTCATTTTAAGTGCATTTAGTTCGTTCAGAATAATTTTGCTTTCACCCGGAGCAATCGAAACGGACTCTTTCACTAAAGGATTTTGCATGGATTGGAAATAACGTTGTACCGACAACTTACCTACTAGTGCTGCATATATATTCGGACCAGCAAATCCAGAATCCAGAATATCAATCGTTGCTGGTAATTCATTCTTATTCGTAGCTATGACATACATTTTCACATCAACGGCCAAAGCATTAACGTGATGAATCATAAAGCGCGCTTTTCCTTCTGACGTCTCACGGTAAACCACACCTTCGGAATAGACTGTTTCAGGGCTGTTACTACGTAGCAACGTTACCGGTTCTGAAGACACTCTATACGGCACCTGATTCATCGCAGGTATATTGGCACCATCAAATCTGTATTGACCTCCGATAGGTATAAATAATTGATTGAAATCTGGCTCACTGTATAAGCTTTCATTCGTAATATTAATTGTTTTCTCGTAATGTCCTTCTGCACCATATCCATCTGTTACCTTCAGTTGAATCTTGACTGGACCCGCTTTAAAGAAGGCCATCTGTTTGTTCATCCAGTCTCTTTTTACAATATTATTCTCATCATCCGTACTTTGATCTTTTATTGTAATGAGTTCACCCATTTTATACTCATCTTTATCTGTCGTAAACATAGCCACAGGTGGTAAATTAGGGGCTTTGACTACGATTGTCAATGAATATGGATCGCTCCATTCTCCGTTACTATCACGCACAGAATAAGTTACCTCGTGAGTTCCAATCTCCTGAAAGATATCTTCCCGCCCTTCCCAACGTTCCTCAACGATAGGCAGTCCTTTAGGCGATGATGCGTAAGTTACATAAGTCACCGTTGTCTCTCCTGCAACAACCACCTTTTGCTGGATCGTAAACGAAGCAGCCGGCTTTGTTACAAGACTAAGAACAACCCTCTTTTGTACGCCATCATAGATATAAGGAATATTGAGTGCTTGTGTAATAGACGTTAATGGAACCATAAATATATTATTGTCCTGATATGCCGCTCCTTTCATTTCTTTCGAAACACCATTCACGGTATACTTATTACTGTCGGTTTTGAATCGTAATTCATTATCACCACTTATAATAATAGTTTCTTTAGTCGTACTGTTATACGTAAGATTAAGACCAATACGATCTACCATTGAACGAAGAGCAACATAAGAAACACCCTTCTTCACCGTCATAGGCCGACTCGCTGTATATGTCTTGCCATCTTGAAACATTTCAGCACTGTTTATCATCATGATTAATTCATTTGAATGAACTGAAGCACTTTGTGTTTCATCTGTTTCGATTTCCGAGGAAATATTCGAAGGTGTAGTCTCATCAGTATCTGTTCCATATACCGCTTGAGTAACTGCTTCGCTTTGCTCTACTGGAGTGGTACTTTCTGCATTTACTGGACTAACTAACATAATTTGCGTTACTGTAAAAATTGCTAAAAAGGTAATCTTCTTGAAATTCATTAGTATGCTCCCCTATTCCCTATTTCTGACTAATTCTAATTCTTATCTCACATTAGTAATAGACGCAATCTAACACAAAAGGTTGCTAATAAGCAACAATGTAAATACAACTATTTAATACCTCGCACATTCCAAACCTCTTCAAAAGATTATCTACCCTGCTGCACAAGTAGAAACGGCAATACCGTCCTTTTTCAAAGACGGCACCCGTTTCAGCGGAAATATACGGAATAGAGTATCAAGAATCAATTTCATAATTACGCAACCCGATATAACTGCATCGGCGATTATGAAATTGATTCAAGTGAAACTTATACTTTCTTATATTTCAAGAAAAAGAGGATGCCCCTCAACCCTGTTTCAAGGTTTCTGGGACACCCCCACTATTAAACTAATTTACGACATATAGTTGCTTACGACCTTCTTCAATAAGACGATAGGCACGCTGAACTTCTTCTTCCGTAGGAGAAGGAACACCCTGTAGTGGATATTCTTTACCCATGGCTTCCCACTTGTAGACACCCATCTGATGATACGGTAGAATCTCAAATTTATCTACTCCATTTAGCGTTCCAATAAACTGACCTAGATGGAGAAGATCCTCTTCTTGCTCATGAATACCTGGAACATACACATGGCGTATCCACATCTTATGACCATGTTCTGATAACCACTGTGCCGTTTTGAGCGTCTTCTCATTACTTCTAGCAGTTAACTTGATATGTTTCTCATTATCCATGTGTTTGATATCTAACAGTACCAAATCAGTAACATCCAGTAAATCTTTAATTTTATCCGGATCATTAAATCCGTTACTATCTAAAGTCGTATGAAGATTCCAACGTCTCTTAACTTCCTTAAATAATTCAGCAACGAAACGGGATTGTAAGCTAGGCTCGCCTCCCGATACCGTAAGACCGCCTCCAGACGAACGATAGTAGCTGATATACGGCTCAATCTCTGATAAAGCTTCTTCAACAGTCATTTCTTTGCCCTCATTCATCCCCCATGTATCGGGGTTATGACAGTATTGACATTTCATCAGGCAACCCTGCATAAATAGGACAAAGCGGATACCTGGTCCGTCAACCGTCCCGAAGGTCTCCAGAGAGTGTACATGTCCTTTAATCATATGAAGTCACCCCTCCCGCATCCGCTGTCTTAAAAGTATATTACTAATTACATCGCACCGTGGAATGTGCGATTGATAACATCCAATTGTTGTTCACGAGATAATTTAATGAAGTTAACTGCATATCCTGAGACGCGAATCGTCAATTGCGGATATTCCTCTGGATGTTCCATCGCATCCATCAATTGTTCACGATTAAATACGTTGACATTAAGATGGTGCCCACCGCTGCCAAAGTAACCGTCCATCATTGCAACAAGATTGGATTTGCGTGTGTCTTCTTCTTTACCCAATGCTTTCGGTACGATAGAGAATGTGTTAGAAATACCATCCAAGCTATCTTCATATGGAAGCTTAGCAACAGAGCTTAGCGAAGCCAAAGCACCTTTCTTATCGCGTCCGTGCATAGGGTTAGCACCTGGTGCGAATGGTTCTCCTGCTTTACGTCCATCTGGTGTAGTACCTGTTTTCTTACCATAGACTACATTAGAAGTAATCGTCAAGACTGATTGTGTTGGCAACGCGTCACGGTAAGCTTTGTTCTGACGAATCATACCCATGAACGTCTCAACTAATTCAACAGCAATGTTATCTACATTATCGTCATTATTACCATAGCAAGGATATTCACCTTCAATGATAAAGTCAACAGCGATCCCTTGCTCATTACGAATTGGTTTGACTGTAGCAAATTTGATCGCACTAAGTGAATCCGCTGTAACAGATAGTCCCGCAATACCACAAGCCATTGTACGAAGAATATCACGATCATGCAGAGCCATTTCAATTCTTTCGTAAGCATATTTATCATGCATAAAGTGAATAACGTTTAGAGAGTTCATATATAGCTTAGCTAACCATTGCATCATAGGCTTGAAACGTTTCATTACTTCATCATAAGTGAGAACGTCGCCAGTAATTGCTGGGAATTCCGGTCCAACTTGCGCTCCAGATTTCTCATCTACACCGCCGTTGATTGCATACAACAAACATTTAGCAAGGTTGGCGCGAGCACCAAAGAATTGCATTTGTTTACCGATGCGCATTGCGGATACACAACAAGCAATACCGTAGTCATCGCCATAGATTGGACGCATAAGATCATCGTTCTCATATTGAATGGCACTCGTCTCAATAGATACTTTAGCACAATATTTCTTAAATGCTTCTGGAAGTTGTTCTGACCATAACACTGTTAAGTTAGGTTCAGGAGCTGCTCCTAAGTTGTACAATGTGTGCAGGAAGCGGAAACTGCTCTTCGTTACACGAGTCTGTCCATTGACAGACATTCCTCCGATGGATTCTGTGACCCATGTTGGATCTCCACTGAACAATTCATTATAGTCTGGTGTGCGAAGGAATTTAACGATACGCAACTTCATAACGAAATGATCGACCAATTCTTGTGCTAGTTCTTCCGTCAAAGTACCTTCTGCTATATCACGCTGTACATATATATCAAGGAATGAGGATACGCGTCCGAGGGACATCGCAGCACCATTTTGTTCTTTAATTGCAGCCAAGTATCCAAAATATACCCATTGGAATGCTTCTTTAGCTGTCTTAGCAGGTTCAGAAATATCAAACCCATGCATATCGGCCATCTTCTTCAATTCAGCAAGGGCACGAATTTGTTCTGAAAGCTCTTCACGTTGGCGAATAACAACTTCATCAATTACATCAACTTCTAATTCATTCAGTTCACGCTTCTTGTCTTGAACCAAGAAGTTAATACCATACAGTGCTACGCGACGATAATCACCAATGATCCGTCCACGGCCGTAAGCATCAGGAAGTCCTGTAATAATACCGGCTTTACGAGCCGCTCTCATGTCTGATGTATAAGCATCAAATACACCTTGGTTGTGAGTTTTACGGATATCAGTAAATGTTTTAATAATATCTTCGGAAAGTTTGAATCCATAAGCTTCACAAGCGTCAATCATCATGCGAATGCCGCCTTGCGGTTGAATAGAGCGTTTGAACGGAGCATCTGTTTGTACACCAACAATTCGCTCCTTATCTTTGTCTAAATAGCCTGGTTGGTGCGAGACAATCGTAGCCGCTGTATTGACATCAACATCTAATACACCACCGTTATCTCTCTCTTGCTTCGTTAAGTCCGATACAATTTTCCACAGTTCTGTTGTATTCTGCGTTGCTCCAACTAAGAAGGTTTCATCACCAGCATAAGGTGTAATGTTTTTGAATATAAAGTCATTCACATCGACCTTTCTAGACCATTTCCCCTCTTTGTAACTTCTCCAACCTGACTGTACCTTCTTCATTTCTTTTTCAATAACCGACATAATAATCCCTCCATCTATATATTTATATTTCTGTTAGAGATCATGAGTTTGAAGGTATCTCAGGTCTCTTGGATCCTAGAACGTAATTTTTTTCACAACCAATATAAGTAATATTATTCTAGAATCTTTATCTATCATTAGCTTACTTTAAATACTAGTAAATAACTGTGACAAACATCACTTTTGAGGTGATATTTGTCACGTTAAATTAAAACTTATTCAATTATACTTATTAGCTATTCTTTTGCTATTGATGCTGCTTTATTCGAATCTTCCGTAGAACGCATCTCTATACACATCTGCAAGTTCTGTAACTAATGGCATCTTAGGATTGGCTGTTGTACATTGGTCTTCAAAGGCACGATCTGCCAAGTATTCAACACCAGCTTCAAATTCCTTAGGATCGAACCCTAATTGTTGGAACGATTCCTCGATACCCAGCGTTTTGTTCATTTTACGAATAGCATTAATTAAGCTATTAATACCTTCTTCAGTCGTACGTGCAGGCAATCCGAGGATGCGTGCAATTTCAGCATAACGTTCGTCAGCTACAAAGTGTGAATATTTCGGGAATGCTGCGAACTTCGTTGGTTTCTTGGCATTGTAACGAATGACGTGTGGCAACAGGATTGCATTCGTACGACCGTGAGCTGTGTGGTATTTACCACCCCATTTATGCGCTAAGCTGTGGTTAATTCCTAAGAATGCATTGGCGAATGCCATCCCCGCAAGGGTTGATGCATTATGCATTTTCTCACGAGCCAGCTTATCACCTTCCAATGCCGACTTCTCAAGATATTGGAACACCAATTGGATCGCTTTAATCGCAAGCCCATCTGTGTAGTCGCTAGCCATAACGGATACATAAGCTTCGATGGCATGTGTTAATACGTCCATACCCGTATCAGCTACCGCTACCCGTGGTAACGAGTACACAAACTCTGGGTCAATAATGGCTACGTCTGGTGTTAATTCATAATCCGCAAGTGGATATTTAGTATTGCCTTGATTCTTATCTGTAATAACTGCGAATGAAGTCACTTCTGAACCCGTACCCGACGTTGTTGGTATAGCTACAAACTTAGCCTTTTGACCAAGACGTGGATATTTGTAAATCCGTTTGCGAATATCCATGAATTTTAGTTTCAAGCCATCGAAATCAGCTTCTGGATGTTCGTAGAATAACCACATTGCTTTGGCAGCATCCATAGGAGATCCACCACCGAGTGCAATAATACAGTCAGGTTGGAATCTATTCATCATTGCAGTACCACGATCTACTGTATCTGTCGATGGATCTGGCTCTACTTCAGAGAACACTTCAATAGCAACAGGCGTTTGACGTTGGCGAAGATAATGTTCAACCTTCTCAACATATCCCAGTTTCACCATCATAGGGTCTGTAATAATGGCTACACGAGTAATTTCAGGCATTTTAGCAAGGTATTGTGTTGCACCTTTTTCGAAATAAATCTTGTTAGGAACTTTGAACCATTGCATATTCACGGTACGACGTGCCACCCTCTTTATATTAATTAAGTTAGCTGCCCCTACGTTAGTAGAAACGGAGTTACGACCATAAGATCCACAACCAAGTGTTAATGATGGTAAATTGGTATTATAGAGGTCACCAATGGCACCGTGGGTCGAAGGAGAGTTCACAATAATCCGACCTGTTTGCAGACGATCCGAGAACTTCATGATAACTTCTTCATTATTCGAGTGAATAACAGATGAGTGACCCATACCACCAAATTCAACAACTTCAGCTGCGCGAGTAATACCTTGTTCGGCATTTTTCACTTTATAACAAGCTAACACAGGACTTAATTTCTCAGCAGACAATGGATACTTCGTACCGACGCCTTCAATTTCTGCTACCAAGATCTTCGTTCCAGCTGGAACTTGAATACCAGACAGTTCTGCAATCTTAACTGCAGATTGACCTACAATAACAGGGTTGACTGCACATTTGTCTACGTTCATAGCGCCGACTGTCAGCTTAGCAACCTCTTCTTTATTTAGGAAGTAACAGCCATTTGCGATCATCTTTTTCTTTACTTGATCGAAGATAGGTTCTTCTATAATAACAGCTTGTTCAGACGCACAGATCATACCATTATCGAATGATTTCGAAAGAATTAAGTCTGTAACTGCTTGATCAATATCGGCACTCTTCTCGATGAAGCAAGGAACGTTACCAGGTCCTACACCAAGCGCCGGCTTACCACAGCTATAAGCTGCCTTAACCATTGCAGAACCACCTGTTGCTAGAATAAGAGCAATACCTGGGTGATTCATAAGGATATTTGTTTTATCCATCGTTGGCTCTTCAATCCATTGGATACAGTCGGCAGGCGCACCTTGTTTCACGGCTGCTTCTAGTAATATTCTTGCTGCTTCACTACTGCACTTTTGTGCGGATGGGTGGAAGCCGAATATAATTGGATTACGAGTCTTAATGGATATAAGCGCTTTAAACATCGTTGTTGCAGTTGGGTTCGTCACAGGAGTGATTCCCATTATTGTACCGACAGGCTCAGCGATTTTTTGGAAGCTGTCATATTGGTTATCTTCGATCACGCCTACTGTCTTATCATTCTTTATGCTGTTATAAATGTACTCTGTTGAGAACATATTCTTAATGATCTTATCTTCATAAATACCTCTGCCTGTTTCTTCCACTGCTAATTTGGCTAAGTACATATGTTGGTCTGAACCAGCGAGTGCCATTGCTTTAACAATTCCATCAATTTGTTCTTGATCCATCTTCATAAACGCTGCTTGTGCTTTATCTGCCTTGTCAATTAGAGATTGAATATATCCCTCTGCCGTCCCTTGTATCTTCTCTTGGATAACTTCATTTTTAACTGCCATTTCATCTCATCCTCCCAGTAAATATATGGTTATCTCTTTCTTGATTTCATCATATCATAGCTCTTTGAAAATTAGTAGTGAAATATTTCACAATCATATAATTATTTTTCATAGCGCTTACATTTCTATTATGTCCGTTTTTACCCATTTTGCAGACTTTATCAATATTTCTCCTTATTAACCTCACTTAAAAGTGAAATTTATCACAAAGTTTTATAATTCGCCACTATTAAGGGTATTTATTCCCCCACAAATGTGATTTTTAAGGGTATAATTAGTTTAAATTTAACAGAAAATTTAGGATAAGGGGTTAAGACTATGACTGCATATATCAATGTTATCGAAGCCCGTGGAAATACAAGCTGTTTTTCTGAATCCAATTTTAATCATCTACTAGTCGCTATGAAGGATCGCATTATTCCTGAGGGATCACATCTTTTTTGGGAGGGTGACTTGTCAGATAAACTTTATTACATCAAGCGTGGTCGGATTAAGTTGACCAAATCTACAGACGAAGGTAAAGAACTTATACTATATATGTATCAGACAGGAGATTTGGTAGGTCAAGCCGATCTATTCTTCAGCACCAAACATAGCTTTAATGCTGAAGTGCTCGAAGAAAGTGAAGTTGGTGTCATTGAACATAAAGATTTGGAAATGTTGATCTGTCAGCATTCTGAATTCTCTATTGATTTCATGAAATGGATGGGCATCCATCATCGTCTAACACAGACTAAATTTCGTGATTTGATGTTGTATGGTAAGCCAGGTGCCCTTTGCTCCACTTTAATTCGACTTGGTAACACGTATGGTGAGAAGCAAGGAAACAATATACTCATTAACAAAAAAGTGACCCATACCGATTTATCCAACATGATCGGCGCCACTCGTGAAAGTGTCAATCGGATGCTTAGCGATTTACGTAAAAAAGATGCTGTAGAATATGATGGCGGACTGATCGTTATTAAGAATCTTACTATGCTACAAGAGATCTGCCACTGTGAGCTTTGCCCGGCTGAAATTTGCCGGATATAGGAATACAATACGATTTCAAGGACGCCTAACGGCGTCCTTCTTCATGACAAAAAGACGACAAGCCAGTTCTCGATGGCTGTCGTCTTTTTGTCAAAAAACCTTATTTCTTTTTACTCCGTACAGGTGAAATAAACCAGTATGCCGTACCTACGAACAGACCTCCACCTACAATATTCCCTAATGTAACAGGGATCATATTATGCAACCAGCCCGCAATTGAAATAGTCTCTGGGTGATTGGGTAGTAAAGTCGCCAGACTGAGCAGCGTCATATTAGCGACACTATGCTCAAATCCACTCGCAATAAAGGCAAATAGGCACCACCAGATGAGTATTAATTTCGCAACTTCTTCTTTTGCACGCATTGCCATCCAGATCGCCAAGCATACTAACCAGTTACAAAGAATCCCCCTAAAGAACAATTCCATAACAGGCAGATTCATCTTTTTTGCGGTTGCCGCAAAGAGTAAGTGCTCCGCAGGGATGTCCTTGAATAACCCTGCACCTAGAACTAGTAAACTCAGCACAATAGCACCTAATAAATTCCCTATAAATACGATAGTCCAGTTCTTAAGCGTATCCCTAATAGTAGTCTTACCTGCCAGTGTACTTACCACAAAGAACATATTATTTCCCGTAAATAACTCTGCACCAGCAAATATAACTAATGTAAGTGCAATCCCGAAAGCAGCTCCCATAACGAGCGGTTGAAAGGCAGAGTTGATTGCAGCTAAGGGTGCACCTAGTGAGAAGATTAGAATAATCCCAATCCCTATATAGGCACCTGCTAATACAGCAGCTATCATGTATCGTATTAGACTTTCATTCATTTTTTCTTTTCTCTTAACAGCTGCCTCTACGATGGTTTCTACACTTTGTGTATACAGGTGGATCACCTCTTCAATGAGTATAAGCGACATCAATGTGATGGATTACTATACCTTGTCTATTTGGATTTGTAATCCATCATCATTATAATCCGATTTGAATTTCTCCATTCTTCACAATAACAGGATACGTCGCAACTTGTCCTGTATCTGGCGCTTGCACCTTACCGGTAATCAAATCAATTTTCCAGTCATACAAAGGATCATAAATATAATGTCCGGATACAATCCCCTCGGCCAATGGGCCTCCCTTTGGGTGTGGTGACTTGTTCGCTACAGCATATACATTCCCGTCCGTTGTACGGAATATAGCGATCTCCTGATCTTCAATAATAACAACTCGGCCTAGTTGCACCAAGCACTCATCAAGCGAACCTACAGAATAATAATTCGTTGTCATTTCCATTCGAGTAATCTCCTCTCTAAATAACACTTACAGTGCGAGTTTTGCACAACCTCTGGTCACATCATTATTTAACAGCTGTTGCCGTTGTATGATCTTCAAATAATGCTGTACGTGTTTTGTCATCATTAAGCATCTTTTTCCATGGATCTTCCACTTGTTGTAGAGCAATTTCAATTCGTTTAACAAGTTCCTTACGATTATCCTCATTGTCCAATATAACAGATTGAATCTGCTCAAGACCGATCCGCTCTACCCATTCGGAAGTTCTTTCTAGATAATTACCCGTTTCCCGATAGTATTGCATAATAGCTCCACAAATTTCAATCAGTTCTGCATCTGTCTTCACTTTACAGAAGCTGTCGGCAATCCGCGGCTTGATCCCGCCATTACCTCCGATAAAGACTTCCCATCCTCCATCATTACCTACAATACCGATGTCTTTCGTACAAGCTTCCGCACAGTTTCGCGGACAACCATTCACAGCGTATTTAAATTTCGCAGGTAAATCCAGGCGTTCGAATTTACGTTCTAATAGTTCTCCCATAGCCATAGAATCTTGTGTTCCAAATCGACAGAATTGGGAACCGACACATGTTTTGACCGTACGTAACGATTTAGCATATGCATAACCGGAAGGCATATCAAGTTCTTCCCATACTTTTGGCAGGTCTTCCTTCTTTACGCCAATGAGATCCAGCCGCTGCCCACCCGTAACTTTAACAACCTTAACATCATACTTCAAAGAAACATCCGCAATTTTCTTGAGTGCCTCTGGTGTCGTTACACCACCATACATCCGAGGAACGACCGTATACGTTCCATCTTTTTGAATATTCGCATTCATTCGTTCGTTAACAAAGCGCGATTCTTTCTCATCTTCATGAGTCTCAGGATTTAACATGTTCAAGTAGTAATTGATTGCTGGGCGGCACTTGGAACATCCCTCTTGATTACTCCAACCAAGTACATTCATGACCTCACGAGTTGTGGATAATCCTTTAGTGGTAATCTCTGCAACTATTTCATCCCTATTGAGTGTCGTACAATCACAAATACCTTCTTTCGTAGCTGTCTTGAATCCGTCCCCTAGAACATACTGTAAAATTTGTTCAACAACGGGCTTACATCCTCCGCATGAACGAGTAGCTCCCGTACAAGCTTTAATTTCATCTACCGTCGTTAAGCCTTGATCTGTAATTACATCGACAATCGCCTTTTTAGTAACGCCATTACATCCGCACACAATCTCATCATCTGCCATTGTCTCTATCGATGATTGCTTATTAGCGCCGCCCCCACTGCATCCAGTTCCCATGATCGTACTATAAATATCATCCGTCATTTCAGATTGTTGCTTAATCAATTTTTGTAAATTTGCAGACTCTGTTACATCACCGAACAGCACAGCTCCGACAATGACATTGTCACGCAGAAGGATTTTCTTATAGGTTCTTTTCCACTCATCTTTAGTAGAAATCACGGTATGTTCAGGTCCTTCAACAAACTCACCTGCAGAGAACACATCGACACCAGATATTTTAAGCTTCGTCGCGACAATAGAACCTTCATAAGGAGATGTGGCAACTCCACATATATGCTTAGCCAATACATGTCCTTGTTCAAATAAAGGCGCTACGAGTCCGTAACACACTCCCCGATGTTCCGTACACTCACCGACGGAATACACATCTTCTAATGAAGTACGCATGTAGTCATCTACAACAATACCTCGTCCTACTTCCATATCACTAGCTATGGCAAGCGCTATGTTCGGTTTAATACCTACCGCCATCACAACAAGATCAGCATCCAAAATACTTCCATCACTGAAACGCAATCCACTTACTCGTTCTTCTCCAATTAGCTCTGAGGTTTGTTTGCCCATAGCAAATTTTATCCCTTGACGTTCCAATTCTGCCTGCAACATTGAAGAGGCACTACGATCTAATTGGCGCTCCATAATATCTTCCATTAAATGGACAACCGTTACATCCATCCCTAGATTCACTAGCCCTTTTGCCGCCTCTAGACCTAAAAGCCCGCCACCGATGACAGCGGCCTTCTTATACTTCTGAGCAGCATCCATCATTTGGTTACAGTCATTAATATCTCTGAAACCGATAACTCCATCTTTATCACTCCCAGGAATCGGTAATATAAAAGGATTCGATCCTGTCGCGATGATGATCTTATCATACGTCTCCGTCATACCATTGTCCGTAGTCACTAGCTTATTTGTCGGATCAATATGTGTCACCGTCGTTGTCGTGTGCAGTGTAATTTGATTATCTGAATACCAGTTCCAATCATTCAATACAATATCATCGACCGTCTTGCTACCTTCCAGTACGTAGGACAGCATGATTCGGTTATAGTTAGGATGTGGTTCACTACCAAATACCGTAATATCAAATGAATCACTAAGTTTTAATATTTGTTCAACTGTACTTATGCCTGCCATTCCATTCCCAATCACCAATAGTTTGTCTTTTTTCTTTTGTTGCATGTTTGGAAACCCTCCTTCTGTTCCTTACCTTATAATATAAGTTTAACATCTTAATAAATATAGATTGTGATTTGATTCACATATAATGTGAATATTATCACATATATGTTCACATTTTTAACTATATCCATCTGTTTTTAACGTCAATTTCATTGACATCAACAGAAACAGCGAAAAAGGATAGATTTGGATTCTCAATCTCTATCCTTTTTCACTATCCATTAAGCTTGAAAACGTGGAAATAAAATATTGTTCTCCAAATGCACATGTTCAAATGTCATACGCTCTAGCTCTGCTAGTCTTTCATACGTGATACGATATGTAGTACACGCGTGAGCTGGAGGTATGAAATCATTCGTGATTTCCCTGATCTCTTTTAAAATATCGCCAGCTTGGTCATGCTCATCTTCTAATTGCGCAATTGAATCTTGAAGTTCTTTACTTGTAGACTCTTCAAATTGTTGTTCTAGAGCAACCATTCGTGGGAAGAATCGTTCTTCTTCATCCGCTGTATGCTCAAGCAACTCATCTTTTAATCTTGTATACAGAACGTATAATTGTTCCAAATGTAGATCATGATTGCCATGAACTCGGTTAACTCTCGTAACATTCTTATATATTTCAGGAAGTTCTTCACGTAAGTAATCATGATGTTTTCTTACAATGTAATCAATCAATGATGGAGAGTCCATTTCTACGAAATTCTTCATACCATCCTTATCACCGTCTAGACCTGGGTGCTTAGCAACTAATTGATTTAACTCCTCTACTACTTGATCAATGTCCAGACCTCTTTCCTGAACGGCATCCATAAGTGGGCGCTTACCACCACAACAGAAGTCAATTTTATGAGCGCGGAAATAATCACTAGCCTTTGGAAACTTTATAACAATATCACTTACGATATGATCAGCGCTGAAAACAAGAGCTTCAACCGACATGATTCATTCCTCCTAGGTATCTTTTCAAGTCTTACCTATTCAGGCTATACCTAGGAGGACAGCAGGGTTGTGATTGTAATCACGAGGGAAATTAAAAAAAACCTCATTTCAATTAATGAATGAGGTTTCAAAGTCGATACTTCTACTCGATTTTTCGTTTCGCTTAATCGATCCAACTCTCTGCCCAAGATTGGATCTGATCCATAACAGGCTTTAACCCTCTGCCTTTATCCGTTAATTCATACTCAATACGCACCGGCGTTTCCGGATACACATGACGAATAAGTATTCCTTCTAATTCCAAGTCCTTCATTCGTTCTGATAACATTTTATCACTCATGGAAGGAATTAAATTAGAAATATCTTTAAATCTCTTCGGTCCACTCATCAGTCCCTGAATGATTAACCCATTCCAACGCTTGCCCAAAAAAGAGAAAGCCGTTTCAAATCGCGGACACATCTGTATATGATCAATCTCCATGACCCCTTCACCTCTTTGTAAATATACTTTAATATCTGGTAAATAACTTAATCATATCATCAGAAAGCTTTCGTTTAGTAAGTATATTTCATTTTACCACATTCATCATTTTTTTAAAACATTCAATTGGAATTTTCACAGTATACTCCGTCTATTTTCAACTTTATTTCTCTAGTTCTTATATAAAAAACGACTACCTTTCGGTAGCCGTTCTCCATTTACTCTCAGAGTGCAAAGTATTTCTATACCCACCACATATCGCCAAGCGGCTCTTCAATGAGAACTTGTTGAAGATTCTGAACTGCCTTAGAGAAGCCTTCCTCAACGGACATCAGACCATCTTCATGTTCAATACTTACGACATAATCATAACCAACTAAACGCAACGCGCTCATGATATCAGCCCATGTTTTGATGTCATGACCATAACCTACGCTACGGAACTGCCAAGCACGATCAAGCATTTTCTCATAGGATTGCATATCCGTAAGACCATGTTTATTCACATTAATTGGATCAATCACCGTATCCTTCGCATGGAAATGATGAATCGCTCCTTCACGACCTAGAATGTGTATAGCCTGTACTGGATCAATACCTTGCCACCACATATGACTTGGATCTAGGTTAGCACCAATCGTCTCACCCGCTGCTTCACGCAGACGAAGAAGAGTAGCTGGTGTATGCACGGAGAATCCTCCATGAAGCTCAAGTCCGATTTTTACATGATGATCTTTAGCAAATTTAGCTTGTTCAGTCCAATAAGGAATAACCTTATTCTCCCATTGCCATTTCAATATCTCTTGAAAATCATTCGGCCAAGGCGCAACCGGCCAGTTCGGATATTTAGCATCCTCGTGGTCACCAGGGCATCCAGAGAAAGTATTCACTACAGGTATTTCAAGCTTCTCAGCAAGTAGAACCGAATTCACGAAATCATCGTGATCCGCCTTCGCTAGATGCTTCTGTGGATGAAGCGGATTACCATGACAGCTAAGCGCACTGATCGTAAGTCCACGTGATTCTACTGCTCTTTTGAAATTCTTAAGTTCTGTCTCATTGTTCAGAAGATCCGCTGGGTTACAATGTGTCTTCCCTGGATTTCCACCCGTTCCAATTTCAACAGCCTTCAGACCCTTTGAAGCTACATAGTCTAACGCATCCTCTAACTTACGACCACCGAACAACACCATAAATACTCCTAATTTCATTGTTACTCCCCCTTATTCTCATTCATACTTCCTAATAGTATAGACTTTTTAGAATTTATTCAAAATATACAGCTTTACCTGTCTTAGCAGATTCGTAGATCGCTTCTAAAATTTCAGTTACGACCAGTGCTTGTTCAGGTGTAACGACAGGTTCTGTATCATCAATAACCGCTTGCAACCATAATCTTGCTTCACGATCTGAATCAGATTCCGTTTCTCCAGAGTAGAACGCAACGCCACCAGCGCCCAAATCTACTTTTGTCTCATATAGACGACTTAAGTTCTCACCATTAATAGTCAGACCATCCTTCATATCTGCTCCGCCTTCAGTACCCGCAAGTATCGTCTTCGCTTCGCTGAAATCACGTACATTCAGAGCCCAGCTGGATTCAAGTACGATAGTAGCTCCATTCTCCATCGTAATGAAACCGAAGGCAGAATCTTCTACTTTGAATTCTTTAGGATCCCATGGTCCAAAAGCATTCGCTGCATTCTCACGATGTCCAAGCTTGTGGAAAGTCGATCCCATAACACTTTTCGGTTTGTAATTATCCATCAACCATAATGTCAAATCAAGTGCATGCGTACCGATATCGATAAGCGGACCCCCACCTTGCTTCTCTTCATCAAGGAATACACCCCAAGTTGGAACAGCACGACGGCGAGTTGCCAATGCCTTACCATAGTATACTTCACCTAGCTCACCATTCTCACACAATTGCTTCAAATGTTGACTATCATCACGGAATCTATTCTGATATCCAATCGTAAGCTTTTTACCTGTACGCTTTGCAGCTTCTAGCATTTCTCTTGCTTGTGCGGCTGTTTTGGCCATTGGCTTTTCACACATAACATGTTTGCCAGATTCAAGAGATTCAACCGTGATCTCAGCATGAGAATCGTTCGGTGTACATACGTGAATAACATCGATACTTTCATCCTTAAGTAACTCACGGAAATCAGTATACACTTTGGCACCCTCAACACCGTATTTCTCTGCCGCTTTGTCTGCACGTTCTTGAACGATGTCACAAAAAGCTACCAATTCTGCATTGGATTGTTTCGCAAGACTCGGTAAATGTTTACCTGTAGCAATTCCTCCACAACCGATAATTCCAATCTTCAATGTTTTAGACATGTAAGATTCCTCCATCTTTCATGTTGTGTTTTATCCAATTCATACTTGTAGCAATACACTCAAGAGGTGGATTCAGACAGAAATCTTGTTCTACTATAATCCATTCTGCTCCTACTTGATCAGCAGCTTCAGCAATGGCAGCTAGATTGACTTCACCTTGTCCAAATTCAACGGTTAGTGGAGAGCCATCCTCTTGTCTCTTTACATCTTTCCAGTGGACAAGCGGTAATCTATCCGCATATTTATGAATATACTCTATAGCATCAAATCCTGCAAAGTGCACCCAGCATGTATCCATTTCAACTTGAAGCAAAGTTGCTGGCACTGCTTCATACATTGCATCAAATACAGTCTTCTCACCATAAGACTCCGTGAATTCGAAATCATGATTATGATACAGAAGAACCATATCTTGTTCTTTACACTTCTCACCAATAATCTTAAGTTTTGCGAATACATCATCCCATTGGCGTTCTTCTTCAGATAAATAAGGAACGATAATGTACTTATTACCAATTTCTTTATTATACGTAATAATCGAATCCAAATCATCCAGCATACTTGCGTATTGCGTATGTGTTCCAATAGCTACAAGACCATTCTCGTCCAGCAACCTTTTAACTTCAGAACTGCTACGTCCAAAGAAAGTATGAAATTCTACACCTTTGTAACCAAGTTCAGCTATTTTTTTTAGCGTACCTTCAAAATCTTGTTCCATTTGGTCGCGAACGGTATAGAGTTGTAATCCCACGTTCAGCATGACTGATCCACTCCTGTATTAAATAGTATTGTATCTAAACTTCATTTGTACTATCTAATTACATAGTAATATGAATTGCTTTATTTTAAAATGAATAATATGATTGAAACATGAACAATCTGGTCATAATTTTCTATTCATCTGAAAGGAGACTTCATAATGACTCTCGAAGATTCTTGTCAAGTGCATGTAGCAGGATATTCCTTCCATACAAAACCCTACTATACCTCGCAATTAGATGGCGTAAAAACATACTTAATGCGTTTCCAAACGGATGGACGTTGTCGTGCGCGATATGACGGTAAATTGGGCATGATTGAGACAGGTGATTTATTACTTTATTCGCCAGGTGAACCCTATGAATTAAAAGTGGATCACGAAATCAATTCACTCGGTGAATTGATGATTGACAGTGCTGATTACCATGTTTTCTTCGGAGGAGAATGGATAGACCGATGGTGGAAATCCGAAACTCGACCTACTCGTATGAATTTCCCTCTCCATGAGAGCTTCTTAAGCTTATTCCGACAAATTGCACTCGAACAACGCCGCATCGTAAATCCATTTCCTGAGATTTCAGGATACTATATGAGAATTCTATGCTTAGAAGTGGATCGTTTGCTTAAAGAACAGCCCAACACTACCCCAAAGACCCATTTAGCCTATCAGATCAAACATTATATTGAGGAAAATGCTTCATATATGTTTAAACTAGAAGATGTCGCTGCTTATGTAGGAATTAGCATCTCTCGAGCTGTCCACTTATTTAAACAAACATTCGATACCAGCATTATGCAATACACGCTCGACGTAAAACTCGATATGGCAAAAGAACGCATTATATTCAGCCCTCAGTCTCTTGAAAATGTCGCAGAGACTTGCGGATTTGCGAATTACACATATTTCCATCGTGTGTTCAAAGCAAGATTTGGAATGTCTCCCAGACAATTTCGTACCGCTAATCGCGAACAACTGAAATAACGGTTATCAAGTAGAAACGGCAATGCCGTCCTTTTTCAAAGACGGCATCCGTTTCAGCGGAAATATAAGGGATAGAGTATCAAGAATCAATTTCATAATTACGCAACCCGATTTGACTGCATCAGCGATTATGAAATTGATTCAAGTGAAACTTATACTTTCTTATATTTTTAAAAAGTGGTATGCCTTTTTTAGTTTCAGGTATACCACAACCCCTTAAACCCTTTTTGAGATCGCTTCGGTAACAACAAAGCCAAGATCATCATTTCCAAAAAGCGACAGCATCCCTAGCACTGTTTCATCTGGAATGTCGCCTGCCTCTTCTTTAGATACCGTCAACTCCATCACTTTTATTAATTGTTCATTATGAACTTGATGTGGATAGGCTTCATTATATAATTCCAATGGATCTAGATTATTATTAATGCACCACTGAGCAAAGACCAGTATCATCATATCCTCATCTTCGCGATAACTCTTCTTAACCTGTTCTTCTAAGGATAATTTCATCGATCTGTTGTATTCCTCGTCCATTCGTTTCAACCTCTTCCCTACCCAATTTTTAGCCTTTGTACTTTTCTACATTATAGCAAAGTTTGATATAATATCGAAAATCCATGTTAACGAAAGGATCATCTCTCATGAAAAAGTTGCTGCCGCTGTTACTCTATGTACTCATATTGGGAGTAGCCTTTATATACAAATCGAATATTTGGAGCTGGTTCAACGATAATAACTCTCTAACCGTCTTGATTCTAATCGCTACTCTGTTAGCCATCTTCCCCATTCTCCCGTATAAAGTAGTCATTGCTACTCTGGGATATGCTTACGGAACGGTATTTGCATCGCTCATTGCTTGGCTGGGAACCATGCTCGCCGGAATTGTTGTGTATGGGATCGTCAGGTATGCCTTTCGTGAACAAGGGAGGCGCTATCTAAGCAAGCAACGATCTGTTCATTCGTTTACGACATTAACCGAGACTCATCCCTTTTTAGCGATCACCATCGCTCGTCTATTGCCTATTTTGCCACAGATGGGTGTGAATATCTTCGCCGGTGTCGCATCTATTTCTTTGTGGACCTACACCCTTGCCTCAGGTCTCGGGAAAATTCCGGGCATCATTCTTTACGCCTATTTAGGAGGGAATCTCATGAGTCATCCCTTTACCTCCTTCATCGTGCTGTCGATTTACCTGCTATTGATCATCTTGGTTCTTATTGTATATAGAAGAATTTCTCGTAGGGCAGAAGTCTGAATCAGTTCGATGAACAACGAAATTCTCTTCCTCCTTGGTTCTAACTACTAATTGAATTATAATAGAAGTGACTTAAATTATTCACAGTCAAAGAAACGGAGTGAAATCGTGAGCAATTTGCAATCAATTACACATGAGAAGGCTACTTTTGCAGGTGGATGCTTCTGGTGCATGGTAAGTCCGTTTGAAGAGCTTCCAGGAATTATTAAAGTGGTCTCTGGATATACAGGTGGACATACGGTCAATCCAACTTATGAAGAAGTATGCACGCATACTACAGGACATGTCGAAGCCGTTGAAATAACTTACAATCCGAATATTTTCCCATACGACAAATTGCTGGAGCTTTTCTGGCAACAGATTGATCCTACCGATGCAGGCGGGCAGTTCCATGACAGAGGCGACTCTTATGCTACAGCCATCTTCTATCATAATGAAGAGCAACGTGAGAAGGCAGAACGATCGAAACAAACATTGGAGAAAAGTCATCGTTTCGATAAACCTATTGTCACTCCGATTGTGCCAGCTAAACCTTTCTATGATGCGGAAGAACATCACCAAGGCTATCACAAGAAAAATCCAGGACATTATTATCGCTACCGCAAAGGATCTGGACGTGAGGACTATATCCAAGCCCATTGGTCAACTCCAGTGGATAAAGAAGAATTGAAGCAACGTCTAACTCCTATTCAATACGCGGTAACACAGAACAACGGAACAGAGCCCGCATTCCAGAACGAGTTCTGGGCCCATGAGGGTACCGGAATTTATGTTGATGTTGTATCGGGAGAGGCCTTATTCAGTTCACTTGATAAATTCGATGCCGGTTGCGGCTGGCCAAGCTTTACACGCCCGCTTCGTGACTATGTGGTTAAAGAGAAGACCGATTCAAGCCATTTTATGATTCGCACAGAAGTACGTAGTAAAGAAGCGGACTCCCATCTAGGCCACGTGTTCAACGATGGACCTGATCCTACGGGTCTGAGATATTGCATTAACTCTGCTGCACTTCGATTCATCCCCCTAGAGGATCTCGAGGAAGAAGGTTATCCAGAGTACCGTACATTGTTTGAATAAAATATAAAAGGCACTACAAGACAAGCCAGCGATTTCCTCGCTGGCTTGTTAGCTTTTGAATGTATCGTCGAATCGGCCTAGCACAACAAGTCATACACTCACCAATTATCGAGTACCCTACTCATCCAATCATAAGAGCGTCTCCCACTAACCTCATGACCTCCCGGAAATAGATCACTTTCTAATCTTTCCTCTACTCCTTCAAGAGTGTAAATCTCTTTCAATTGTTGGACTGTCTGCTCAAAACCTGCAGCTGGAAAAATATGATCTTTATTGCCTGATTCCACAAAGAGATGTCTAGGTGCAATCAAGCCAATCCATTCAGGACGCTCCGCATAGTTCATAATTCCTGGCGTATAGTTATCAATGCAATGACGTACATGCAATATGCTGTCTCTAAAAGTATTAGGGAACCCCATAAGTACCGTCGCCTTAACCCGATCATCCAACGCAGCTACAACGGATGCGATCAACGATCCACCTGAGAATCCCATGACACCAATTGCCTCAGGATTCACCTCAGGACGATCCATAATATACTGAAGTGCAGCCTGTGCTTCACTTACGCGAAGTCCGGTCAACGTCTTGCCCACCATCAAAAGACCTACGGAAATTCTGTGACATGAATTCTCGATATTCGGATCTTTCTTCAGATCTGACAATAACCTCCGCTCTGCGAATCCTACAACGTCGGGTGCTATAACTACCATTCCCCGTTTCACAAGCTCTACTGCAAAATGTTGATGATTACTCGCTCCACTTTCTTTAGGAGTACCGTCTGGGTTCAAACCAACAATTTCTCGGCTGCCGCCATAGCCGTGTCCATGGATAGCAAGCACTGCTGGCATATTGGCATGAGCCCCCTCTGGAATAAGTACATATGCTCCGAAGGTCAATCCAGGTGTCGCTGATAACTCAACGCGTTCTCTCACATAGCCATCGCATATCGTCCGTTCTAATAGTACTGGAACATGCTCTTTATTTGGTTCGAAAGAGCCGTTTAATTGCTGCAATAGCTGTTTGAGCCTTATTTTCCGTTCCATTGACGTCTCTGACTCAGTCCCTGCCTTATGCTGATTCACAGCCTCATCGTATAGACTTTCTAATAACAAATCCGCATTCCACATGATCCACCATCGCCTGCTCTCTGTTCAGAATTATGAAGTATACCTTCTTATCTACACTCTAGAGAGGTTCGACTACTTTCTTCTTTTCCCTCTATAAATACAAAAAAACCACAAAGTTCATATTAAGAACTTCGTGGTTATCTTGGATTAGACACGATGACCCTGTACTTCATTAACCTGCGTATCAGAGTATTCCATCGTGTCTTACTATTA
The DNA here is from genome assembly GCF_056786405.1 of Paenibacillus sp. Y859. Taxonomy (NCBI): domain Bacteria; kingdom Bacillati; phylum Bacillota; class Bacilli; order Caryophanales; family Paenibacillaceae; genus Paenibacillus; species Paenibacillus sp. Y859. The sequence continues at coordinate 405,562 of NZ_JBXCIZ010000002.1, read as the reverse complement.
ACGTGCATTATGCATAACAGGTACAGTCTTCGATTTTAGCGATTTAGGTAAAGTTCCCTTCGTCTTAGCTTTAAACAAGGAGCGTTTGGTTACTGGTTTCTTTCTACCGGAAGTCACAGTCAATGTAATCACTCTCCCCGCGATACTTACAGCGAGAATCGTATACAAAGTCTCTCTTAGCGGCATATAGAATAGAGAAAGCAATAAAACGATAGCATCAAATATAAAAAACACGGTGCCTAGCTTCAATCCAGTCCAACGACTAACAAGAAGTGATAATATATCATCCCCACCACTTGCCCCACCAAAACGTAGTACAAGACCTGTAGCAAATCCCGTCAATAAACCTGATAAGAGTGCAGCAACGAATAAACTATTCTGCAAATCAATAACGATGAATGAATAACGTTCAAACAAAGCATAGAAAATTGAAAAGGATGTTGTAGCGATTATCGTATTCACTAAAAATTTACGACCCTTAATGAATAACGCAAGCAGCAGCACAGGGATATCCAATGCGAGCATACTTAGTGCTGGTGGTAGGCCTAATACGTATTTACCCAATAATGCAAGACCAACAAATCCACCCTCGGTTAAATGATTCTGAAAATTAATGTGATAATAAGCAAAAGCCATTAAAAGTGTTCCTAATAACATTACAGCGACTTGCAACAACATAGAAATTGGTTGTTCTCTTTTCCTCATACAAGTTTCCCTCTTTATCGTAGATTGTGGTCATAAGTGAGACAACCTACTACAAGGAGAAAACTTTGAGGACTTTGTCCTTCGCATACTTAGCTTCCTTCTTTCGCAGAGGTTGTCATTAATACCCGACTTTGTCTCTACGAAGCAAGCTAAGTGTATGAGAGATCATAACGTTTCCAGACCGTCCTTTGGGGAATGTTCCTTCGGGGACACATGGTATCCTGATCCTTTCTCTTTTTGGATATGTTCTATACCATTATATCACCATTTCGAGCATTTCTGAACCTCTAATTTTAAAAAAATTCCTTTTTTCTCATTTTCTTGTCCATCAGAGTAGTTAATTTACAATTAATTTCCCAATCATTTTCTTATGCCCCGCACCACAGTGAGCAGCACATTTATATTCAAATTCTCCCTTTTCAGTGGCTACGAATGAAATGGAACGATTCGGACGAACTTCCTTCTTATATCCGTCTAATTTAAGCCCATGATAACCCTTTTTGTTTTTCAACGTTATTTTGACCGTATCCCCCTGCTTCACCTTTATTTCTGTCACATCAAATTCAAACGACGTCGCTTCAATAGTGAATTCCTTCGTATCTCCAGTTGCACTTGATTCTGAACTTTCCATTTCCTCTTTGCCACACGCAGCTAAGAACAATACACAAATGCTTATAAGAACAGTTAACTTTATCCACTTATTCATTAAGTATCCTCCTCATAATCATGACCTTTATATCAAGTCTTCTGTCATATTCCAATCGTAGATCAATCTCATTTTCACAATCGTGATTATAATCACAATGCTGACTTTCACATCTCTTATAATGGGGTTTGTAATGATAATAGTTCTCAGGAGGAATACAATAATGGATAATTTCACTTTCATTGTCAACGCTACCGAGTACCCACCTCAATTAAAACATAAGGTCATTTTCCAAACATTCAACCAACTTCAACCTTCAGAGGCGATGTTGTTAGTGAACGATCATGATCCGGTTCCACTTCGTTTCCAATTCGAATCTATGCATTCCGGTCGATTCACTTGGGAATACCTCGAACAAGGTCCCGATATGTTCCGTGTCAAAATCAGTAAACTAGAGGAGTGATACCGTATGGCTGAAGTTACAATTATAGATGAACAAACAATCAAAATTAGTGTCCGTTTAGAAGATGCGATCCTCATGGTAACAGAGGCGTCCAGAGATATTTCCCTGCATGCTTCTGATATTGTAACCATTTATGAGAAAATGCCTATTTTTGAATATACTTATTTCTGTTTCTACGCTTATGATAGTGCAGCCTTATTCGAATTTATGCTCGGCATCGATCCCAAACAATATAACTCATTCTCACTGGATGCACCGGATTCTTTCTTCTATGCATTGTACGGCGGGATGGCAGCTTTATACGACGTAGCTAAACAACTTCATCCAGTTGAAATTTAAGCTTACGCTTCCGATGTGAGTTTTCACGAAGTTCAATCAGGAAGTGAGGCTACAAAACTTTTAGCTCATGCTTCCGATGTGAGTTTTGCGAAGTTCAATCAGGAAGTGAGGCTACAAAACTTTTAGGAGATGATGTGACATGGATCATACAGGACAGACGGTAGAGTTAGATGTTCGACCCTATTTACGTAAAAAGGTAGAGCCCTTTAAAGTTATTATGGATACAGTAAAAGCGTTAAATAAGGATGATATCTTTGTGCTACACGCTACTTTTAAACCGACGCCTCTCTTTGGATTAATGAAAACCAAGGGGTACACTCATAAAGTTGAGAAGATAGAGTCCGATCACTGGATCATCACATTTATACACAAAAATAGCGGACATGAACTAGATGCCATAGAAGACTACCAAGATGTACAGCAGTCTCACGATGCGCCTGAATGTCCGGCCGATTCTCCCCCTTCTCAAATCTATGAGTTGGATAATCGCGGATTGGAGCCTCCACAGCCTATGATACGTACTTTGAAGAAACTCGAAGAGGCATCACCCGGGGATGAGGTTATCATTCACAACGATCGAGTCCCTGTGTTTCTTATCGAAGAACTTAATACGTTAGGGTATGACTATGACGTTGAAGAGCAACCTGACGGATCAGCAAGAATTCATATTTACAAAAAGTAAGGTGGTGTTTGCCCATGTTTCGCCTGCCGTTTCTGTTCATTATTACCGGTCTCATCAGCTTCGCGCTATTCCAGCTATTTTCCTTATTCGATTTCGCAACATGGCTAACCATGTTTAGCGAGGAGCCTAGGTACCCAACTGGATGGTTCCGCGTCCATCTACTCGTGTTAGGTTGGGCAACGATGATTGCGATGGGCGCTGTGTATCAACTCACCCCTGTCGTACTGCAAAACCACAGCTTATTCAGTAGAACACTCGGTTATCTTCATTATGGTTTTTTTGCAGTCGGAACGGCAGGATTACTCATTGGCTTTCAATCGATGCAGGTGATGTGGATCGCGGGATTCGCCACCGTTGCTTTCATTGGTATTCTGTTGTTCGCCATTAATATCGGTGTGACGCTCGTTCGCGCTAGGAAATGGAGTACGATAACCGTAAGCCTTGCCTGTTCTGTCACCTATCTCGTACTTACCGGAATCTCAGGTATGCTCATGGGGTTAAACTTTTATTTCGATCAGTGGGGTGACTTCCACGAACAATTACTTGGCGCTCATATCTGTTTTGCAGCGTTTGGCTGGTTCGGAATGCTCATTACAGGCTTCAGCTATAAAATGTTCCCTATGTTCTATCTATCTCATGAATATCCAGAGTGGTTGCAAAAAGTCGTGATTGCGCTATGGAATGCAGGCGTACTTGTCGGCGCTTTATCATTTCTGTTTAATGGACCTGCATGGTTGAAATGGTCAGGGTTACTATTAGTTGTACTCGCCATGATCGCTTATTCCATTCATCTATCTCAAATTGTTAAGCATCGACACAAACCTAATCCTGGCATGGGTATGAAATGGACTCTTGCTCTAACACATTCTTTGACAGTGATTGGGATCTCCATCCTTATCCTCTCTCCTTTCATGCCAGACATGATGGTGCAATCCCGGATGGTCGTCATCCTTGGTTGGCTGTATTTATGGGGATGGGTCGGACTCACGCTTCTATCTTATTTATCCAAAATCGTTCCATTCCTATGGTGGACACATAAATATGGTCCTTTAATAGGCAAAAAGAAAATACCAACCATGTCCGATTTAATCAATGATCGTCATGTTCATATTGGATTAACCGTCATCGTCAGCTCATTATTTATACTTATGATAGGTCTGAGTTGGAATCAGCCGTGGGTCACATCCATCGGAGGAAGTATACTAGCTTTAAGTTCGCTCCTCTATATAAGTCTGATTGCCAGTGTATTTACGAAATAGGAGGGATTAAAGTGGAATTTATTAGAGAATGCCTCAAAGAGGTGTATGATCCGGAGCTTGGTGTCAACATCGTTGATCTTGGACTTATTTATGACCTTCAGTTCGTAGATGGAGTCGTGTCTGTCGTGATGACACTAACGACACCAGGCTGTCCTATGCACGATATGATCGTCGGTGGTGTGAAGAGGGCACTCGAAGTAGAGCCTGGGGTTCTATCTGTCGAAGTCGAGGTCGTATGGGAACCGGCTTGGTCGCCAAGTCTCATGTCCGATGAAGCGAAAGAAGACCTCGGATATATGTAATCTCAGATTGGAGGCTGTTTACAATGTTCAACTGGAAGTTGTATCTCATTGTTGTAATCGGATTTGCTATTATTATAACTGGCTTCTACGTCAATCCTGTACCTGTCCTTGAAGATGAAGACGAGTTTATTGTGGAAACAGTGAATCAGCCTCCAGTTGAGCCTGTTATCGTTCGCGAAGGCAATATCGTTCATATCGAAATGACTGCGCAAGTAACCGATGTGGAAATTTCTTCTGGTGTTTTCTATAATGCTTGGACATTCAATGGTACAGTACCCGGTCCTGTCCTTCGAGTGAAAGAAGGGGATACGCTTAACTTCACTCTGAATAATATCGACCCTACCATGCCACACTCCATGGACTTCCATGCTGTCCAGACTTCTCCTAGCACGAACTTCGTGGACATTATGCCACTTGAGCATGGTAGCTTTACTTACTCAGCTAATATGCCAGGTGTATTCATGTACCATTGTGGCACAGACCCGATGTTAGAACATATCGCCAATGGTATGTATGGTGTCATCATCGTTGAACCGAAAGATGGTTATCCGACGGATAATGAAGTCGATCGTGAGTATACTATTGTACAGAGTGAGTGGTATGCAGAACATGATTTCAATGCCTTTTTAGATGGTGCACCTGAGTATGTCGTATTTAACGGAGATGACTTTACCTTGAAGGAACATCCTTTACTGGCTAAGGTTGGGGATCGGGTTCGAATATATGTTAACAATGTCGGTCCCAATAAAGTATCCTCTTTCCACGTCGTCGGGGCCATTATGGATGTAGTGTATACGGACGGCAATCCGAAGAATATGTTATATGGTCTACAAACCGTCATGATCCCAGTTAGCGGCGGTGCCGTGGTAGAATTCGTCGTAAACGAAGTGGGGGATTACCCCATTGTAACCCATCAACTCAACGATGCTACCAAAGGAGCCATTGCCATTCTCCGAGTCACTTCCGACGGCTTGGATCCGGGAGAAACCCCGACGCCAAATTGAGATTGGTACACTGTAAGAAGTTGTTCAAAAGGTGACCTTTTGAAAACGCACTATAACCACTTTGTTCATAAAGAATATGGTGGTTTTTGTGTTTTATTGTGTTTTCAAGTCATTTTTCACATCTTTATCGTGATAAATGTCATTGCTAAATTCAGCTTGTTCACAATTTAGCAATTTTTCATGTGATGAAAAGCACACTTTCACCCCCGCCACTTCTATACGCTTTATAAGTAGCAAATATCTGATTGTAGGAAAGAGGTAATATATATGTTAGATCAACGTACCATTGAGATTATTAAATCAACCGTTCCTGTATTGCAGATTCATGGAACAACGATCACAACTGCCTTCTACGGTATGTTATTTGAGAACCATCCTGAACTATTAAATATATTCAATCATGCCAACCAACGCCAAGGCAAACAACAGACAGCCCTTGCCAATGCAGTATTAGCTGCGGCAGTAAATATTGATCAACTAGGAAATATTCTCCCTGTGGTGAAACAGATTGCAGAGAAGCACCGCGCATTGGGTGTATTACCTGAACATTATCCGATTGTCGGTGAAACCTTATTAGCTGCTATTGCCCAAGTTCTTGGTGATGCAGCGACTCCAGAAATTCTGAATGCTTGGGCTGAAGCCTATGGCGTAATTGCTGATGCATTCATCGGTGTTGAAGTAGAGAAGTATCGTGAAGCTGCGGAAGCACCAGGTGGCTGGAGCGGATTCAGAAACTTCGTTGTCAGTCAGAAAATAAAAGAAAGTGAATTTATTACTTCGTTCTATCTCACCCCTCAGGATGGAGGTGCTATTTCCTCTTATTTGCCGGGACAATATATCACCTTGCGTGTTCAACCAGAAGGTGAGAAATACACTCACATTCGTCACTATAGTCTGTCAACTGCATCGGGACAACCTTATTATCGCATCACCGTCAAACGAGAAGACGAAGCAGATAACAAGCCTGCGGGAGTCGTATCTACTTACCTCCACGAGGAAGTTAATGTAGGTACAGTACTGGAAGTGAGTGCTCCAGCTGGAGACTTCACACTAGATCGCAGTACCGATATCCCGGTAGTCCTGATTAGCGGCGGTGTCGGACTCACTCCAATGGTGAGTATGCTTGAGACGTTAGCAGCTGAACAACCACAACGTGAAGTAACATATATTCACGCCGCTATCAATGGTAGACTGCATGCTATGAAAGGATTAATTGAGGAATTGGAGCAATGCCATCCCCATCTGAAATCCTATGTGTGCTACGAATCTCCAAATGAAGAGGATGTCTGCCATAAATCTGGTTATATTGATCTCCCTTGGCTTCAAGGGGTCGTAGATCAACAAGCTGATTTCTATTTCTGCGGACCTACTCCTTTCATGAGTGCCATATTTAAGGCGCTATTAGAATGGAAAGTGCCAGCGGAAAGAATTCATTTTGAATTCTTCGGGCCTGCGGGTAGCTTGACAGATTAATACAGAGAGTCCGTTCCGCAATTGCGGTTGACCTCATCAAATACGAGGGACTAATCCTTAAGTCAATATTGACCTAAGGATTAGTCCCTCGCTGTATTACTCATTATTCATTATTTCAATCGCAACAAACGATTGACCGTCTCTCTCCGAACTCCGATCAATTGTCCAATCTCCTCTTGTGTCAACAATTCCGTCACATCCACTCCATGAGAGAAATCATCCAACCATTCCGTGAGTAGCTCCAAGCGCTCCGCCGGAGTACCAACGGTCAGATGATCCAGTCGCTGTTGCATAAACCGTAGCTTCGCCTGTAGTAATAGGGCTATCTCCATTGGCTTGTTAGGCTCCTCTTGCAATTGACGATACCATTCGTTAGCAGGTATAACTTCCACCTCACTACGCATCAATGCAATAGCTGTACCATGCATTTCTTTAGGCGTAATGAGTGAGTGATGCGGAACCGTTTCTCCCGAATATAAAATATTGAACAATACCATATTTCCATTCTCGTGCAGTCTAGTTACTTTAAATAGCCCGCTTTTAACATGGTATAGGTATTCCCCAGTATCTCCTTGACGGAATAAAATTTCCCCTTTATGTACAATCATTTCCGTTCCTCCATTATGTTATAGGCCTTCAAAGAAGCCTTGGCCAACCTCATTGAATCTATTATAACAGAAGATGATACCTTACTTCCAAGAAATACACTTGCATAACGAACCCATGTTCGGTATATAATACAATAAGAATATACGTTCTCATTGTGGTGGTGTGAAAGATGAGTATTAATCCAAGCTTAGAAACAGAAGAAGATATCCAAATTATTAAAGAGTATACCTTGCTACCCATTCTACTGGATATGTTAGCAAGGGATATCGATCATTTAACGATCTATCAAGATAAGATCATATACCATTATGTTATTCATCATCTGAAAGAGGTCGAGCAATCCATATATCCTGTATTACAGATTCTTAAGAATAGGATGAAACAACGACAGATTATCATCTTGAGCACGGACATGAATACGCTCGGTATTGAGGTTGAGTATAAAGTACGTGGTTATATCCACCATTTCAATATGTTACGAGGTCTAATAAAGGCAGAAATATACACCATGCTTATGAGCATACGCGGAGGTGATTGGCATGAACGGTAAACGAGAACGGGTTATTTTCCTAGCAGATTGCCAGAGTTTCTACGCCAGCGTCGAAAAGGCGGACTACCCACAATACAAGAATAAACCTCTTGTTGTGGCTGGGGACCCGGCGCGTCGCTCAGGTATTATTCTAGCAGCCTGTCCTCTAGCTAAGAACTTCGGAGTGACTACAGCAGAAAGATTAGGCGAGGCCTTGAGCAAGTGCCCTGACCTCATTGTCATGCGCCCCAGAATGCAGCATTATATTGATGTTTCGCTTATGATCACACAAATTTACAAGGAGTATACCGACCTCGTCGAGATATTTTCCATAGATGAACAATTTCTGGACGTATCCGGAAGTCTACGTATGTACGGAGATCCTATCACGATGGCACAATCCATACAACAGAAGGTCATTAAACAGACAGGCGTGAAAGTACGGGTAGGCATCAGCTCTAATAAAATACTTTCCAAAATTGCCACAGACATTTGGGCCAAAAAGAATGAGAATGGCATATTCACCTTACCTAAGTCGGAAGTTGAATCCTTATTATGGCCGCAGCCTGTAAACAAAATGTTCGGAGTAGGCTCTAAGATGACGGCACACTTCTCACGTCTCGGAATGCATACGATTGGTGATATCGCTAGAACGCCCTTACCCCGATTAAAGGAACGATTTCGAGCGCGTTTCGGCAAACAAAGCGATATTCAGGCCGAGGTGATGTGGAGAACGGCTAACGGTTGGGATGACTCCCCTGTTACACCGGGCACTTTTAACACAGCACCTAAATCAGTCGGTCATATGATCACATTGCCTAAAGATTATGTTGATGAAGATCAGATCAATACGATACTTCTGGAGCTCACAGAAGAGGTATGCCGCGATTGTCGTCGCAAGGGATATATGGGTTCTGTCATTTCAGTAAGTTGTACGTGTAGTCCTTACGAAGATCCTACGAGTTTCTCTCGGCAAATGAAGATGCCTGATCCAACTAATAACACCAACGTTGTCTACGAAGCAGCCAAGACACTCTTTTACCGTTACTGGAACACACTTCCTGTTCGTCGAATCGGATTAATCCTTAGCAACTTAGAGAATGATCAGGAATACCAGATGACACTGTTTGATGATCAGATTAAGTCCCGAGCTTTAGATAAAGTCACGGATACGATTAAAGAACGTTATGGTAGCATGGCTATCGTAAGAGCTTCATCTATCACCACTTCGGGCCAGGCATTAGAAAGATCACAAAAAATTGGAGGCCATTATAAATGAGTAAAAAACTAGAGGGCAATGGCTTATGGGAGTCCAGTCGAATGATGCTCCCCCAGCATAGAGAACAATCGTTATCCATGTCCATACACAATAGCGGCTCGCTTCAATCGAAAGAACCCCCGACAAGACAGGAGTTCGAAATGATGCGGGAATACATCCTTCTTCCGGTCATGCTCCATATTGTAGAGAAGAAAATCTTGGAGGTTGAGAGGTCTCCTCAAATGCTTAAGTTATTGTATTCCACAGCTGCAAAGGTACTGGCTAACCATATACGAGAGGACATGCAGAAATCCAAAAAGCTTCTTCACGAGAGAAATATTCGCGTATTCGAAGATACCAAGAATGATTCCGAACTCACGTATCTCTATACTTGCCGCGGCTGTGAGGATCAATTCACGATGACAAGAGACTTTATGCGGGCTGAGATCAGCGTGAGGATTGGGAGATATGTGGGAAGCTTGGCTGTGGATATGAAACTGGAGCTAGTATGAAGTAGTGGACACAAGATGGAGGACTGCTAAAATAATAATGAAAAGTTGTGTCCAGCTATGGGAGCTAAGCAAGGAAGATATAGTGATGAGTTCAAAACCATGATCGTTGAACTCCATCGTAAAGGGAAAACAGCTTGGAGAGGAAAACGAGATCCTAAAAAAAGCTATGACCATATTCGCCAAATGATAAGTAATCGTGAGGTTACGAATGTGGTCGTATCCCAGTCTGACAAACATAGCAAAAGAAAATTGTGTAAGATGCTAGGAATTGGGCGTAACAGCTACTATTACTGTACTCAAAAGCGTCCTAATGGTCGATATTATCATCACTCAATTCGTTCGGATTAGGCTAGTACATTGATCGTCCTCCCTAGATTGTTTTTCAATAGAACTTGATTTCTTCATAATCGATCATATCGATAAGATTCTCAATAGACTTGATCTGGTCTGGACTCAACCCCTGCATAAATTCAATGTAGTGTGTCTTCCATTCATCTTCGCTTCCGTCGTGGTCTGACACTATGATTTGAAAATCGAGGAAATCGCTCCGCAGTTCCTCGTAAAAAACAATCTTGGACAAGATCGCCAGCTCAATGTCCCCGAACAGGGCAAAAAGCGCACCATATTCGTCTCCGTAAAGGCTGTCAGATTCAAAAACATCCAAATAATCGTGAAGTGAATACAGTCGGGATTTGATAAGCTGAGCCTTGTCCTCTTTCTTATCAGTTTCCATAACTTCAGCTAGCAATTTCCGCAGTTCAATATCCCTCATACGATCTTCGGGATTCAAAGAAATTTCAACAGACTTTATTCTTTCTTCCTGCCGGATAATAATAACGGCATGAAGGCTACGGGATTTTGCCGCATTAACGATCCGCTGCACCAATTCAGTCTTGCATTGATCCATGTAATCTCTCATTTGAAGATCACTTATATTCAAATCATTCTGAAGACGCTCTATCGCTTCACCGACGATAAAATCAACTTTATCAGGAGTCGCCTGAGTCAATGCCCGCTCCAACTGCTCGAATTGATAAGACGAAATCTTGACTTGACCTACTTCCCCACCTGACAAAATCGAAAAAACCGCATTTTTTAACATCAATTCATAAATATTGAACAATTCGATTCTGTAATCAAACCTACATGCCTTTCCAAAGTTCACCAAAGTATCGAGAAGATCTTCGTGACTGAACAACTGACAAAATTTTGTTTCAATGTGAAGACGCTCTAAATATTGTCTAATATAAATGACGCCCTGAAGTCGCATATCATCAATCGCGAGAGGATAATCAATGCTGGCCATCGTATTATGAGCGTCAAAGATAATTCCATATTTTTTCATAAAAATAGGCAGGGATTCGTCAATGGTCATGTTGTAGGCATCTATAGGAACATCCAGCTTATTTTTTTTAACTTCATTATAAAGCTGTTTCGTTTCTTCAAAGCATGCATTTACAAACTGAACCCCTTTTTCATAGATATATTGAATATCATCCATTTTTAGCTGAATCAGCGCCTTCTCGGGTGTCTCCACGCTCTGAAAATAAACATCCACTGCATATAACATTGAGGTGAAGATACTTTCCGCTGTTTCCGAAGTAACCGATGAACTCTCTCCTTGTGTATAGCGCTTGATTAGGTTTTGCAAGACGAGCATCAGCTTATTTTGCATTCCGTAAACTTCCTGACTGTTCAACACCCCAGTACGAAGCCCTTCATTCATAAGAGATACCGTATACTGGTGTCGTTTGAGATTCTTTCTTTTAATGTTTCCTTGGGCAACCAGTGATTGAAAATCATCGTAGTCCGCTGTTCCCACTAGTCATCATCCCTTTCAAGTAAAGCCTCGTTCTGCTGTATCTCTCTTCGGAAGACCTCTGCATACTCTTCCAGCTTACTTTTCAGTAAATCTAGAGAACCTCCACAATCTTCGTCAAAGAGTTCCCTCATCTTTTCGATCAACTTGTAGTCACTGATTTTGTCCTCAGTTTCGTTTTTGAGATAGTAAAAAATCTCGTGCAACTCATTCAATATATAGGCATAATCATCTTCATGGGTGTAAGGGGACGCGGAAAAAACCTCAATTAAATCCTTGGTCACTTCAATACTCAGTTCCACGCGTCCATAGTTGTGAAGTACCTGATTTCTGGAAAGAATCATTTGCCTCACTTCTTCAGGAGACAACACCAGCCCATACTCTTTGGTCTTCTCATTCAGCTCAAGGATCTGGACCACAGCCTGTTCCTGCATCGAAGTATTCAAGGAGTTGAATATACGTGATAAAAACATAGGAGTTCCTCCCTCTCTCAACTTGTGCTATTTACCAGGGAAAAAGATGTTATCCTCAACATCCACCTCCCCCTTAAATAATTTCAACAATTCCGATAAACAACACTTGACTTCCAATATTTTATGTGGTATGATTATTAGTTGAGTGTATACTTTATAATTCAGATTCAATGATATATATTAATCCTTTTTTTGTCAAATAGATTTTGTTTTTTTCTGATATTGAAATTTAAAGCGGCCTTGCATATGCAAGAGCCGCTTTTTTATGCATCTACATAGAACTTGCAATATAAAATCTTCTTTCAGAGACGATCTAACGAATAGCCATATACATAGACTCAGCTTCCTCACTTCCCTCTTGCGCGGCCTTTTTTGACGATGCGGCAGGATTCTCTTCATGTTACGACCTGGTATGTTGCTCGCTTTGTCTGCGACAAAGACTTTTGTCGATACGCTTCTACGTACAGATTTCGCCATACGTAGGTATCCTAGCTACGAAGGTGGCTTGGCCTCTTCTTCGGTTGGACTTTCACCAACTAGATAATGCGTGTCTCTGGGCACGCTATACTAAAAAAGCCATCTTTTGCACAAGTAAATTGCACAAAAGATGACTCTGAACGAAATATAGTACTTGCAAAAAAAATGAATAAAGTTCGAAGTAGCGAAGAGGACGGAATTGGCCTGAAGAAGCGGTAGCGTTCGCCTACAAGCTTTCCTACGGAAAGCTACTTCGAAAGCATATGCTTTGCCCTCTGGTTTCAACCGCTATGTGGTATACAACCAAGAAATCAGAGGGCAACAGCGATCGTAAGGACAACCCGTTATCATAGCGGCATCCCACACACAAGTTTGCTAACTTATAGAACCCCCGGGGCATCCCCCGAGGGCTCTCCAACCTAAGTATGAACTACCGAAACATACCCCACAGCTTAATCAGATGGAAGGTATTGTTAGGATCAATACGCTGACCTAACACAAAACGGACGAATTTCTCTTCTTCTGCAGAAGTGAATTTCTCATTTAGCACTTTGGCTGTCGACCTAACCAAGCGCTGTACCTTGGGAGCATTTTGCAAGTCCTGTTTCGTGACACCGTCAACGAGGCCCTTGATACGCTCTTTGGTCGCTGGATTTTTCATTTTAAGTTTAATCCGCTCTACTAACTGCGGGCTGATTCCATACTGCTGATAACTCAACATCGGCACCTCCCGTCAAATACAATCTTCCTCAGTATATGACGCGAGAGTTGTCCAATGTGCCTAGTCAATCAAGTTTTCTTGAAAAATCTGCTCCTGTTGTAGATAATGCCGAAGTGGTTCATACGATATGGATGTCCAGAAGGTAGGCTCTGCAATCAGTTCTGAGACATCATCACGCGCTTGTTCTAACACTGCAAAGTCAGCCACCATGTCCGCCAATCGGAATTCAGGTAGACCACTCTGCTTCGTCCCGAAGAAATCTCCGGGCCCACGTAGTTCGAGGTCTCGACGTGATACCTCGAATCCATCATCTGTCTCCGTCATGACCCTCATCCGCTCTTGCCCAACCTCAGACTTCGGATCAGCAATCAACACACAATAAGAAGCATGTTGTCCTCGCCCGACACGCCCTCTTAGCTGGTGCAACTGCGACAGTCCGAATCGATCTGCATCCATAATGATCATGAGTGTAGCATTAGGAACGTCTACCCCTACTTCCACCACTGTAGTCGATACGAGTAGCTGCACTTCATTCCGGTTAAAAGCTTGCATCGCCTCTTCCTTCTCAGCTGGTGTCATTCGACCATGTAATAATCCCACACGATAGGTCGGAAAGGCTTGTTGCATCTGAATATGCAGATCAATCACATTTTGCACGTCTAGCTTCTCCGATTCCTCAATCAACGGGCAGATGAGATAAGCCTGCCTACCTTGATCTACTTCTTTGGAAATGAATCCAAGCACACGCTCCATCATACTATGTTTCACCCAGTACGTAGAGATCGGTATACGGCCCTTAGGACGCTCCGTGAGTGTAGAGACATCCATATCACCAAAAGCCGTTATAGCGAGCGTACGAGGTATCGGTGTCGCTGTCATCGTCAATACATCAGGATTGTAACCTTTACGGCGAAGCACACTTCGCTGATTGACTCCGAAGCGATGTTGCTCGTCCGTAACGACTAGTCCAAGATTGCGGAAGAATACCTCTTCTTGAATCAGAGCATGTGTACCGACAACGACGTCGATCATCCCCATCTGCAATGATGCCAGTAGATCCTTACGCTTACGTCCCGTCACACTACCTGTGAGTAAACCGACCGAGATGCCCAAAGGTTCAAACAAACGTACCAATGATCGCAAATGTTGTTCTGCTAATATCTCCGTAGGTACCATCAGCGCACCTTGAAATCCCGAGCGTACCGTTGCATAAAGAGCGATGGCCGCGACAATCGTTTTTCCAGATCCAACATCCCCTTGAAGCAATCGATTCATACAGTAAGACGCCCGCATATCGCGCAAAATTTCCAGTTCTACTTTCTTCTGGGCATCCGTCAGTTCAAAAGGAAGGCTTCTTACAAATTCACGGATCACGGAATTCTCTACGGTATGTATTACGCCATCCATACGTCCTCTACTCAAAGATCGGAACGCTTGCATTTTCAATTGAAATAGAAATAACTCTTCATACACCATCCGTTGTCTACCCCGTTGTCCTTCCTCGGTATCCTCTGGTTTATGAATGATAGTAATAGCTTTCTTACGCGATAAAAATTGATATTTCTTCAACAAGTCCTGCGGTAGTATTTCTGGGATCATCTCCCCATACTGCGTCAGTGCTTGTCCTATCGTCTTACGAATCCATGCCTGCGTAATCTTAGCTCCTACAGAATAGACAGGCTGCAGGGTACCTCCACGCTTTATACCTTGATCTGGGAACTCCGAATCAGACACCGTAAGTTGCATACGCCGTTGTTCCCACTTGCCATTCAGAATAATTTCACGACCTACTGTCAATTGATCACGGAGAAATTGGCGATTAAACCATGTCGCTGTAAACATCCACTCTTCCGCCATCATTTTACAACTCAGACGTGATTTAGTCCCATAGCGTTGCAACACAGGAACGCCAACAACTTTTGCCTGAATCGTAATCTTATCCCCACTCTTAACCTCACTCAAAGAACGAAGCCGATAATCCTCATAACGATAGGGATAATACTCCAGTAAATCTTTGACCGTAAAGATGCCAAAGGCGTGAAGCTCTCCTTCTTTAGGAGCACTCACGCCACGTACCTGTTTGACTGATATCTGATCCAGTGAAATGTTCATATTCATAATCTATACCTCAATTCAAGCAGGCCATATAAATACAGCAATAGTCCCTCTACCAACATGACTTCCTACGACAGGACCCACATTAGTTAATACGACTTCTTCCAGTTTGAAATGACCAGAAAGTTCTGCTAAGAAAGACTCGGCAGAAGCAGGATTTGCCGTATGACCCACCGCCACATTTATTTTTTCAATATTGCCAAGGTCCTGTTGGAATAACTCAATCATACGTGCAACAGCCTTATTACGACCTCTTACCTTCTCGACCGCGTATATAATACCTTCTGGATCAATAGAGAGAATCGGCTTAATATTAAGTAACGTACCGAATAATGCCGCTGCTTTGCCAATTCTTCCACCTTTTTGCAAATACTCTAATGTATCTACTAAGAAATAAAGTTTCCGTTCCTTACGCAATTGTTCAACAGCCACCACAATATCCTCTGCTGCCATACCTTCGCTAGCAAGACGCGCCGCATGTACAACAAGCAAGCCAAAACCATAAGAAGCTGAAAGAGAATCAACAACCGTAAGATCAAGATTCTCCTCCATCATCGATTTGGCAATGAGTGCTGATTGATATGTGCCGCTTAAACCCGAGGAAATATGAATGGATAGAATCGACGCGCCAGGATGCTCTTGTTGAATTTGCTCGTACACTACAACATAATCCGCAGGGGATGGCTGAGATGTAGTCGGTAGCACTGTAGCCTTATCCAACCGATCATAAAATTCCTTTGCCGAGATCTCAACACCATCCAGCAACGATTCCTCGCCAAACTGTAACCGCAACGGAATAACACGAATGCCATGCTTCTTCGCTAACTCTTCTGGAATATCAGCCGTACTGTCCGTAACTATAACGGTATGAGCCAAGGTAATCTCCCCTTACATGATCATTATTTAGGATTCAACTGCAAACAGATAATAATAAATCGGTTGTCCACCGTCATGAATCTCTATCTCTGCTTTTGGATACTGTTCTTGTAACCAAGCCTCAAGTTGGGCTGTCATCTCTGCGTCGGCCTCTTCACCTGCTAAGACAGTTACAATCTCATCTTGATTCACCAGCATTTGAGCTAGCAAACTCTGACAAGTTCCCAGTAAATCTTCATTAGCCGCTACAATATTGGAATTCTGAATACCAATATATTGTCCCGCCTTAATCTCAAGCTCATCAATAACGGTATCCCTAATCGCATGAGTTACCTGACCTGACTTCACATGTGCAATGGCTGCCAACATATTCTCAGTATTGTTAACTTCATTCTCTTCTTCCGCAAAAGCAAAAGCAGCAGCCATTCCTTGAGGAATACTCTTACTTGGGATAACCGTTACACTGCGTTCCCCCTCAAGCAATTCCCGCGCCTGCTGAGCTGCAAGTATAATGTTCGAGTTATTAGGTAGCAAATAAATATGTTGAGCAGAAATAGAGGAAATGGCGTTTACGAAGTCTTCCGTACTCGGATTCATCGTCTGTCCCCCAAAGAGAACAGCGTCAACACCTAAGCTTGTGAATATTTCCGTAATACCTTGTCCGGAAGAGACGGCAATGAAACCATATGGAGCCATTTCATCGGCAGGAGGTTCTGCTGTCGCTTGTGCCGTAATTCCAACACTCATCGGAATATCAGCGAACAATTCTGGCATAGGTGAACTATCTATTCCTGTAGAGAGTAGATCACGATGTTGTTCACGCATATTCAGAATATGAATTTGCGTAATTTCACCATATTTCAAAGCTAGATCCAGAACTTCACCTGGAGATTTAGAATGTACATGAACTTTGATAATCTCATCATCAGCAATAACGATGATTGAATCCCCATTGACTGACAACGACTTTCGAAATTGTTCTTCGTCGAACAAGCTAACATGAGCCTCTCCTATTTGACGATTAATGAAGAATTCCATATCATATAGGAACTCAATATCTTCAGTCACTAAGTTCGACTGAGCACTCATAGGAACTTGAGAGACAACCTTAGTTACCTGAAGTGGTGGTTGATTTGCCTTAGAAGCTGTTCCCGAAGAATATTGCTCTCCTGAACTTAGCCCAATTCCACCCTTTAAATGCTGTAGAAATCCTTCATAAATATACACAAGTCCTTGTCCACCCGAATCTACTACTCCTACCTGTTTAAGTATAGGTAGTAATTCTGGCGTATGAGCTAACGCTTCTTTAGCCTTTATAAGTACTTGTTCCATCAATTCTACAATGTCGCTACTCCGTCTAGAGACGTATAACGCATGCTTAGCAGCTTCCTTAGCTACCGTGAGAATTGTGCCTTCGACAGGCTTAACTACAGCCTTGTAAGCTGTATCTACCCCAAGCTGCAGCGCCGCAGCAAATTGCTGTGTGTTCAATTCTTCATTATTAGCTACGTAACGTCCAAACCCACGAAATAATTGCGATAGAATAACACCAGAGTTGCCTCGTGCTCCCATTAGAAGACCTTTAGACAATACACCGGCATTATGTCCAATAGATTCATTATTATTTCTCTTTAATTCAGTAACACCTGCTGTCATCGTTAAATTCATGTTTGTTCCCGTATCTCCATCAGGTACCGGAAATACGTTAAGAGCATTCACATGTTCTGCATGCTGTTGTAGTTGTTCCGCGCCAAGTATAACCATCGCGGTAAAATCTGTTCCATTCAAAGAACGCTTACTCAAGTGAAAATTCCCCTTCCTAGCTCGTTACACCAAGAACTAGCCTCGTTATTTATATTTCATAATACTACATTTACTATCAAAGAATCAGCTTATATTCCTACTTATTTTATATTAGTATAAGCTATACAACATTGTACTATAAGAATGAAAAGAAATAAATGTTTTTGCCGATGGTTGACTAAGCATTTTTTGCTGTGATACTATATATAAGTATTGTTTATGTAAGTGTATTGGAACAAGGAGGTGTAATCTATGTCTCGCAAATGTTATATAACAGGTAAAAAACCAGGCACTGGTAACCATGTATCTCACGCCAACAACCGCAATCGTCGGACTTGGGGCGTTAACGTTCAGAAAGTTCGTATTTTGGTGGATGGTAAGGTAAAACGTGTTTATGTTAGCACTCGTGCACTGAAATCAGGTAAAGTCGCTCGCGTATAATATCTACAACAGCATATAAGCAAAAAGCACCTTCTTTTCAGTAGGTGCTTTTTTGGCATCTCTGACCGGGTATTCTGAGCCTCGGTCAGAGTTTTTTTCGTAGACTACACACATAAGTACAAATGGTGTCAATTTTTATTAAATGTGTTAAGAATGGCTTTGACGAATCCCCCCAAGAACCTCGGTAACTTGAATGTGTAAAATTTCATGTCTCATCCTCCCCATCATTCTCATGCCTTTCCATATGAATCCAGTGAGCCTTCACTATGACTGGCAACCAAGCAGAAACGGGTATGCCATCCTTTTCCAAGGAGTTTACGCTTCCGATGCTAGCGATACTCCGTATCGCTTTGAGCTCCCCGTCTCTGCCGAAATATAAGAAATAGAGTATCGAGTGAAACGTATACTTTCTTATATTTAAAAAAGGCTACATGAAAATTCTGCTCATGTAACCATGTTTATGCGAAGACAGCATGCCCTATGACTTTTCAGAGGTTGTTCAAAACCCATAATTATAGAGGTGTTAATCCGCTTTGATAATATTGATAAACCGACACCATAAATATAAATAAGACAAAATAGAGTATCGCAAAAATAACGTAGCCAATTCTCAAGCCTCTCCGCTCAAAATGACGGAAGTAGTATATCGTTATAACTAACGCAATAAGTGATGTCAGCGCATTAAAAGGAGACTTGAGTAGTGCAAATGAACCTAGCATCAGTCCCGCACCCATACTAGCCAATGTAAGCCAGCAGGCTTCTTTGAAAGTCATACCCTTACACCCCTTCTATACTTCCTCTAATCTGAGAAATCGCTAGTGCTCTATCCTTATGTCCAAAGACGGCGTTACCAGCTACCAATACATCTGCACCCGCTTGAACTACTAATGGTGCAGTCTCCACTGTAACGCCACCATCCACCTCGATATGAACATCCAGCAATGAAGCTTCATTTAGAGCTTGACGCACTTCACGAATTTTTTGAAGAGTCCGTGGAATGAATGACTGCCCTCCAAAACCAGGGTTCACTGTCATAACTAATACTAGATCAAGATCTGGTAATACTTCCTTCAAGACCGAAGCAGGAGTTCCTGGATTGATCGCAACCCCAGCTTGTACGCCCATTTCCTTAATCATATGTACAACCCGATGTAGATGTGTACATGCCTCCGCATGCACAGTAATGACCTTAGCACCAGCCTTAACGAATTCGGCCACATAGCGCTCTGGTTGCTCAATCATAAGATGCACATCAAGAGGAAGCGTTGTATAGTGCTGGATAGCATTAACAATAGGCGGACCAAGCGTAATATTAGGGACGAAATGACCGTCCATCACATCAACATGAATCCAGTCTGCCCCGCCTGCTTCTGCTTCGGCAATCTCCATTCCTAATTTAGCAAAATCAGCTGACAATATAGACGGTGCAATTTTGATCATTTCTATCAATACCTCCGCTTTTTATCTTTCATTTCTGCATAGAAGTGCACATAATTATCATAGCGAATCTGTGCAATTTCACCTTTATTTACAGCTTCAGTCACCTTGCAGCCTGGCTCATGCAGATGACTACAGCCCCGGAACTTACACTGATCTGCAAAAGGTTTAAACTCCCTAAAGCATGAAGATAAATCTCCCACTTCCATCTCCAAGAAATCCAACTGACTAAATCCAGGGGTATCTGCAACAAATGCTCCATTATCCAATTCAATCAATTCCACATGACGGGTCGTATGTTTACCTCGACCAAGCTTCATGCTAATCTCATTCGTCTCCAATGCAAGACCAGGCATTAAGGCGTTGAGAAGAGAAGATTTACCCACTCCTGATTGTCCAGAGAAGACAGATATATGTCCCGCAAGCCGTTCACGCAACTGCTCTTGTCCCATCCCTGAACGCGAACTCGTTAGGATGACCTCGTAACCAATTTGTTCATAGAGTTCCTGTACAAAATGAATGGGGTCTTTCTCATCCAACTTTTTATTCTCTAGCAAGTCCTGCTTCGTCAGGCAAATTATGGCATCCAGTCCCGAATGTTCAATATGCACAAGGAACTTATCTAATAGCGGTAGATTTAAGTCTGGTTCACGCAACGAGAATACCAGAACTGCAAACTGCACATTGGCTACTGGCGGGCGAATTAACTGAGAGTGTCGTTGCTTAACTTCGGTTACGGTACCCTCATCATGATCAGACAATGTATATACGACATGATCTCCTACTAAGGGGGAAATCCCCCTTTCTCGGAATACTCCACGCGCCCTACATTGGATCGCTCGCTGCCCTTCTGTCGTTACCGCTCTGCCGTTAACGATTGGCTTAACGTAATAATATCCACTCAGCGCTTTTACGATTACACCATCTGGCATACTAGAATGGCCTCACTTTCCACATAACTACGGATGATTGTTCGATCATTCACTATCAATCACTTCTCCAGAATCCACATTAGGATCTGGAACATTTCCTAGATCAGGTATAACTTCTGGATCAACTTCACTTGTAGGATGTACTGGATCAGTCTGGGGAACATATACCTCTGGTACTGAGCCATTCTTAGCATCGCCATAAGAGATTGTATACGTGTCGAAGAACACGCCATCCCGGTAGAGAATTACAACGGCATCTTTATTAGGTGCAAGAACTAAATCAACTGGGAACACTTGTGTAGATTTAACAGTCTTTGTACCCCAATCTTTTTTCTCTCCGTCATCATTCCGCGCATCAGAATATTCAATTCTAATCTTCGTATTCTTACCTTCCTCCACGGGTGCTACTGGCAAATTAAACGTATAATTCAACGCTTCAGGAGGATATCCGGTGCTAACAAATATTTTCACCTCTTCACCAACAAATACAGAGGCTCCAGCATCTTGAGGCCACTGTTTCGTAACCTTGCCTTCCTCAATCTTAAAGCTGGTTTCTTCCTCGACTTCCAATAGCTTCAAGCCTAATCTCTTAACTTCGCTTTCGGCTTTACTTCGCGTCATATTTACTAAATCTGGCATATCAAACGTTTCTTTGCCCTTGCTGACTGTTAATATAACTTCAACCGTTTCCGCATTGAATTTAGTATCGGCTTCAGGTTCTTGTCCAATGACCGTACCAGCAGGCTCATCACTATATGCAGAATCCTCTGATATGTTATCCTTGTTCACCTTCATAACGATCAATACATCGGAAGCCTCTTTAAAAGTCTTCTTCTTTAAATCAGGCATAACCTCAGGTGGCTTAGCTGTGCCCACGAACAGTCTAATAACAGATCCTGCCTTAACCACTGTACCTTCTTTCTTACTCTGGTCATATACTTCTCCTTCTTCATAACCCTCTTTATAAGTACGAACGATCGGATCCTCAATCTCAATCCCAAGTTCAGTCAAATCAGATATAGCAATGTCTTCTTGTAAGTTAATGACGTTGGGAATAGTTACTTCTGGAACGACCAGTTTATTATTCACATACCAGATAACGCCAGCCATACTTACTAATATGAACAAAGTCAAGGCGATCCATAGTGTAGGCTTCACCCACCTTTTATTGCGTTTATCCTCTATTGTGTTGTTGTTGTCGTCATCCTCATCAAACAGTTTATTTGCTCTGCTATACGATGCTTCTCTATTCATAGATTTAATCGCCGGCATAGCTCGTGTCTGATCCACATCAGCGTCTGCGAACTGAAGCTTAGGTTCATTCCGACGTTCAGATAACAGACAAGTATCAAGATCCTTAAGCATCTCTTTCGCAGAATGATAGCGCTCACTCGGATTTTTACGCATCGATTTCAGAATAATATTTTCCACACTTTGTGGTATAAGTGGATTTACACCTTTCGGATCATCAAATTCTTCTTGTAAATGTTTCAAAGCCACACTAATTGGACTTTCACCCAAGAAGGGCAAAGTTGCTGTCAACATTTGATATAATACAATGCCTAGAGAATATAAGTCCGACTTCTCTCCAGTCAGCACACCCTTAGCATGTTCAGGAGAGAAATAATGAACGGATCCAAGAACAGACCCTGTCTGGGTAATCGTTGTTGACGTTACCGCACGAGCAATTCCAAAGTCAGTTACTTTCACGCGGCCATTCCGACCAATAAGAATATTATGTGGCTTAATATCTCTGTGAATAATTTGATTCTGATGAGCATGATCAAGTGCATCACAGATTTGTGCAGCAATCCGAATGGACTCTTCCACTTGTAACGGAGCTCGTTCCTTAATAATTTCATTCAAATTAAATCCTTCAATATATTCCATAACGATATAATGAATTTCATCTTCCTGTCCCACATCGTATATACTTACCACATTCGGGTGTGACAGAGAAGCAGCAGATTGTGCCTCCCGACGGAAACGTCGAATAAACTCTTCATCATCCACAAACTGTTGGCGCAATACTTTAATGGCAACGTTGCGGCCCAATAGAATATCATGGGCTTTATATACGAGTGCCATGCCACCTCCGCCGATTCGCTCTATAATTTCATACCGACCGCCCAATTCGTGTCCGATCATGAATCCCACTCCTTTATGCTTGACACTACGACTTCATCTTGAAGTTCAAACAGGGCGATAGTAATATTATCATCGCCTCCTGCGAGAAGCGCTAGTTGCAATAGACGATCTGCACGTTCTTCTAGTGATACTTCCTGCATTCCTGCAATTTGTCCCAGTTCATTGCAATTCACCATATTACTAAGACCATCGCTACATAGAAGTAGTACTTCTTGCTGAGCAATTGTCACTTGATCGAATTCCGCAGTCACTTCGATATCTGTTCCCAATGCCTTAGTAAGAACATTCCGCCGTGGATGGGTTTCTAATTCAGACTGCGTGATCTGCCCATTTTTGTACAATTCATTAACGAGTGTATGATCTTCCGTCAGCTGTACAGCCTTACCCTCAGACACTTTATAGGCACGACTATCTCCTATATGTCCAATCCAACCTGATTGTCCATCTATCAACAATGCAACGATAGTAGTTCCCATATTGTGATACTGTTCATTATTGGCAGCTTCACGATAAATGACATCATTTGCATGAAGAATAGCATCGCTGAGAGCTGCTTGTAGACCTTCAGACGACATTCCTTTCTCAAGTGCAGATAAATCCGCTAATACCGTTTCTACAGCAAGCTCGCTTGCTTTCTCTCCAGCCTGATGCCCGCCCATTCCATCAGCAAGGACCCCAAGTGTATAACCAACATCTGTTCGACATACACTCACAGCATCTTCATTTACCGAGCGAACGTTTCCGATATGGCTAACATGAACGTACTTGATCACAATTATCTCACCTCAGCTCCATATGCTTGGCCCGTAGCTGTCCACAGGCGGCCGCGATATCGTGGCCCTGTTCACGGCGAATCGTTACATTCACTCCGTTATCTGCAAGAATCTTTTGAAATTGAAAAATATCACTACGTGATGTGCGTACATATTTACGCTCAGGCACATGGTTGACTGGAATTAGATTGACATGACACAGCATATCTTTAATGACATCCGCTAGTTCTTGAGCATGTTCAGGCTGATCATTAACGCCCCCTATTAAGGCATACTCGAATGAAATTCTGCGACCCGTCTTCGCTAAATAATACCTCAAAGACTCCATGACGTCAGCAAAAGGAAAACGGCGATTAACTGGCATTAGCTTAGAGCGCAGCTTATCGTTCGGTGCATGGATGGAAATCGCCAGATTAATCTGTGTGTTCTCATCAGCAAATTTGTAGATATTCGGAACAATTCCACTAGTGGATACCGTAATATGACGCTGACCAATATTCAAACCTTTCTCATGAATCATGATTCTTAAAAATTTCATCGAAGCATCATAGTTTTCAAAAGGTTCGCCTGTGCCCATAATAACGATACTGCTGACACGTTCATTTCTAGTATCCAATATTTTTTGAGCTTGGACAACCTGTGCAACAATTTCACCAGCTGTTAAATCCCGCTTCAATCCACCTAATGTAGATGCGCAGAAAGTACAGCCCACTCGACAACCTACTTGGGTCGTCACACAAACGCTATTCCCATAATTATGTTTCATAATAACAGTCTCAATGGCATGATCATCATGTAGTCCAAATAAGAATTTAACCGTTCCATCTTTCGATTCGAACTTTGTAATCTCACTCAAAGTTACAAATTGGAATTGATCCTCCAACTTTTGGCGTAACTCTTTAGATAAGTTACTCATTTCTTCAAAATTATTCACTCTTTTTACATATACCCAATCAAAAATTTGGCCACCACGAAAAGCTGGTTCGCCGTTCTCTTTAGCCCATTCTTGTAGTTCTTCTAGGCTGTAATCATATATAAATGGTTTCATTCTTTTCCCACCCGCTTGTTTTATTCATATGCATATCATTTCTCATTCTTCCTATTTTAACACAAATAAAAGGGACAATAAAAGAGAAAACCCGCTAAACCTTGTGGCTAGCGGGTTATGAGCAGTTAAATCACTAGAAATCAATCATAATATACTAGGAGATTCGTTTTATTCGAGCGATAAAAAATCCATCACTTTTGAAATCCTGTGGTAAAATTTGTAACCACCCATCACAAGATTTAGCATTTCGATGTCGTTCAGACCACGAAGATGGATGATCCGTTGCCAGTTCGAATTGGGAATGGTTATCCAAGAATCGTCTCACCATCTCTTCATTCTCTTGTGGTTCTATAGTACATGTACTATACACTAGAATGCCTCCCACTTGCAGCAGTGGAGATATCGTCTCCAGCAACTCATACTGCAAGCTTGCAATTTCTTCGATATCCGCTTGCGTCTTACTCCATTTCAGATCAGGTTTCCGACGTATAACACCTAGTCCTGAGCACGGAGCGTCTAGTAAAATACGATCAAAGGAAGCCGCTGGGTATTTCCCCTTTAATTCCAAGGCATCTCCCACAATCGTCTCAATCGAGGAAAGCCCCAAACGTTCCGCTTGTTCACGGATCAGCTTTTCTTTGTGAGGATGCAGATCGTTAGCTACAATCCGTCCGTCATCTCTCATTAACTCTGCCATATGGACAGTCTTACCACCTGGGGCAGCGCAACAATCTAGAACCTTCATTCCAGGCTTCGGTCCGACAGCTTCAGCGACTAGCATGGAGCTCTCATCCTGTACAGATAAGATCCCATCACGATACCAGTCTGTTAAAGCCATGTTCCCCCCACTCATGACGAGAATTCCTTCCGATGTTAAAGGGGACGGGATCGCTACGACACCTTGCTCCTCCATATCCTGAAGCAATTTCTCACGGCTAATCACCATTGTATTCACACGCACACTGATCGAAGGTGGTTCATTGTTCGCAGCGCAGATATCTTCTGCCGTCTGTTCCCCATACTGTTCTATCCAACGCTTAACCAACCATTTCGGATGCGAATGTTGTAATGATATCCTTTTAGCTGGGGCAAGCCCTTCTGGTAAGGTCAGCTCATCTTTAGTACGTAATATGCTGCGTAATACACCATTTACCATACCAGAGATCCCTTGATGCCCCCTGCTCTTGGCGATATTCACAGCTTCATTCACTACGGCATGAGGTGGAATTCGGTCTAAATACATGAACTGATACAGACTCATTCGCAACAGATTACGTACCCAAGGCTGAAGCTTATCCATCCCTTTCGTCACATAGCGACTCAAGAAATAGTCCAAAGTGTTCAGACGTGCTATCGTACCATATACCAATTCCGTTGCTAATGCAGCATCCTCTCGGATGAGCGAAGCCCTTTGTAGTCCCGCATTTAGCTGTAAGTTACTATATGCGCCTTCTTGTTCCACCTTCGTTAATACATCCATCGCCAATTCGCGCGCGGTTAGTTTATGGCCTTTAGATGGCTTGCGATCGTTACTCATGACAGCACCGTTCCTTTAACCATACTGGTTCCTCTGATGAAAGCTTCAACCTCCAGCACTTTCTTCCCACTTGGCTGAACTTTAGTCAGCCATATCGACCCGTCCCCTGTCTTGACTTCAATTCCACGTTCGCTAAGTTGGAGAACTGTACCCGCAACTACGGAATCATTAGGTGAGGAGTCAGAAGACGAAGATGCCGCCCATACTTTGAATACTTCACCATCCCAGATCGTAAAGGCTCCAGAGAAAGGAACCAACCCTCTAACCTGATTGTAAATATCTCGAGAACTACGATTCCAATCTATTTGCTCATCCTCACGCTTGAGATTAGGTGAATAGGATGCTTCAAGGTCATTCTGTGGTGTTCTATCTACTTCTCCAGCGAGAAGATTCGGTAACTGTGCTTGAAGCAATGATGCACCCACCACACTTAATTTCTCGAACATCGTTCCAGAAGTATCTTCTTCCTCAATAACGACCTCTATCTGCGCAATCATGTCCCCTGTGTCCAGACCTTCAGCCATATACATCAGTGTAACACCAGTGACTGCTTCTCCATTCATGATAGAACGTTGAATAGGCGCCCCACCCCGATACTTGGGTAACAACGAACCGTGGATATTCACACACCCACGGGAAGGTAGGTCCAGCACCGCTTTGGGAAGAATCTGCCCATAAGCTGCCGTCACGATTAGATCCGGTTGATAAGCCGCCAGTTGCTCCACAGCTTCTGTGTTACGCATACGTTCAGGCTGTAACACAGGTATTCCATATTCAAGAGCAACTTCCTTCACAGGTGTTGGCGTAAGCACTCGCTTGCGACCTTGCGGGCGATCAGGCTGTGTCACAACGGCAACAACCTTATGTCCTTCTTCAAGCAGCATGCGCAGACTAGGAACCGCAAAGGCAGGTGTCCCCATAAATATAATATTCATGAAGCTGTCATTCCTTTCCAAGCCGTTCTGAGGTGACTTCAAGCCGTTCTGCCGTAACTTCATATACATTTTCCGCAATGTCCGTGAAGATCACACCATTTAGATGATCAATTTCATGTAGGAATGCGCGTGCTAGAAGTCCGCTTCCCGTTATTGTGATTTCCTTGCCGTCCGGATCAAGTCCCTTAACTGTGACGGTCTCAGCACGTCGCACATCCCCATTTACCCCGGGAATACTTAGACATCCTTCAGGACCAAACTGCTCACCTTCTGAAGAGACTAACTCAGGATTAATCATTTGGATCAGTCCGGTCTCATCTCCAACATCAATCACAATTAATCGTTTCAAAATACCAACTTGGGGTGCAGCCAGACCTACGCCTTCTGCGTCATACATCGTATCGGCCATATCATTCAGCAATTTCTGCACGTTTGGCGTAATTTTCTTTACTTCTTTCGCTATTTGGTGAAGCACATCATCAGGTTCCAAAACAATAATACGTATAGACATGAATCTAACACCTTCCTCTTAAAAAATTCTTATATATTATAGTTACCTACATTAACATTTGGGGATCGATGTCTATACTGATCTGAAAATTCTTATCCTGAACTGAATCTTCAATCTGTTCTGCTGACTCTAAGACAAGCCCGATCGCGTCGATGTTCCCACGCCATTTTATCATACATTGGAATCGGTATCTATTTTTAATCCTAGGAATAGATGAAGCTACGGGCCCAAGAATATCTAGCACATCCGCCGTTAGCCGATCAAGACTACCCAACCAACCACGTTGTCTAGCCTTACCTTGTATCGTAATCGCCATATTCTCAGCCATCCTTAGCAAGAGCGGAAGCTGCTCATGGGACATCGTTACTAGAATTAACCGACAATACGGTGGATAATGAAGCCCTTTGCGGTGTCGGAATTCTTCTCTTACGAATGACGTATAATCATGACCACTCGCATGAATGATAGAATAATGCTCAGGGGTATAGGACTGGATGAATACCTCACCTGGTAGATGATGTCTCCCTGCACGTCCCGCTACCTGAGTTAATAGCTGAAACGTCTTCTCTGCGGCACGGAAATCCGGAAGATTAAGCGCAGAATCCGCAGTAATGACCCCAACTAATGTAACATCGGGGAAGTCCAAACCTTTAGCTACCATTTGAGTCCCTAGAAGCACGTCAGCTTTTCTATCGCCGAACTGTTTCAATAGCTTCTCATGTGAACCCTTCTCCGTTGTCGTATCTACATCCATTCGGATCACCCGAATTCCTGGAAATAGCTTCGCTAGTTCCTCCTCAACACGCTGTGTACCCGTACCAAAAAAGCGAATATGCTCGCTACCACACTCTGGGCACACTTGAGGTGCCGCTTCTGCATGACCACAGTAGTGGCAACGTAAATTATTCGATTTCTGATGAAATGTCAGCGAGATATCACATTCCGAACAACCGGCAACATACCCACAGCTACGACACATAACAAAGGTAGAATATCCCCGTCTATTAAGCAATAGTACGATCTGTTCTTTCTTTTCTAACCGTGTAATAATCGCTTCATGCAGCGCACGACTGAACATCGATCGATTGCCAACACGCAATTCCTCGCGCATATCTACAATTTGTACCTCAGGCAATCTATTTCCTAATGCACGTGTAGGCATCTCAAGTAACCACGGTGAGAAATCAGGGTTTGCTTTGGATTTAGCCGCATGGTATGTCTCCAGAGAGGGAGTAGCTGAACCTAGAATAACCGCTGCACCAAGCTGCTGCGCACGATGCACAGCGACGTTTCGAGCATGGTATTTCGGGCTTTCCTCTTGCTTATACGATGTTTCATGTTCTTCATCCACAATGATCAATCCTAAGTTTGTAAAAGGGGCAAACACGGCAGAGCGAGCACCTACTACGACCGACGCTTTACCTTCACGAATTTTGCGCCATTCATCGTACCGCTCTCCGCCAGATAAACGACTGTGCATTACAGCGACCAAATTACCAAAGCGACCTTTGAAGCGCTCAACCATTTGAGGAGTCAATGAAATCTCAGGCACGAGTACTATCGCCTGTCTTCCTTGTTCCAAACAACGCTGTATACTTTGTAAATAAATTTCCGTCTTTCCACTACCCGTCACCCCATGAAGCAGAAATACATCATGTTTACGGTCATCCAGCGTATGAATAATCCGATCATAAGCGAGCTTTTGTTCTTCCGTTAAGACAAGGGGTGCCGTTGGCTTGAAATGACGACCCTGGTAAGGATCTCGTAATACTTCGACATCCTCGACACTCACATAGCCTTTATCAACGAGACTCTTCACAGTTCCTGATGTGACCTGTAGCGCTGAAATAATTGTTTTCATAGGGAGTGGAAGCAGATCTTTTGAGTCCAATATGAATTGAAGTACTTCCTTTTGGCGTATTGCCTTCGCTGGAAATTGATCAATAATATGTTGAGCTTCATCACTACTCACTATTAAATGGACAGCTTTGAGCGTTTTCTTCTGCAATTTATCTTTAATATACTGATTTTCCTGTAAAATGCCACTTCTTAGTAAAGATTTCAACAGGATAGCATGATCTGGAAAAGCATTGCTGAGTTGTTGCATCGTCACTTCGACCTTCCGCTCAACGAAACGAATAATATCCTCTTCATCTTGATCTACTAAAGATCCTTGTGTGAAGATCGTATCACTAGACTCGCCCAGAGAAATATACCGTTCAGCCTTTCCTTTTAAAGCGGTGGGAACCATAACCTGTAATGCCGTAATAAAGCGACAAGCATATTGCTGACTCATCCACTCTGCCAACGCCACCAACTCTTCGGAAAGAGGAGGGATTATATCTAACACTTCTTTTATAGGTTTCATTTTAAACGATTCTGTCTGCAACTGCGGTTGTATCGATACTACAAATCCTTGAACGGTACGATGCCCAAAAGGTACTCCCACCCGGCTTCCAACTTCTATCCAAGCCCGCATCGATTCCGGAATTAGATAATCAAACGGACGGTCCGTGTTCTTAACGGGTACATCGACGATAACCTTCGCTATTTCCATCAAGATTGAACTCCACCTATACGTGCTGCTGTAATGGTAAGTAAGCGGTGGGCCACTTCCTCTTTGGATAGCATCGGTAATTGTTCAACAAGTCCGAAAGCATCATAGATTTGCACAATATTCGTGTCCGACCGAAATCCTGCACCTTCTGATGTCACATCATTAGCCACCATCAAATCGCAGTTTTTACGAGCAAGCTTCTCACGTGTATATGTTTCCACATTATTCGTCTCTGCTGCAAATCCGATTAGAAATTGTGATTTCTTCTGTAACCCAAGTTGCTCCAAAATATCTACCGTTTTCACTAATTCAAGGCTCATCGTATCCCCAGACTTCTTCATCTTGCGATCAGCCACGACTAGAGGTCGGTAATCTGCCACTGCCGCCGCTTTAATCACGACATCACTGTCTTCCCATAGTTCCAATACAGCATCATACATATCTTGTGCGGATTGAACCCGTACCACATCAATATCTGTTGGAGGCGCAACATCAATATGTCCTGCTACAAGAACCACGTCTGCACCCATATCATGGGCCGCCTTAGCAATAGCAACACCCATTTTACCTGACGAATCATTCGTAATGTAACGGACAGGATCAATCCTTTCAACCGTCCCACCTGCGGTAACTATAATCTTCCTTCCTTCTAGAAGCCGAGGTGTATTTGGTGTAGTTTCAGAAAAGAACTGTTCAACGATTTCAACGATACTCTCAGGCTCTTCCATACGTCCTTTGCCAACATAACCGCAAGCTAATAGGCCTTCACCCGGTTCGATAAAGGATACCCCACGCGAGCTAAGGATTCTCATATTCTCAATGACAGCCGGGTGTTCATACATATGCACATTCATAGCTGGTGCTACCATGATCGGCGCTGTCGTTGCTAACAACGTTGTGGACAGCATATCATCGGCAAGTCCATGTGCCATTTTGGCAATCATATTAGCCGTCGCTGGTGCAACGATCACTAGATCAGCTAGATCGGCTAAATGAATATGCGAAACGACCGAAGGTTCTCGCTCGTCGAAAGTATCACTGTACACAGGATTTTTAGATAGAGACTGTAATGTTAGTTCCGTTATGAATTGCTGTGCCGAAGTTGTCATGATGACATGTACATCCGCACCCTTCTGTACAAGTTTACTAACTAGCGTTGCTGATTTGTATGCGGCAATTCCACCCGTAACACCGAGCACTATTGTCTTACCGTTCAGCATGTATACCCCACCTTTCATCTGGAACAGATAACATATAAAAAAACAACAACCTTACGGTTGTTGGGTGATGTGACTTCTTGTGTTGCTATACAACAACTCGTAAATCTAGACTATTCATCAATATTATTTGTTGTTTTCTTCCTCAGTACCAGGTGTAATAACGATCAGATCAGCGTATATTTCTTCAAGCGCAACGCCAACATGTTTATGCGACTTTGCATCTTTAAGTATCGTTTTTCCACCTTCACGCAATTGTCTTGCACGACGCGAAGATGCTACAACTAACGAATACTTACTGTCGACTTTGTTCATCATTTCATCAATGGAAGGATATAACATGGTAGGACACCTCTTCTTTTATATTGAAGTTCTATGGTAGCAGGACTTTTAGTTACCACTGCTTCTAACCTTACAATGTTCGGCAATCATAATAGATTCTATTCGTTTACACGCTTCATCAATCTGATCATTAACTACCGCATAGTGATAATGCTCTACTAGATCGATTTCATCAAGCGCAACTGCAAGCCTGTTATCAATCGTAGCCTGGTTCTCCGTACCGCGACCCTTAATGCGATCTTCTAGCACATCTAGCGATGGTGGAAGCAAGAAAATAAAGATACCTTCTGGAAACTTCTCTTTCACTTTGAGTGCACCTTGCACCTCAATTTCCAGAATAATATCTTTGCCGCTCCGAAGCGTCTTCTCCACGAAATCACGAGGTGTTCCATAGTAATTACCAACGTACTCAGCATATTCAAGCAACTGCTCATTCTCTATCATAGACTCGAACTGCTCACGAGTCTTGAAGAAATAGTTCACTTCGTCCACTTCACCTAAGCGCGGAAGACGTGTAGTGGCAGATACCGAATATACTAAATTGTCCATTTTACCTCGAAGTGCATTACATACCGTTCCCTTACCTACTCCCGAAGGACCAGATAAAACAATTAATAATCCTCTAGACATTCTATTCTCCATCTTATTCGTCATTATCATCATCTTTACTGGATAGACGATGAGCTACAGTCTCCGGTTGTACCGCTGACAATATAACATGATCACTGTCTGTAATAATAACAGCTCGCGTCCGGCGCCCGTAGGTCGCATCGATCAGCATATGCCGGTCTCTTGCTTCCTGAATGATACGTTTAATAGGTGCAGATTCCGGGCTAACAATCGAAATAATACGATTGGCAGACACAATATTTCCGAAGCCGATATTAATGAGTTTGATTGCCATTGCCATATCTCAGTTCTTCCCCCTATACATTTGACACAATGCTGTCCGTAAATGCACACTCACTTACTCAATATTTGCTACTTGCTCTCGAATTTTCTCTATTTCCGCTTTCATTTCAACAACACGGGTTACTAGAGACAAATGATTTGCTTTCGATCCGATCGTATTCACTTCCCTGTTCATTTCCTGAATAAGAAAGTCTAACTTCCGGCCGATCGCTTCATCCGCAAGAAGCAATTCCTTACATTGCATGAAATGGCTCCCCAGTCGAATTAGTTCTTCATCAATATTAGAACGATCCGCGTAGAGAGCGATCTCCATCCCGAACTTAGACTCATCCAAAGTAAATGAATTATCCTGTAATTCAGATAACCTTTGTCTGAGCTTGACCCGATGTTCCTCCACCACATGTGGTGCTAAGGTAATCATCTCATCATGTATAACCTGTAATCGCCCTAATCGTTGTTCAACATCCTGCACTAAATGTAGCCCTTCTTTAGAACGCATCAGCAGAAGGCTTTCTAAAGCCTTCTGAAGTCCTTGCTGAAGAACTTCACCCCACTGCTCCATATCCACGTCAGCAACAGCAGGAAGTTGTTCGGAAGACAGTAGAACATCTGGAAGAGCGAGTACGTCCTTCACTGTCAATGTGCCTTCCAGACCGTATTCGACGTTTAGTACATCAACAGCTTGCAAATACGCCTTAACGGCGGAATGATTCAATGTAGCAAAAGCCGCATTTTCCAATTCCGCCTCTTTATTAATGTAAATATCAATCCTTCCGCGCTTCACGTACTGCTGTACCGTTCTTCTCAGAATATCCTCGAAACACGTCCATTCTCGTGGCAATCTGAGTACAACTTCACAATAACGATGATTGACGGATTTGATCTCAATTTCAACCTTATATCCTGCATATTGTAGGCTAGATTGACCGTATCCGGTCATACTGAATGACATCGGCACCACATCCATTTACCTATTGTAATTGATAATTATGATCGAAACAAGGGGGACAACTCCCGACCCGACCTCTTCCATACATACTCTGTCAATTGAACACTCATCTCATAAAACAAAAAAGGAGTAATAATATAGATACCATTAAAATATTCCATCGCTACATCAATCAATTCTGTCGCAATCCTAACACCCATAGCTCTTCCTTCTTCCCCTTCTAGACCAGACATCCGTGTAAGCACTTCTTCGGATAACTGTATACCGGGAACCTCATTGTGTAGGTATTGAGCATTTCTACCACTTGCGAGTGGCATGATGCCTAGAAAAATGGGTATATCCAAATGAGCTGTCGCTTCTTTTATAGCAACAATTAACTTCGGATCATAGACAGGCTGGGTCATAATATAGTCTGCACCCGCAGCAATCTTCTTCTCTAATCGCTGTACAGCCTTATCAAGATGTTTCACATTGGGATTAAAAGCCGCCCCTACCATAAATTTAGCTTTCTGCTTTAGTGGTTTTCCAGAGAACGCTATTCCATCATTAAGTTGTTTAATCATACGTATAATTTCGAAAGAAGTTAGATCGTATACAGAACTCGACCCTGGCAAATCTCCGAACTTCGCAGGATCTCCCGTTACCGCGAGGACATGATCAATGCCAAGTGCATCAAAACCCATCAGATGAGATTGAGTACCAATCAAATTGCGATCCCGACAAGCAATATGAATTAATGGAAGCATTCCAACTTTATCTTGAACGAGATGCCCTAATGCCATGTTACTCATTCGAGTCACCGCAAGCGAGTTATCCGCTAATGTCAATGCATCGCATCCGGATTTCTTCAGCGCCTCAGCACCGAGCATAAATTTTTTAATATCTAAATCACGCGGAGGATCAAGCTCAACAATAACCGTATGCCGTTGCTTGACAAGATCAACAAGCGTCGGCTCATTATCTCCAGTGCCCTTCTCTGAATGCTCATGCATGATTGCTGGTGTATCAGCTTCAAATATAACATTTCGATCAATAGGTCTCGGAACGTAACCGTTAAGAGCCTCTGATATCGCTTTAATATGTTCAGGAGTTGTTCCACAACATCCCCCAATAATTCGGGCTCCCATATCCGCAAACTGCAAGGACATTTCCCCGAAATACTTCGGTGTTGCTGTATAACGAATCTCCCCATCCACGAAGTCCGCTACGCCTGCATTCGGGAAGACGGAGACAGGCACTGCTAATTGACCGCTAAGGCTCTCAACCGCCTTCATAATTCCATTGGGACCGGTGCGGCAATTAAAACCAATGATATCAGCGCCTTCTTGCTGTAATATTTGGAAAGCTTCTCGCATCGTATAGCCATCCAATGTCCGCGCTACATCTTCAACAGCAAACTGGCAAATAACAGGTACATCACTAAGCTTACGCACCCTAGACAGCGCAATAAGCAACTCTTCGACATCATAGAATGTTTCGAGCAATATGCCGTCTACGCCTTCATCGAGAAGGATAGAAATTTGCTGTTCAAAATGTTTCTTCAGTTCTTTCGTAGAGACATTCGTTCGTTTCCCTCCACGAATAGAGCCCACAGCACCTACTACATATCCATCAGGACCCGCTGCAGATCGAGCAATTTGAACTCCCGCACGATTAATCTCTTCCACTTTGGATTCTAGCCCATACTTGGACAATTTATCGTAATTAGCAGAAAACGTATTTGACTCTAACACTTGCGCCCCTGCAGCTACATAACGGCGATGAACATCCGCAACAACCTCAGGTGAAGTCAGATTTAGTTCTTCATAAGAAATTCCCACAGGAAAACCCAATTGGTATAAGAAAGTACCCATTGCACCGTCACCGACTAGCACATTATTCTCCAATACTTCCCTCAAATCCGGTTTCATCATTGCCCTCCACCTTCAACAGCAGTTTCGTATAAATGTATCATATATCACTAGTAAAGATAAGTATTGTATATGAAAATATAATAGAAATAGTTACTTTCATATGTTTTCAACAAAAAGCCTATGGTCCAAGTATCTTTCGATACCCGGACCATAGGCTTCCATTGTCACGCTGAAATCTTTGTGCTTTTCGCTACAATTCGTTGTGAACCGTTGCGTTTAAGTCTTCTTCCACCCCACACGCTACCCGCTCCCATTAGAAACGTAGGAATCCCCGCTGCTACGAGTGTAAGCGCCCATTCACGCATTCCGAGCGGCACGGTTTTGAATATTGGCTGAAGAGGTTCGATGTAGAACACACCTAGCATCAATAGTACGGAAGAAAGAACCGCGACAATCAAATATTTATTCTGAAATGGGTTACGGTGAAATACAGATCGTGAGCTACGGCAGTCGAACACATGGAATAACTGGGCCATAACTAATGTCGCAAACGCAACGGACTGTGCTTTCAGTAACTGTCCGGGTTGATCTGGAGCAACCCGTAACGTGAGCCAGAATGCAACTAAGGTACACATACCTATCAGAAAACCACGACTAATAATTTTCCACCCAAGACGACGGGCAAATATATTTTCTTTGGCACCACGTGGCTTGTGCTCCATCAGATCTTTCTCGGGTTGATCTACCCCTAGCGCCATTGCGGGTAACCCATCGGTTACAAGATTGACCCATAGTATCTGAATCGGCAGAAGCGGTAGCGGAAGTGCCAGCATCATTGCAAAGAGCATCGTTAGGATTTCTCCTACATTTGAAGCGAGTAAATAACGGATAAATTTACGAATATTCTCATAGATGTTACGCCCTTCTTCGATCGCAGCGACAATGGTTGAGAAATTGTCGTCGCTGAGAATTAATGAAGATGCTTCCTTGGTTACATCCGTTCCTGTAATACCCATCGCTATACCAATGTCCGCAGCCTTTATGGCAGGGGCATCATTCACTCCATCACCCGTCATAGCCACCACATGCCCTTTACGTTGCAGTGATTTGACGATGCGGAGTTTATGTTCTGGAGATACGCGGGCATATACATAAATATGATCAACCTTAGCATCAAGCTGATCATCGCTAAGCTTTGTCAATTCCTGCCCACTGAGAGAATGACCACCTCGTGGAAGAATACCAAGTTGATGAGCTATAGCTTCAGCAGTCGTGCCGTGATCCCCTGTAATCATCACCGTCTTAATACCTGCGCGGCGACATGTCGCTATCGCATCTCGAACTTCACGTCGCGGTGGATCAATCATTCCTGCAAGCCCTACAAAGATCAGTTGCGATTCCGCTTCCCCTTCACTTTCCACTCTGTCCTGCGATCGTAACTCCCGATAGGCTGTACCAAGAACTCGCAACGCCCCCGAAGCCATTTCTTCATTCGCAGTTAACACCTGCTGCCGTATCATACCTGTAAGTGGAACAATCTTCCCGCCCCACACTATATACGAACATTGGTTTAGTAGTACATCTGGTGCTCCCTTCGTATACAGGAGCCTTCCTCCTTGGTGAGTTACAATAACGGACATGAGCTTGCGTTCTGAATCGAAAGGAAACTCTCGCTCTCGTGAATACAGACTACCTAACGAGTGCGCTGACATCCCCATCTTGGATGAAAGAGCTGCCAGTGCCCCTTCGGTCGGGTCGCCTTTCAAATCCCAAGAGGAAACTCCTGTCTCCCCTTTCAACTTTTTCTTACCTTGTATCTCATCCATCGAAGTTTCTACAATCTCAGAGTTATTACACAATGCTCCGATCTGAAGTAAGCGACGCAATCCTTGATCGTTCTTAAGGTCAACGGGACGTTTCTTCTCTAATATTTGACCTATCGGTGCATACCCATCTCCAGTAACCTCCAGTTGTCGTCCTCCAACCCATACGGAAGTGACAGTCATCTTATTCTGAGTCAACGTTCCTGTCTTATCTGAACAGATTACGGATGCACACCCAAGCGTTTCCACAGAGGGAAGTTTACGAACAATCGCTTTACGCTTGATCATCCGTTGCACCCCAAGAGCCAAGGCAACAGTAACAATAGCTGGCAGTCCTTCTGGTATAGCCGCAACAGCTAAACTAACTCCAGCCATCAGCATGCCCATGACAGGCTGTCCGTGCAAAATACCTGCAACAACAACCATAATGGTGAGTGCTAATGATAGTATGATCAGTATTTTTCCAAGTTGTTCTAATCTGTGCTGCAATGGTGTTTCCTGTGACTCCGTACTTTGAATCAGATCGGCAATCTTACCCATTTCCGTGTCCATACCTATGCGTATAACGATACCCTTCGCCGTACCTCTAGTCATCATCGTTCCCATAAAACCAATATTCTTCTGATCTCCCAGCGGCACGTCATCTTCGCGAATCATTTGACAATGTTTCGTTACAGGCAAAGATTCACCCGTCAGAGCAGATTCCTCAACACTACAAATATTAGTCTCAATCCAACGAACATCGGCCGGAATGCGATCTCCACTTTCCATTAGAACAACATCCCCTGGGACAAGTAGCCTTGTTGAGATAACATCCAACTTACCTCCGCGCAGTACCTTTGCGCTTGGGGCTGACAATTTCTTCAGTGCCCGTAATGAACGCTCTGCTCGAAACTCCTGAATAAACCCAAGTATTCCATTCAAAAGAATAATAGCTATAATCGTAATCGCGTCTAGATATTCGCCCAATAACCCTGATAATAGCGTTGCTGCCATTAATACAACAACCATGAAATCTTTGAACTGGTTCAAAAAAAGAATAATGGGAGAAACTCGCTTCCCTTCGCTCAATTCATTCAAACCACTCTTTGTCCTAATTTGCGCTACTTCTTCTTCGGTAAGGCCTTGCTGCGGTTGAACACCTATGACATGTTGTAGCTCTTCCACATCCATCTGATGCCACTTTTTCAATTCCATGCTACCCGTTCCCTCCCGATCTATCTGCATTTTTAGCGACACGACAGCTTTTCCACCTCGTATAACGTAATGATATTCGGACAGGTGTTAAATTATCACAGACACTCGCTTAAGTTTTTGCCTAAACTATGGCATCATAGAGAGTAGAATCATATTCAAACATAGTAGATGGGAGATATAGATCATGGCATTAGACGGTATCGTAACAAGGGCCATTGTACAGGAACTACAAATATACAAAGGTGCCCGTATTAGCAAAATATATCAACCTAACACTCACGATATCCTTTTTAATATGCGCTCTAGAGAAGGGAACTCTAAGTTATTACTATCAGCCAATCCAACTTTTCCACGTGTCCAGTTAACGGAGAAGAGCTTTCTTAACCCTCAGGAAGCACCGATGTTCTGTATGCTCATGCGTAAACATTGTGAGAGCGGTACGATAGAGGATATACAACAAGTGGGTATGGAGCGGATCATTCACATTTCCATTCGGCAACGTGATGAACTCGGTGATGTATCTTTGAAAAAGATTATTATTGAATTGATGGGTCGGCACAGCAACATCATTCTGATGGATGCTTCAACTGGTATCATTCTAGATGGAATCCATCATGTCACCCCTGCAATCAGTAGCTTCCGCATTGTCATGCCAGGTGCCATGTACACAGAACCTCCTGAGCAACATAAACGAAATCCCCTTGATGTGGATCAAGCTGCATTCATCGAATCCTATATGGCGACTGAGCAAGAACCGATCTCTTGGATTGTCGATTCTTTCAGTGGTCTAAGCCCATTAGTAGCACAAGAGATTGTATTTCGCGCTAACCAAGAACGAGATCCCGATATAGAAGAAGATCGAATTAGCGCCTCACCTCTATGGAGTGCCTTCTCACATGTAATGGAACTCGTTGCGAAGCACGAATATCAACCGGCGATCGGAATCAATGCCAAAGGCAAGACCGTTTTCTCTGCGATATCACTCACGATGCTTCACAGTGAAACGACTCACTATCATTCTATAAGCGAGTGTTTAGAAGAGTTCTATGGGGATAAGGCGGAACGGGATACCGTTAAACAGAAAGTAAGTGACCTACTTCGTTTCCTACACAATGAACGTGCCAAGAATCTGAAGAAGCTCGATCATCTCCATGAGGATATACTCGAGGCCGGTGATGCAGATCAGTACCGTATCTGGGGTGAGTTAATCTTCGCTTCCCTTCATATGATCCATAAAGGTGACAAAACCGTTGAATTAACCAATTTCTATGATGAAGAACAAGCGATGATCACCGTTCCACTCGATCCACTGATAAGCCCAACCGAAAACGCACAACGATATTTCAAGAAATATAACAAATACAAAAACAGTCTAGTCGTCATAGATCAACAACTGATCAAAACTCGTGAGGAAATTCGCTATATGGATGATCTATTACAACAACTCTCCTACGCGTCTATGAACGATATTGAAGAAATTCGCGAGGAATTAATTCAACAACAATACTTACGAGATCGAAGTAAAAAGTCCCGTAAGAAAAAAGTCAAGAAAAAGACTGCCCGTCCAACACTTCATGTATTCACATCATCAGAGGGAATAGACATTTATGTCGGCAAAAATAATTTGCAGAATGAATATGTCACCAACCGTTTAGCTAGCCCTAATGACACTTGGCTGCATACGAAGGATATCCCTGGGTCCCATGTGATCATCCGCAGTGAAACATTCGGAGAAGCTACGCTAGAGGATGCCGCACAGCTTGCAGCTTATTTCAGTCAAGCCAAGGAATCAAGTAGCGTTCCTGTCGATACCACGTTAATTCGTCATGTACGTAAACCTAGCGGATCGAAACCTGGATTTGTCATCTATGACCATCAGAAGACGTTATTCGTCACTCCTGATGAACGACAGATCAAAGCCATGCCCTACATCATTAAAAATTAAGCCTTTAACCAACAAGAAAGGCGCCTTTCGGCGCCCATTGTTGGGGGAGTTTATGTACCTTCGATAATCAATATTAGTTACAAATCTGTCCTCTAAATCCACCACTATTCATGTTTCCCCCACTTTAGTTGCTCTAACACATCTACGGAAACCGTGACACTTCCGATATCACCATGGAACACAACCCCTTGCCTTGCCCCATGGAAATCTGATCCTCCAGTTACAATCAGATCGTATTCTAATGCCATCGCTAGATAACGAGATTGTTCCTCTTCCCTATGATCAGAATGGTAGACTTCAATCCCCGCTAGATCAGCTCTTGTTATAATATCTCGAACAAGAGTATCATCCCCGTATAGGCCTGGATGAGCTAGTACTGGTGAACCTCCCGCTTCCCTAATCCACGAACACGCATCCTCTGGAGAAATTCGCGGTTCGGATACGAAAGCCTGTGCTCCTTCAGCTAAATAACGATCGAACGCATCTCGCATATCAGAAGCATATCCTTTATGAACCAATACATCTGCTATATGGGGCCGTCCAAGGCTCTCATCAGGTAATAACGGACGGCCTAGTCCAACGATCACTTCATCCAACGTGATGTTGACGCCTAACCCTTGCAATTTATCAATGATTCGACCATTCCTTAACTGCCGAGTTTCGCGTAGCTTCTCAAGCCTTTGTAGAAACAGTTCATCTTTATAATCTACGTAATATCCAAGTATATGAATATCTTTGCCCCCTGATCGGGTACTGATTTCAACACCTGGCACAACGACTATTCGATATTTCTCACCCGCAGCTAATGCTTCTTCAATGCCAGCTACGGTATCATGATCTGTAATGCTTATGGCAGATAGCCCCTTATCTTTAGCGAGCACAACATTGACCGAAGGTGCTTGCATTCCATCGGAAGCTTGCGTATGAGTATGAAGATCACACTTTCCTTCCCCTTTGCCCATCTATACTTCCCCCTCTAATTTTAGATTAGCACTTCAGAATTCATTCTTCACTCTTGCTCTTGTTGCTGAGCTTACTTTTGTTGCTTTAGAAAAGTGAGAAAAGTAACCGCTGAAATAGGGAGTAACGTGGATTTTAAATGTATAGCATAGAACTG
The DNA here is from genome assembly GCF_056786405.1 of Paenibacillus sp. Y859. Classification (NCBI taxonomy): domain Bacteria; kingdom Bacillati; phylum Bacillota; class Bacilli; order Caryophanales; family Paenibacillaceae; genus Paenibacillus; species Paenibacillus sp. Y859. The sequence continues at coordinate 363,823 of NZ_JBXCIZ010000002.1, read as the reverse complement.
CCTTTTAAACTCCACATCACGGATATCAATCATCTTCACAAGCCCCAGTGCTATTTCATGCTTAACTGACGAAGGAGACAACATCGTGATTCCAAGTCCTGCCTCAACCGCTGACTTCACAGCTCCTGTGCTTCCTAGCTCCATGATCACCTGAAGTTGATCCAGATTAATTCCTTTATTAAGAAATTGATGTTCCATAACTTGTCGTGTTCCCGATCCCTGTTCACGCAACACAAATGGGTATTCAAGTACATCTTCCAGATTCACCACATCTTGCTCAGCCAACGGATGGTCCGCAGGTACGATCAGCTTTAGCTCATCCTGCATAACTACATCGATAACCATGTCGGGGTGCTGAATGGGAGCTTCAATGAGTCCGAAATTAAGTTGGTGCTTACATATTTCATCTATAATCTGTGTCGTATTCATCACTTTCATGACGATATTAATCTGAGGATATTGTTGTCCGAATGGACCTAGCAACCTTGGCAATACATATTCACCAATCGTTAGGCTAGCTCCAAGTTGTAACCTCCCTTGTAACATATGTGTGAAGGTGGACATCGCAACATCCGCTTCTCTCATAATATCAATACTTCGCTGAGCATAAGGAAAAAGAGTCATTCCAGCTTCCGTTAATTCAATTTTTTTGGTCGAACGATTTAGTAACTTCGTCCCAAAATAATCCTCAAGTGCTTGAACCTGCATCGTTACAGCCGGTTGAGTCATATGTAGCATCTGAGCTGCTGAAGAGAAGCTCCCACGTTCAGCAACGGTATGGAATATATGGAGTTGGTGAAAATTCATAGTTGCCCTCCCCTTTCTTCGTGATCAAAAGATGACTTTTTGAACTTCCCCTAATAGTATTAAAAAAACGGTCCATAAGGACCGTATCGTTGTCATATTGAGCTAGTACAAGCTGTCTTGGTGCGCGATTCTAGTGACCATAGTAGCTTGTTTTATCCGGGATATCACTGCTATATTCAGTCTGAATTTCATTACGATAGGATCGCTCAATCTTACGAACATAAGAAAGTCTACGAATATTTTTGGTCGTTTCTTCTGCACGATCACCATTTACATACATCACTACATAATGCATTTTTTTGGAGATATAATGAACCGTACCGTACTTATCCAGGTTCCGAGCTGCTTTAATATCATTCACCCAAATAATATAACCTGTTCGTTCCGCAAACATCTGCTTGCCACCTCTCTTTTAACAACTTCTCAAGCAGAAACGGCTATGCCGTCCTTTTAAAGGACGGTATCCGTCTCTGCCGAAATATAAGAAATAGAGTATCAAGTGAAACTTATACTTTCTTATATTTTAAATTAACCACAAGAACAATTACCCCCGCTACCGCATCCCTTAGGCTGTGGATCATTACTAGGCACTTTAATACTATCTGACACCGAGAACGCAATCGTCTCAGACATCTGGTGTAACATATCATCCAATCTCTTCTCAGCCCATTTGAAATTACGAACTTCCTCATAAGATTCCAGTTCCAATTCCACGTTATGCACAGCATCTTGAGCAGAATGATAGTCAGGATGGAAATGCCCGAAACGCTCTGTTTCATAAAACAATTCTTTCTTTGCAGCTAATTTCTTAACCAAGGCTTGGATCCCCTCATGGGCATCTACTTGCCGCTTCCAATATAGATAATCTGACACATCGACAGACTGATTGATCAAATCGCCTAATTCATAGGCGTACGTCAACACTTCTGCCATGTCAAACGTTTGTAATTCTGATACGCTCATGAACTTCATCCTCTATTCTTATTGAAGATTTGCTACTATTTATCATGTAGACTATTTTATCATAACATATCCATCACAGCTTATGAAGAGGTTTTCATGTCGTGAAATAGGTTCATATTAGGTAAATTTAGGAACTATCAATCTTATTTCCTGCCAATCACTACAAGTTAATTCAATCATTTCATACTGTTGTATTGTAGGGTTGAATATTTCCCCTGAAATTATATCACAGTTATTGGAACACTTTAAAGGGATGAAATCCACCTGATGCCCTTGAAAAGATAACTTCACCTTAGTGTTCCACGAAATAGCTTGTTCTATCATTTGTTTAACCGTAGACAAGTGATAGCTTCTGAATTCCTTTCTCCATCTGAGGGGAATTTGCTCAAGATTAGGAAATAATGATTGCGGTATTGGAAGCTCATCGTCCACATCATATGGATACCGATCAAGATCTCCTACAATTGAATTGTACCCTCCAACACCATCTAACTCTTGATCATCATCTACTAATATATTCTCAAGACAACTATGACTTGAAGTTTGAGATACATTGTCATTGTCCTCATCTCGCTTCATCTCTGCATCCCATTTCTGCAGTGTCAATAACACATGAGCAGGCACTTCCGATTCACCATTAGTAGATAAGCAAGAAATAATATCCCATACCTCAATCCCCCTTTGTATCGCTCGAGTAACGCTCTCCTCCGTTAGTTTATATATAGATGTACGATCACTTATAAGAAGACTTGTGAACATCGATAATTTAAAGCGTAATAGATTGGGTACATCCGGTAATATTATGATCTCAAATTCAGGTTGTACATAAAATGAGTTTGTTGAGACAGATTCCAATTCCGATGCCCGACAGATCATAGTGTCATAGAACAACGCATTCAGAACTTGATCGCTTGAGATCATCCAGCGGAAACAGCTCCGATGATCTGCAATCATTCCCACATCCATCCATCCCAAACTAGCAAGAACTGATACCCAACCTGTTGTACGCTCGATCATCTGATCTGTTCGTGAACGATCAAGTAGTTGTTGCTCAACCAGCTCATCGACAAGAAGTTCAATTTCAACCCACTGACCTGACAACAAAGTAGGTTGAGAAATCAAACAGTACAGATGCTGCATATCAGAGTCATAAGAGCAATATCGCTCACTTACTATTTTTACAAGAACGCTCGTCATTTGTTCCGTACTCATCTTTAACCAGGTCGACAAAGCTTGCTCTTGGACAACGATGTTCCTACTATTCCTATGTATAAGTTTTAAACAATCAAGCAAATCTAACAGAAACGCAATATGTAATGGGACAACCTCAGCATCTCGTAATTGTAATGATAGCTGACTTAAGTCCTCTGCCCGCAGATGTACTCTTTCCTCCATCTTTTGAATACTTTTCTTATGTATAACCCCTTTTGTACTAAGTAAAAGTCTACCCTGTGCAATAAACACAAGCATTTGGAACAGATCAAACACCAATCCAGGTTTGGCTTCCTTTACAATTCGGAATTCTTCTTTCACTTCCTGCGGATCATACCCACACAATTCATTGTGAAGTCGTGGCAATTGTTCAATCGGGATATAGTACAACCGCTCTCCCCATGATTTCATAACAGCCCGTATCCTGCCTTTGTTTCTTAATGAGATAAGCGATAGCAGGTGCTCTGCCCCGCTCATTCCGAGCATTCTTAGTTTCATGAATTGGGTATCATTGAATAATTGCCCTGCGAAACTGACATAGATGACTCTCAACAACTCTCGTTCACCTGAATGCAATCCGCCTAAAATAGACTGATCTTCGCCGTTGAATTCATCAACTATTTTCATTAGAGCATCTGCCCCTTTATGTCATCATCTGAATAGCATATTCATATCCTTGTTCATACAGAAACATTTGGCGCCGGATCGCGAAATCCTCCTCTTTACTGTCCTTGGAGACTAGCGTGTAGAAATAGGCTTTATTGTCTAGCGATTTGGGACGCAAAATTCTACCAAGCCTCTGAGCCTCCTCCTGACGCGATCCGAAGCTACCCGACACTTCAATAGCTACAGAGGCTTCCGGTAGATCCACGGCAAAGTTAGCCACTTTAGACACGACAAGAACATTGACCTCCCCTTTTCTAAATGAATCATATAATTGATTTCGCTCCTGCTGTGGCATCTTCCCACTAATGAGCGGAGCTTCGAGAGAGGAAGCAATAAACTCTAATTGGTCTAGATATTGTCCTATAATTAGAATGCCAGCATCTGCATGTCGTTGCACTATGCGATGAATCACAGGTATTTTACCTGGATTCTCCGCCGCAATCCGAAATTTATGTTTACCTTCAGCATGATGATATTGTTCCTTCAATTCAATCGTCATCGGCACCCTGATCTCCACACAATCAACTTTTGCGATCCATCCCTTGGTCTCTAGCTGTCTCCATGGAATATCAATCCTTTTCGGCCCCACCAATGAAAAAACATCCTGCTCACAACCATCCTCACGTACCAATGTAGCTGTTAGTCCCAACCGTCGTGTCGCCTGGATCTCAGCAGTCGCACGGAATATAGGCGCAGGTAATAGATGAACCTCATCGTAAATAATAAGTCCCCATCGCCGTTCATTAAAGAGCTTCATATGCTCAAATTCACTTTCTTTATTCCGCCGATGCGTAAGGATTTGGTACGTAGCTACGGTTACAGGTTTAACTTCTTTCTTTTGCCCCGAATACTCACCGATTTCAGCAGATAATAGCGTTGTTTTGAGTTTCAGTTCATCCATCCACTGCCTCACAGATGTTGTGTTTGAGGTTAAGATCAATGTTTCACATTGCAATTGGGCCATAATAGCTATTCCAATCACTGTCTTACCAGATCCACACGGGAGAACTACCACCCCACTACCACCGCTACCAGGTAAGCCTTCGAACGCTTTGACTGCATCCTTCTGATAATCTCGCAATTGTACTAATGGTTCGCCGCCCTTGCACTTCCAAGATAGCAACAGGGGCTGACCATCATCATAACCAGCCAAATCTAGAACAGGATATCCGAACCTAGTTAATTCTTGTTTCAGTAACCCCCGAGAAGCTGTATTTAAAGTCATCTCTGTTAAGGAGGTACGTTGCAAGCCGACACTGAGTTTGCCTACCCACTGAATTACTTCATCCATTAGCTGCGATTCTGAACTTCTCAGAATAAGCTGATGTGGAATGATAGCATCTACTTCAAGAGTCAGCTTCCCATAGCGAGAAACAATCTCATCTATGTCCTGCACCATGCCTGATGGAACATCCCATCGTGACAAAGACTTTAGACTATCTGTCACCATCGTAGCTGACCAACCTAAAGAGGCCGCGTTCCATAGCGATAGCGGCGTTATCCGATAGGTATGGAAAGTAGAGGGGCTCTTCATTAATTCTGCATAACAGAAAAGCTGTTCTCGAGCTTCTTCAAATGCCTCATGCCCACATTCTAATAATATCGTTCGATCATGCTGTACAATGCACGCTCTACTGTTACCCATAATGACCTCCCTCTCAATTGAGAGATAGCTTTCCCCAATTCAAGAGAGAGTATTCTTTATTTCAACTATTTGAATTATGGGAATCCACCATAGCAATGAAAAGTGTAAGTCCGTTACGCAACGCCTCTTCATCAAAGTCAAAAAGCGGATGATGATGGGGATACATCATCGCTTTGTCACTGTTTCCTGCTCCTACAAACATGAAACATCCCGGTATTTGTTGAACATAATAAGCGAAGTCTTCTGCTGGCATAAGCTTAGGCAGCGACAGAATACGATCACTTTCAAATGTCTTCTCAGCTACAGTAAAGAATCGCTCCACTTCTAATTCGTCATTCACAAGCGGTGGGTAACCCATAACATAGTCAACAACAGCTGTCGCACCGTAAGCTTGAGCCGTATGTGATGCCATCGATTCAATTCGTTGCCGAATCATTTGCCTCGTGTCTTCATCGAATGTACGGACTGTCCCTGTTATTCTACATTTCTCTGAAATAACATTCTGGGCTCTCCCTCCTTCAATCGTGCCTACTGTCACCACAGCAGGTTGAAGCGGGTCTACCGAACGACTCACAATGCTTTGCAGTTGCATTACAAGTGCTGATCCAGCTACGATGCTATCAATCGTCACATGGGGAATTCCGCCATGCCCACCTCTTCCAATGATATCAATAAAGAATTCATCAGCTGCCGCCATAAGTGCACCTGAAGCACTCCCTACACTTCCAATCGGAAGTGGCGTCCATAGGTGTAACCCATAGATGACGTCTACTCCATTCAATACACCACTCTTAATCATCCCTTGAGCTCCACCAGGACACACCTCTTCTGCAGGTTGAAATATAAAAATAATTCCCCCCCGAAGCTTGCTTCGATGATGACTGAAATAGGTAGCAACCCCTAACAGTATAGACGTATGACCATCATGACCGCAGGCATGCATGACACCCTTCACCTCGGAAGCGTATTCACACATTTTCTCATCTTGAATCGGAAGTGCATCCATATCTGCACGAAGAGCGATTGTCTTACCTGGGAGTGTCCCTTTGAGGGAGGCAACCACTCCGTAACCTCCACCGAATGCCGTCTGAACCTCTAATCCAAGCTCGCGCAATATCGTCGCTATGAATATAGCTGTATTCTCTTCCCGATAAGACAACTCCGGGTTTTTGTGTAAATACCTTCTCCACTGTATCATCTTAAGATGTATTTCATTGAGCAATAATTTCTCTATCATAACAATCCGCTCCGTTTCAGGATGTTAACCTAATATATATTTAAATCATATAGCCAATGAATCAAAGATGTTGACACAACAATATATTGCATCTATTGTATCAGAAACCGCATAATAGTGGCTATTCATCACGACGCTCTTGCTTGCAGAAGTTCCCGAAACATAATATCATGAATAAAAGAAGTTTAGAGATTGACGAATAAGGAGATGAATGGGCGATGATTTTTGATAACACAGGTTTAGATGGCCTTAAATGTGATTTGGCTTATATGGACGAAACGGCAGAGAAAGCAGGGTTCTTCCGTTGGCAATGGGAATATTATCGTGCAACTTACGAATATAAGATTGAGGACAAGAGTAACAAGGATGAGTATTTCGTACGAATCAATACGAGAGCCGTTGAAGGGAAGCTAGAAGACCCTGAAACCATTCTTGAAGTAGAAGGCGTATACATGGGCAAAGCGACATTTCCTCATGGTTTAGATTATGAGACAGCCATTCCGGGTCCTATCTTAATTATTGCGAACAAGAAGTTAGAACAATTCAAAACTATGCTTGAAGCTTAGCGTGAACATAATATGATGAAAGAAAACAATCCCCTTCCCAAAAGGGGGGCCCCGGATTTCCAGTTACTTATCCTTACTTTACTACTTGTAGGGTTTGGACTAGTTATGGTTTTTAGTGCTAGCTCAAGCTTAACCGTCGCCAGCGAGAAATTTAATTATGATGCTCTTTACTTCACGAAGCGTCAATTTGTTTCTGTTGCACTAGGTGTTTTTTTAATGTTTATTGCTATGAATATTCCTTATAATAAATACAAAGTGTTATTTATCCCTTTTTTCATGATTACGATTATAATGCTTATTCTAGTCCCTTACTTTGGAGATGTAACGAATGGCGCTCGCAGTTGGTTCCGCCTCGGCCAACTCAGTATTCAACCCACGGAGTTCGCTAAACTTGCAACAATTCTGTATCTTGCCGCATTAATCACCAAAAAAGGTGAGCGAATGCGCGATCTCAAGAAAGGCTTCATCCCCGTTATCATGATTGCCGGAGCCGTCGCTGGACTCATTATGATGCAACCTGATTTAGGCTCTTGTTTAATACTAGTAGCAACCTGTTGTATCATTATTTATGCAGGTGGAGCTAGCATGAAGCATATTATGGGTTCGATCGTACTTCTTGTTCTAGGTGCAGGTCTTGTGCTTGGAATGAGTGCACTTATTAGTTCATTTTCTCCTACTGATGCTTCAGCCACTGTAGATCAGAGCTATAAAAAAGATCGCATATCTGCCTTTTTCGACCCCTTTGCAGACGCGGAAGGGTCAGGATACAACCTGATCCAATCACTGACTGCAATTGGACAAGGGGGCATCACCGGATCAGGGTTCGGGCAAAGCATTCAGAAACTTCATTACCTCCCAAATGCTTACAATGACTTTATATTCGCTGTTATTGGGGAGGAGTTCGGATTTATTGGCACTTCACTTTTCCTTTTGATTTACTTATATTTCATCTGGCGCGGCATCATTGTTTCACTCCGATGTCCAGACCCCTTTGGTACGTTAGTAGGGATCGGTATTATGGGTCTCGTTGCTATTCAAGCTTTTATTAACATCGGAGGAGTTACTCAGACCATTCCACTTACTGGAGTTACCTTGCCCTTCATAAGTGCTGGTGGTTCATCTACGCTGGTCATGATGATGAGCATGGGAATTCTCCTGAGCATTTCACGTGAGAGTAATAAGCCTATCGTACAAGAGCGCATTACATCAAAAAAAGACTACCGGGGAAGTTTATCCCGCTAGTCTTTTTTCTAGGTCATTCATTAATGGACATGTAATCTACTTATTACGAATAACTAAATCCTCAATCTCATCGTCCTTGAAGGCAACACCTTCAACTTTGACATTAACCTCAACTACATGTAGACCTGACATACTTTCAATAGCTTCACGGACATTCTGCTGCAGCATACGACATACTTCATGTATAGGAGTTTCGTAAAGTACAATAATTCGCAAATCAATCGCTGCCTCTCGCTGGCCCACTTCGACTGTAACACCCTTTTGTACATTCTTACCACTAAGACGTTTAGCCCATCCTTCGGATAGTCCTCCAGACATTGCAGCAATACCGGGTGTCTCAAGCGCTGCCATGCCGGCAATCTTCGAGACGACATCATTCGAAATTCGTACACTTCCATTTTCATGCTGAAGTTGTTCCGTCATGCCCATCCCCCCCCTTATACCTCATTATTGGTAATTGTAAATCCAAAAGGAATGAAAAGCAAATACTCTTCTAAAAAAAAATGCATACCCCAGAATCGGCATGCATTTGCATTCTATCTATGCCTATAGTTCACAGGCTACTCCTTGTTGTTCAACGCTTCATAGAGAATGGCTAATTTACGCTCAAGTTGGCTAACTAATTGTCTTCCCGTAAATACATCTAGGAGATCTAAACGTACCGCGAAGTCAACTTCTTTAGAGAAGCCATACATTTGAGTGTCCAGTACTTCCTCATAGAGAGGGCAATAACGCGTTGCCAAGTTCTCCATCTGAACTTCAATAAGTTTTTGAATTTTATCTGCATCTTCTTGTAGAAGATTGATCGCTTTGAGATTCAAATGTTCCTGTGTATCAGACGAAGTCATGTCTCTTCCCCCTATGTCCAAAAGTTAACGAATTAATTCTAACCTTAATATTAGTCGAAAATACACATCAATACAAGAACCCGAAAAAAAAAGCCCCCTTACTTGTACAAGTAAGGGGGCTTTTGCTCACATTATTCAGTGATGATGGCTATTTGTAAGTTATGTTTAGCAAATACTTCTTGCATAGCTACTTTAGCTGCGTCCGCATCTGGTCCATGAACATGTAGCTCATAACCCTGATGACTTACCAACGTAGTAAATAAGCCCAAAATACTTTTTACATCGATGTACTTATTCTCTGCTTGAAGGACGATGGAAGATGTGAACTTACCTGCCGTTTGAGCAATTTCTACAACTGCTGCATTATTACTTGACATAGGATCCCTCCGTAACTTCTAATTGGTTTTATTTTATATTATACCACACAATGATACCTTGAATACGCTTTTTGATGCAAGTCATTTCTATCTCATTTTAAATGGTCAGGATTTAGCCCTTCTAACTCGGGGATAACAAATATTCCGTCCTTACGTATAAGCACATCATCAAAGTAAATTTCGCCACCACCGTAATCTGGACGTTGAATCAACACTAAATCCCAATGGATCGAAGATTGGTTACCATTATCCGCAACATCATATGCTTGACCTGGTGTGAAATGAAGACTTCCTGCAATTTTCTCATCGAATAGAATATCTTTCATCGGGTGAAGGATATATGGATTGAAGCCTATCGCAAACTCTCCAATGTAACGTGCACCTTCGTCAGAATCTAGAATATTGTTTAGCCGCGCTGTATCGTTACTTGTAGCTTCTATAATTTGTCCATCTTTAAATGTAAACTTTATATTCTCGAAAGATACACCATTATAAACGGTCGGTGTATTATAATGAATTGTACCATTCACCGAGTTACGTACGGGTGCGCTGTATACCTCGCCGTCAGGTATATTCTTTTGTCCTGAACATTTCTCAGCGCCTATTCCCTTAATTGAGAAGCTAAGATCGGTCCCTGGGCCCGTAATACGCACCTTGTCTGTTCTTCTCATAAGTTCTGCAAGGGGGTCTTGAGCAATATCCATCTTCCCGTAATCAAGATTACATACATCGAAATAGAAGTCTTCAAAAGCCTCTGTGCTCTTATTCGCCAATTGTGCCATACTAGCATTCGGATATCGAAGAACTACCCATTTGGTATGGTTTACCCGTTGCTGACTATGTACCTTATGATTATAGATCGAATTGTAAAGTTTCATTTTCTCTTCAGGCACATCAGAAAGGTCATTCACATTCTCACCTGCACGAATACCGATATAACAATCCATTTTCTTCATTCGTTCCAAATCAATTTCAGCCCAAGTCTTCATTTGTTCTTCAGTTGCATAAGTAAATAACGTACGTTGAACAGACTTATCCGTATGTTGAACGAAAGAGTTACCACCTTTTTTAGATACTTCTTCTATAATAGCTTTCATTAAATCTTGTTCACTACCGATCATTTCGATCAATACATTTTCACCCGGTTGCACATCTACAGAATATCCAACTAGATTTTCTGCTAACTTTTGAATTCTAGGATCACGCATGCATATTTCTCCTCCTTGATTGTCTATATTACTTTTTGAACACTGGTTAATTCATCAATCATTATATCATGTTTCATAGGTGATGCTTACATTTGAAAAACAACATCATTCACCATCGTTTCATTCTGTTCATTTCCTTCTAAATCCAAATAGAATATTTTGCTTTCGGAAGTTAGTCTTAATGGAAAGTTACTTTTACGATCTATAGTCAAATGATACACGGTATCTACTTTAGCCTCTTTCAACATCGTCTGCAATTGCTCTTCCCCCTGCCTCCAAATCGCTTCTATTTTTGTTTCCGTCTCCGACGAGTATGTTGCATTCTCTTCATAGTATGCTGTTCTTAGAACTTCCATTTCGCCACTCAATTGATGGTTTAACCATTTCAAAGCATCCTCCGATTTCAGTTCAATACGAAGTATCCGTGTCCCCCTAGAAGCGCTTGTCTCCTCTTGGACACTCTTATTCAGTCCAGCAACACCTTCCAGCTGACTTAGTGGGTTAAACCTTTCAAGGAGCTTATCCACACTGTTATCTACACCTGCAGTATTCAACCAACCTCCATTGAATCGTCGCAAATCTGCAGAAATCAGTCTTATCCCGCCCTCTTCTTGCACTTTATTTACTGTTTTAGCCGATGTGCTCTGAGTAGGTTCTTTTGTTTGTATTCTCAATAAATCATGGTTCGTCAATTGACCTTCATATGCGAATTGTTGCTCAAACCATCGTTGTTCATTTCTTCTTAGTGCGGCTTCACCGGTAAAAGTTAACGTCTCAATCCCAGCTAGACCACCTAACGAGAGTTGAAACTGTTCTTCTGGTGATTTATTCGCAGTCATAAAATTACAACTAGACAATAACCCACTTAAACTTATTATAATCGCCCCAGTACAGATCCTTCGCATACAGTATCTCATCTCGATCTACTCCTCATGGATGCATAGTCCTTTTCAAAAAAGTCAATACCTATATCGTTCCCATTCAAGGCTTTAATATAAATATGGGTCAAGAAAAAAAGCACCCTCAACATTCAGGTGCTTCATCCACTACTTCTATCTTCAACTTGTATCTGATTACGTCCATTATTCTTTGCTCTGTAAAGCGCCATATCTGCTGAATAAAATAATGAATCCACACTGACTTGCTCATCCAACCAATTCCATTCAGAAATACCACATGATACGGTCACAGGCGGGTCCGTCTCTACTTCAACAAGTTTACGAATTCTTTCTGCAATGACAATTGCCTGGTTCAATCCTAATAAAGGTAAGTATATGGCAAGTTCCTCACCACCCCACCTTGCCGCAAGATCACCTAATCGTATTGATGACTTAATAATTTCACTGACCTTCTTAAGGACTTTGTCACCTTTTTGATGCCCATAAGTATCATTGACCTGTTTGAATTCATCGATATCAACTACGATTAACGCTCCACAATAATCGTTTTCCTGCCTTTTCTTGATAACTTCATCAAGATAGTGACGAGCATACAGATTGGTTAGCATATCTCGATTAGCCATTCTCTTAACCTGGGCATGTAACAATGCATTACTTACAGAAATTCCAATATGATTAGACAATGCTTGCAGCAATCTATAATCATTATAAGTGAAGAAATGCGATCCTCGATGTGACATCAGAATAGCGCCGGTAACTTCTCCATTTACGATGAGAGGTGCTGCAATCAGTGACTTCGAACTACTTTTCTCCATAAATACAGAAGAAATATTCATCTTCGCTATATAATCCGATAATATTACCGGCTCGCCTTTTTCAAATACCAGTCCACCAAAACCGTAATCTTTTTCAAAAACTTTCTTCGACATGGTTGGTAAATTACAAGACACAACCTCTAAACCATTCAATTCCCTATTGAATTGCAGAATACAACAATAATCTGCTTTAAATATGTTCAACAACTCTTCACTCGAAAATCGATAAATCTCTGACAATCGCAAACTTTGATTCACGCGTCGTGTAAGTTCGTTAATTAATCGCAGTTCTCGAATAAGTGAGTTAGACTGCTCGTATAACTTAGCATTCTCAAATAGAGTTCCTGCTGTATCCACTAGAGTCGAAACAAACTGTAATTCTTGTTCAGTAATAGAATCCTTCCCAACAAGCAAATGAAGTACACCATATACCCCCTGTTTACCCCCAAGCGGGAATCCTATTTCTTTCTTATACTCACCATTCTCCAGCTTCGTTTCCTGAGTAGTCAACCGTCCGTCCATAAATGTTCGCACACTTATATCATCCATTGTTGCCTGAAGAATAAGCGGCTTAACCCGTGGGTTTTCACTTTGATGATCTTGTGACATAAATAGTTGTAAGGTTGTTTCAGGACACAGTATTGCTATACTATCCAATACTTCAGTTAGAACCATATCAATATCAGTATAGCTTTGCATCCGCTGTACCATTTGATACAACATCGCTCTCCGACTTGCTTCATCATTGATCTTCTTTTGTTCACTCATCATATCATCCACAAATATATATTCGAAATTTTTGTAGAAGCAGCTATGAAAGAGCATTGGCATGAAGGAGATGGCATTCTTCACGACACTTTCAACCTTCTTCTGTGGGAGCACACACACCATCACTGCATAAATCTCCTTAAGCCCACGAGTGAGTTGAGGAAACAAGTAAACGGAGTATTGCTCCCTATTGGTATCCACTTCCGCATTCCATGACGCAATAATTTCAGTTTTATTAGCCAGACAACGTTCAAGGTGAATACGACCTTCGTCTTTACAATAATCTGAAATCATGGAACTTCCAGCAATAAAGAAACCATCGAATTGAAAAAGTCCCCACATTGAATATTCCATGATAGGCATTGAGTAGGATAACTTCTGCCAATCCACAAAACTATCGGACAATAAGCCATGAATATATGGTAAGTCATATGTTATAACATCTAAATTACCTAACCAGAAACGAACAGAATCCAAAGCTCTTGGCGGTCCACTCTCTTTAAGTAATCTCTCATGCTTTGAAATGATACTTTTATATTCTGACATTACATATAGCTCCTTTTCATTATTTTAAAAAGATGCTCTGCCCGCCTATCACAAATATATACAATAACCATATTCTACTCTTCAAAACTAAAATTTGCACCAAAAATTAATGATTTGTCCCTACTTTTTTAGTTCTAAAGTCCTATCGACAACTTTCGACAGCTTTAGTTTTAATATTAAACTTGACTTACATATACTTTATCGTATAAAATTAGTCGTTGAGCAGGTGGTGTTTATCAACTGCTTCTGGGCGTAACGTTGTGTCACCCTCACGTATTTTGTTACTGACAAGACAGCGGCTGAACTTTCATGTCAGTTGTGCTTTGAGCCCATGAGCTGCAGCACATGAAACAATCTACGGCACAAATAGAACCCTACCTAAATTTCACTTATAAAAGGAGTCTACTATAAAATGGCACGTTACACTGGTCCTAAATTTAAATTAAGTCGCCGTCTCGGCATCTCTCTAAGCGGTAATGGTAAAGATTTGAAGCGTCCTTTCCCTCCGGGTCAACATGGCGCTAACCAACGCAGAAAAATCAGCAACTACGGTATGCAATTACTAGAGAAACAAAAACTTCGTCACATGTACGGTTTGGGCGAAAAACAATTTAAGACACTCTTCAATAAAGCTCAAAAAATGCAAGGTATCGCTGGTGAGAACTTCATGATCTTGCTTGAATGCCGCCTAGACAACTTGGTTTACCGTCTTGGTTTTGCTAATTCTCGCGCTGGTGCTCGTCAATTGGTATCTCATGGTCATATCACTGTAAATGGTAAGAAAGTCAACATTGCTTCTTACAGATTGAATACAGGTGACGTTATCGGTCTTCGTGAAAAGAGTCTTGGTCTATCTTCCATAAAGGAAGCTATTGCGAACCGCAATCACCTTCAAGCTTATATGGAATTCAATGATACGACTCTAGAAGGTAAGTTCATTCGCTTTCCTGAGCGTTCTGAATTGTCTCAAGATATCGATGAAAAGCAAATCGTCGAATTCTACAACCGTTAAGATTAAAATTCGAAGCCTGGAACAATTGTTCCAGGCTTTTTTCATTTCATACATTGGAAAATTTCAACCAATTATAGTAGTCTATTTAGGATAAAGCAATTCAAAAGTCTCTTTTTATGCTATAATAATCCCGTTAAAAGGAGGATCTAAAACGAATGGTTGATACAAATAAAAAGAAATCGCAAGAGAAGCGCACACCAAAGAAATCCATTGGACGAATACTAGGGACAACGTTACTTTGGCTCGTTTTTTTCGGGTTCTTAGGGGCCCTGTTTGTAGGTGGTGCCGGAATCGGCTACGTTTCATCTATTGTTCAAGATGAGCCTGTACGTCCAAGAGCTGAAATCGAAAAAAAGATGAGTCAGAATTCGATTACCGGCTTTGCCTATTTTAACGATGGTACACAAATTGGGCAACTACGTACCGATGAAGACCGACGACCTGTCGAGTTCGAGAAAATTCCTGCAATCATCAAGGAAGCTGTTATCGCGATTGAGGATAACGACTTCTCAACCCATATTGGAATTGACTTCAAAGGTACGCTTCGTGCAGTCAAGCAAAGAGTACTGAACGAATCCATACAAACAGGTGGAAGTACGCTCACACAACAACTTGCCAGACGTGTATTTCTCAACCTTGATCGGACAGACAACCGCAAAATTAAAGAAATGCTACTCTCTTTAAGGTTGGAACGGATACTATCCAAAGACCAAATATTCGCAGCGTATTTAAACAAGGTACCTTTCGGTAACGGTTCGAATGGCTATAATGTATATGGTATTAAAGCTGCGGCCAAAGGAATATTCAATATAAGTGATTTGGATACAGTGAATATTGCCCAAGCTGCATATTTAGCAGGCTTACCTCAGCTTCCATCTAAGTACTCGGCCTTTAATGGGAAAGGCGAGTTCAATCCTACTGCATTTAATCGTGCAATGGATCGACAAAAGTTAGTGTTGCGTCGCATGCTTGAAGAGGGCAAAATTACGAATGGCGAGTATAATGAAGCACTTGCATTCGATATTCAGTCAACGCTAGCTACACAAACAGAAAAGGCATATTCCACATATCCTTATCTTATGATGGAAACCGAGCGTAAAGCTGCGGAAATTCTCTTATCTTTGGATACATCCTCTTCTCTAAATAATGAACAAACAGAGAAAGATAAAAGCGATCTTATGGAAGATGCTACACTGCAACTAACTACTGGCGGTTATCGTGTCTATACGACCATTAATAAAGTTATTTACAGTGCGATGCACAACATTGCCGAGAATGATAAAAACTTCAATCCGGACAGTACATCGAAGGGAATGGAGCAAACGGCAGCTATGCTGTTAGATAACAAAACAGGCGCTATTCTCGGAATGATTGAAGGTCGTGACTTTTACGAGGAGCAAATGAACTATGCAACTCAAATGGTACGTCAACCGGGTTCAGCTATGAAACCAATTGCAGCGTATTTACCTGCACTCGACTCAGGAGCTATCCAGCCTGCTAGTATCGTTGATGATGCACCGATTATTTTGAAAGATGGTCAGAAGGGATTTCATATCCCTAAAAACGCATCCAGAGGTTACGAAGGATTAGTTACTGCCCGATACGCTTTCAATATGTCTAAAAATACGATTGCCCTGAAGTTATTTAATAATGTGATATCGATTGATAAAGCATGGGAATTCTCTAAAAGACTAGGGATTACAACGATTCAAGAAGCAGACTATGCTGCCACAACAGGTGTGCTCGGCGGTCTAAAATATGGTGTATCCGTTGAAGAACTGACGAATGCCTATAGTGCAATTGCTAACCATGGAGAATTTCTTGATGCCTACATGATAGAGAAAATTACGGATTCAAATGGTAATATCATCTATCAGCATACACCTGAACCTGACAACGTCTTCTCTGAACAGACTGCTTATCTCATGACTGATATGTTGCGTACAGTTATTACTCAAGGTACCGCAAGTACAGTCAAGCAGAATTATAAACATTTTAAAGAGGTTCCCATCGTTGGTAAGACGGGTTCGACACAGAATTATGCTGACGTGTGGTTTATGGGCTATTCTCCAGATGTCACTCTCGGAGTCTGGGTTGGATATAAAGAGTCTGTTAACCTGCTCGAAGGCAACCAGAGAAAGAATGCACAGAACATATGGACACTCATTATGAATGATTTGGTAGAAAAGAAACCTGAACTCTTCGTTACCCCAACATTTGAGAAGCCATCTGGAATTACATCGAAGACGGTGTCCGCTTATAGTGGAAAACTACCTTCTTCATTGACAGATAAATATGTGACCGATTTATTTAATTCCAAATACGTCCCTATGGATAGTGATGATGGCATCGCGAAAGCGAAATACATTACGTATAATGGTGTGAATTATATACCTCAGGATACGACACCAGAAGATATGCTGAAAGAAAAGATCGTCATTAAACGCGAGTATCCTATTCAGGATCTGATCAAAGATCTTCAAAATGCTTTCACAGTCATGAAAAAACATGAATCTTTGGAATTCTACCTGCCTAAAGACGCAACTAGCGATATGCCTACACAAATTGATCCAAGAATCGATGACGGTGGCGCACCTACAACAGCTAAAGATGTGAGCCTCTCCATGGAGAATGGAGCTGCACAGATCAGCTTCACACGTAGTGGGTCTCAGGACGTCGTAGGCTACCGTCTGTACCGTTCATTGAGTGGCAATGGCTTTCAACATCAGGGGCATGTTATACGAAGTGATGAGCCTTTCGTATTTAATTTTAATACTTCTGCCAATTATACGTATGATTTCTATATCACAGCAGTCGATGTAGCAGGTCATGAGTCAGAACCAAGTGCGATCGTCGGTAATTCCAGTAACCAGGCACCTCATCCGCCGGATGAGACTATACCAGAACTCCCTGGCGATGGCGGCACCACCGATCTAGATCAAGACATTACTATTGATGATATCATTACACCTCCGATTGGAGAGGCTCTAGAGACCATTCCAACAGCACCTGGTCAGCCGGTCATTAAATCTACTGAGAATGGGATCCAATTAAGTTGGTCTATCAACGGTATGGATACTGTTGACCGCTACAATGTCGATTATAGCAAAGAGCAGAGTGGCGTGTTTGCACAGATCGGTTCAAGCCAAAGACCGACTTTGGATTTGAACTCTACTGCCGCATTAATAGGCTGGTACCGTGTAATCGCAGTTAATAGTGCTGGAGAGTCCGCACCCTCGGTATCAACTTATTATGAGAAACAATAGTTCATATCTAACGTACCAAATTTAAACAGTAAGAAGTGACTACACAAAAAAAGCAGACTAAGGATAAAACTCCTTCAGTCTGCTTTTTACTCTATTGAACTATTGTATCTGCCTCTGTAATAATATGCTCGACAAACTCCATCGCCTTGTCCTTCATATCATCACTAGCCAGAATGCTAGCAATGAAAGAGGGTGCACCGTAAAGAATCGGTAAGTCTGATGCAAAACTTGTATTGGAAATGTCTAACCCTATTACTTCTTCTTGTCCATTCTCTAACGTTGCCCTCTTCAGACGTATATCATCCGTGGAAAGACTACTTGTAGAAATAATCGATTCTAGATTCTGAAGTCCTTCCTGTTGTTTGATCCAGTCAAATGCCGCTTCATCCATAATAAGGATATCAGGTTTGTCGGATGCCAACATCGCTATCGCCCGTTGTAAATAACCCATATCCATTGCGCCTCCCGCACCCCCTGTCGTCGGAAGTTGTACTATACTGGCCTCCACTCGTTTCCACTCAGGATAATCCGCTACAATCATTTCATTAAGATCATTTGTTTTCCCACTTGAATCTTGTGAATCATAATTGCCAAGGAACATAATTTTCGCATCCAACGGTGGTAATGAAGCTAAATACTTTCGTTCTTCCAAATTGTTATACAGCGCATTCCCACCAACAACTAGCAGAATGACTGCGATAACAGATATAATGGTATGCACTTTGTATAGCCGTATGAAATTCTCTGATTTACGTGCAACACCGGAAAATCTACCCCATTTTGCGAGCCTCTGCTCCTCTTTCTCCTGAATTTCCTGGTTATCCAGCGTATCGAGGATGAACTTATATGCCTGAAAGTCCTCTTCATACATTGTATTACCTTCGGTAGAATTAGAGCGCTGCCGTTTCAGAAGTAGTTCGAATCGACTGTCCAATTCTTCGCGTGTAATGTCTGCCGATAAACCCAGCTGTTCATAAGCGTGTTGTAGTTTCTCATTCAATGTTATTGTTCCCCTTTTCGTTTATTATAATAATATTATCATAGAGTCGATCTACTTGTTCAGTGATATTAAGTACTTCACCTTAGACATCACTCGTAATAAACTCGAAACACAATATCCTGCTCGTAATTTCCAAAACCACGGCCGAATAACGTTAATCATCCTAGTCTGCGACTAATATCCTCCGCAGTGAAGCGGAAACAGCAACTACCCCTCTGTTTCCTACATACCTACTATAACAACAATGAGGGGCATACTACCAATTTCCTTGCACGCTCGCTCGATATAGATCTGTTTATTAGTAGCATTTGTCAGCTAGAGTAATCAAATAGGCCTGCAAGCTGTTTGGAACTACACCACGTAAAAACATAATTCGTGAGGAAAAGAGGGTGCCTTTCACCATTCATTATGGCTTAAGAGACACCCCCTGACATCAGATCTAACTATGAGAACAACCATGTCCATCAGCGCAATTGCCGTCATTCGTTTCGCCTACAATCATCAATTCAAGTAAGATGACTTTGGTATAATCTCGAATATTTAATAAGATCACGTTGTAGGTGTTGAACTGTAACACAGTTAGTTAATCCTCGATTGTAGACAGATCTCCCGTTGGTAGTTGAAGCTCCCAAGCCTTGAGTACTCGTCGCATGATTTTACCAGAGCGCGTCTTAGGTAACTTCTCTTTAAATTCTATTTCCCTAGGTGCCGCGTGAGCAGACAATCCTTCTTTAACGAATCGATAAATGTCTTCTTTCAACTCAGGAGTTTCAGCATATCCTTCCCGCAGGGAGATGAACGCTTTAATGATCTCGCCTCGGATCGCATCTGGCTTCCCAATAACTCCTGCTTCTAGCACAGCCGGATGCTCCAACAATTTACTTTCTACTTCAAATGGTCCAATGCGCTCTCCCGACGAATTAATAACATCATCAATTCTACCTTGGAACCAGAAATATCCCTCATCATCCATATAAGCGGAATCACCTGATATATACCATCCAGGCACACGGAAATACTCTTCGTATTTCGTTGGATTATTCCATATCTGACTCATCATAGCAGGCCATGGTGACTTAATAGCTAGATTCCCCATCGTATATGGTGGCACTGTATTACCCTTGTCATCTTTAATAGTCGCTTCAATCCCAGGTAGAGGGCGCCCCATAGATCCCGGCTTAATCGCCATACCAGGATAATTACAAATCATCTGTGCTCCCGTTTCCGTCATCCACCAAGTATCATGAATACGTTGCCCATAAGCTTTATACCCCCAACGAACTACTTCCGGGTTCAATGGTTCTCCAACCGACAGGACATGTCGTAAACTGCTGAGTTCATAATTCGATATGACGTCTTCTCCTGCACCCATAAGCATCCGAAAAGCGGTTGGTGCACTGTACCAGACGGTTACCTTATATTTATCTATCGTCGCGTACCAATCCTGCGGGCTGAATCTTCCACCGCGAACAACATTCGTAACCCCAGAAATCCATGGGGCAAAAATACCATAAGCAGTACCCGTTACCCAACCAGGATCGGCCGTACACCAATAAATATCATCCTCACGTAAATCAAGTACGACTTGTGCTGAATAATACTGCTGGATCATAGCATTCTGAACATGATATACACCTTTCGGTTTCCCAGTAGATCCTGAAGTATAATGCATAATAAGTCCATCTTCGCGGTTCAGCCATTGTAACTCTAACTTTGTAGATGCTGAACCCATCTCTTCTTTATAACTAATGACAGAATCATTCTGATCTGCAACGTCATCCACAATAATAATATGTTGTAATTCCGGAAGTTCCGCTCTTGATACTCTTCCCAGAAGTCCAGAAGTCGTAATCAAAGCCACTGCACCACTATCCTCAAGTCTTTCTTTAATCGCTGTCTCCATAAAAGCCTCAAATAAAGGACCCACCACAGCACCAATCTTAATAATTCCGAGCAAACATATATACAATTCCGGACTACGGGGCATAAATATGAAAACTCGGTCTCCCTTTCCAATTCCATACTTTCGAAGAACATTCCCGAATTGATTCGATCGCTCACTTAGTTGTTTATAAGTATATGATTCTTCTCGCTGTAAATCACTATATAAGAGTGCGACTTTATCGCCACGCCCTTCACTTATATGTCGGTCGATAGCTTCATAGGCCATGTTACATTGCCCTGTTTCATACCATGTGAAATGACGTTCAATTTCTTCCCAATTAAAATCATTCCGCGCTTGCTCATAATCACCCATATTTGACGTTGGGTTCACACTCGGTAATATTTCATTATGATTGATTTCCATTCCGATTTAAGCCCCCCATTCATTTAAATCCACACCCAAAGATAACGCTTACATCAATGACCATTTAATACATTCCAGATATCTTAATCAAGAACTATATGACATAATATAAACAGTAATGTGTATTCCAATTATAAAAAGAATGTGACTAAATTGTGTCAGAAAGATTATAGCATACGTCACTTCACTCTGCCATTTATTTTCGTCCTATGTATATCATTTTATAATAAAGGAAGGTGCAAGCATGGATCATCACAAACGTTACCAATGTCACCTCTTGTCTCACTCTGATATTCCTCTCGTTATCGAGGGTCCTGTCTCTGGTGAATACGTTAAGCAACTGACTCTACATCCTGACCTTGATGCCTTCCGTCAGCCTAAAGAACAGCATCAGGCCCTTATTGAAATTGCCGATCTACCTGAAGGTCGTATCATCATTACCCGTGATGGACCTACTATTGTTGGATATGTTACTTTCCACTTCCCTGACGAGCAAGAACGTTGGTCTCAACAACAAATGATCGATCTAATCGAGCTTGGCGCCATTGAAGTAGCTGATGACTACCGTTCATTAGGACTAGGAAAGAAGATGATTGAGATTGCCTTTGAGGAAGATCAAATGGAGCGGTATATTGTGTTCACCACAGAATATTATTGGCATTGGGACTTAAAGGGAAGCGGTCTAGATGTATGGGGGTATCGGAAAATGATGGAGAAACTAATGAAAGTCGTTCATATGGAGTGGTATGCAACAGATGATCCAGAGATATGTTCACATCCAGCCAATTGTCTTATGGTACGTATGGGAAAAGACGTTCCTCTCTCTTCAAAGGAACAATTCGATCGTATCCGATTTCAATCCCGTTTCATGTATTAAAGATAAATCGATTGATTGTAATCACAACCGGCAAAGCATTTGCTCTATAATCGCATGGGAACGTTGCGAAGCTTCACTTGTAAATTCAGCGTAATTCACATGCGCCGTTCCATCCGCTTTATCTGACATCGAGCGTATAATAACAAATGCTACATTATTCATGAAACATACCTGAGCTACTGCAGCTCCTTCCATCTCAACACATGCCCCATCCATTTCATTACGTAACCAGGCAACAGTATTTCTGTCTGCTATAAATTGGTCTCCAGATAACACTTTACCCAATATGTATTTTCCAACAGATATTTCGCCGCAAGCCTGCTCGGCTAGAGCTATTAATTGTGAATCTGCAGAAAATACGGATACTTTCTGATAAGGAATGACCCCTCTTTTATATCCAAGTGCAGTTACATCCATATCATGCTGAATACATTCTGTGGAGATGACGATATCCCCAATATTCAAATCAGGATGGACGGCCCCAGCAACACCGGTAAACAATACTTTGGATACTCCAAAGTGATCAATTAATATTTGAGTAGTTAGAGCCGCATTCACCTTGCCTACGCCAGACTTACATACAACGACAGACTTCCCATGCAGAATCCCCACGACAAAGAGAACACTAGCTTTGGTTATTTCCTCACTTTGTTCCATTCCAGCTAATAATAATTTGATTTCTTCATCCATGGCTCCGATCAACCCAATAGTGTAATCTATTTCTACTAGCTCCATGCTACACACCTCATTACTAGTTTTTATTGTCATGAAAAAAGCTCCTTAACGGAGCTTTCACTAAACCATTATTTACAATATACTAATCCTCTTTTACAGCTCTAACAGAAAGACGAAGAATGGTCTCATGCGGTAAAATAACCCGCGGATTCTCAACATTCTCTTTCTTCATATATTTCGTTAAGAGTCGCATAGCTACTGCTCCTAAATCATACATCGGTTGAGCTACAGTCGTGAGTAGTGGACGAACCATAGATGCCATGTGAATATTATCCACACTAATAACGGAGAAATCATCCGGCACTTTAAGGCCTGCATCTTGAATACTATGGATAGCACCAATCGCCATCTCATCTGTTGCTGAAAAGATAGCCGTCGGTTTTTTTCTCAGATCAAGAAAATACTTCATAGCCTCTACCCCAGATTCATAGCGATAATTGCCGATACGAACCCAGTCTTCCTGATATTCAATCCCCGCCGCTTCCAATGCTTTCTTATATCCTTGGAAACGAGAATAACCATTTGCTGGATCTTGAAGTGTACCACTAATCATAGCAATCTCACGATGCCCATGCCGAATCAGCGTATTCACTGCATCGAAAGCAGCCGCTTCATGGTCGATGTCAACCGATGGGTAATTATTGTTCACATCACTAGTTGCACAGAGTACAACCGGAACTGAAGAAGTCTGGAAGGCTTGAATATGTTCTTCTGTTACCGTTCCGCCCATGAACAACAATCCATCCACTTGCTTCTCAAGTAATGTGTTAATAACTCGAATTTCCTTTTCTTTCTTCTTGTCAGCATTACATAGAATAATATTGTAATGATACATGTTCGCAATATCCTCTATGCCCCGAGCGATTTCAGCAAAAATTGAATTAGAAATGTCAGGAATCACAACGCCAACCGTTGTAGTCTTCTTACTAGCGAGACCTCTCGCAACAGCATTCGGACGATATCCTAAGCGTTCAATTGCCTCATATACTTTCTTACGTGTCTGTGGCTTGACGTTAGGATTGTTATTTACAACCCGAGATACCGTAGCCATAGATACGCCAGCCTCACGCGCAACATCATAAATGGTTACTGTCAAATTCTTTCTCTCCATTACAAATAAATTTTCATTCGATCAACCCAATAAGCTTAATATTACGACAAATTACTACTTTACGCAATGTTAACGCTTCATAACTAAACTAAATTATATATAACAACACTAGATGTAAACTTCTCTAGACATAGATAATCTTCAATATCGTAACAAAAAATGACGATAAAAGCCAATAAACTATCTTTTCTCGTAAAAATAGTGATTTTCTCGGTCCAATTCTGTTAAAAAGTCCGAAAGTTGTCGTAGTCTTTGTCGAATATGATCTATCCAATCCATGTCCTCTACTCCTTCAGCATACCCAAATAAATCAAGTAATAGATTGATTCGTTCGTTTATCGCTTCTCTTACTTCAAGTTCGAGTTCCTCACAAGAATCACCCTCTCCCTCTTCTTGAGAGAATACTTCGTAGATAACTTCTGATGACTCGTTAATTTGTGTGAAGGAGATCTGTTTCTTGCTTGGTGTGGTCTCACAATTCTTCAGATAGTCCGTCAAATGGGGCTTTACTGATCCCAATAGAAGATACGAGGAACAAGGTTCACAAGCCCTCATAGGTACATGCAGAATTTGCATTTCTCCTGCGACTTGAATCGTCCGCAACTCTAATCGCATCAATTGACCACATTTACATTGCTTCTTCATGATTAACACCTCATCATAACAATATATAACCCTAAACCCTATTCGACTTTGTATGGAGTAATACCTCCTCCATTTATGAGTTTTCTTAAATTACCTTCAACTCTAGATAGGGAGGTTCTAAATTGTGACTAAAGGTAATCTTTTTGTTAGAATGAATTAGTACGTATTAGTACTTGTTAACGATGTACTTCATAATCAGAATAGGAGCGATGCGACAATGAGACTTTCCGGCAAAAAGGTAATTGCCCTTGTGAGTGAAGACTTTGAAGATTTGGAGTTATGGTATCCGATCTACCGATTACGTGAAGAGGGTGCTGTGGTTCACCTTGTAGGAGAAGAAAAAGATGTAACATATATTGGTAAGTATGGCGTTCCAGCTAAAAGTGACTACTCCTTCGAGGAAGTAAATAGTGAAGATTATGATGGTATTCTTGTACCAGGGGGTTGGGCGCCTGACAAACTCCGTCGTTATAGTAAAGTAATAGAGCTTATCCGTGACATGAACAATGATAGCAAACCCATTGGTCAGATCTGCCATGCAGGTTGGGTGCTCGTGTCCGCACGCATTCTGAATGGCGTTACTGTGACTTCAACTCCAGGAATCCGAGACGATATGGAGAATGCAGGTGCCATTTGGAAAGATGAAGCCGTTGTCGTAGACGGGCATATTATCTCTGCTCGTAGACCACCTGATCTTCCACCTTACGGTAAAGCCTTTTGTGACGCTTTAGCCAAGTAGAAACGGCAATGCCGTCCTTTTTCAAAGACGGCACCCGTTTCAGCGGAAATATAAGGAATAGAGTATAAAGTGAAACTTATACTTTCTTATATTTAGACAATTAACCACACTAAAAACACCCGCTTCCTTCAATCCCAATGGATATAAAGGAAACGGGTGTTTTAAATGTATATATAATATGTGATCAAAAGATGAACTTTTGAACTGCCTTATATAATCACTAATCTAGAGCGATGGAAATGCTGCTTCTGTGAGCATCATGGTAGTCATTCAACAATTTTTCAATCTCTGTGCTCGTACGCATCTGTAAACATTGTCTTGCTACTTCCTTATCTTCTTCAGCAGATGTATTCAGAAGGCGATGCTTGATCCTTAGCAATGATTCTGGAGACATACTAAGTTCATGCACTCCCAGTTCCATCCATAAGGGAATAGAACGCTCGTCCCCGGCCATTTCACCACAGACACTAACTGGGATACCTGCATTTCTTGCAGCTTCAACGGTCGATCGAAGCATACGAAGTATTGCTGGATGATACGGATGGTACATATGGGCAATCTGCTCATTCATTCGGTCAACAGCAAGGACATATTGTACAAGATCATTCGTACCAATGCTAAAGAAATCACTTTCTTCTGCAAGTAAATCAGCAATCGCAACAGCCGCTGGCACTTCAATCATGATCCCAACCAGAATATCATGATTATAAGGGATTCCACATTCATCTAGTTCTGACTTTGCTTCACGAAGAATTTCATTCGCTTGTCTCACTTCTTCCACCGATGAAATCATAGGATACATGATCTTTACATTGCCATAATGGCTTGCACGTAATATCGCCCTTAGTTGGGTCTTGAACAACTCCCTGTGATCTAGACTTATTCGAATAGAGCGGTATCCAAGGTATGGATTATCTTCTTCTGGAAGAGTGAAATAATCCAAATGCTTGTCCCCCCCAATATCCAATGTACGAATAACAACGGATCCACTACCCATTGATTCTGCTACATGACGATATACCTCCAATTGCTCCTTCTCACTTGGAAATGTATCTCGATTCATATATATGAATTCTGTTCGAAAAAGTCCTACCCCCACGGCGCCATATTTCAATGCCGTGTCCATTTCTTTAACAGAACTAATATTGGAAGATAGATTCATCTGAACTCCATCTTTAGTCACCGCTTCTACAGAGGCCAAAAGTTGAAGTTGCTCTTTCTTCTGCTTCTGCTTCACTCGTTGACCTGAATAATGGATGATCGTAGATTCATTCGGATGCACGAACACATGACCTTGATCTCCATCTATGATCATCATATCCCCAGTCTGAATAGGTGTCTCTAGAATATTCTCCAATCCCGATACAAACGGAATCCCTAAAGCCCGCGACATTATAACAGAATGAGATGTCTTCCCACCAACTAAGGTAGCTATCCCAAGCACATGGGAAGGATTTAAATGTACTAGTTGGGATGGAGATAGCTCCTTAGCAACCAATATATACGGTTGAGTATCCAGAGGAAGCGTAATCTCAGGTGCACCAAGGAGATGCTTTAACAATCGATTTCCAACATCCTTGATGTCTAATGCCCGTTCTTTCATATATTCATCATCTAGCAGATCGAACATCGTTACAAAATGGTCAATAGCCTCTTTCACAGCAACTTCAGCCGCTTTATATTGACGTTCAATGATCCCTTGGATCTCATTCATAAAGATTGGATCTTCTAGTATCGCAAGATGTGCATCGAAAATATTGGATTCCTCTTCGCCTACCACCTCTTTGAATTCGTCTCTAATGACTTCTATCTCATTCCTTGAGGTGCGAATCCCTTCGTACAATCGTTCGAATTCCTTCGCTAAATCAATCGTATCCATTCTGGATTCAGGTAGATCCCATTCCCAACTAGGAAGAACAAATGCTTTACCAATAGCGACTCCAGAAGCCGCACCAAAACCTTGTATCATGACTCAAACCCTCCAACATTCCTGTCGTATAATACAACAGACATCACGGATGCCTGCCCTTTTTTTACGCCTTTGAAAGGAGCAAAGCTCCATGATTTAACTCGTTCAGGATTGGTAATTACCATCGGAGTCGCCAATGATTTAGCATGCTTACGGATATACGCCAAATCAAACTTAATGAGCAACTGGCCTGGAACTACAGAATCTCCTTCTTTGACGACAGCTTCGAAGTGTCCACCTTTGAGCTGCGATGTATCTATCCCAATATGAAGAAGCACCTCAAGACCTTCCGGTGTCGAAATTCCAATCGCATGCATCGTAGGATACAAGTGAATGATCGTTCCATAGACCGGGGAGACCAGTTCATCTCGCTCGGGCATAAATGCCACGCCATCTCCGACCAACTTGGTAGCAAATATATGATCAGGTACATCTTCAATCGGTAACATACGCCCTTGAAGCGGAGCACTAAACAGTACTTGAGGCAAATCTCTTTGCATCAACTTATTAACTTCCTCACGAATCAATTCTGAATATGTACCGAAAACAACCTGGACATTGCCGCCGCCTAGCTTAATCAATCCTGCTGAACCAAGTAACTTAAGCGAATTACTGTCAATGAGCCTATCGTTCTTAACGGTAAGACGTAGGCGGGTAATACAAGATTCTACCTGCACAATATTCTCCTTACCACCAAGTGCTTCCAATATGAGCGGTGCTTGATATGGTATATTCCCTGCCCAATCTTCTAGTGTCGATCCTTCCTCACGTCCCGGTGTTGGGATCTGAAATCTATGGATAGCCCAGCGGAACAACACATAATAGATGACCCCGTACACCACTCCAATAGGTATGATCATCCAGGCATTGCTCGACAAATGAAGATTGAGTACGTAATCAATAGCCCCAGCCGAGTAAGAGAATCCATGATGAATTCCCAATACATACGTAATCCACATCGCAATTCCAGACAATACAACGTGAACAATATACATATAGGGAGCTACGAATAAGAAGGCAAACTCAATTTGTTCAGAAACCCCTGTAAAAAAACAAACTAATGCAGCTGTTAGAAATGTCTTCTTAATTTTAGGTTTAAGATCCTCACGGGCCTCATGAATAATTGCCAAAGCAATACCCGGCAAAGCAAACATCATGATTGGAAATAAGCCAGCCATGAACGTCCCAGCCGTCGGATCACCTGCGAAATAACGCGGCAAATCACCTTGCACGATATTTCCTTGCGGCGTAGTATAGTTTCCAAGCTGGAACCAGAACACATTGTTTAGTAGGTGATGCAGACCAAAGGCAGTAAGTATCCGATATAGCATCCCATATATGAAGAGCCCAAACCCTCCTAAATGTGTAACCATGAGAGTCAGTTCATCAAGACCTCGCTGTAAAATGGGCGCTATTCCAACCATAAACCACGAGAATATAGCCGAGAATAACCCCATACTCAGAAACACAAATCGTGTTCCACCAAAGAATTGAAAAATTTCTGGAAGCTTCATAAGTTTAAATCGATTATATAATACACCTGCGATCATACCGAAGATAATTCCAATTAATATTGTTGGTTGTATCTTTCCATCGCCCATATGTCTTGTAATCTGGTCATAAATAAACATACCGGATAACGCAGCAAGACCCGCTGCTCCCCCTTGGTTAGCAAGACCCAACGCTACCCCTACCGCGAATAAATAAGGCAAGAAGAAGAAAATCCCTTGGCCTGCCCATGTACTAACTTCAGCAATGGCTGGAAGTCCCCACGCTGCCCAAGGTAAACTACCTACGCTTAACAAAATAGCCGCAGCAGGCAACACCATTGTAGGGAGCATGACCGCTCTTCCGAGCTGTTGTAAAGATCCCAACCAATTCAAGGTGACACTCCCCCTTCTCCACACGATCAAAAACGAATGAAGCTTCATTTATTGTTGATCCTATGTACATTAAATGGTACGCTCTGACGATCATTTTGTCAAAAACAAAAAAAAGACCTAAAGGGTCTCTTTTATTCCTACTTCGTGCGACTACCTCTACATAGCATCCTCAACTTTGATACAGCGATCCATAATAACAGTTAATCCATGGTCTCCCGCAATCACCGCAGCTTCATCGCTAACAATCCCCAGCTGCAGCCAGATCACATTAGCCCCAATGGCTACCGCTTCACGCGCTACCTCTGCACAGTGCTCAGCACGACGAAATACATTCACAATATCGATTGGTTCGGGAATATCTTGTAGCGAAGCATAACATGTTTCCCCTAAAATCTCTTTCCCACTAGCAGTAGGATTAACAGGAATAATACGATAGCCCCTCTGTTGCATAGCATAGGCAACCATATAGGATGTACGATCACTTTTATCGGATAGACCCACTATGGCAATATTGCCAGCTTGCTTCAAGATACCTTTAATTTCTTCACGTGTTGGATTAGTAAATGACATCCTGACACCCCATTTCCTAAAGTATAGGACTGATTAAACCCATTCTACTTGTGCACCGAGTGCTTGTAAGTGATCAAAATAATGCGGATAGGACTTTGCAACATGGTGAGCATCTTTAATGCGGATTGGTCGTTCGGATCTTAATCCAACGATACTTAAGGCCATTATTACACGATGGTCGTAGTGTGCATTAATCTCCACACCACCCTCAACGCCCTCGGGACGTCCATGGACAATAATCTCCGCCTGGCGCTCTTCTACATTTGCTCCTGCTTTACGAAGCTCTGCCAAGTAGTCTGTGATTCGATCACATTCTTTATACCTTAAATTCTCTACATTATAGAACCTCGATGTCCCCTCAGCAAATACCGCTGCCGCAACCATGGCAAGCACTGCATCCGTAGCTGCATCACCATCGAATTCTATCGCTTTCAATTTACCGTTGCCCTTAACATGAACAATATCATTCTCATGGGTAAGAGGAACCCCCATCATTTGTAATACATCAACTATCGCTCGTTCTCCCTGCTTACTTGAGACAGACAATCGTTCTACAACGACATCAGACTGCGTAACAGCAGCCGCGGCCAATATGGCAGCTGAACCTGGATAATCACCTTGAACCGTATAGTTCTTCGCTTCGTAGGATTGTCTTCCCGGAACTTGGAACAACATATAGTCCTCACGAGCATGAATAACAATTCCAGCCTGCTCAAGAACTTCAAGTGTCTGGCCTACGACAACCTTCGATTTCAAATCCCCTAGAACTTCGATCTCACTGTCCTGATCTAACAAAGGTGTTAGAAACAATAGCGCACTCAAATATTGTGAACTGACCTCACCAGACACCTTAATTTTACCACCCGTTGGCTTGCCCCCACGAATGGTTATCGGTAATCTACCGTCATGATGATCAACCTCAACTCCTAATTGACCTAGCGCTTCGATTAGATCATCATGAGGTCTTTTTCCTAAAGAATCAGGATATGTATTCACAAATGTTACTTCTGGGCATAACGCCGCAATCCCCATCAAGAACCGTAAAACAGCACCAGCATTTCCAACATTCAATTCTTTCACATCTTTTGGATGCTTACCAAAACCTGTAATGACAGCCTTCTCATCGTCTTCAATAAGCGTTGCTCCAAGATCCTGAATGCAGCGTCTCATTGCATCGCTATCTTCACTATGTGCTGGGAAATAAATGGTGCTCGTGCCCTCTGCCAATGCAGCAACAAGTAAATAACGCGTTGTATAGTTCTTAGAAGACAAAGCTCCAATATTCCCTTTTAATTGATGTGTCGGATTAACAATAATGTCCATTATCAAATAACTCCTTTGTAGTCATATAGTCAAGATAATCTATCACCGCAAACGTTCTTAAACGCGGTAATTCGCTAAAATCATCGAACCTACTTGTTCCGCAGAGAATAAAGATGTATTCACTGTGTAATCAGCAAACAGGTATGCATTCTTACGTTCTTCAAGAATCGTACGTATTCTCTCTTCTGTATTTCCTGCGAGTAATGGTCTCAGGCCGTCCCCTTGAACACGTGATGCGATATCTTCCGCTTCGGCGGTCAAAGCAACTACCCAGCTACCTTGGCTCATTAGCTCACAATTCTTTGGATTCAGCACAGCTCCACCGCCTGTAGCGATAACCTGATTTCTACCGTTAAGTACCTTCTGTAATATACCAGTCTCAGCCTGACGGAAATAAGCTTCCCCTTGGTTCGTAAATATAGATGCAATGCTACATCCCTCATGAGCTTCCAGAACTGCATCTAAATCAACCAAATTATATTCAAGATGCTGTGCGAGCCATTTACCTACAGTAGATTTGCCCGTACCCATCATTCCTATCAGAATAATATTATGTTGTGTTTGACGCAAACGACCACCCCTTTATTCCACCCTATATCTATCATTACCAAAAGATATTGCGAACTCGTTGTTTCATATCATAACACAGCCCTAAAAGTTTCGACAATCATACTACACGAGGAAGATTCTATTTCTACTAGAGTTACATATACTAGAATGAGCTGTAAATAGACTGCTTTAAGAGGAGAGTTTAATTCATGCACCATTCTCAGAGTCGTTCGTGCGCTAATTCAAGCTTAAGACGCCTTGAAGAAATTTGTGATGTCCGTCATATGTTATGCCGTGACGATATGATATGGGTTCTTCATTATGTACAACAAAAAGTGGCCCAAGGTGATCCAGCATTGCTGGAACTCCCTAAGCCACGTTTACTTCGTAATTTCCAATACTTCGGAGAGCTCAGTATACTACTTCTTAAGCGACCTGGCGCAAGTTATCTTGAACAAGATAACATTCGTTATTGCCTAATGGAAGCCTTGTATGGACTGGTTCCCTTACAGCCTATTGTTCCATCCAGTTAAAGTGGAAGCTTCCTTCTTTGTCCACACGGTTGAACGTGTGTGCACCAAAGTAATCACGTTGCGCCTGAAGTAGATTGGCTGGCAATTTCTCTGAGCGATAACTATCGTAGTAAGCAAGAGCACTTGCGAATCCAGGTACTGGAATACCACGTGTAACTGCTGCTGAAATCGTTTGACGCCAAGCGCCTTGATAATTCTCCAAAATATCTTTAAAGAATGGAGCAAGCAACAAGTTCTTCAAATCGGCATTGTTCTCGTATGCATCCGTAATGTTCTGTAAGAAACGGGAACGGATGATACAGCCACCACGCCAAATTTTTGCAAGTTCACCATATTTCAAGTTCCATTCATACTCATCAGAAGCAGCGCGTAGTTGTGCGAATCCTTGAGCATACGATACGATTTTACTCGTAAACAAAGCCTTACGAACATTTTCGATGAACTCAGCTTTATCGCCTTGGAAAGGTTCAGTTGCAGGTCCATTCAAAATTTTGCTAGCTTCTACACGTTCTTCTTTCATTGCAGACAAGAAGCGTGAGAATACCGATTCAGTAATCATTGACAATGGTACGCCAAGATCAAGGGAGCTTTGGCTTGTCCATTTACCGGTACCTTTTTGTCCTGCTGAGTCAAGAATAACATCCACCATTGGAAGACCTGTCTCGGAATCATACTTCGAGAAAATATCGGCAGTGATTTCGATCAAATAACTGTCCAGTTCCCCTTTATTCCATTCCGTGAAAATTTCATGTAATTCCTTAGCATCCAGACCTAGAACATCCTTCAATAGCTGATATGCTTCACAAATGAGTTGCATATCACCATACTCGATACCGTTATGCACCATTTTGACATAGTGTCCTGCACCGTCAGGTCCAATATATGTACTACAAGCCTCGCCATCTATTTTAGCGGAAATCGCTGTTAAAATTGGCTCAACTAATTGATAAGCGCTCTCTTGACCACCAGGCATGATCGAAGGACCTTTCAACGCTCCTTCTTCTCCACCAGAGACACCCGCTCCTATGAAACGGAAGCCTTTACCTTCAAGGTCTTTACTGCGACGTACAGTATCAGGGAAGTAAGCATTACCCCCGTCGATGATGATATCGCCTTGATCAAGAAATGGCAATAACTGCTCAATCGTTGCATCCGTAGCTTTACCTGCTTGTACCATAATAAGAATTTTACGAGGTACTTCAAGCGAACCTACGAATTCTTCAACGGAAAAAGCACCGCTTAAATTTTTACCTTCAGCTTCTTTCAGAAGATCTTGCGTTTTTTCGGGAGAGCGATTGTATACAGAGACAGAAAAGCCTCTACTCTCAATGTTAAGAGCTAAATTTTTACCCATTACAGCAAGTCCAATGACTCCTATTTGTTGTTTTGCCATTTGGTTTCTCATCCTTTGCTCTGTTTATTATAAAATCTTAACGCTCATCTTATATATTACCGTTTTTAAACCAAGAAGTGAACCCCTCTTACTATTTCCCGATACAGAAAACACCTCACAAGTTTGGGAGGTGTTTCTCTCAGTTGTCCCTCTTATTGTTAACAAAGGACAGGTTCACCATTCAAGGGCCAACAATTCCTGGCATAATTCTCGAAGTCGTTCTTTGCACAGCTCCATCTCCACCGTGTCATTTTCCTTCATTGCTTCATACAACTTCTCTAATTCTTCGTCCACTTCAATCCGTCGTATTTGTAATCGTAGATCTCCTTCTAGTGAATAATACATGTCGTTCATCTCTCGTTCACTGAAATATGTTCCCTTTTGGTACAGCACCCGTTGTTCATAACCGGATACTTCCACCAAGCGAATTACTTCTCCGAACAATATATTCTCAATAAGAACCTGTCTATCCTTAAATCGTTTCACAACCGCGTGTCCTCTTGTGTCTCCAATTAACTTCTCCATCCAATCGGAAAGTTTAGCGTCACGAATAATATAATCTCCCACCATTTTATAACCGCTACGCGTTTTTAAAAAACGCAGTTTAACTAATTTCCGTCCCGTCCTCACTGAAACAATAAATAATGTCTCATTCTCACTCCAATAAAGGGAATAGCCCTCTTGAATCAAATCCTTGATCAAGTCTTGAATATGTCGCCGATTGAATCGGAGCTCCAGATTACAGTACTCAACTTCACAGCTCTTGTTCATGGCACTCCCTCCTAAATTGGCTATTACACAACAGGATCATCTCCATACTATATTTTATACTTTATCTTATGTAATGGTAACTTGGTTTATTGACTATTTTTACCCTAAAAAAATCATCATTAAACATTCTTCTGCAAATAAGAGAAATCGGCCAACCTTAATCCTCGACTTAAAGGTGTGTTATCATATTGTGATACCAATTCAAACAAGCATACAGGAGGCACTACCATGTCGTTCACAGGATTTACGAAACAGGATTTTGACGTTTTTAACGTTCCAGGTCTCGAACATCGTATGCAAGCTCTCATAGCTAATGTTCGTCCAAAGTTAGAATTACTCGGAACAGAGATAGCTCCATTCCTGTCCGCACTCTGCGGAGAAGAGATCTATCCACATGTAGCCAAGCACGCACGCCGTAAAGTCAATCCGCCTAAGGATACTTGGGTCGCTTGGGGAACTAGTAAAAGAGGATATAAAGCATTACCTCATTTTCAAGTGGGTATGTTTCAATCTCATCTCTTTATTATATTCGCCGTCATCTATGAAAGTCCTAATAAATTGCAGTTTGCCAAGCAACTCCAAGCGCAAACCACAACAATTAATAAGTTGGTCCCGCAACAATTCTATTGGTCCATGGATCACATGGATCCCCGTGGAACACTTCACTCAGATGTAAAGAGTGCTGATCTGAAAGCTATGGCTCACAAATTATCTACCGTAAAGAAAGCCGAAATCATGTGTGGATTGCGCATTGATAATGATGATCCCATTCTTCATAGCGGTGAGGAATTACTAGCCCTTATTCATAGCACATTTGAACAACTATTACCGCTGTACAAAATGTCTTTTTAGAGGTTATTCAAAACTCGCACTCTTAATCCTCACACCGTCGTTCCTGTCCGTGGTTTACGCGTTAACAATAAATGGACAACGAACAAGATAGCCATCACTAAACTACTTGCTATAAATGGGGCTTCATGCCCCATAACATCCCATATCTTACCTGATACTAGAGGACCTACTATCATACCAGATCCTTGCAGGGTCAGGAAAAATCCCCAAATCGCTCCGCGTTCCCCCTTAGGCACTAAATGAGACACATAAGTATTCCATCCGGGTAAAATAAAAGCATAGCTCACCCCAATTAGCGCTACTATAGTAAACACAAGCCATACGGAATGTACCATTGAGAATAGGAAGATCGATATTCCCGCAAGAAGAAATCCACCGTGTAGGAATGGAGCCGTTCCGAAACGATCAATTAATTTGCCACAAGGAATCAATGCAATCACTGTTATTCCCCCTCCAGCAATTAACAGTAGACTATACATATTCGGAGAGAACCCCAGTTCACTTTGTACATATAAGGTTATAACAGGCGTTAATATCCCAATGACAAATGACTGCAGGAACAACGCAGGATAGACAAGCCAGCTTACTTGTAATGAATGTTTCACTTCATACATTGTCTTCTTAACACTAATGATCAATTGTTTAGCCTTAGAGACCATTAATATGATGACATTCTTATGTGTGACCTCTTCTAGCACCCTGCGTTGCTGTACACTCTTCACTTTCCCCGGGAGAAGCAAGGCAACTAACACAAGTACGATACCGCAACCAATGAGTACTAAAAAAGAAGTGTGATAATTCGAACTTGTCCGTTGCATTAGAAAATTCATCACAATAGGACCCGCACCTATTCCCAGTAATGAAGCCGTTTCTAGCGCCCCGATCGCAGTACCATTGCTATTGTTAGGTCCCGAAATTTCTGTAGCACCTGTCATTGCACAGGGCCATAGTGGAGATGTACCGATCCCTAGAATTAAACATGCTATAGCGATCCACACCGGGGTAGAGGTGAAGGCAATGATCACCACCGCAATAACGGTCATCAGTAGCGCTCCTGACATCGTCTTTCGGTATCCTAATCGTTCTGCTAACCAACCAAAAGGACTTCTAAAGAGATTATCACCAACATATTGCAAGGAGAACGCTACACCCACAGTCCAAGCCGTTAACCCTAGAGAGTTCTTCATATATATGGGCAAGAGTGTTACAAGTAGGGAGCCCTTTAGAAACTCAACTAGAAATATAATGATCATCAGCTCCACGAAAAAAGGAGACCTCAATTGATTATTTGCAGCTCTCTTTGAAGCTGGCGTAGTAATCTCTGTCATCGTAACTCCCTTCACCCTAAATAGTATCTTCTATACATAATGTTACTCCATTGAACAAAAGCTTGCATTCCCCCCCCGATTTGTTATACTCATCCTTGTATTTTATTTAAGAAAGGGTGTGAAATTTCCATGGATCACAGTAAAACACCGCTTTTTACAGCACTGAAAAACCATGCTGCTACTAACCCCGTACAATTCCATATACCTGGTCACAAAAAGGGTCGAGGATCAGATGAAGAATTTCGTCAATTCATTGGGGATAATGCCCTTTCCATAGACTTAATCAATATTGCTCCGCTCGATGATTTACATCAGCCAACTGGTGTCATTGAAGAAGCGCAAGCATTGGCAGCTGATGCCTTTGGAGCTGATTATACCTATTTTAGTGTACAAGGTACAAGCGGTGCTATTATGACAATGATTCTATCCACCTGTTCGCCAGGTGATAAGATTATCATTCCCAGAAACATTCATAAATCTATCATGTCAGCCATTGTTTTTTCCGGGGCTAAACCAGTATTCGTCTCCCCTGCTCGAGATGAGAATTTAGGGATTGATCATGGAATTACAACATCCTCTGTTAAAAGAGCGCTTGACCGACACCCTGATGCGAAAGCGGTCTTAGTTATCAACCCAACCTATTTCGGATTATGTGCAGACTTAAAGGAGATTGTCGAGCTGGCTCACAGTCGCAATGTTCCTGTGCTAGTCGATGAAGCTCACGGTGTATTGATTCATTTCCATGAAGATCTTCCTACATCAGCTATGGAAGCTGGGGCCGATATGTCTGCCACTAGTGTTCATAAACTAGGTGGTTCTATGACTCAGAGCTCCGTTCTAAATCTGAATGTGAAGAACGGGTTAATAAATCCACAGCGTGCGCAAACCATATTTAGTATGTTGACAACAACTTCAACATCTTATATTCTGCTATCTTCGCTAGATACATCCAGACGTAATTTAGCTCTAAATGGACATGCCATAGCACAGAAAGCCATCGAACTTGCACAATATGCGCGAAATGAAATCAACATGATCGATGGTCTGTATTGCTTCGGCAAAGAGATTCTTGGTGGCGAAGCTACGCATGATCTCGATCCTACCAAACTAACGATTCATGTACGTCATCTTGGAATTACGGGATATGAAACAGAGAATTGGCTACGCGAGCAGTATAATCTTGAGGTTGAATTAAGCGATATGTATAATATCCTTTGTCTCGTTACGCCAGGGGATAAAGAAGATACCATTGAGATCCTCCTATCCGCCTTACGTGAGCTCTCAGACACCTATTACGTGGAGAACCAAGCTTATGAGTTGGTTATCAAAATTCCGGAAATCCCGCTACTCTCCATCAATCCGAGAGAAGCGTTCTATGGAGATACCGAGGTTATTCCATTTAAAGAGTCTGCTGACCGAATTATTGCCGAATTTATATATGTCTACCCACCAGGGATTCCTATTCTACTTCCAGGTGAAGTCATTTCCCAAGATAATATCGATTATATTATAGATCATATCGAAGTAGGCTTGCCTGTTAAAGGACCTGAAGACCGCTATATTCACAATATCAAGGTTATCGTTGAGACGGATGCCATTTTCTAAATTTTAAACATAATCCAAACTTTGAATATCAATAACACAAAAAAAGCTCTGTACCTAGTCGGTACGGAGCTTCTTTATGTAAGGACAGAATGTCATCTATTCTTGCTGTGCAACAAGCACATTATAAACGGCTTCTACAGCGTTCCACTCTTCTTCATCCTCGATGTTATAAAGAACCATTTCCTCGTCCTCTTCTTCCATGCGAAGGATAATGCCGTCTGCTTCAGGGTTCTCACGTTCGAGTAACAGAGCATAGACCTTCTCACCAACGTCGAAAGTCTCTACAAGAACCATCTCCACGTCCGTACCATTCTCATCCGTCAACGTAAGGACCAACTCATCCTCATCATGCTCGTGATCATGATTACAATTTTCGTCGTGTTCATGTTTGTGATCGCTCATTTTAACACCTCACTTCAAGTTAGAATTTTTATACTTTGGTATCGTACCATGGAAGACATTTCAGGTCAATTTCACCTGTCACATATCGCAAGTTTAATTATTAATTTAAGGCTGTAATGACTTTTTGTGAGACCAGTTCATATTCTGAATCTTCAGAGTATTTAAGATAGAATCCGATAGTGTACTTCCCTGCATTCTTGAAATCATATGTAAAATCATCTGTTCGAAACCAAAAGTTATCCTTCTGATCACTATTTAGATCCTGCGATTGAATATCCTTAGTGTTACCAGAGGGGTCCGTTATGGCCACCTTCACTGATTTGATAGTCTCGGTTAAATTATCCACTTGACTAAATACGTTAAACTTCAGTTTACCTTTATTTACGTTGCCGAATACCGTATCTCCTTTAAATAGAAAGATATGCACATTAGGCTTAATCACTTTAAGCTGATTATTATTAAAGTCCCAGCTCACATGGCCGTCAAACGACCGAATAGGCACATACGTCCGCCCCTCTAAAACAAAACCACCATCTTGAACTTCCTGCCCATTTACCCAAAAGCGAATCTTCTCGTTGACTGGATCGGCAAACATCAAGGACCCCCCCATGAGGGACATGACAATTGTACTCACTATTATTTTTTTCCATCTCATAATAAAACGCCCCCTCCAACCTATTCCATTCATGATGCTATACATATATACACAACATTTATGTGCAAGTTGCGGTCAAAAGAGGGTATCGCCTAAATAAAACCTACAGAACTGATTTCTGCAGGTTTTTCGTAGCATTCATGTTCATTACTATTTATTTACTCCATTTGGTTAGAATACAAGGAATACCGTTCCCTAATGCGCCAGGTATCCTCATTCTTTCTCTATACCTTATTCCATCCGCACAAGGTGTCTTACAAACTTCACATACTTGAGATGTAACAAGTTTCATTTCTTTTACTACCTTTTCGCCTTTAGGTTGAACTGGTTTCTTACTTATAGATTTAACCATCATCACACCCCATTCCAGATGTATAACCATACCTTATTGTATGGGAATTCCACCTAATGGGAACGCTGAACTATAACTTTTTGTACATCCTCTATGAAAATTATTGCTGTCGCCACTACCTAATGAATGCTATATTAATGATACCTGACAAGAAAAGGAGGTAATCATCTTGAGTTTACAA
The DNA here is from genome assembly GCF_056786405.1 of Paenibacillus sp. Y859. Classification (NCBI taxonomy): domain Bacteria; kingdom Bacillati; phylum Bacillota; class Bacilli; order Caryophanales; family Paenibacillaceae; genus Paenibacillus; species Paenibacillus sp. Y859. The sequence goes on along the minus strand of NZ_JBXCIZ010000002.1, from coordinate 323,965 downwards.
TTAGAAATGCTCGGAACTGGAAATGCTTTTGCCAAAAGCTATTACAATAACAATGCCTTACTCTATGATGAACAGTTCACTCTTCTCATTGATTGTGGCATAACAGCACCACTTGCACTTCACAACTTGGGCAAAGCTTTTAATGAAATAGATGCGGTACTCATCACCCATATTCACGCAGATCACGTAGGTGGACTCGAAGAATTAGCTTTCCAAATGAAGTACATATACAAGCGCAAGATGATTCTTTATATCTCAGATGATCTCGTTGAACCATTATGGGAGAACACTTTAAAAGGTGGATGTTATCAAGCCGGGGAAATCACCAGATTAGAGGACATCTTTGACGTACGGCCGCTTCAGCCGCTGAAACCTCATTACATAACCGAACATATGATAGTAGAATTAATTCCAACGAAACATATTCCAGGCAAATCAAGTTACTCTATATATATTAATGAAAGCATCTTTTACAGCGCTGACATGACGTTTGACCCTTCACTACTTCGCCGCCTCGTTCAAACACGCGGATGCAAGACGATCCTTCATGAGTGCCAATTGCAAGGTCCTGGAGAGGTTCACACAACCCTTCAAGAGCTTCTAACTCTATCTGAAGATATTCAACAAAGAATCTACCTAATGCATTACAGTGATGAGAAGGATCACTTTCTTAATGAGACAGGTAGCATGACCTTCTTAGAGCAGAATCTGATTTATGAGTTTTAAATAAAAGAAAGCCAGCTGCGGCTCCATTGCGGGAGTCTACAGCTGGCTCTTTCAGTCTTGCATTATTCAAAAATAGGTAACTGATCTAAGTTATTAGATGGATCTCCATCCGCATCTCCACGAATGTACAATCCTCCATCTTTCCCTTTAAATATATTAACGCCAGCAATCGTCCCTGCATTCACTTCCTGCAGCGCTTGTTCATAAGCCAACACACGACCTGATGAAGTCTGAAATGCCGTTAGATCCCCATCCCCGTTCTTCTGCACAGCAACAAATTGTTCACGGCCTGATGTTTCCATAGCGATCGCTCCTTTTAATTGATTTTCTAATGATGTTCAGGGCTATCGTCTAGGCTTCCCAATAGGTGATGGTTTGATGCAGGTTGGAACTATAACTTCTTCTTCATACGAACATGTAAAATTCCGGCATCATCGAAAGGTTCCTTTGAGATTACTTCATATCCCTGCTTAGCATAAAAAGACTCCGCTTGGCATTGAGCATCCAGTACCGCATATTGCAATCCTAGCTCCACCGCCAACTTTTCCATCGCGATCATCAACACGCGACCGAATCCCTTTGAACGATATTCCTTTATAACCGCAATCCGTTGCATTTTCGCTGTATCATCGTCGTAATAAATAATTCGACCCGTGGCCACATATTCTTCATCATCTTGTATTAACAAGTGATGCACATTAGGACTAATCGCATCATATTCATCCATTTCAAGCTCAAGTGGTACCTGCTGCTCTTCCACAAATACCTTTGTTCGAATATCCATTCCGTACTGTAATTGTTCCTCTGTGTTCACATGAATAATTTCAGCAGCCATTTCATTACCTCTCTCTCTGATCGTATATCTCATAATCCTTTTCTAATCGAATTATTATACAAAAAAAATAAATTGTTGTATAGTTTGATTAATTAGCAAGACCTATTCTAACACGAAAGGAGTCGGATATCTTCATGGGTATGGGAGTTACCATTACTGCTGTGGTCGTGATGACCATCGTCCTTATCTACTCTTTCTACTATGTCACCAAGAAGGGCTACTCTCGTAAATGGGATGATGAATGAAACATATACTGAGCAATGGCTCATTACATAAGATGCATCTCTTCAACTTCATACTACGAACCTCTCATAATATGATATTGACACCTACTCCCGCAACTGGTATGATATTCATTGTGTCTGACATAATATAATACCATTTCGATCTGTTAGCTCAGCGGGAGAGCACTATCTTGACAGGGTAGGGGTCACTGGTTCGAATCCAGTACAGATCATCACTGAAAACCCTTGTGTATCAAGGGTTTTTCTGTTTTTATAGGTTGGTTAGATGTTGGTGAACAACCACCAAATTTTAAGAGTGTTCTCGTACGATAGCCCCAAAACAGCTAAAAAAATACCCCTCCGACCAATTAAGGTTAGCGGGGTATTTAATAATGAAAGGATCATTAAGCTTCAGTTAACTTCCTTCTATAATAACCACAATCGGAATCCAGTGTCACATTAATAACTACTCCAGTATTCTGTTTTTCTTGATAGAAGGAAATATTTTATGCATCGAATAAAAATTAGAAAGTTTCCACAATATCTTACGCTCTAGATCCTCAAGCATTTCCCCACCCCTAAGATATTTTAATGTGTTGCCATGTCAGTACATTGTCCGTGCGAAATGCCCGTGGTGATCCAATCCTGAGATCGGTCGCTTTAATCAATTCGTTACGGATTGAGTTTACCTCAATGCGACTTTGTGTAATCTTTCCTGACTGGTACATATAGATAATCTCGACTATTTGACCGATATATTTAGCTGACATGACACCCTCTCCCTATAAGTACATTCGCTTGTATCATATACGAACATTCATTCCTTATTCGAGTGTTTATCAAATATTCTCATAGTTACATGGATATATTTACCTAGTTTTGATAGACTGTATTCAAGTCATATTTTAGTAGCGAATACCTCAACCGATGAGGACTATCAGGAGTGATACTATGCCTAACCTAGAAGAGATATTTAATCAGTTACAAGCAATTGATGGCGGAATCAACTTTCTAAAAAATAAAGAAATCAAAGAACTTCCGAGTATTTTAACTGAAGGCGAACGCATAGAAGCAATAGCGAAAGGAAGATACAGCAAGATATTTGGTCTTATTATAGCGACAGACAAACGGGTAATCCTTATGTTCAAAATTTTATTTAATTCTAAAATAGAGGACTTCCCTTACGACAAGATCACTTCGATTCAGTTCGAAAAGAAGTCATTTCTAAAATTAGGAGAAATCACGATTCTTGGATCTGGAAATACAGCAGTCATAGACAATATGGATAATAAACACGCTCAAGTTATCTCTGACTTTATCAGAAATAAAGTTATCTCAGCCAAGACGCCTGAACCCAATCAAGTGGCTCCAACCAACAACGACGTATTGTCCCAGTTAGAAAGATTAGGGAAACTTAAAGAGCAGAACCTCCTAACCGACGAAGAGTTCCGCGAACAAAAGAAAAAACTATTAGAGTAAATACAATTGAGTCGTTAGGGACCATATTATGAAAATCGGAATGCGGAAACCCAGTCTCAAAAAACGCATAGTAGCTCGTGCAAGTATCAATCGCCAGATAGTGCTTCGTCTAGGATTAAAGATGCCTAGTGGCTATGACTGATTGCGTAGCCCCTAAATGATGTTTAAGTAATGCCCTACGGGTCCCGATCATAACTATTCACTCCTTAGTCGGCGTGCTGCCAAGCGCACTAAAGGCGACTTTTCATTCATCACTTCTGAATGAAAAGTCGCCTTTTTCAATTTACATACACTGTAGCAAGTTAAAATCACAAGTTTTTCAGTGGCCTCGCATAGACTATTCTTCACTGTAATTACCGCCACGCTCGGTCCGCTGGTCGACCAGTTGCCTGCCGCATCTCCCGTCTGTACGGTGAATGTATAACTTGTTCCTGCCGATAAGCCGGTCACATTGTAAGTGTAAACCGAACTAGTCACAGTTGTCAGCAGTGTAGTTCCTTGATAAACCTTATAAGCTGGTTCCTGCAGTCAACCCCGTTAGGTTGTATACACTCTCCGTTACCGTTGCCAACAATTGCGAGTCTACGTATACCTTGTATCCGGTGACTCCCCATTGTCACTTGCCCCGCCCCAGATATTGGTATGCGTATTATCTACACTAGCCGGTTTGGATTCCGCCAAAATTTCCGAATGCTACAGTAAAAATTATAATAACTTTCAGTATTTTTCTTAGAGCTTTCCTTGACCTGCCTAATGGGATTAGGTCCTTCCTAACATACCGTTTCGCCTTCCTATGCATGTGTGTCAATTCCCCTTCAATTTAAATTCATTTATTTACATGAATTTAAATATAAAGGGTGACACAGTGCCAGAGTCAATAAAGCGCTTATAAATATTCCGTTACGGGTATACCCACCAAAATATACTGCATTTCTCTGTCTTCTTCCAACGCGTTGGATATGACAACTCCAATAATATCACCCTCAATTTTTAGGTTATGCTCCTGCATATACCGAATTGGTTCTTTCAGTATATCCAACCACCCATTGGTTTTGTCCGTCTGGAGCGGAAGCTTCGCCACACTAAACAGTGATTTCCGTTTTTCATATCTTTCCGTATATTCATTTTCTTTAATATTATATTTTTTTACATCCTTCATTTTCATAGTCCAGCCGGCATTTAGGACGATATTGTCGTTCTCTATATCCTCTTTCCGGATCAAGTAGATTCGCTGTACTTCCGGTGACAGATATAAATAATTATTTATGGCCGTCACTCTGTTGGGTTCAGTTAAGATTTTGTCACCTCTTTGATAAAGCACATAGGAAAGAGCAACGCAATCTCTTCTGATCTTCATAAATATGGTGATGTCGTCTTCGGTGAAATATCGGTAATTGCTCGTTTCTGACCTCCTCGAAGTGATGTAGCCCATTTTTTCATATCTTCTTATTGTATTAGTGGTCACGTTAAGTAGTGCAGATATTTCACTGATCTTATACTTCATACAAGCCTCCATAGGTACAATCAGTTATTAAATTATGTGTTTAACTATATCATTAAGTTTCGCTGCGTGAACCAGGGGTCATCGCCAATACAGCAACTCGCACACAATTAGCCACGATCATACAAAGGCTCATTGCCGCTATAAAAATAGTAAGAAACCAACAAAAAAATCGTAAGCGTCAAATAGCCCCCACCTGTTCAACAAAATGAGGACTCATCTATGCTGTACTATGATTTAAACACGCTATATATGGTAGCACTAGCTTTTTCACCACGAGGTGTATTCGCGAAAATCCAGTTTTTACGACCGATGGCAAAAGGCTTAATCGCTCGTTCTCTTCGATTATTGTTAATTTTGAGCCTTCCATCTTCGAGGAACAGCCTCACCCGTTAGAATCCTTTCAAACGAGTTAGGGCAGGATATGTTTTGGGACTGCGCTATAAGTAGCAGCGTTCATAAAAAGGAGGAGTGAGATTAGATGACTAAAAACAATGCACGTAATCGAAACAATAGTTCTGATCGCTCTACGAACAATGATGATGGCGTTGGCACTGGAAATACTGTAGGAACCGTGGGTGGTGGTGCTGTGGGCGCTGTCATGGGTTCCGCTTTGGGTCCTATTGGAACCATCGTAGGTGGCATCGCAGGTGCAACGTTAGGCAATAAAGTAGGTAAAGCTGTTGAAGATAACGACGACACACACCGATCAGAATAAACAAGTGCTAGCAAAGATTCAAGTTTAACGTTAAAGAAGGCTCTACCAGCATCTAAACTGGTAGAGCCTTCTAATACTTTCATCCATGTTCATTCTCCTTTCGATAGGTATTTCGTCCTCTTGTGTCGAATAGAGAAAATGTTGAGTTTTTTATTATTCTTGAGAGGAGGTAAAACTTAATGCATTTTTTCTCACATATAGCCTATGAGGATAAGGAAAAAATTTGTCATGATCTATCCTTAGAATTTGCAAAATTTGAATATTCACGAGAATCAGAATTGGGTGGTATTTTATCAGGATTTGAACCTCACGAAAGGTTGCTCTGCTATTATACTCAGTGCTATAAAGATATGATGAACGACTTTGATAGAACGCTTGAATTGTATAAACAAAAGCAGATAGAAGCTCTAAGCCCTTTTTTGAATGGATAATACCTTAGTGTTTGATAAGATGGAGGTTCTGGATCTATCCAGGACATCCATTTGTATACCCTCATACTTAGTACCTTAAATAATCAAGAAAGCCATGCCCCTAATCTATAAATTATGAAGTCAAAAGAAAAAACACCCGCGAGGATGCTCTTCTCTAAATCATTCTTAATATTTTATATTTCTCTCCCTTTCCGATCGCTCGAAATGTTAACTCTTGTTTTCTTCACTTTTAATCCATTCATTAAATTGTGCTACCGCTTTTTCGGTGTGGACACCTTTATATTTCTTGCCATCCTCGTAATAGAATATCGCATCACTATCAAGATCATCTTCAACTTCGGCTTTAATATAAAGTATTTTCTCTGCAACCAACAGTTTGAAATTACCTTCATCATCTTCTACCGGTATTACTTGTTCACTCTGCTCTTCCTCAGTTTCCATTGTACAGCCTCCAAATAATAGTCTTTACTCGATTATCGCATTTCTATACAGACATGAATAGCACCGGTTAAGAGGCTCTATTCAAACAATGCACTTTCTATCATACTATACAACACCTTCATCTACGGTATCCAATAAACCTAGTACAACTACTTGGGACATGACGGTCATCCCCTTAAACTTAAAACACAAAAAAACAGACCGCCATCCAAAGATAGCGGTCTGTTACCTCATTATTTTATTTCTTCATCACACTCAACAGGTTGATGATCATCTGCGCGCTTTCGGCGCGAGTGCCGTTTTGTTTCGGTTCAAACCGTCCTTCCGCACGGCCTTGCATGAGTCCAAGTCCATTAGCCTCGCTAGCAGCCTCTTGAGCCCACTGCGGAGTAGCGTCAATGTCGGTAAATGCTGTAGCCTTCTTACTCACTGTCGATGGACTACTCATTTCGTAGCCATAAGCACGAACAAGCATAGCTGCCATCTCCTGACGTGAAACTTTTGCATCTGGCTCAAATTGTGAAGATGTCTGACCGTTAACAATGCCAGCTTCTCTTGCCAAGCCAACGGCTTCCGCATACCATTTGTCAGATGCTACATCTGTAAACACATTTGCCGATTGACCACTCAGCCCGAGTGTGCGCACCAGCATAGCGGTGAACTCTGCACGCGTAACCGCTCGGTTTGGATCAAACTGATCCGCTGATATGCCTTGCACAAGTTGTTTCGCCGCCAATTGTTGCACGGCACTGTATGCCCAATGAGTCGGCAACAGATCACTAAATGCTTTGTCATATTCTAAAACAATGAATTTACTGAAATGACTGATCGGTGCAAATAGTTTACCATCCAACCATTCGCCCTTCATATATTCTAACTTTCCAGCATCATTAATATAATATATGCCGAGTAAACTTCTATCCGCATTCGAAGCTATATGATAAGAAATCGTAATTGGCTCTGCGAACTGTCTTAACGTGAAATTCTCTCCTTGTTCTGTCGTGATGCTAAGCGACCAATCCCTTAGATCACTGAATGCCTTCAATTTCGCTCCCGTAGCTCTGCTTGCACGATCTATCAGTTCCGATGTCATGTCGCTAGATATTAAATCCAATCGGAGCGAGATCGTACTGTTGGCAGCGGCACCAGCAGGTACCAAACCACTTATTTCAGCCAGCACTTTGGCGGGGATCGTAACGGACAGATCAGTCGTATTAACTCTTAGCGAAGCACCACCAAGTAGTTCAACAACATTCCCCTGCATAATCAGTTCAGTAAGGGCTTCATCAACAGAAACAATAACCTCACCTTGGGCATTCGGTTTTGCGGATAACTGCGCTGCTGTTATCTTCATAACACCCGGTTTAACTATAGCTCCTGGCGAAGGTGACGGCGACGTCATTGGTCCAGGTGTTGGTTCCGGGTTTGGTGTCGGTGTCGGTGTCGGTTCCGACGTGCCATCGGTTACAGTCAATGAATATTTAGTACTTAATCCATTGTAAATCGCATGAATGGTAGTATTTCCTGGACTAAGCGCACTAATCTCACCAGCCCCATTGACCACAGCTATTATATGATCAGAGGTGTCATATACAACACCTTCGAACAAATCCTGCATACTTCCGTCACTGTAGACCGCTTGTGTGACAACTATTCCTTTACTTCCTTGTTCCAACGAGTCTGGTCCATTCATCGCTATATCTATTAGAACAGGAGTCTCGTCATTCGTGACGATAAGATTGTAATCGGCGGAAAGTGCTCTGTAAGTTACGGATATAACTGTTGATCCTTCCATCCGAGCTTGAATTAATCCCTGTCCATTGATCGTAGCAACATCCTCATTCGAACTAGAATAATGAAGCCCATCAACGATGGCAACCCGTTTGCCCGATGCGTATACAGCTTCAGTTACCGTTTGGTCAACTTCATCCGGTTTTAGCTGTCTTGTTCCTTGCAACAAAATGGATTGTAGGAGGTCTACTGTAATCGTACTTTCCGCATACATATTCGGATAACCTTCGATTGTTGCTCTTACTTTAGCAGTACCAGGCTTCACGGCCGTTACCAACCCGTTCTTATCCACGGTAACTGCAACTTCTGCCGCATCACTAAGGACTGACCAATTCACCTTTGTACTATTAGCAATGCTCGAGTCTATCTGAGCTTGTAACTGAATACTTTGACCTGGCTCAAGTTCTACCTCGGTATGATCTAGTGTGATAGAATCCGGTACATATTTACCGATCACCAACCGATCTATTTCCGTGCCATCGAGTGTTCTTGCGATGACCGATAACTCATTTTCTTCAATCTCAACCGCAGTGTAGATTTGCTCATCTTCATCATATATTTTCTCCTGCCATACCCGAGGAGTTAGTGCATAGAACTTAGGACCAGAGGAACCTCCGATCACATATCTCGTCCCTTCTCCTTCAGCTACTTGCTTGCCGCCCTTCATCGGAAAGGTTCGCAAGTAAATATGGTCATGACCGTTCATAACAAGATCAACGTTATACTTATCGAACACTGGCACCCAAGCTGACTGCACTTTCTCATTCGAGTAGATGCTACCATAAGGTCCCTGGTGGAAGAATACGACCTTCCATTTCTTATCAGTAGACGAAAGATCCTGCTCTAGCCACTGTGTCTGATCAGCAAACCGGCTACCAGAATGCTCTGTATTCATGACAACAAAGTGGGTATCATTCATATCAAAGGAATAGTTGCTCCCTTTCACACTTGCAGCACCATTCTGTGGGTTATTGAATTGCGCCAAATAATCACCGTCGCCATTCGTACCCATCACTTCATGGTTCCCTATAATCGGGACAAGCGTTGTGTTCATCAACTGTTTCTTCCCAGCATCGAACCACCAGTTCCACTGTTCTTGCTCGAACCCTTTGTCTACCATATCCCCTGCATGTACGAGCATTTCTGCATCCGGCATATAATCAAAGGCCGCTTGAATCGTTTTTCCCCATAGAGCAAACCCTGCCTTGGAATCTGCCTGAGAATCACCGATGAAAAGAAACTTCGTAGAGTTATTCTGATCCCCACTCGTAACAAACGATCCCTGCTCACTAACGTTCGTCTTCCCATCACCTACACGGTATACATATTCAGTTCCAGGAGTGAGACCGACTGCTTCCACTTTATGGACTCGCATCGTTCCATCATTGTTCGTGTTATAGATCGAACTTCCTCCGGAAATTCTCAGCACATTCGTGTCTTGAAAACTAGTGAATTCTGATTTATTAACGAGTTCAACCATTGTATCTGTCGTTAATGGCTCTGTTTGCCATGTGAACTGACGAGATGTTGCTGCATCCAATCCCATCGTAACATTAGTATTACGAGGTTCGGCAGTACCGTCATAAGGAGCAACCTTGAACGTCATGACAGGACTATAGCTATTGCCCTTCACCGCTTGGATCTTGAATGTTCCTTCTGACGAAGTCGCAGCTCCAGTTGTTAACATTCCGTTCGAACTGGAAGTAGCCCCTGCCTCAATTCCATCAATCAACAACTTCGCATTTTCTATAGCACCCCCACCAAGACTCTCCTTTACAGTAAAGGAAGCTTCTAAGCCCTTGGCTATATCATAATGATTCCAGGAGAGTGCTAACTGTGTTTGTACAATAGATTCCGCAGGAGCCCCTATGAAGCTAATCGGCACTCCAGTCCCTTCTGTTGAAGTTACAGAACCAGATGAGTTCTCAATCACGAACGTCTTAGTTATGTCTCCTGCCGCCTGTTCCAACGTATAAGGACCAACATAATCATTACGGACCGTATATTGAATTTGACCGATCATATCCACGTCATCTAAGTTAGATTTATTGATATCACTCAGGTTCAGGCGAACCGTTCCCACAGCAGAATTAATGACCGATTTCAATTGCTGTTCCGCTATCTTACTGCCACGAGTCACTTTCAGGTCTACCACTGCATCTGGATTAAACGTAAAGGTGATATGTCCTTCCTTCAGCTTGCTTGCCTTCTCCGCAGTAATATCTAATGTATACGTATTACCGACATACAGTACTTCCGGTGTCGTATATACATAGAAAGGTGATCCTAAATTCACTACAAAATACGATTCTTTTATAGTCTGATTACCACTCATGTCCCTAATCGCAACTTTCATCTTATGGCGCCCTTCTGCTAGGGGAACCTTAGGTATATAAGTAATCTGTCCCTTTGGAGGATAAAATCCATGCTCTACTAATTGATCGTCTATATACACGCGTATTTTCGCCGGATCAATTAGAGTGGTACCTGGGTGAACAACCGGATCGTATCCAGCATCTTCTCCGTTAACCGAAATTGTCGGTGTTGCCGTTTTGATAATCTCGTTCGCCGCAGGATAAGCATTCTTCATGACTGGAGGTGTTATATCCTCATCTAATGGACCATATACGGCACGAATATCATCGACGTAGATCGCACCTGCACTTTTATTGAGATTACTCGTCTCCATATACCGAACGGGCATATCCATCGTCAGAGGTGTTGCTTTTCCCTTTGGAACGGATACTTCGACATATTTCCACCCCGTCCAGTCCACACCATCACTGGCATTTGTAAAATCTACAGCCACTGCCGCATTAGTACCATCACGAATCTGTCCACGTAGCCAGTGCTTTTTGCCATCCCCATAAATCCACATACTTATCTTTTCAGGATATCCAGGTATCTGGATACGATTATTTATCGAGCTAGCGGATACATATGCTCCAGATGTACCGGTTTTATTAGTGAAGTCATATTCCAACTTCAAGGATTTATCCCCACTACGAACAAAGTCCTGATCCGTCACTTCCGTAAGCGAGACACTATTAGCAGCTGCGCTTGTCGCTGTATATTTACCAATTCCATTTTCAAAATCCTCCAGAATTACTGGAAGTAAGCCCACATTCACCTCAAAAGAGGTTTCCACATTGCCGTACTTAGCAAAAATCTTGCCCATTTCCCCATTTTCGCTTGTCGCCTGAAAAAAGCCATTATTGTCCACAGTTCCGATCTCACCTTCGACTCGCCACTCAAAACTATCGTTATCAGCCTGAATGACCTGTCCACTTCGAAGTGCCTTCACCGTCAGTTGTGCAGTAGCGCCTGAAGAATACGTTTTGATCTCATCAGGAAACTTAAGTTCTGTCAGTTGTTCCACTACTTCAATTGCACCGCTACCATGAACCGCACCGGCAACAACAGTAACATTTCCTGTCCCTGCAGACGTTCCTGCAGTGAAGACTCCGTTTGTATCCATGCTTCCAAGATTCAGATCCACCTGCCAATCCAATGTTCCAGGATACGAAGCTGGATGACCATTCTCATCTACCCCTGCTGCCTTGAATGTATAGTTTGATCCTTGCAAAATACGTTCCGCATTCGGCTGTACCACTAGCTTAGAAACTACAGACTTCTCTGGCGCTGTGTTGACGAGCAGCAAGCTGTTGCCTGTTTTCCGTTCGTACCCATCCGATCCCTGATTCATCATTTTCACACCTGTTGTTCCTGGCATTTTTGCTACGAAAGTGGAAGACCCACCACCATCGAGGTTCATGGCGTTAACAATGTCCATATCCTTCAGAATATTGCCTAGCTCGTCTGTATCAACACCCTCACTGAAACCAGGTGATCTTCCATCAATTTCGATCAGAACGATGCTACCGTCCGCTTTAGTGCCAATCGCCGTGCGTGGATGTATCCCTAAAGGTCCAACGCCTTGTTGAACCACTCCATCCTTTACAAGTGGTCCCGCTCCGCCAATCGCAACCCGTACATCATTCCATTCCCCATCAAGCGTAAAGGTCGCAGTAACCGTATCCCCGACCGATACCCCCTGCAACACAGCACGTGATGCCCCATTCGCAGAGAGTACGACTTTACCCTTAACAAGCGGCGCATTCCCCTGATTGTTGCGAATCTCGGACACTTTCATTTTGACAGTCTGCCCACTCTTCACTTCACCTTCGAGGATATCCAGTACAACCTCATCGCCCTTATCGGTCGAATTAGTAGACGTACTATAATCTGCCGTGTACAGAACGAGCTCATCCGTATTCCGATAACGGTTGATACTAGTTAAATTGGTAGTCTTTCCGTTAATAGTCACCGTTTTGCTCAGCTTCGGCACACCATAAATCGAACTACCATCGGCTTTTAATCCGAAAGTAAAAGCTGAAATAGAACTGTTCAATATCACTCCATCATCCACAAACAGACCGTTAGGAACCCCCGTAGCAAAGCCCGAGATCTCATAGAAATCACCGTTAATCCCGGCGATAACACGACTTCCAGGCGAGTCTGTATAAGCTGCCATATCCGTTACACTTTTCATACCGTAAACTTTGCCATCCTTCGTACCGGCCCGCAACTCTAGATTTGGATTGTGCGGATCGAACTCAACTGTATGTATTTTCTGTAAACCACGATCATTCTGAAAATCCATCCACGTATACATCGCTCCAGGTGCAAGCTCTGTCTTACGAACATCAATAACGGAACCATAGTCCGTTAAAGGCAGATCAGATATGGATGCATGAACAAATGCTCCAGGTTGGAATAACGAAATAAGAAGAACTACAATAACTGCTACATTCATTTGACGTAAATACTTTTTCACTTTGCTGATATCCCCCTCGTGGCTGTCTCTTAATTATCTGAAATTGGACAACATCATAAGGTTCATTCTAACTATGAAATGTGATGGTAGGATTAAATCTAGCAAAGTGTATTGTTAAATTTGAGATTGAACTATTTACATCCACTTTAAGTAAAACACTTGAATAAATAGAACTCATGTTCTATACTCTTATTATAAATAGAGTTGATTACATTATTCTTGTAATCATCCTGGAGGAATTCTAACTGGCAAAAACACTTCATATTCTCGGACTAATTTCAATCGTTGGAGGTATCATACTTGGGTTCATTTTCGGGATAGATAACGGATTCCGATTTGTAGTAGCTTTATCGTGGTGGATTAGTGGCATTGTCTCGGGTATATTATTTTTAGCATTCGCAATGATGATTGAATTACTAGAAGCTAACAATGCCATGCTCGGAGAACTTATACGCAGAACGCGCACAGATACGCCACCATCCCCACAGAAATCATTAGGTAATAGTAAAGCATCATTAGATTCACTCACAGGATACAAAATGAAATCTTCAGATTAATTTAAAGGAGTGACTAAACGATGTCAATTGAGATGAAAGATTTAATCAAATCATTCGAAGAATGGATTGTATTCACCAGTAATTTGAAGGAATTAAATGAAGAGGTTTGGGATTCAAGTATTGAACAAGGAAAGTGGACTATTCGATCCATTATCAGTCATATCATGTTATGGGATGAGTACTTTTACGAAGAGGCCATTGACAAGATTGCATCTGGTAAACAAGTAACTCTTAAACACTTGAATTATGATGATTTTAACAACAGGGCAATTACATACGGGAGTACGATAACAACAAATGAATTAATTGAACAAGCCATATCTTTTCGCAAGAAGATTATTGGGAAAATTGAATCATTGTCAGAAGAGGAGATCGAACAGGATTATATAGATGGAGATGGCAATATCTTTAACATTCTGCAATATCTTAAAGATTTCATATGGCATGATCAACACCATATGAATCCATTACAACAATATCTAGCCACAATAAAAGCAACATTTTAAAATATATATTTTGCCATTCGACACTCGGTGCCCCTAAGATAGAAGCTATCTAAGGGAACCGACGTCGTGAATACAAGACCATTTTTAACACCTAAATTTCAAAATTACTTAAGGAAATGTGAATTCCACTCGACTTCCATTCGGATAACCCTCAAGTTGGTTGCCTACCCAACTACCCGCACCTCTGTTATCACTCGGAGATATATATTCAATATCAGCACCAGCTCCACCTTCCTTACACATGGCCATAGGCCACTCGTCTCGGTCGAATCCTTTCTTTGTGGGGATTCCCCTTAATGAGTCAGCGCGATTACTCTCTGCTCCCGCTCGGTCAATGGTGCATATAGCTGGATATCCAGATTGTATAGCATCCTTGATATGGGCTCCTGTCTCTGGGTAACGATCTATTGGAAACTCCAAGTAATAGTCTGCATCTGTAGTAACTTCAACAACTATTTTCTTCTCGGATAAATCAATAATATCGAAATAATACAACCCTAACATGACTACTACTGCAAAAATAAGACGAACAATAGATTTTTTTGTTTTCTTCAAGCTATGTACTCCCCTCATGTAAAAAAGCTTCTATGTGACTTCGAAATATACCATATTATTAAAATTGTTGCTATGGGAACACAGCAATTGTCCAAAAAAACCTTCAACCCCACTCATAGAAGCGGAATTGAAGGCTCGAAACCATAACTAGTGCTTGATAAAAACTTGTGTAGGAGGCCGCTACGATGACGGATTGTCCAACCCAATAACGAATTCCAAGCTATTCTTGTCGCTTCTCATAAGCAATTAATGTAACTTCTTTACCTGTGAGATCATATAGAAGCGCTTCTGTTTGTTTAATCGCTTGTAACGTTTGATCGTTCTCATTTAATGGAGCAATGGTGTACTCATCCGTTTGAATATGCATTATTGTCTCACCTCACAATCATTTTCTCCTAAGTTCCCCCCATTTGAGTTCAACTATTCTACCTACGTGCCATGAATACAACTTAAAGATTCGGAATACTCCAGTCAATTGGCCCCGCTCCTACATATTCCAGGAAAGCATTTGTCTGAGAAAAAGGTTTACTACCGAAAAAACCACGATACGCCGCTAACGGACTTGGATGACTACTTTGAATGACCTTATGTTTACTCATATCTATTAACGATGTCTTCTTCTGTGCATGACTTCCCCAAAGAATGAATACCAAAGGATGATCTCGTTCGTTTAATTTCTGTATGATCGTATCCGTAAAATTCTCCCAGCCGATCCCTTGATGAGAAGCAGGTTGTCCCTCCTGTACGGTGAGTACGGTATTCAGCATAAGAACCCCTTCCTTCGCCCAACGTTCAAGCGATCCGTGATTTGGGGTATCCACCGATAGATCGGCTTCTAGTTCTTTGTAAATATTTCTTAGTGAAGGTGGAATTCGTACTCCAGGCATGACAGAGAAACTTAGTCCGTGAGCTTGTCCAACACCATGATAAGGGTCCTGGCCTAAAATAACCGCTTTGGTTGTAGTATATGATGTAAGCTTAAGCGCTTCATATAAATACTCCTTAGGAGGTAGTATCGTTTGATGAGCGTATTCATCCGTTATCTTTTGCTGCAACTCTATAAAATAAGGCTTAAGCATTTCAGCTTGTAATTGATCATCCCAATCATTACCGAACATCCTGATCTCCTCTTTCACTTCATAATTATTACAAAAAATAAGCCGACTCCATAAACGCGGAGCCGACTCATTTCCATCTAAATCTTCAATCATGATGCCGAGAACCGGGATCGAACCGGTACAGTAGTCACCTACCGCAGGATTTTAAGTCCTGTGCGTCTGCCAATTCCGCCACCCCGGCATAATAGGTATGAATTCGCTGATTTATATAACGGTACTGCTTAAATTCAACTTTCTTATTATATGATATATTCCAAACAATTTCAACCTATTTCACAAATAACTTTTTCACAGAGAAAATTAATCATTTGCACATCATAGATAACACATTCGTTTTGGGCAAGCCGATGCTCATCACATCTTTACCCTCCCCATCATAGATTATAGGTAATTACCTATATAGAGGAGCAAATATGATGATGCAACATATGTATGAAGTCCCCCAATATGATGTAAGACAGCCAGATCAGACTACACACAAAGAGATGGTTCTAGATCATGTCACTGTCGATGTAACCGGAGATCATGTCCCCGATCAAATATGGCTCACAGGGGTTAAGCAAGATGCTACAAGTCCATTTATAACCGACATTTCTATTATCATTCAGGATGGTGCCTCCGCAAGACGTTATCGGATCAAGCCCAATCAGAATTCAGGATATAATCCACGTCTCTTTGTGGGAGACTTCACTGGGGATGGAATTGCAGATCTATTACTAACAATCGATAGTGGCGGATCAGGGGCGATAACGTATGACTATTTGTACACCCTAACTCAGGGCAAGACACAACTTATATTCAGCTCCGAAGCGTACAACGACTATTGGAAATACAAAGTAACCTATTTAGATGGTTATCGACTGCAATTGACTAATAGCAATACAGAACTAGTATATACGATAGACATCACATCTCGAGGCAAAGCCTATTTAGATGAAATCTATCATCCGAACGGAACGTTGAAGGCCCCTATTGAGGGGTGGGTAGACCCTCTCAGCGGTTTATATCCAGTTGATTTCGATCGAGATGGGGTCTA
This sequence comes from Paenibacillus sp. Y859, assembly GCF_056786405.1. Classification (NCBI taxonomy): domain Bacteria; kingdom Bacillati; phylum Bacillota; class Bacilli; order Caryophanales; family Paenibacillaceae; genus Paenibacillus; species Paenibacillus sp. Y859. Next base: position 307,210 of record NZ_JBXCIZ010000002.1, on the reverse strand, counting down.
TGAGTTACTGGCTTTCCAAGGCGTAAGCGGACTGTACCATGCTGATCGATTTGGGTATGTGGAGAATAATTTGAAGTGGCAGAACAACGGGTGGATGTTACAGAATCAGTGGTTTGCGATCTATGGAGCACCTAAATGATTTGATACACAGCAAAAAGAGGGACTATATAAATAATGGCAAGTGTCAGAGCAACCAATGCATACATCACCCAGCTCTGTCCTTTGAATTGCGTCAGTTGGGTTATAAAAATAAGAATAGCTAATGCATTTACGAATCCATTTATGACCGAATGGGGTACAAAGCTGACCAAATGTCCAACTTTCAATTTTCCCATAACATATTGAATGACACCTGTAAGTATCGTTGCTGCAAATAGATACTCAAACCCGTGCTCTTTAACCAGAGTCACCATAAGTAATGCCATAGCTCCCGTAGCTGCCGAGATCATCGCAGGTCTTCCACCTACAAAGGAGATGACAATAGCCATACAGAACGAAGCATACAGACCTACCATCGGGCTCACACCTGCAATAATAGAGAATGCGATTGCTTCTTGAATCAGCGCTAAAGCAACCGTAATACCGGACAATACGTCTTTTCGAGTATTACCAAACCAAGTAGAGTTGTTCAATTGTATAGATGCCAATGTCTAGTTTCCCCTATTTCAATGTTCATTAATAGCTAAAAAGACAAACAAAAAAATCCTTACAAAGCAAGGATTTCTGATAAAATGGGCCTTGAGGGACTCGAACCCCCGACCAATCGGTTATGAGCCGACCGCTCTAACCAACTGAGCTAAAGGCCCTAAATAATATGTAATCCACTATGAATAATGGCAATTTAATTGGTTGCGGGGGCAGGATTTGAACCTGCGACCTTCGGGTTATGAGCCCGACGAGCTACCGTGCTGCTCCACCCCGCGTCATTGAATTATTCAAATAGCGACAAGAATTAATATACAACATTAACACCCTATACGTCAAGCCTTTTTTATTCAAGGAATAAATCGAACGCCAAAACGCCCTCTACGAGAACGAAATATTTCCACAGAATAAGGATCATCATACCCGTAAATCCATCCATCCTGCTCTAATCTTTTGGCAAGACAACTCGCTTGAAATTTACTTGTATAAAGTTTACCGAAATATACCCATTGCATACCTCTTCCCTCCTTCTCATCATGAGTAAAATAAGATGTCGATGGTATTGTTACCTAGTTACTCTCTATACATACAACTCGATTCGCAATATTCAAAATAGCCTTACTGAACTGCAGAACGTACAGTTAGTTGCAAATTTGTCCTCTAAATCCACCACTTTTCCGCGATTACCCCAACTTTAACGGCCATTTAAACACTTATTTCTTGCAAGCCTGCCTATTCTGCTAATTTAGGTGTTGTTTATGCACTTACTCACCGGCAGTGGATTTCTAACGGAAGTCACAGACCTTATTCCACGAAAAAACATCACAATGAAATTTTAACGGAAATACAGGCCTCTATATGCATATTAACATCTCAAATCCGAAGGAAAAGACCAAATAAGATCTCTCATTTCCGTTAGAATTCCAAGAGTGACGATTCAGGCAAAATAGAGTCTGTTATTTCCGTTAGAAAATGTACTTGGTTACTCTACTCTTCATGATGCCACTACATACGATGTCTCCATTGGGTTGTTAATAGGTCTACCTTCGACTACCTGCATGCAGCCAACATCCAGCGGTAGTCATCCACGTTAGTTGCAAATTTGTTCTCTAAATCCACCACTATTCCTCTTTCCCCCACTTTAGATGCCCAAAAGACATTTAATTTCTCAAAAAGCCCAATTTTCCGCAATTCTCGCAGAATACACCTAAAGATCTTCCAAAAAATTATACTTTCTATCACGTCAAAAAAACCGGCCGCACCATCCCCATTGAAGGATGGCACAGCCGGTTCCACAAAAATGATATAAATGAATATTCCTTATACTCCAAAGGATGAGGGATCTGCTCTCCAAGCCTTCAATGCCGCTACATCTCCTGCTTCTATCTTCCCTTGCTCAAGAGCGACATCCATTAATGCTCCGTAGTTAGACAAGCTCTGAAGTGGAATACCTGCCTCTGCAAATGCGTCAACAGCTTTGTCAAGCTGATAGCTGAATATTGCAAGAACTGCCAATGGCTGTGCTCCTGCTTCCTTAACAGCTAAGGCGGCCTTCAATGAACTTCCCCCAGTAGAGATCAAATCCTCGATGACAACCACTTTCTGGTTCGGCTTGATTAATCCTTCGATCTGATTCTCCTTGCCATGACCTTTAGCCTTATCTCGAATATAGGCCATCGGAAGATTTAACTTCTGTGCTACCCAAGCGGCATGTGGGATACCAGCTGTAGCTGTCCCTGCAATAACTTCCGCATCGGGGTACTGCTCACGAATGACCGCTGCGAACGATTCCGCAATATATTCACGAATCTCAGGATATGACATCGTTAAGCGATTATCACAATAGATCGGTGATTTAATGCCTGATGTCCATGTGAAAGGTTGTTTCGGGCTTAAAGCTACTGCTTCAATCTTTAGTAAATACCCTGCGATCATTCCAGGAATTTCAATCAATTTACTCACGACTTCATCATCTCCTCAATAATTAGTTCTGCTGCTACGCGGGGATTGTTAGCGGCCGTGATAGGTCGACCAACAACAATATAGTGGCTCCCCTGCCGTATCGCTTCCCCAGGTGTTAACACTCTGGATTGATCTCCTATGTCACTTCCTGCTGGACGGATACCTGGCGTTACTGTGATAAAGTCTCTACCACATGCTTCACCAATCGAAGGTACCTCCTGAGCAGAGGCCACGACACCACTTAGTCCGGCTGAAGCAGCAAGTTTGGCGTATCTTACAACAGCGTCTTGTATGTTGCCTTCCAAACCAATTTGTTCATTTAACACCAATTGACTAGTACTTGTTAAATGTGTGACCGCAATGATCAATGGCTTCGATAAAGAAGCATCACTTGCTAATGCATTCGTCATGCCTTCATAAGCTGCTTGCATCATCTGAGTACCACCCGCTGCGTGAACATTGAACATGTCCACACCAAGCCGTGTAATGCTCTCAGCACCACCCTTAACGGTGTTAGGGATGTCATGCATTTTCAAATCCAAGAAAACAGAGTAACCTTTAACCTTCAATTCGCGCACAAAGTTCGGGCCTGCAGCATAGAAAAGCTGCATCCCGACCTTCATATAACAAGGTATTCCTTGTAATTGATCCACTAAGGCGGATGCCTGTGTGGCATCTGGATAATCCAGTGCCACGATCAGACGTCCTGCCATATTTCTATATTCTGTATTCATAACCCTCTGCCTCCTATTGCCCAATAAATGATGGCATAGCTTGAGATGAGAAATTAATGGTGTCTAACATGATGAGCAATGCTCTTACTGTATCGAGTGACGTCATACATACGACACCATTCTCTACAGCTTCACGACGAATTCTGAATCCATCACGCTGCGGTAATTTACCTTTAGTGAGTGTATTAAATACATATTGAGCTTCACCTGTGCGGATCAGATCAAGGATATTCGGCGTTCCTTCACTCAATTTATGAACGGTAGTCACATCGAGTCCCGCGTTATTTAGAGCTTCTGCTGTGCCGCCTGTTGCATATATTTTATAACCCAATCTCTTAAATCCAGTCATAAGCTCTACCGCTTCATCTTTATCTTTATCAGCTACAGTTACAATGATAGAGCCTGTAGATGGTATTTTCATACCTGCTCCAATCAAGCCTTTGTATAATGCCTTAGCATATTGAAGATCGCGACCCATCACTTCACCTGTTGATTTCATCTCAGGTCCAAGCGTAGTATCTACTCTACGGAGTTTGGCAAAAGAGAACACAGGTACTTTCACTGATATATATTTGCTCTCAGGCCATAGTCCCTCTTGATAACCTAAGTCTTTCAACTTCGTACCTAGAATCGCCTGCATAGCAAGGTTCGCCATCGGAATCGTCGTAACTTTACTTAAGAATGGAACAGTACGGGATGAACGTGGGTTCACCTCGATAACGTATACTTCATCTTGGTAGATGACGAACTGAATGTTTACCAGACCGATCGTCTTTAGTTCCTTCGCTACTTTGATCGTAATATTCACAATTTTCTCTTGAAGATGAGCTTCCAGATGCTGCGGTGGATAGACAGCAATCGAATCTCCTGAGTGAACACCAGCGCGTTCAATATGCTCCATAATTCCTGGAATGACTACCGTTTCACCATCACAGATGGCATCCACTTCTACTTCCTTACCGAGCATATAGCTATCGATCAGTACAGGATGCTCTGGATTGATCTTCACGGCATGCTCCATGTAACTCAGCAATTCCTCATCAGAGTAGACAATCTCCATTGCACGCCCACCTAAGACATAAGAAGGACGAACTAGCACAGGGTAACCAATTTTCTCAGCTGTTGCAACTGCTTCATCTACAGAAATAACCGTTTTTCCATTCGGTTGAGCCACATTCAAACGAGTTAGCAAAGCTTCAAATTTCTTGCGATCTTCGGCTTCATCAATGCTTTCTAAGCTCGTACCCAATATTTTCACACCTGCTGCACTCAATGGTGCTGCTAAGTTAATAGCCGTCTGACCACCGAATTGAACAATAACTCCGATTGGCTTCTCTTGCTCAATCACGTTCATAACATCTTCGAAGAATAACGGTTCAAAATACAGTCGATCCGATGTATTGAAATCCGTAGATACCGTCTCAGGATTGTTATTAATGATGACAGCCTCATAGCCTGCCTTCTGAATCGCCCACACAGCATGAACTGTCGAGTAGTCGAACTCAATCCCTTGTCCGATTCGAATTGGACCTGAACCTAGAACGAGGATCTTCTCCTTAGATGACTGAATAACTTCATTCTCAGTCTCATAAGTAGAGTAATAGTATGGTGTAGAAGCCTCAAATTCCGCTGCGCATGTATCTACCATTTTGAACACTGGACGAAGATTATGACTCAATCTGAATTCACGAACTTCTGCTTCAGACGTATTACTCTTCGTTGATACGTTCAGCTTACGAATTTCAGCAATGGATTTATCCGTAAATCCAAGTCTTTTAGCTTGATACAACGTATCATAAGAAAGTATTTCTTCTGCTTGGATACGTGCCTCAAACTTGATAATCCCCTCAAGCTTGTCAAGGAACCACCAGTCCACTTGCGTTAGGTCTTGGATTTGTTGCAATGTATAACCGCGACGGAAAGCTTCAGCGATTAGGAAGATACGCTCGTCATCCGGCTTCTCAAGACGTTCGTTAAGAACCTCTTCACTTAATAGTTCTGCCCCTTCGAGATTAAAGCGATGAACACCAATCTCTAGCGAACGAATAGCTTTATGAATAGACTCTTCAAAGGTACGACCAATAGCCATAATTTCGCCAGTCGCCTTCATTTGAGTTCCAAGCTTACGGTTAGCATTAACGAATTTATCAAAAGGCCAGCGTGGAATCTTACTTACGATGTAATCCAATGTTGGTTCAAAACAAGCATACGTTTGTCCTGTTACAGGGTTAATAATTTCATCTAGGGTGTAACCCATAGCAATTTTGGCTGCCATTTTGGCAATAGGATAACCTGTCGCTTTAGATGCAAGTGCTGATGAACGACTCACCCGCGGGTTTACTTCAATAACATAATATTGAAAACTTTGTGGGTCTAGTGCAAATTGCACATTACAACCACCTTCAATATTTAGTGCACGGATAATTTTTACAGAAGCCGTTCTAAGCATTTGATACTCACGGTCTGATAATGTTTGGCTTGGAGCGACTACGATGCTGTCACCTGTATGTACGCCAACAGGATCGAAGTTCTCCATGTTACACACAACAATACAGTTATCGTTCGCATCACGCATAACCTCATACTCAATTTCCTTCATTCCTGCAATACTCTTCTCAACTAGACATTGTCCAATCGGGCTATAACGAATTCCGGAAACAACCGTCTCACGAAGTTCTTCTTCTGTTGCGCAAATCCCTCCACCCGTTCCACCAAGAGTATAAGCTGGACGAACAATCAACGGATATCCAATCTCATTTGCGAAATCAAGAGCTCCTTCTAGCGTAGTAACAATCGCACTTTCAGGCACAGGCTGTTCAAGCTCACGCATTAATTCTCTGAACAAATCGCGATCTTCCGCTTTTTCAATGGAACTAAGTTGTGTCCCAAGTAGCTTCACATTCTCTTGCTCAAGAACACCCGCACGTGCAAGTTCTACTGCCATGTTCAGACCCGTCTGACCACCCAATGTTGGTAGCAAACCATCTGGACGTTCCTGGCGAATAATTTGTGTAACGAACTCCAACGTAATCGGTTCAATATATACTTTATCCGCCATATTCGTGTCTGTCATAATGGTTGCCGGATTGCTGTTAATGAGTATGACCTCAATACCTTCTTCTTTCAAAGCCTGACATGCTTGCGTACCAGCATAGTCAAATTCAGCTGCTTGACCGATAACGATCGGACCTGATCCGATAACGAGTATTTTCTTTAGTTCATTATTTTTAGGCATCTTATTGAGCTCCTCTCGCACTTGCGGATATTTCAGCTTGACGTGATCTAACGGGATGGTTAACTTTATGATCCGCGATCATTTGTAGAAATTCATCGAATAAGTAGTTACTTTCTTGTGGACCAGGTGCCGCCTCCGGATGATATTGAACAGAAAATGCCGGATGTACACGATGCTTCAGACCTTCAACTGTTTTATCATTATTGTTAATATGGGTAACTTCTAATTCCGTACCTTGAATGGAACTTTCCGTTACAGCATATCCATGATTCTGTGATGTGATATAACAACGATTCGTCGCTAGATCCTTCACAGGATGGTTACCTCCACGATGTCCAAACTTTAATTTCTCCGTATCCGCGCCACTAGCTAAAGCGAATAATTGATGCCCAAGACAAATTCCGAAGATCGGATATTCACCAATCAACTCTGACACTGTGCGAATAGCTTCTGGAACATCCTTCGGATCCCCAGGGCCATTAGATAACAGAATTCCATCAGGACGCATATGACGAATTTGCTCTGCAGTGGTGTCATGAGGAACAATAACAACATCACAATTACGTTCATTAAGCTCGCGCAATATTCCATTTTTCGATCCAAAGTCTACAAGTACGATCCGTTCCTTCGATCCTGGGTTCGTATAAATATTATTCGTTGAGGTACGTGCCACCTGATCTCTCAGAATTTCACTACCCGTTAAACGCTCTTGCAACTCTTCTACTGATGCTGCTGATGTCGTTAGAATCCCTTTCATCGTACCATGGCTACGAATCATTCGAGTCAACATACGTGTGTCAATCTCACTAATCCCTACAATGCCATGTTCCTTCAGAAGCTCATCAAGACTATACTCCGCACGCCAGTTACTTGGAACTGGTTCATGACGGCGAACAACAAATCCGTGAATAAACGGTACATAGGACTCGAAATCATCGCGTGTAATCCCGTAGTTACCCATTAATGGTTGAGTCATCGTTACAATCTGACCACAGTAGGACGGATCAGACAATACCTCTTGATATCCTGTAATTCCTGTGTTAAATACAACTTCACCTGTTGATTCACCCTCCGCACCAAATGCCAATCCCGTAAACAATGTCCCGTTCTCTAATAATAATCTTGCCTGCATTTCCTTCCACTCCCTCTGTCATTTACTCTTGTACTCTATATTTAGCCTGCTCTTATCCATTCATGTTGTGTACCAGTTACTTTCGTAAACCTTATTCCGACCAGACTAATCTTCCATCAACCCAAGTTTTAACTGGCCAACCTTTTAGCTTCCAGCCTGTGAATGGCGTATTCCGACCTTTAGATAGAAATTGTTCCGGATCAACACTCTTCTCAGATTCTAGGTCAATCATCGTTAGATCAGCTGGTCTTCCAGCTTCAAGTTGTCCCGAATTCAGACCGAACACTTTAGCTGGGTCAGCAGTCATCCGTTGTACAAGGAAGGACAAATCCCAAAGTCCTGTCTCTACAAATTTAGTGTACAGAAGTGGGAATGCTGTCTCGAACCCGACGATACCAAACGGAGCAAGCTCCATCCCTTTCGCTTTCTCGTCAGCACTATGTGGGGCATGATCTGTAACAATCATATCTAGTGTTCCATCAAGTAAACCTTCGATACAAGCTTCAACATCCCGCTTCGAACGCAGGGGAGGATTCATTTTCCAATTGGCATCAAGTCCCGGAATATCTTCTTCCGATAGAACCAAATGGTGTGGACATACTTCGGCAGTCACATGAATACCAATTGCTTTTGCTTGGCGAATCAATCGAACCGATTGCTCTGTACTCACATGGCAGACATGATAATGCACACCCGTAGCCTCTGCCAACAGAATATCACGCCCTACATGGATAGCTTCCGATTCATTCGGAATACCCTTCAGGCCGTGTTTCTTCGCGAACTCACCTTCTGCAACACACGCTCCAACGACTAGCGAGTTATCTTCACAGTGAGCAATGACAGGCATATGAAGCTCTGCCGCGATGACCATAGCATCCTTCATCATTTGTGCATTCTGCACACCGACTCCATCATCAGTGAAACCAATGGCTCCTGCTTCCTTTAGCGCTGCGAAATCCGTTAGTTCACGTCCGAGTTCATTCTTAGTAATAGCTGCATACGGTAGTACTTTCACGATTCCCGCTTGACTTGCTTTCTCAAGAATCAGGTTAATCACTTCAGGACTATCCGTTATAGGGCGCGTGTTAGGCATGCAGGCAATCGTAGTAAAACCACCTTTAGCTGCCGACCGGCTTCCACTTTCAATTGTTTCTTTATGTTCGAAACCTGGCTCACGTAAATGCACATGCATATCAATAAAACCTGGAGTCACTAATTTTCCTTCTGCATCGACAATTTCCGACGCCTCTTGTTGAATAGTTGAAAGGTCTACCTGAGCATCTACTAAAGACTTAATCTTGCCGTCCTCTAATAGAATATGCCGCTTCTCTAACTTCCCCTGCTTATCAAGAACACTCGCATTTGCAATAATGGTTAACATGACTACCTCCGCTTCTTGATTGCGCACTTTGGCTTCAATCTATTGTATAATAAAAATTCATGTTTGTGTATATTTATTAACTGATGAAATGATATCTTTTAGCCTAATGTCTTAATGCTCGCTCTATAACTGCCATTCTAATCGGAACGCCATTGCTCATTTGAGGGAATATCATCGACTGGGAACTTTCCACAACAGCATCATCAATCTCAACATTACGATTCACTGGTGCTGGATGCATAATAATTGTATTCTCAGATAGCTTCGCTGCTCTTGCTTCCGTCAGTCCATACCGTTCTCTGTATTCTTCCGACGACTTTAACAACCCTGTAGCATGACGCTCCAACTGCACTCTCAACATCATCACTACATCAGAGTCCATCGCTTCGTCCATCGTTACATAAGGTGCATGCTGTTCTAACTCTTGTGCAACCATACTGTCAGGCGCGCAGAAGTTAACCTTCGCTCCAAATTTCTGTAACGCCCATAGATTCGAACGTGCAACACGACTGTGTCGTATATCACCGATTATGGATACTTTCAACCCTTTTAGCTCACCAAATTTCTTGCGCATCGTGTATAAATCAAGCAACGCTTGAGTTGGGTGTTCATTGTTTCCGTCTCCCGCATTGATCAATGGAACTTTAACTGTCTGTGCTAAATTCTGGAGAACACCATCTGGTTTCAAACGAATGACTCCTACGTCGACCCCCATTGATTCGAGCGTCCGTACTGTATCATAGATCGATTCGCCCTTTTCTACACTAGAAGCTGCTGCTGTAAAGTTCAGAACCTGTGCCCCGAGACGTTTCTCAGCCATTTCAAATGAAAACCTTGTTCTTGTACTATTCTCAAAAAACATATTAGCAACAAAGTGTGAGCTTAAGATAGGTACAACCTTCTCTTGTTGTGCTTCCCAGTACGCTGCTCTATCCAATATCGACTCGATTTCATTTCGACTGATATCCTTTAGCCCAAGCAAACTGTGGTCCTTCAGGTTAGTTGCGATCATCATGCTCCGGCTCCTCTCTGTTCTGCAAAATCATAACCTGATCTTTATCGTCAATCTCTGACAATGTCACTTCAATTTCTTCCTTATTAGAAGTGGGAACGTTCTTACCAATATAATCCGGTCGTATAGGTAGTTCGCGATGCCCACGATCTGCCAACACCGCCAATTGGATCATCCGCGGACGCCCGCAATCCATTAAAGCGTCCATCGCTGCACGAATGGTCCGTCCCGTATAAAGGACATCATCGAACAATATAATTGTTTTATCTTGTATGCTTACATTACCCAAGCTCTTCTTCAATAGATTCACAGCAGGATCACCATCTTGCTGAACTGGGGCAAGCTCTTCTAATCGATCATCCCGGTAGGCTGTCACATCCAACTCGCCACAATGGATGGGCGTTCCTTCAATTTCCTGAATTCGGTCAGCGATTCTTTGTGCGATATAAACCCCTCGTGTTCGAATTCCGATAAGAATACAATTCTCAATCCCTTTATTTTTCTCTATAATTTCATGTGCAATTCTCGTTAAGGCCCGCCGTATAGCTGTTTCATCCATAATGACACGAACTTCTTTAACCATCATTTATTGCTCCTCTACAGGAATTTCTTCAACTCTCCCGTGACATACAAAAAACTCCTTGCCCAAAGGCAAGGAGTTTACTTCGTTATTCAATCGACATCCATCGGATTGAATAAGAGGACGCCCATTAACGACTCGTATATAACTATACGAGTGTTATTGCGGTGAACCTCGGTTCACGTAACCTTGCCAGTCTCACGGGACTGAATTAAAGGTGCTATTCATCTAAAAATTATTATGACAGACCTATGGAATGATGTCAACCGCCATCATCTGACATAATAAACTAAATATCGCTTTCTGTGTTATCAAAAGAGAACTTTTTGAACATCCTCAATCAGCGACTGCGCAGACTTGTAATTAGTTCTTGTAGGTCTGGAGGTATTTCGGCATTGAATTCCATATACTCACCGCTTGATGGATGTACAAACCCCAACACAGCTGCATGTAATGCCTGTCCAGCAAATTTGATACCTTTACCACGACCATAGATAGGGTCACCAACTAACGGATGTCCAATAAACTTCATATGAACACGGATTTGATGTGTTCGCCCTGTCTCCAACTTAAGTTCAAGTAATGTGTAATCACCTAGACGTTCCTTCACTGTGAAATGTGTCACGGCATTCTTACTGTTGTTCTCCTTAACCGTATACATCTTGCGATCCATCGGATCACGTCCAATGGGAGCATCCACCGTTCCTTGATCATGAGCAACACTACCATGAACAAGTGCCATATAGCGCCGAGTCACCGTATGCTCCTTCAACTGTCCTGCAAGCGAAGCATGCGACTTATCGTTTTTCGCGGCCATAATCAGTCCTGAAGTATCTTTATCAATACGATGTACGATACCCGGACGTAATTCACCATTAATCCCTGATAAATCTTTACAATGGTACATTAAAGCATTCACTAGCGTTCCTGAGGAATGCCCTGGTGCTGGATGCACCACCATCCCTCTTGGCTTATTCACGACGATAAGATCTTGATCCTCGTAAGCAACTTCCAGAGGAATATCTTGGGCTATAATCTCCACCGTTATTGGTTCAGGAACAATAACCTCTATTCGATCCCCTTGGGAAAGCTTATAGTTGGCTTTTACCGTACTTCCATTCACCTTAACGTCTTCACCCGTTATCCATATTTGGACCTGAGAACGAGAGATCTCTTCTCCCCACATCTCGGTAATATATTTATCAATTCGCTCTTTAGCAGAGCCCTCTTCAACTATAAATTCTCGAATATCTGATTCCGAATTAAACAACTCATCTTCGTATTTCTTGCTGTCATTCACGCTTCTTCATTTCCTTCCATATTCGGATTGGATGGTTGTCTTCTCATATCAAGGAAGGAGTCCAGGATAATCAATCCCACACCAACAACAATACAGGAATCTGCAACATTAAAAATCGGAAAAGTATAGCTTCCGAAGTTGAACTGCAAGAAATCCACCACTTCACCTGCTATGACACGGTCAATAAAATTGCCTAATGCTCCACCTAGTACTAAGCCAAGTGCCAGTGGCAACAATTTATTGCTCGTTTTCATCACTTTTTGTAAATACCAGATGATCGCAATAACCACTACAGTCGTAATGACGATAAAGAACCATCGCTGATCCTCAAGAATCCCAAATGCCGCACCACGATTACGATGCGATGTTATCAGAAAAAAGTTCCCAATGACAGGTATCTGTTCATTCAATTCCATTCGACTTGCAATCAAATATTTCGTTCCTTGATCCACCAGAAAAGCAACCACCGCGATTATGTAATATACCATAGAACAAGTCACTCCAATCTTATGGTTACCACCACTCGCACTAATCATCAGTGTATGGTAATAACTACGAATTACAGACCTGTTCATTGTAGCACAGGCGGTCTAAAGCCGTCCATAAAGGACCAATGGCGAGAACATTTCCCTTACGTAAAATAACACAATTGCGCACACTATATAGCAAGAGAGTAACCTAGCCTTCTCCCAACAGTTTAGAAAGGAGCCACCATGACAAATTCACTTACATCAACAGAACTAAATCATTTACGACAAATGTTAGAACTTGAAAAAGACGATATTACTCATCGCACTAAGGAGAACGAACATTATGGGCTTGAAGATTCCTTGCGTTATCAGACCGGTGAACTGTCCAGTATTGACAACCATCCAGCTGACGTAGCAACAGAACTTTATTACCGCAGTATGGATATCTCCCTTCTGGAACATGATGATTTACAGTTGGAGCGAGTTGAGTCTGCTCTAACTCTGATGAATGAAGGTACGTATGGAGTCTGCAATGTTTGTCATCAAGCTATTCCTTATGATCGTCTCCTTGCTGTTCCAGCAACACAATATTGTAAGGAGCATTCCCCACGGCAACATGTTTCGGATGATCGCCCTATAGAAGAACAGCTCCTTATGCCTCCATTTGGTCGAACAAGCTTAGATGAACGTGACGATCAGAACGGGTTCGATGGAGAAGATGCTTGGCAAATAGTAGAACAATGGGGTACATCCAATTCTCCTGCCATGGCAGAAGACAATCAGATCGAAAGTTATAATGAAATGGCTATTGAAGCAGACGACGAAATAGAAGGCTGCGTTGAGTCCCTAGAAAGCTTTATAGCAGCAGATATTGAAGGTTATCCCATAGGCATTATTCGCAATCGTCATTATCTCAAATATATGGAGACTGGAGAAGGTATTGATTCATTTATCGAACAAGATGATAACTGAAATCATGGAGCACTAATTAATAATTCAATTCTAATTGCCGTTGCACGATGCGTACAATATCTGCAATATAATCCCCAATAATCGGTAAGTTCAAAGCTCCGAGCGCTTGTAGGAAATAAATAATAGTCGCTGCAAAAAAAGTAAAACCAATAGCAATTCCTACACCACGCGCAGTACCTGACAATATATTAAGCCAAATTAAACGCCATGGTCGATGTAATAGTTCCGTGTATTGTGCAATACGTGACTTCTCCAACTGGTTTGCCATCTTCATCATCAAATTATAGGTATCTTCTGAGCGATCTTGCTTCAAAGAAGATTCTTCGTTTTCTTCCACCATTTCTTCGACTCCTTTTGAAAACCCCTCATTGGCAAGAAGAAACGAGCCTTAAGCCCGTTCGGGAATAGTTCTTCCCGACTCTTGGGTCTTAAGGCTCGTTGTTCTTTAATTGCGTCTATTATGTCCCAAAAGACATTGTATTAATCTGCAATATAGATACCAACTGGCTTTCCAGCGAGCTCAACTTGTTCCATCGATTCTTTTGAACCGAACAACAATTCATTTACTAATACATTTTCTCGTAATACATGATCGAATGCTGTAATCGCTTCTTTCAGCTCATCATCGACATCTAGTGTCAAGACAACACGCTTCTCAATCGGTAGATCAAGCTTCTTGCGGTAATCTTGAACTGCTCGAATCACCTCGCGAACCCAACCTTCTTGTACTAACTCAGGAGTAATTTCCGTATTCAAAGCAACTGTAATCCCATACCCTGAAGCGGAAGAAAAACCAGATTTAGCCTGTTTATCAATCAACAATTCATCTAGAGTAATTTGAAACTCTTCACCTTCAGGTGAAGTAACATGAAGAATGCCACTTTCTACAACTTTACGCGTCTCTTCTGAAGACATTCCTTTGAAGTGGTTTTGCAAGAACCCTACGTTTTTACCGTATTTTTTACCGCCAATTTTCAAATTAAGCTTAAATGTGAGATCAACAAATCCACTATCATCGGTCTCTGTAATGATTGCTTTCACATTAATCTCTTCTTTGATAATATCCTCGTATCCCGGAAGATCAAACCCACGATCAATTGATACAATTAATTCGGACAACGGCTGACGTGTCTTAAGACCCGTCTCATTACGTACGTTACGCGCAAGTTCCACAATACGACGTGCTGTCTCCATATCGCGTTCTAGTGCCTCATCAATTAGAGCTTCGTTCGCTTGTGGATAATCATCAAGATGGACACTCTCTCCACCGCTAAGGTTAAGGTATATGTCTTCAGCTAGCATAGGTGTGAACGGTGCAATCAGCTTTGCCGTCGTGATCATGACTTTTGTCAATGTACGGTAAGCATCCAACTTGTCTTCGGTCAGCCCACTTCCCCAGAACCGATCACGTGAACGACGGATATACCAGTTACTAAGCTCATCAACGAACGCCTCAATAGCTTTTGACGCATTCAAGAAATCATTCACAGCTAATCCTTTGTCCACTGTCTTGATCAGACTATTCAAACGCGACAATATCCAACGGTCAAGCTTGTGATTGGATGGTTGGAACGGATGTTCAGACGGTTTATAACCATCAATGCTCGCATATAAGGTTAAGAACGCATGCGTATTGACGAGTGTATCCACCAACTTGGACTTCGCTTCCCCAACAATTCCTTTAGAGAACCGTTTGCTGTTCCAAGGTGCACTATCAGATAGTAGCGCCCAACGGAATGCATCCGTACCATACTCTTCAATGATTTCCCATGGATCAATAACATTCCCTTTGGACTTAGACATCTTCTGTCCTTGTTCATCCAGCACATGTCCTGTCGCCATAACCGCTTTGTACGGAGCTTTCCCTGTCAGAAGCGTAGATACAGCCAGAAGACTATAGAACCATCCACGTGTCTGATCAATCCCTTCACAGATCATATCTGCAGGATACTGTTGCTCGAACGTTTCTTGATTCTCAAAAGGATAATGTTGCTGTGCAAACGGCATGGAGCCACTATCAAACCACACATCGATCACTTCTGGTGTACGACTCATGATGTATTTACCACATGAACTGCGAACTTTCACTTCATCCACATACGGCTTGTGTAACTCTAAATCTTCGGGAACATCTCCAATAGCTCGAGCTCTGAGGTCCGCAATACTATGAGGTGCGAACAGTTCGCCCGTTTCATCACAGATCCAGATGTTCAGCGGCGTACCCCAATAACGATCACGGCTAATATTCCAATCCACCAGATCCTCTAGAAATTTACCGAAACGCCCTTCACGTACATGACCTGGATACCAGTCAACCTCATTGTTGTTAGCAATCAATTGATCCTTAATCGCCGTTGTCTTAATGAACCAACTATCCATTGCATAGTAAAGTAACGGAGTATCGCAGCGCCAGCAGAACGGATAACTATGCTCATACTTCTCTTTACTGTACAGCAAGCCCCGTTCAGAGAGCATTTTAATAATATCCACATCACAGTCTTTCACAAATCGTCCTGCCAAATCCGTCACTTCATCCACATAACAACCTTGCAGATTCACAACATTCACAAAACTAATGTCATTCTCTTTACATACTCTATAGTCATCTTCACCGTGAGCTGGCGCTAAATGAACGATACCTGTACCGCTAGCATCTGTTACAAACTTCGCACCCAAGATGACATTCGCTTTCTCTAATTGAGTATACTTAAATGGTGGATCATACGTCTTGCCAACTAACTCCGAACCTTTCAGAGTGCCGATCACCTCGTGATCACCATGCATGACATCCTCCACTAATTTCTTAGCAACGATATAAATGCCATCTTCCTGCTTCACACGTGCATATTCCATATCCGGATTCACAGCAAGAGCTACGTGTGCAGGTAATGTCCAAGGTGTAGTCGTCCAAGCTAGAACATATTCACCACTATCATGTAGCTTGAACTTAGCCGTAGCACTCAGATCTTTAATATCCTTATATCCTTGCGCAACCTCATGCGAACTGAGTGACGTCTGGCAATCCGGACAATACGGGCTGACCCGATGACCGCGATATAATAAGCCTTTGTCATGCACAGTCGCTAATATATTCCATACACTCTCGATATATTTGTTGTCCAACGTAATATATGGATCATCGAGATCTGTCCAGTAGCCAATCGCTTCTGTCAGTTCACGCCATTGTTCCTCATAGACAAACACACTTTCCTTACACTTCTTAATAAAAGCTTCTACGCCATACTCTTCGATCTCGTGCTTATGCGTAATTCCAAGTTGCTTCTGCACGCCTAACTCTACTGGCAGACCATGCGTATCCCAACCTGCCTTACGTACGACACGATACCCTTTCATCGTCTGGTAACGACCGACGAAATCCTTAATAACCCGCCCTAGAACATGCCCAATATGCGGCTTCCCGTTCGCTGTCGGTGGCCCCTCATAAAATACAAAATTCGGTTTACCTTCACGGCGATCTATAGACTTACGAAACGTTCCTTCATCATTCCATTTCTGCAAAATACGTTGTTCTCTAGCGCGTGCCTTTTCTTTGACATCGACTCTTTCCATGAATGCTCATTCCTTTCAATAATAGTGTTCGCGGATGCCATCCCCCTAAGTCCCCCTTTGTAAGGGGGATTCCAAGGGCTAGCCCTCTGGACACCCAAAATTTCGTCGTGATTCCTACATCGTCTGTTGACCTACACCATAACAACTTCTCCGCTGTAGTGAAAGGACCCCGTAGACGTTCCCGAAGAGGAGTCGAGGTCGGGACTTTCACCACCCTCAACTAACTTAGAAACGCTCGCCGCCCCTCATTCGTCTGTTGACCTGCACCATAGCAACCGTCTCCGCTGTAGTGAAAGGACCCCGTAGACGTTCCCGAAGGGAAGTCGAGGTCGGGACTTTCACCACCCTCAACTAACTCAGTAGCGCTCGCCGTCTCTCATTCGACAGTGAGTGCATGATACGCGAAGCGGCCAGGCACCCTTCGTATGGAAGGTGGCCGAAGATGATCCCGGAGGGGAGTCGAGGAAGAACCGTTCCCACCTCTACCGTAACTTCCCTCCGCCTACTAACTCCCTCCACCAAACTTTCGGGTGTCCAGAGGGCAGAGCCCTTGGAATCCCCCTTATTAAGGGGGACTTAGGGGGATCATCAACACGACAAAAAAAGCCCCATCCCCAAAGGGACGAGACTTCAGCTCGCGTTACCACCCTAATTTCGCTCATCAAAAAAACTCTCGATAAGCGACACCTCAAGTCCTTGCTGAACTTAACAGCATGGAGCCGATATAACGTTCGGCAGTCCGATTCAGCTTACACATGTCAGAGACATTTCAGCTTCACTTCTCCGGGAGGATCTTCCACATAAGGTCTGAACATTGGCTTTCAGCGCTCGCCAACTCTCTGCTGAACAGTTCCTCAAGGTACTTATCCCATCATCAAATCTTTATAAACGAATTCGATTAATTAAATTAGATCATGACTCTATTTATAGCTTTTTTCAAGAAAAAAGTCAAACCGATAAGAGCCTATAACGCTTCCCTAATTTCATCACGACTCTCTAATGTATCCCAACCATCCATACTTAGCAGCTCCAGCTGAGCTTCAACAAGTGTCCGGAAGCGAGTGCGGTAAATGGAAGCCTGCTTCTTCAACTCTTCAATCTCCATCGCAATTTTACGTGATTTAGATAATGCCTCATTTATGATTCGATCCGCATTCTTCTCTGCTTCCTTAAGAATCAATTGAGATTCCTTCTTCGCATTGCTCTTCACATCATCTGCAGCTTCTTGTGCAACAATGATTGTCTTAGAAAGAGAATCTTCAATATTAACGAAATGATCTAATCTCTCCTGTAGTGTGAACATTTGATTGTGTAGTTCCTTATTCTCCCGAATAACACTCTCGTAATCCTTAATCACTTGATCCAGAAATTCATTAACTTCATCTTCATCATAACCGCGGATACGGCGGCCAAATTCTTTGTTATGTATATCCAATGGTGTTAACGACATGGATGTGCACCTCCTGAAAATTTCGGCATTCAAATTAGAGTGAAATATACTATTCTCTTAAATATTGTCTTGGATAACTCAATTCGACAAGAAGTTCCTACTTCCTGCAAAGTATTCACACAAACTTTCCGATTCTCACTCGATACCGTCCCTTTTTCGTCAATCCGCCAGCCTCTAGCACCTTGAACCGTCCAAAACCTTGCAAAGAAACTACATCGCCCTCTTTCAATGCAAAGGATGGGTCTTCCACTACCTTCCAGCTCACGCGACATCTTCCGGCTTTGATCGGGACTAGAATTTTGCTGCGACTTAATCGGTATACATCTGAAGCGATCCCATCGAGACGCAAGGAAGCCACCGTAAGGTCCAGGGTATCAAGCGAGACCTGGCTTGTCCGCAGTGCCTCTAGCGGCAGAATCTCACTCTGCACATGAATACGATGTACTTGATTAAGCTGCATATGAAGATAGGATGCGATATCCTCTCCAACAATAGAGTGACATCCGTCATCCAAAACATGAATATCACCAATCTTACTCCGCTTAATACCTAAATTTAAAATAGCACCCATGTAATCACCATGATCAAGTTCTAGAAACTTCTGATCCCCAGAATAAATACTAAGCACAACTAAACCCATACCTTCATCTTCCAGATTACGATAATCAGGCGCAATGATTGCACGGCATCTTTCAGCTCCATCGTAACCACCATCTAAGCGCATATGTACGTCAGGATGCCGATTAACTAACGTTTGCAGGATGAAAGCTTGCCTTGGATCTAAGAAATCCGTAAGCTTCAGCTCATGATATTCACCAGCGTTCACTACCCATTCCCATGCTCTGTCCACAAACTCTCTCTCGTCTTGGTGGAAATGATCTAATATTTCTTTCACCATAACTATACCTAAAAGAATATAGAGCGGATAAGAAATATCAATCCACCTTGTACAAATTGTAATACAAACAACCCAATGATAGGTGAAATATCAATCATGCCCATGATAGGTGGGATGAATCGGCGGAATGGGGCTAAATAAGGTTCAACCAACTTTGTCAGTAACTCACCAATGAAATTATCACGTAAATTCGGAAGCCAAGACATTAATATATAAATCACAATCATGTAACGGTAAATCAGAAACAACATATTAATAATCCGTTCAACTTCGTACAAAACTGGTTCACCTCATTCTGTTATGATCTAAGTTCTTCAGCTAAAATCTCGGAAATATTCCCTTCGATTTCAACCGTATCTGGGGTGCATAGAAATATGTTACCACCAATTTTCGAAATACTTCCACTCAATGCATACACGGTTCCACTAACGAAATCAATAATACGGAATGCTTGATCATTCCGTACACGTTGTAAATTCATAACAACGGTGCGATGGGAACGTAAATGGTCTGCAATCTCCTGTGCTTCATCATATGAGCGTGGCTCGTATAGTACTACTTTAACATTTTTTTGTGAGTGAATGCTAACTACATTACTTCTTTGGTTCTTACGTGGTTCTGTATTCATTGTTCCAAAGTCCTCTTCATCAACGGCAAGAGGCTCACGCTCGATCACTTCTTCTTCCTCCTGCAAGCCCATGAAACTCATAAAACGATTCATAACCCCCATATTTACCCCTCCTCTTTCCCCATTAGAATAGATCCTAAACGTACCCATGTAGAGCCTTCCTCAATCGCGACTTCGAAATCATTCGACATTCCCATAGATAATTCAGTAATAGGTTCACGTGTTAGGGACTGACGGTTAAGTTCATCTCTCAAATTCCTTAGACCCCTGAATATCGGTCGTGTATCTTCAGGATTCCCCTCAAATGGTGCCATAGTCATCAATCCAACGACTCGGATATGTTTGAACGGCTCTATCTCTTTAAGAAAAGACGCTACATTCTCAGGTGCTAAACCATATTTCGTATCTTCTCCTGAAATATTAACTTGAACAAATACTTTTACCTCTATACCTAAGAAACTTGCTCGCTTCTCTAATTCTTTAGCTAGAGACAGGTTGTCTAACGAATGGATATATTGAAATTTATTGATGATGTCCTTCACTTTATTACTCTGAAGATGTCCAATGAAATGCCATACTCCTTCTTCACCTAATGCATTCCACTTCGCTTCAGCATTCTGCCAACGATTCTCACCTACATGAATAAATCCATGACTCATCATCTCAGCAGTCATTTCTAAAGATGCATACTTAGTAACGGCAATCACATTAACATCTTCTCTTAATCTTCCACTTCTTATGCAAGCATCGTTAATTCGAGTTTCTACGTCGTTCATTCGATCTTTCATTGTCAAAGAAAAAACCACCTCACTTTATGCCAATCCAGCTCGCCATGCGTCCTGTAACTCCTCCATCTTTACGATAAGAGAAGAATAAATCATTGCGACAGCTTGTACACCATGTTGTACATTCGATATGAGTCGGCAATATTCCTGCTTCCATCATAATGTGTCGATTCATTTCTTTCAAGTTTAACATACTTTTTCCAGATTCCTTATTCTGATACCAAGATGGAGAATGAAGATCGTTATCCTTATTTCCCTTTTCCAATTTATACACATGTGACATTACTTTGTCATCTACCTCATAACAGCATGAACCAATGGATGGTCCAATGGCAGCTCTAATATCAGCAATATCACTCCCATATTGTTGTTTCATCCTATCCACCATGTTTGATGCTATTCCTGACACAGTGCCCTTCCAACCTGCATGAGCAAGCCCAACGACCTGTTTCATCTGATCATAGAAATAAAGGGGTACGCAATCTGCATAAAAAGAAGTCAACAGTACGCCAGGAACATTTGTTAATAAACCATCTGTATTTTGAAATGCAGACGATCTATCCTTGTTCCCACGGCCTATATCACTTGGGTATACCGTCTCTATATGGTTACTATGAACCTGTTCACCGCAAGTCCATGCATCTAATGAATAGCCAAGTGATTCAACCAAAGCAATCCTATTATTTATCACATCTGTCGAATCATCAGCAACATGAAAGGCACAATTCAGACTATGATATGGGGCCTGACTTGTTCCTCCTTGTCGTCCAGTGAATCCAGCAGTTATAGTTTGGTAAGTATTCCACGGCTCCAACATAAACAACGCAGGGTGATTCTCTTTAGGGTTTTTCAATACAAACGGTTCCATACGCCTCACCTCTGTTCTAGTGTAACATATTTTTTTTCAAAAGAGCCTAATAGTGCGGCCTACGATCATTTCGCTCTATTCGCTCGCTCTCTTTCTCCTCTTTTATAACCTTGATTTCATCTATCTTCACTAACACGACATCTGATCCTATTTTCACAATTTGATGCCAAGGAATAATAATATCACTTCGACCACCAAAGAGCCCCATAAACCTACTGTAACTCGGCACAACGATCGCCTCAATTCTTCCCTGACGGAGGTCAAGTTCTAAATCACTGATCTGGCCCAATCGTTTCCCGTCTATAATGTTAATAACATCCTTCGTTTGAAAATCAGATATTTTCATTTTCATCCCACCATATCTTTTTCTGGAATCTCAACTTCATACCCACACGAAAAGAGACATATGGTTAATATATGTGAATACTGGTTCACTATAACCTATAATCACCTTCCATCTCTGAAATAGGATAACTCTTATCTTCAGAATGATATATTTTCTTATAGCTCAATAAAAAAGGCGATCCCTTGGGATCGCCTTTTTGTTATATTTACAATCTTTACGCTAATACAACTAGCTTTACGATTTCACATGTTTCTGCATTTGCTGGATAGCCGATTTCTCTAACCTTGATACCTGTGCTTGAGAAATACCAATCTCATCTGCAACCTCCATTTGTGTTTTCCCCTCGAAGAAACGCATGGAGAGAATCATCTTTTCTCGTTGCCCTAATCTGTGCATAGCTTCTCTTAAAGCAATTTCCTCAATCCAAGAAACGTCTTTGTTCTTATCATCACTAATCTGATCCATCACATATATCGGATCACCACCATCGTGATAAATCGGCTCGAACAGCGATACAGGATCCTGGATCGCATCCAATGCGAATACTATATCTTCCTTCGGCACATTAAGTAGCGCAGATATTTCAAATATTGTTGGTTCTCTACAATTCTGATTCGTCAAGGAATCGCGGGCTTGAAGTGCCTTATATGCTATATCACGTAATGATCGTGATACTCTTATTGGATTATTATCCCGCAAATACCGTCGAATCTCTCCAATAATCATGGGTACCGCATACGTGGAGAATTTTACATTTTGCGACAAATCGAAATTATCAATAGCTTTCATTAGTCCAATACAGCCTACTTGAAATAAATCGTCGACGAATTCCCCCCGATTATTAAACCTTTGAATAACACTCAGTACTAATCTCAAATTTCCATTGACCAATTTTTCCCTAGCTGAACGTTCATTATGTTGTTGTAAGGCATGAAACAACTCCCGCATTTCCACATTGGTTAGAACTGGAAGCTTCGCTGTATCTACCCCACAAATTTCAACTTTGTTTCGGGTCATGATGATTTACCTCCCAAGGAGAAACATTACTGTACATTATCTCCCGAGAGGCTCATTTTATTCCTAATTTATAGTTCGAGTTCAAAAAGTCATTTTTTGAGCTCGAACTATAAACGCACTATACCATCTTATTAAATTCCTTACGCAGTCGTTTAATAATTCTCTTCTCTAGCCTTGAGATATAGGACTGAGAAATTCCTAGCATATCTGCTACATCTTTTTGTGTCTTTTCCTCACCATCCTGTAATCCGAATCGTAGTTCCATGATAGTCCGTTCTCTTTCGGTTAGCTTCTCAAGTGCTTTATGCAATAATTTACGATCCACTTGCTCCTCAATATTACGATAGATAATATCATTCTCTGTACCCATTACATCAGATAACAATAATTCATTACCGTCCCAATCGATATTTAACGGTTCATCAAAGGAAACTTCACTTCTTATTTTATTATTTCGCCGTAAATACATTAATATCTCATTCTCAATACAACGTGAAGCATATGTGGCAAGTTTAATTTTTTTCTCAGGGTCAAACGTATTCACAGCCTTAATCAGGCCGATAGCTCCAATAGATACCAGATCCTCAATATTAATACCTGTATTCTCAAATTTGCGAGCAATATACACGACCAATCTCAAATTACGTTCAATTAGCATGGCCCGAATTGCAGCATCACCTGTGGATAACCGTTGCAGTAAATATTCCTCTTCGTCACGCGTTAAAGGTGGAGGAAGAGCTTCACTACCACCTATGTAATATATCTCTTCACTCTTTAATCCAATTAAAAAAAGAACACGATAATATTGCAGTTGTGCAACCAATTTCCACTTTGCTAATATCATTTCTTTCCTCCTAAGAGTTTTCTGTAAGAAAACTTTCTTCGTAAGCATAATCTGAGTTTTCTGTAAGAAAACTTTCTCCACAAGTATAATTTGAGTCTTTTGTATGATACATTCCCCTTGGAATAATAGGTCTTATGACCCTCAATGATCTCCCTAGTTAAATTAGATCACAGGTGGGATATGATTGGAAACAACAGCTTGATTGATAGACTTGTTCTCATCCTGAATAAGATCCGGATGAATGATGGCTCTATATGCCTTCTCAGCAGAAAGAGTTCCGCCATCAAGTCCGATCAACACTCTTGAAGTGTTGCTTACTAACCCATTCATGCTAACTTCAACGAAGTCTGGTTTTAATGCTAACATGAACGCTGCACCTCGATTCACACCACGATATGGAACTAACCTCAAACGGTCTTGCCACATAAAGTTCGATTCATGCCCTAGCTCCATAATCAGTTTGTCCGCTTCCCCATCAGCAAGCTTACCTTTCCATGATTCAGGTAGATAATCCTCCCACAAAGAGGCCTCCATCACCATAACAGGTACTCGTGTTAAAGGGTCGCATAACTGATTCCCCGTATCCAGAAGTCCTGTGCAACTCACTTGCTGACCTGCGATGACTACCCTCACTTCCGCTAAATAAACTTGTCTACTATCGAACTTTCGCTTTGATGATTGGACAACTTTAAACCAGTAAATGACGATAAAAAACATAATAATAGTAAACCAAAAGCCAATCTTCAATTCGAAAGCAAGCCCGCCTGATGTCGTGAACCATATACCGTTCCAAATATCACCTGTGTTCTGTAGCAGATAATGAATTCCTATAATTCCACCAGCTGCAGCAAAATTAATCATATAAAAAGATCCCATATTCCTCAAATATTGTTGTAAACTTCCATAACCGAAGGCAATCCACAACATTATTAAGGAAAGTCCGAACTTTATGAGAAAGGTATACATGAACGTAAGTTCTGGCACGAACATCATGATGACATATAAAGCACCTAATAAGGCTGATAGAATGATACGCCACCAAGGCACTTTCAACTTCCGCATCCAACCCGTCAACCACAAAACAGTTGCATCAATAAGTAAATTAACGATAAAAATAAGATCGATATAGACAACCAATGACCCTCACCTGCCTGAACGTTTAATCTAAGAGGTTGTTCAAAAGGTTATCTTTTGAACTCGTATTCTAAGAGGAAGGTAGTCTGCTGTTTCTAAAGCTACTCTTTTTTGGGAGATAAGATTAGTATAGAAAAACCTCCTTCCAAAGTCTGTCTAATCCTGGTAGTCATTTAGGCTTTATTTTTGTCGAAAAACAACAAAAAAAGCCCGATTTCTTAAATACGCAGAAACGGATGCCGTCCTTTTTCAAGGACGATATCCGTCTCTGCCGAAATATAAGAAAATCGGGCTTTCCATATTCTATTATAATCTGTGTAAATTAATCGTTATTCGGACGTGAACGATTCCGTAAAAATGTAGGAATATCCAATTGATCACTAGTTGCCTGATTACCAAATGGACGTAAATTATTATTGGTACTCTTCTCAACAGTTTCATTCTCTGGTGTTCCTACCTTGCGAATTTGAGAATGTGGAAGAACTTGTTTTTGCTCAAATCCAGTGGCAATTACAGTAACCTTAATATCGTCTTTCATCTCTTCATCGATAATGGCACCAAATATCATATTCACATCTGGATCTGAAGCAGAAATAACAATCTCCGCAGCTTCATTCACTTCATAGAGAGATAGATTTGAACCCCCAGTGATGTTCATAATGACACCACGAGCTCCCTCAATAGAAGTTTCCAGCAATGGGCTCATAATAGCTTTACGTGCTGCCTCACCTGCACGATTCTCGCCACTAGCTATACCGATACCCATTAATGCTGATCCACGTTCCGTCATGATCGTCTTCACATCTGCAAAGTCAAGGTTGATCAGACCAGGTACTTTAATAAGATCTGATATCCCCTGTACAGCTTGGCGAAGAACATTATCTGCCTCTCTAAACGCTTCTAACATAGGTGTCTTTTTATCCACAATTTCCAATAGACGATCATTAGGAATAACAATCAATGTGTCTACTTTTTCTTTCAGAGCTTCAATTCCTAGCTCAGCTTGTGAGAATCGTTTCCTACCTTCAAAAGTAAAAGGTCTAGTAACTACCCCTACTGTCAGTGCTCCACATTCTCTAGCAATCTCAGCAATAACAGGAGCAGCACCCGTTCCAGTTCCGCCACCCATTCCGGCAGTGACAAACACCATGTCAGCGCCCTTCAGAGTATTCGAGATCAGATCTCTGGATTCTTCAGCTGCTTTCTTACCAACTTCAGGATTGGCACCCGCGCCAAGACCCCTTGTCAGCTTATCACCAATCTGTAGCTTATGTTCTGATTTGGCCATATGTAGCGCCTGAGCATCTGTATTAACCGTAATAAATTCTACGCCTTGCACACCGTTCTCAATCATTCGGTTAACAGCATTACTACCACCACCACCGACACCAATCACTTTAATCTGAGCTAAGTTCTCCATTTCAAAATCAAATTCCAACATACTGTTCCATCTCCCCCTCATTGTGCATGGATGGCTCGTCCACAGTTATATGAACACCTTATATAAATTCACTAAACATGTTTTTCAAACGCTCCATCATCCCCGGTTTTTGGGGCTTACCTTGATTAGCTGCAGGATTCACTTTATTGTTACGATTAGGTTGCTTCTTATTGTTCACCGTAGTAGTATTACGGACACGATAGTTACGTAGAACATTATGAATGATCCCTACACCGCTAGTAAAACCTGGGTCTCTAACCCCGATATAATCTGGAACGGCAATCCGCACAGAAGCGGAAAGCTCAGCCTGTGCTACCTGTAGAACACCAGGCATCGAAACTGTCCCACCCGTTAGTATATATCCCCCAGGTAATTCCTTGTAACCCAAACGCTTCACTTCTTGATGAAGGAGATAGAATATTTCTTGAATCCGTGGCTCTACAATCGTAGCCAAATCCAGTTGACTAAATTCCTTTTCAACGTTGCTTCCAATTCGAGTTACTTTGAAAATAACATCTGGAGCAGCCGCATCAACTAATGCACACCCGTATTTCAACTTGACCTTTTCAGCTTGATCGGTTAATGTACGTAATCCATAGGCAATATCGTTGGTAACATACTCCCCACCAATAGGTAGTGTAGAAGTGGCTACCATCGTTCCACCTTCAAAAATAGAAATGCTTGTAGTTCCAGCACCAATATCAACAAGTACAGATCCCATCGTTTTCTCGTCTTTGGACAGAGCCATCTGACCTGCACCCAATGACATTAAAACTAAGTCCTTCACTTTTAGACCGGACTTTTCTACACAACGCAAAAGATTATGTATGGCTGTCTTAGCACCCGTAATAATAATGGCCTCTACTTCCAAACGTACGCCAATCATACCTCGTGGATCTTGAATTCCTTCAAGACCATCCACAACGTATTGCTTTGCTACGACATCAATAATTTCCCGATCAGGAGGTAAAGCAACAACTTCAGCGGCTTTGAGCACACGCTCAATGTCTTCTTCACCAATTTCTCGGTCCTCGTTCGATACTGCCACGACTCCGTGGCTTGATTGGAGTCCAATATGATTACCTGATATGCCGACATATACTTCAGATATTTGAATGCCAACCATACGTTCCGCATGTTCTACTGCATTACGGATAGATTGTACAGTTTGGTCAATATCTACAATTGCACCTTTGCGAATTCCCTCTGAGTCGGCAGATCCAACTCCAATAATATTAAAGGTTCCATTATTTACTTCCCCAATAATAGCACGAACTTTGGATGTACCGATGTCCAAACTAACAATGATGTCATTGTTGCTCAACCGTGGCACCTCCTGTTCATTAATAAATTATAAGACCCTTTGTAAGGATACTCTCTACTATATTCAACATATCTTCATCTTTTCCTCTTTTTTCTACATTTTTTTTAGATTGTATATTATACTAAGTATCTAATCAATCATGTAGGATTCAAAGATAAAGGAAAAACCTGTCCATAATTTTAATTGTAGCATTTTTTACTTGGTATTAGTAGTCCCATCCCCATATTCAGAGTCACTATCTAATAGTAAAAAAGGTACATAAGAATCGGCTTCTAGCATTGTAATAAGCCCTGGCTCCTCCGTCTCTGTCACTTGATTAAGATATTCCACTTTATCCTTGAGTAGAGATACCGCTGTAATCACTTCAAACTTAGAACGAGTGTACAGTTTAATACGATCCGGAAAAGAAACTGTAGGAGACGGTATGATCTCAGATATGTCCGATATCAATTGATTCGGAATCTCTCCAAGAGCTTGACTAAGCTGTACTTTATAAGGATCTAATGGATCCCATTTCGTTAAAATAGGCTTCTCCACAGCGATACCACTGCTATCTACAGGAACCATGGCACCACTTGATAAAATAGCCATTAGACTTCCTCCATCTCCCAACTCATAGGCTACCGTTGGATATTCCTGGACTTCTATGCTAATTTTACCTGGAAACTTTTTAACCACCATTACACTCTGAACTGAATCCACTTCCATTAATCGTTGCTTCAAAGTTGAACTAGATACCCCAAAGAATTGATCTCCAACATTAAATTCACCTGCTTGTATCAATTGATCATTGGTAGCAAATAGATTTCCATGAAATTTAATTTCCGTAATTCTGCTAATTGGCGATCTGAAGAAAAGAACAGCTAGTGCGACTACACACAATAACAATAGAATAAGAACAATTTTACGGCTTGTCTTCATTTTTCTTGGTTTATTAGGTTTAAGTGCGGGAATAGACATTTTCGACATATCAACACTCCATAAAATGCCTCTTATCCCCTCAATTCTAGAGGGGATAAGTAGGACCTTAGTTCGCCAAATCTAACTGTTTGGGCACCGGAGTATGCCGCTGAATATCAGCTCCAAGCTTCTGGAATAATATTTCAATATGATCATATCCCCGGTCAATGTGGTGCACCTGCTCTACAATTGTCTTCCCTTGTGCTGCCAAACCGGCAATGACTAAGGCTGCGCCTGCCCTCAAATCCGTTGCTTCAACCGTAGCCCCATATAATCTCTGGACTCCACGTATAAATGCACAATTGAGATCTATAGAAATATCTGCACCCATCACAGTCAACTCGTCGACATGTTTAAATCTTCCTTCAAAAACCGTCTCCTTCATAATACTAAATCCATCTGACAAAGCCAACAATACCATTACCTGGGATTGCAGATCTGTTGGAAATGACGGGTACGGTGATGTCACAATCCGCTCCACTGCTCTGGGCCGGCCCATACAACTTACGGTCATTATATCATTGCATATACCAATTTGAATACCAGCACGCTTTAAGACATGAATTAATGACGTGAGATGCGCAGGATTACAATGAGTTAACGTAACATTTCCACGTGTTACTGCTGCTGCAATCATTACAGTACCTGCTACAATCCGATCTGGAATAATTTCATACGTGCATGGATTGAGCTTCTTAACACCCTGAATCGTGATGGTGTCAGTTCCAGCTCCGATAATACCCGCTCCCATTTGATTCAAGAAATTCTGTAGATCCTGTATTTCGGGTTCTCTAGCTGCATTCGTAATCGTAGTTGTCCCCTCAGCCAAAACTGCTGCCATCATAATATTCTCCGTTGCACCTACGCTAGGGAAATCCAAATGAATATCAGCTCCGACCAATTTACTCGCCCTACAAAGAATCTGTTGGTCTTTTTCTTCAATAGTTGCGCCCAACGCTCTTAATCCTTGTAGATGGAGGTCAATCTTTCGTTCTCCGATCGCGCAACCCCCAGGCTGGTAAATAGTTACTTCCCCAAATCGACCAAGTAAAGGCCCCATAAGAAAAATAGATGAACGCATTTGTTTCATTAAATCTTCTGGTACATGAAACGAATTGGCGGACGACGTATCCACAATGATCACTTCTTGCTCATGCCTTGCTTGGCACCCGAGCCTGCTCAGGATGTTCATCATGACTTCAATATCCAATAGCCGAGGGACATTATGCAAGTGAACTTCACCATCAGTTAGCATACATGCCGCTAGAATTGGTAGCGCTGCATTTTTCGCACCATGGATACGAACGCTTCCTGATAAGGTTTTGCCTCCCTCAATCACCAATTTGTCCAATGCTTCACCTCCGAGTTTACCGCTCACCCACTATAAACACCTCTGGCATCAGTGAGATCCCATACTCAGTAGAAATTCTCTCCTGAATTTCGTGCATAAGGGTGAGCACGTCCTCTGCTGTCGCTTGACCAGTATTCACAATAAAATTGGCATGCTGCAATGAAACTTCTGCTCCACCGACATGATAGCCCTTTAATCCCGCAGCGTCTATTAGCCTTGCTGCATGATCTCCAGGCGGATTACGGAACACGCTTCCTGCACAGCACGATTGTAGCGGCTGAGTGCGACGACGACGTTCTTTAAAGGTTGCTAATGCTGCCGCTATTTCTCTGCGTTCTCCATAACGAAGCCCGAATGTAGCATCTACTACAATTCCCTTATTCTCATGTAGAACAGAGTGACGATAAGCGAATTGCATTTCCTCAGCAGTACATGTCACCAATTCTCCTGTTTCCAGTACAATCTCAGCGGACTTGAATATGCGTGACACATCTGACCCATGGGCTCCAGCGTTCATGTATACGGCTCCACCGACAGAACCGGGAATCCCCCCTGCGAACTCCATACCCGTTAACCCCTGTTTACCTGCCAGTACGCTCAACTTCACTAATGAGCAACTACCACCTGCGGTCACAGTTTCCCCCTGAAAGTTAGCATATTCCAATCCTGAACCCAGTTTGATCACGACTCCGCGGATGCCTTTATCCGACACCAACATATTGGAGCCACGTCCAACCTGTATCCATGGAATATGATGACAATGAAGTAAAGTAAGGAGTTCTCGCAACTGTTCTCTAGTTTCAGAAACGATGAGGGCATCGGCAGGTCCACCGATTTTCCATGTCGTGTGTCTTGTCATAGGTTCATTCAGACTTATTTCCCCGACATTAGCGTTCGTTAATAGTGAAATCCATTGCGGCAATGCAGACTCCTCCTTCACTTCAAATCGTACAAAGTCATCTTTCAATAAATTAGGAGAACTTAAAGTTCTGGTACGATATTGCCGTGTCCCTGGGCGATTGTCACGATTATACGGTATCTTATGTAAGCTTACATGGGTGTGTGACAATCACTTAACAAACGTCGCATTTCCTCAACCATCCGTTTGGCTGAATCCGGTTTACCAAGCTTCTTTGAAGCGTTAGACATCTTTTTATGAAGATCTAAATCCCCCATAATATTTTCAATCGATCGAAACAACTGATCTGCTGTCAAATCTTTTTCCAATATGACTTGAGTGGCTCCTTCCTTCTCTAACATTCTTGCATTAGCTTCCTGATGATTGTTCGTAACATTGGGAGAAGGAATAAGGATGGATGGTATACCTAGTGAATTAATTTCTGCCAAAAAGGAAGCCCCTGCTCGATTCACTATGAGTGACGTTGCCGCCAGTACCTCTGGCATGTTATGTACATAAGGAAGCACATGCAGGTGATTAGGCATACTTCCGAGTTCACTTCGAATTAGTTCACGCGTCTGATCGAAATAATCCTCTCCTGTCACATAAACAAAATGAAGATGCTTTAATGTTTCTAAACGTGGAGCCATTTGAATCATCGCCTCATTGATCACACGCGCTCCTCGGCTTCCTCCGACGATAAGAACGACAGAACTATCCATCGGTATACCTAACGTAGCGAACCCACGATTTCTATTAGCAGAACGTACCGTTGTCGCTCTTGGGTTTCCAGTGTAAATAACATTGTTGGCTTTTGGAAAAAAAGACTGAGTGTTCTCAAAGCTAACCGCAACTGTATTTACATAGCGGCTAAGGAATGAGTTCGTTAATCCCGGAATAGCATTCTGCTCATGAATAATACATGGAATACGCAATTTTGCCGCGGCATAAACAACTGGCCCGCACACATATCCACCCGTACCAACCACAACATCTGGCTTGAACTTCGTTAGTAGCTCTTTCGATGTCTGAACACCTTTAATAAAACGAAAGATCGTTTTTACATTATCAATAGAAAGCTTCCTTCGAAAACCGGTAATATCGATTGATTCAAATGGAATATTCTCCTCAGGGATCAGTTTACTCTCCAACCCCCGGTTCCCACCAATATACAAAAATTCAGACCCAGGCTCCTCTTCCTCACACTGTCTTGCAATCGCAATAGCAGGATATATATGGCCACCTGTTCCACCACCAGATAGAACGACTCTCATCATGTTCACCTCGCATATCGTGATAAATTAAGTAGAATTCCTAGAGCCGTAAGCATCAGGGTAAGTGAGGAACCGCCATAACTAATCAATGGCAACGTAATACCTGTCACAGGCATCAGACCGATAACAACACCAATATTAACGATGACTTGGATAGCAAGCATGCCCACAATCCCAACAGCAAGCAAGCTGCCGAAGCGGTCTGGAATGGTCATCGCAATTCGCATGCCACGCCAGATCAGGATCAGAAACAGTAGTAATACAATCACGCCCCCAATAAACCCAAGCTCCTCAGCCAATATAGAAAATATAAAATCGGTTTGTGGTTCCGGCACATAGCTGTACTTTTGTCGACTCATTCCAAGTCCTAATCCACCAAGCCCACCTGGACCGATCGCATAAAGGGATTGAATGATCTGATATCCTGAGCCTAAAGGATCTGACCATGGATCAAGAAATGCTGTAATTCGCTTCAAACGATAAGGTGCAGCTAGAATTAAGCCAGTAAATCCAGCGATACCAACAAGAGCCAACATCCCAAGATGCTTCATACGTGCACCTGCCGTGAACACGATCATCATAGCAGCCCCGAACATGACACTACCTGTACCTAAATCCGGTTGCATCATAATTAACCCAAATGCCGTAACGATTAATCCTAGTGGAGGCAGAAGGCCTTTGCTAAAAGAAGTAATATTGAAATGTTCCTGACTCAACCATTTCGCAAGAAACAAAATCATTCCAAGCTTCATAAACTCTGAAGGTTGAATGCCAAATGAACTAATACCTAGCCAGCTACGCGCCCCTCCTCGTACATTACCAATCCCAGGGATAAGTACAATCACTAGCAGAACAAAGCAGATCACTAGACCTGCTTTGGCATATTTAGTCCATATTCGATAATCGAGATTTGCTGTAACGAACATAGTAGCAATGCCTAATACCGCAAATAGAAGCTGGCGTTTCACGAAATAAAAGGAATCCCCATAGTTACGGAAACCAAGGACAGAGCCTGCGCTGTAAACCATTATTATCCCAATGGTGAGGAGACCCAGAATACATAATAGGATCCACAGATCTAGTGATGGACGTGTTCGATTCATGAGAAGCCACCTCTTGCTTAAAAAAGTAGGGGCTTATCCACACCCCCCTACTTAAAGATTATGCACCGCCTCTTTAAACATGCGTCCACGTTCTTCATAGGAGGTAAACATATCCCAGCTAGCACAAGCCGGAGATAGAAGTACAATATCGCCCTTCTGTGCTAACGCAGCTGCTTGCCTCACAGCTGTGTTCAATGTTGTTACTGCATCCTCTACAGTATCGACGAGATAAATATCCTTTAATCCGGCAAGCTCAGCTACTTTAGCCATTTTATATTTCGTTTCACCAAGTAAAATGACAGCTCTTACGCGTCCTTGAAAAACCGCAAGTAATTCCATATAGTCAGACCCGCGATCCAATCCTCCAGCAATCAATATAATAGGTTCCTTAAACGATGTAAGAGCCATCGTAGTTGCTTGTGAATTGGTTGCTTTCGAGTTGTTGTAGTATGAGGCACCCGCTACTTCTCCCACGAATTCCAGACGATGCTCCACACCTCGAAAAGATGAGAGCGGTGTGACAAGCTGCTCAACCGGAACACCAGCAACAATCGCAATAGCACACGCCGCAAGGGCATTCTCTACATTGAAACGACCTTTGATACCAATATCCTCTACAGGGATGATCTCGTGAAGTCTTCCTTCATGATCACGATATACAACGCAACGCGTCAGTGAATCCTCTGTATTCTCATGGAATGGAGGACTAACAAATACACCTTCTAGTAACTCTTCTTTTATAGAAAAGGGCATCATCTTACCTTTCAAATGAGGCACTAGTGCTCGACAGGTTGGGTCATCCCAATTGAGGATCGCGGTATCTCCCTTTCCTTGATTTGCAAACAACTTAGCCTTCGAAGTAATATAATCATCCATGTCGCCATGATAATCCAAGTGTGTCTCCGTAACATTAAGAAGACAAGCAATACGTGGTCGAAATTGCTGTGTTCCTTTCAACTGAAAGCTACTTAACTCAATAACCATCCAATCATTGTCAGTAGCCTCTTGTACAGCTTCGCACAGAGGTGTCCCAATATTTCCAGCTACGATGGGAGATAATCCAGCAAAGCTAAAAATTTCGCCTACCCATGTTGTTGTCGTTGTCTTCCCATTGGAACCGGTAATGCCAATCATAGGCGCTTCACATAAATGATAAGCAATCTCTACTTCCGTCACAATTTCAATCCCTAACTCCTTCGCTTTAAGCAAAGGGGGAGCAGAATAGAGAATACCAGGATTCTTCACCACCAGAGCAACGCCAGGATGAATGAGATCATCCGGATGACCTCCACAAATAACAGAAATTCCCAAAGCCTCTAATTCAGAAGCCTCGGGACACTGTTCTTTCTCTTTTCTATCGTTCACCTTTACTATTGCCCCAATTTTATGGAGGACTTTAGCAACCTGTACACCACTTTTTGCTAAGCCTAGAACAACGACTAGTTTGCCTCTATATGTGTCTGGATGATTCATGATTACAACCCCTTGTTAATATAAAGTCCGAGAACTGCAAGTATGGCTCCCACAACCCAAAATGTGATAACAACACGCCATTCCGACCATCCTGAGAGCTCAAAGTGATGATGAATAGGACTCATCTTGAATATACGTTTACCTCTCGTCTTAAATGATGCGACTTGTAGCACCACAGATAGCATTTCTACGACAAATACTCCTCCAATAATAAGAAACAGCAACTCACTCTTGGTCACGATCGCAATCGCACCGATTGCTCCACCTATGCCTAAAGATCCCGTGTCGCCCATGAATACTTTGGCTGGATGCGCGTTAAATACTAAGAAGCCAAGTACAGCACCAATCATTGCAGCCGCACAGAACGCCGCTGGCATGGAAGTTCCCTGAATGGCTACTAAAGCAAAGGCACCTAATGCAATAGCACTAACTCCTGAGAGCAAGCCATCTAATCCATCCGTAAAGTTAACAGCATTGCTGATCGCTAATAACATGATGATGATGAATGGATAATAGAACCATCCACCCCAGTCCCAACCCCATGATGTACCAGGAATGCTAATCGACGTATCGTGACCATTTTGAAATAGTAAAAAACAAATAATTCCTGAGAAAAGCAATTGTCCTAACAATTTTTGGCGAGCTGTCAATCCCATTGACCGTTTAAAGACGATTTTAACATAATCATCAAGAAAGCCTATTAAACCAAATCCAAGTGTCGCAACTAATAATACGTAAAAATCAGTATTAACAATAGAAAATTTCAAGTATGACAATGTAAACGCCAATAATATTACGATTCCACCCATCGTCGGTGTGCCTGCTTTGGCCAAATGGCTCTCAGGTCCATCTTGCCGGACCTGCTGTCCAAATTTCATACGACGTAGCAAAGGAATGAGTATGGGGGCGGCTATCACCGCGAGTATAAAGGATACGCCGATCGTTAGTAGTAATAATTTAATGTCCATGGTTTCACCCCTTCGGTTCGTCAGATCTTCTAGTATTTCTCAATAAGAGCATTCACTACTTCTTCCAACTTCATCCCACGTGAACCCTTCACAAGGACAATGTCTTTCGGTTGAACCTGCTCATTGAGATGTTTAATCAATTCTGCCTTGTCTGTAAATGTAAATACGTTAGTTCTCGAAAGATTCTCACTAGCTGCTTCAGCTATATGTGAAGATAATGGTCCGAATGTATACAATAAATTCACTGTGTCAGTAGTAATATAGCGTCCTATTTCAGCATGATACTCGTTCTCCTGCGCGCCAAGCTCCAGCATGTCCCCGAGCACTGCGATTTTACGTCGAAATCCTTTCATACCATATAGCACATCAATCGCAGCTTTCATCGATGTTGGACTCGCATTATATGCATCATTTAACACCGTTAAGCCATCTGCTGTAACGATTTGTTCAATACGCATACCAGTTAACTGCACGTGCGAGAGTCCTTCTTTCATGTTGTCTTCATTCACATTGAAATAACGTGCAACTGCAAGTGCTGCTAAAGCATTAAGTACGTTATGACGTCCAAGCAATGGAAGATCTAGACTAAGCTCCTTATGAGCATACGATGTAAAAATAATACCTTTACCGTGAAACATCATTCCAGTCGGATAATCATCATTATTTGAATCGATACCAAACGTATATGTTTGTAAATCAACTGGTTTTAGTGTAGCTGAATCAGCTAATATTTGTGGAATCAGAGGCTCATCACCGTTATAAATAAGTAATCCGCCAGGTTTCATTCCACTCACAATTTCTAACTTCGCCAAGGCGATTTCCTCGCGTGATCCCAACTGCAGGAGGTGAGACTCTCCAATATTCGTAATGACAGCAATGTCAGGTTGTGCAATGGTTGAGAGAATGCTGATTTCATCACGTCCGCTCATCCCCATCTCTAGCACTATAATATCTATATCTTCACTCATTCCAAGAATGGTAAGTGGAAGACCAATATGATTATTAAAGTTGCCTTCTGTTTTATGAACCTTGTAAGTCGTCTCAAGAAGTGCTGCTACCATATCTTTCGTTGTCGTCTTACCATTACTTCCTGTAATACCAACTACTTTGCTTCCTATTTCTTTCAAATAGGATTTGGCAAGTAACTGCAATGCTACCAGCGTATCCTCTACCTCAATAACGGCACCGACAGGATGTATACCTCGGTTCCGTTGCCACAACGTTGCACCTGCCCCTTCCGCCAGCCCTCTAGCTGCAAATTCATGCCCATCATACCGTTCACCTACGAGCGGAATGAATAAGCTTCCCTCAGCAATATGACGAGAGTCTGTCGTAACGCCATGAATTAGCTTTTCTGGATCCTGAGTATGCGCGATCGTTCCACCGCACATCACAGCGATCTCACCCAATGTTTTATTAATCACTATTGTAAACTCCTTATCGCTTCCTTGGCAACGACACGATCATCGAACTCAAGCGTCGTCTGTCCAATTTTTTGATAGGTCTCATGACCTTTCCCCGCAATCAATACTACATCTTCAGGGCTTGCCATATCAATAGCCTTTTGAATAGCTGTACGCCGATCTTCAATCAATTGATAGCGATCTTCGGAAATATGATCTTCGACTAGGCCCTGTTCAATTTCCTTTAATATAGCTTCTGGCTCTTCTGTCCGGGGATTATCAGAAGTTACAAAGACCACATCACTATACTTTGCAGCAATTTTTCCCATCAATGGACGCTTCGCTCGATCTCGATCCCCACCGCAACCAAAAACAGTTAGAATGCGTCCTTGTGCGAACTCTTTCACAGTCTTCAAGACATTCTCAAGTCCATCTGGTGTATGAGCATAATCTACAATAACTGCAAATGGTTGGCCTGCATCCACCGCTTCGACACGTCCATCTACACCTGCTAACGATTCAAGACTGCGTCTTATTTCCTCAAGTTCAATTCCTTCAAGTAATGCAGCCGTTATTGCAGCAAGTGCGTTATAAACATTAAATTTACCGACCATTTTTAACTTAATATTTGTGCTTCCTTTGAAGGTAGCAACATGGAATTCAGTGCCCTGCGAGGTAATCGAGATTTGAGTAGCTCGCACATCCGCACTTTCATCTAAACCATATGTCACCACTTCAGAGGACGTAATATTTTTGAAATAATCAGAAGCAGCGTCATCTGCATTCAGCACAGCGAACTTCCGTTTATCTGGACTACTCTGGAAGGAGTTCCCCATTCTAGAAAAGAGTAATCCTTTCGCTTCACGATACTTCTCCATCGTATTATGATAATCCAGATGATCTTGAGTAAGATTAGTAAACACAACTGTGCGGAAGTCAGTCCCCTTAACCCGGCCTTGTTCCAAAGCATGAGAGGATACTTCCATCACACAACAGCGAGTGCCACTTACACCCATATCATGCAAAGAACGCTGTAATTCCAAAGCTTCTGGCGTTGTTCCAGACATTGGGAAGGAACGCCCTCCATAACGCATTTGAATGGTACCAATCAGCCCCGTTTTCATACCATGATCATTCATAATTTTCTCGATTAGATAAGCGGTCGTTGTTTTCCCATTCGTTCCTGTAATTCCAATGACCTTCATTTGTTTGCTCGGTGACCCAAAGAACGAATCTGACAATACAGCCATCGCATAACGGCAGTCTTTTACGATAATCTGTGGCAGGTCAATATCCAATTGGTGTTCTACAACGAGCGCTACCGCCCCTTTGGTCATAGCTTCCTCAGCATAATCGTGTCCATCGACCGTATGACCAGGCAAGCAGATAAATAAATCCCCGGCGATAACTCTCTGAGAATCCGTTTGTATTCCAGATATTGTAATATCGCCATTTCCAATAATGCGTTTGATCATTAAGGTTGAAGCTAATTCATTAAGTCTCATCTCTAAATCCCTCGCTTATTTCAATTGTCGCCAACAAGGACGAATATTACGAACTCCCCATATATATACGAATGGTCGATCCCCGCTCTACTCTGCTGCCCGGTTTGGGCGCCTGACTGACAACGGTTGTACCACTTCCAGATTTAGAGAGGTTGAAATTCATATTGAGCTCCTCATATAAATCCTGAACTGTTGCACCGACAAGATCAGGTACAGTGACAATTGGGGTCTCTCCATATTTATATTCCTTTGTCATTTGATCTTGGCGTTCGGGTACTTTCATGTAGTGAAGTGAATCCTCTAGAATATTCTGCACAATAGGAGCAGCAACAACACCACCGAATTGAATCCCCTTCGGGTTATCAACAGCTGCATACACGACAATTTGTGGATCGTCCGCTGGTGCAAATCCGATAAATGATACGATATGCTCCGAAGCAGAATAACGACCATTGACGACAATTTGCGCCGTCCCCGTCTTTCCGCCAACTCGATATCCATCGATAAAAGCTGGCCGACCTGTTCCTTTAGCTACGACACTTTCCAATGCCTCTCTGACTTTAAGAGAAGTCTCTTCTGAAATAACACGTCTTACCAGTTCCGGTTTATTCTCTTCTACAACCGTATTCGTTTCCGTATTAATCCATGCCTTTGAGATATATGGTTTGTACAGATTCCCTCCATTTATCGCAGCTGAAACAGCCGCCACTTGCTGGATCGGTGTAACGGATACTCCTTGACCGAAAGATGTTGTTGCTAACTCCACAGGACCTACTCGAGACAATTTGAATAATATACCATTCTCTTCCCCATTCAGATCAATACCTGTCTTGGCACCAAAGCCGAAATCTTTTATATATTTAAAAAGAGATTCTTTACCTAGCCTTTGACCTAATGCCACAAACCCTGGATTACAGGAGTTCTCTACAACCTCAAGAAAGGTCTCACTACCATGACCGCCTCTTTTCCAGCATTTCAGAGTAGCTCCTCCTACTTTAACATAACCTGGATCAAAAAAAGTGTCACGCTCCAAATCAACTTTTTTCTCTTCTAATGCGGCTGCGAGCGTTATGATTTTAAAAGTAGAGCCCGGCTCATAAGTCATCCAAATGGGGAGGTTCCGATTATACACTTCAGACGGATACTCCTGATATTGTGCTGGTTCAAACCCAGGTCTGCTAGCCATCCCAAGAATCTCCCCCGTTTTGGGATTCATCGCTATAGCCCAGGTGCCGCGAGCTTGAAACTGAACCATGGCTTGATCTAATTCACGTTCTATAATGGACTGGATGGGTTTATCGATGGTGAGCTCCAGACTCAAGCCATCCTTCGGTTCAGCATATTTCTCCGAGGAACCTGGCATCAATCTTCCCGCTGCATCAGACAAATAGGATACGTTACCATCCAAGCCTTTCAACAGATCATCATACTTTTGCTCAACCCCTGTTATCCCCTGATTATCAATTCCAGTAAACCCGAGAATATGAGCAGCTAGATCACCATAAGGATAATACCTTTTATTATCCTCTGCAACAATGATACCCGGAAGCTTCAAATCACGAATTTTCTGAGCAAGCTCCATCGTGATCTTACGTCCACCGGGTTGTAATTTTTCATTTGATTTTTTCTTCGTTATGATCTTCATAATATTCTCTTGGCTCATACCAAGTAGAGGTGATAATGTCGCCGCTGTCGTTTCGGGATCCTTAATCTGAACGGGAATCACCCATACTGTCGGTGAACTGACATTGTAGGCCAATGCAATTCCATTACGATCTAGAATCTCTCCTCTTTTAGCGGTGAACGGAAGATCTCTACGCCACAGTGCCTCTGCTTTAGCCGATAATTCCTTACCTTGTCCAAACTGTAAATATGCAAGCCTACCTATTAGAGCTGTGAACAGAACGCAAAAGAACAGCAAGCTCCATAGTAGCCTCCGTCTCAGCGTCATATTTGAAACTTTCATCGCATACCCTCCCTAGTGATCCTTACTTCATTTCATGATCCTTATTCCTATCATGATTATTCAGGATTACTAGGGCTTAGAACAAGCTATCTTCCCTACTCTTCTTCTTTTACGTCTTCATTTACATCTTCTTTGACACTTTCATCCATGTCTTCATAAAATGGATTCAAAGTTAATTGTACGATCACATTCCCTTGATCTTGTATTTCTTGTTGCTCAACGACATAGCCTTCACCTTCAACGCTAACTTTCAATTTCATTAACGTCAGCACCTGAAGTGCGTCTCTCAAAGACTCCCCTTTTAAATCAGGAACTTCCATCGTCTTGCTATCTTCAGTTAGAAGGTAGATCCGTTGCCCACCGCTCATTATAGAACCTTTCGCAGGATATTGTCGAATCACATTATTACCTTTTCCTAATGTTTCGTATGCGATACCTGTATTAAGCAATTCACTCTTTGCAGATTCAATCGATTTCCCTGTTAATTCTGGAGTCGTATACTTAATCACTTGCGAGCTACTATCCTTATCTGTACTCTTATTAGAGCCTTCGCTATTAGCTATTCGTGTTTTAGGTACATTCATATACTGAAGAGATTGGCTTACTATCTTTGCAAATACAGGTGCTGCGACTGCACCCCCACCCGCATTAGGATCATTGGGCTCATCCATGATGACAATGACAGCAATTTGGGGATCATTGACAGGAGCATATCCCACAAAGGATACGACTGCTTTTTTGTCATCATAAACACTCTTACCAGCTGCATCTTTAACGAGTTTAACAGCCGTTCCTGTCTTACCTGCTACTCGATATCCTTCGATATAAGCATGGCGACCTGTACCAATCTCTTGGTCTGCAACTACTTGTTCTAGATAACTACCCGTTTCTTTCGCCGTCTCCGGTGATATGACCTGTCGGATCACTTCTGGTTTGGTCACTTCAGTTATCCCTGTATTCGGATCATGAATTTCTTTAATGATATGCGGTTGCATCAATTTCCCACCATTAGCTATCGCAGCGATAGCTGTCACCTGCTGTATCGGAGTAACTAAGACCCCATAACCATAGGATGCCGTTGCAACTTCGACATTCCCGGGTAGATCAATAGGCCAAGAAGCCTCACCAGCCATCTCTATTTCGGTCTTTTGCCCAAAACCGAAGTTATTAATATATTGAAGCAATCGCTCTTTCCCCAACATTTCAAATCCCATCTTTACAAATGCCACGTTACTCGAACGCTTGACTCCTTCTAAGTAGGATATCGTACCCCAACCTGCACGTTTGATATCCTTTAGTGTCGTCTTGGTACCTTGTACTCTGATCTGACCTGATACATACTCGTCTGTCGGTTTAATTAACTTCTCTTCTATCGCACCCGCCAAGGTCACAATTTTAAATGTGGAACCTGGTTCATATAGTGACCTCACTGCATGGTTATAGTATTTCTCCGGTTCTGGTGTTTCCCAGAATGAATTAGGATTGAAAGTAGGCATATTGGCTAAACCTAGCACTTCCATCGTGTTGGGATCTACAGCGATCACAGTCATACTAATCGGTTTGTATTTCTCAACGGCCTCTTTCATGGCATCTTCAATATAATACTGTATCGTATCGTCAATGGTCAGTTGGATATTATTCCCATTTATCGCCGGCACATAGACCTCATCTGCATTGGGCAGTTTATCTAATTGTCCATCACTTTTGTAATTTATCGACCCATTCGTTCCCCTGAGCATATCATCGTAAGTGGCCTCTAATCCTAAGATTGCATCACCATCACGATCTAGATAACCTAATATATGTGCTGCTAAATTGTTTTTAGGATAGTATCGCTTTTGTTCTTTGAGCAATCCAATACCTGCATCTGGTTTCTTTTTATTATTCTTCAATTGAGTCTTTATCTCGGCTATTAACGCAGCTACCTCATCACGCTTAGCCTGATCGACCTTCCAACCTTCCGTACGAACCTCTCTGCTAGTCCGAAGCACACCCTTATCATCAGTTGCTGTTACTAGCTTACGTAGCTCATCCTCATCTTTTCCGAGAATTTGATGTAACCCGGCTACCACTTCTTCCTCGATCCCATTCTCATGAATCACTTTCGGATTCACAGTCACCGTATAGGCAGGTGCATCAATCGCGAGTGCATTACCTTTTCGATCTGTTATCGTACCCCGTGTAGCAGCAATGACATCTTGTTTGGACCAATTCTTAACGGCTAGTTCATGCCATTGATCTCCTTTTACAACTTGAATGATAAATACTCTAGTTATTAAAATAGCAAAAAGGAGGGTTATGCATCCTCCTACAAGCAGTGTGCGTAGCTTTATTCTTTTTATCATGCTTAGTCCTCACATCCACTATTTTTGTGCTGCATCTACTTTAAGATTTCCAGTAGTAACATTTGAACTAGACACACGAGGGACATAAATGACACTAGCCTCCTCGGGAAGTACATACCCTTCTTTAATTGCGGTTTCAACAATCTTTTCTTTCAGAGTTTGCCTCTGAACTTCCAACTGAGAAATCTTAAGTGTATTACCTGAGATCACAGCACTCACTTTTTGGCTCTGTTTATTTAATTCATAAATATGTGCGTACCGCCAAATAACAAGACTTGCCAAAGCGACACACACTAGAACCGTAAATAAATATAGAAGCTTTTCTCTAATCGGAATCGAGGTTCGGCGAGTAATAACTTTTGTCTGCTCACGATATCCAGGAGATACTCGTTCTATTGGTTTTGGTTTTACTGCTAAATTGCCACGCGTATACGCCATTCATTCTCTCCCCCTGAGCTCTCCTGATTATCTTTTAAATGTAGTTCAAAAAGTCAGCTTTTGATCTGCGACTTTTTGAACTTTCACTTTTTCCAAATACAGTTTAATTATAGTTTCTCTGCGACCCGAAGTTTGGCAGATCTTGAGCGAGAGTTCTCTTCAAGTTCCAATTCACTTGGAACGATAGGTTTTCGATTTATTAGTTTAATTTGACCTTGATTTCCGCATACACACATTGGAAAATCAGGTGGGCATGTACATTTCGCAACATAACTGCTAAGTATCTGTTTACAAATACGATCTTCCAACGAATGGAATGTAATAACCGACACTCTTCCTCCTGGTGCCAGGCAACGAACCGCTTGATGCAATCCTTCTTCGAAAGCCCCAAGTTCATCATTTACCGCAATTCTCAGACCTTGAAAACTACGCTTGGCAGGATGTCCCCCTGTTCTTCTCGTAGCTGCTGGAATGCCTTCTTTAATAATCTCGGCTAGTTCTCCAGTAGTTTGTATCGGTTGTTTCTCACGCCGCTCTACGATCAACTTAGCAATCCGTCTAGAGAACTTTTCTTCACCATATTGAAATAACACCCTAGCGATCTCTTGTTCAGACCATGAATTGATAATAATATCCGCTGTGAGCTCTGCCGATTGATCCATTCGCATATCTAACGGAGCATCAAGGTTGTAACTGAACCCACGCTCTCCCTCGTCAAACTGCGGTGAAGAAACACCTAAATCGAACAATATACCATCTACTTGTGGGATACCATCCTTCTCTGGAACAGACTGTTCCTTCAGGGTCTCTTCCAAATTACGAAAGTTTGTTTTCACTAAAGAAACTCTATCGCTATATGGGGCTAATTTCTCCTTAGCATGCTCTAATGCCCAGTCATCTTGATCCAGACCAATTAATCTTCCATATTCTCCAAGCTTTGATGCGATTAAGGAACTATGTCCCGCGCCTCCTAAAGTACAGTCGACATAAATACCATCTCTCTTGATGCGCAATCCTTCTGCTGCTTCTTCTTTGAGCACTGTGATGTGATGAAACAAAATGTAATCCCTCCAAAATATTAAAAATCAAAGTTAAAATCGACTAATTTTTCAGCAATATCGTTAAATGATTCTTCAGATTGATC
This sequence comes from Paenibacillus sp. Y859, assembly GCF_056786405.1. Lineage (NCBI taxonomy): Bacteria > Bacillati > Bacillota > Bacilli > Caryophanales > Paenibacillaceae > Paenibacillus > Paenibacillus sp. Y859. The sequence goes on along the minus strand of NZ_JBXCIZ010000002.1, from coordinate 262,654 downwards.
GTAATATTCATTCCAAATTGGTTTGCTCCATATTTCCATCCGGTTAGATACACCGAGAACAACGCATTCTTTATCCAATTTAGCGTAGTCTCTGAGATTGCCCGGTAGATTTACCCTGCCCTGTTTATCCCATTCACATTCTGTAGCGCCTGAGAAAAAAAATCTAGTGAAAGCCCGTGCCTCAGATTTCATTAACGGAAGTGATTTAAGCTTCTGTTCTAGCAGTGTCCATTCTTCTCTTGGATAGACAAAGAGACATTGATCTAATCCACGAGTCACAACGAATGAGGTCCCTAAAAGTTCACGGAATTTGACAGGGATAATAATCCGCCCCTTATCATCAATGCTATGTTGAAATTCTCCCATAAACATTGTTCCAATCACTCCTTAGTCCGATTTCCCCACTTTGCACCACTTTACACCACTTAACAATACTTTATTCGCCACTAAAAATCAAAGTCCTTCTTTATGAGTTAAATACTGTAAGTGAGTCTAAAGTCTCTAATCCAGCATTTTCCGATAGACTATATTCGGAATTAAAAATGACATATTAAGCATCACACCGCCCTTTCCAAGCAATTTCATCACCTTTTACAATCTCTTAAAGTTCATTAAATATAGGTCTAATGACCCTTATAAAAAATTATACTTTTAGTGTCTAATATGTTATGAGAGTAAGCCATAGAATTAAACTCATTAAAGAAGAACATAAATAAAGGCGACATTCCACTCAAATTTGAATGGAATGTCGCCCTGATTTATTGAATTTTATTTCACGAAATTGGCTCTACACTAAAATCTGGGTTTAACTATTTCGATAAGATCCGTTGTGAAGTAACATAAGAACCACCTTGCTACCGTTCTTAACGCCTACACCAATGTTTCATTATCGTGTTAAACCTAGTTCGTATTCCAACTTTCTAAATAAGTCGCTTGTTCGGGGCTTAACGTATCTAGTGAAATACCCAAGCTTTCTAATTTATATCTTGCCACTTGTTCATCAATAGAATAAGGAACACTAATAACTGCTTTACCCAATTCCTCGTAATGTTCATTCACATATTTAAGAGATAGAGCCTGCAATGCGAATGTCATATCCATAATTTCTGCTGGGTGACCATCACCTGCTCCTAAGTTGACTAAGCGTCCTTCAGCAATCAAATACATCTTGCGTCCGTCCTTAAATTGATATTCCTCAATATTCCGGCGGACAGTACGAACAGAACTAGAGCGAGCAAGAAGTTCTGGCTTATTCACCTCAACATCGAAATGCCCAGCGTTAGCAAGAATTGCTCCATCTTTCATCACATCATAATGCTCACCTGTAATGACATCACGATTACCTGTTACGGTAATAAAGAAATCGCCTAATTTGGCTGCATCAACCATAGTCATAACATGAAATCCATCCATATGAGCCTCAACAGCCCGAATTGGATTCACTTCTGTAACAATGACATTAGCACCCAGTCCTTTAGCACGCATCGCCACCCCTTTACCACACCAGCCATATCCCACAACAACGACTGTTTTACCAGCTACAACTAAGTTCGTTGTCCGATTAATCGCATCCCACACCGATTGGCCCGTACCGTAACGATTATCGAAAAGGTATTTACAATATGCATCGTTGACAGCAACCATAGGCAGCTTAAGCATTTGATCCTTCTCCATAGCTTTAAGCCGTAGAATACCCGTAGTTGTCTCCTCCGCACCACCCCGAATGTTCGCAAGGAGATCGGGTCGTTCCGTATGGAGTATTGTGACCAGGTCACCACCATCATCAATAATAAGATCAGGTTTGGTCTCAAGCAACGTAATCAACATCTTTTTATATTCTGCTGGCTCCGGATTATGCTTAGCCAGCACAGTAACACCATCTTCCACCAATGCAGCACATACATCATCCTGCGTGGAGAGAGGATTACTTCCTGCGATCGTAACTTCCGCCCCGCCTGCCTTCACAACTTTGGCCAAATAAGCTGTCTTTGCTTCCAAATGGAGTGATATGGCTACCTTCAACCCTTTAAAAGGCTGCTCCGCTTCAAATTGCTTACGTATCCGATTAAGGACTGGCATGTGAGCCTCGACCCAATCAATCTTCAAATGGCCTTCAGGCGCTAATGTCATATCTTTAACGATGCTGTTCTTAAGTGATGCAGAATTCATAGTACTCCTCCTAGTAGTTGAAATTACATAAAAATAACGCGATGCTCTTCTGAGTAATCAACCGTCATATCCATCAAATCACTAATCAAAGACAATCCATAGTGATTCAGATATTGATATACATTATATACTCTCTCTTGTGGCTTACCATTAGGAAATAATGAAGCTCCTATCCGATCCCATTGACGAAGCTCCGCATCATGTCGTTGTTCAAGTGCTTCCTTCGACTTACGCTCCAGATATGAAATCTGATCGATAATCTTCCCCTTATTACTCTGTCCCAACGTATATAATCCTTTTTGCAAAATTCCAAGATCATCTATTAACGGCTCATACAATTGTTCAAAAGCTTTCCGTGCTTCCGCAAACTTCTGGTCGATCTGTAATGAATCTTGTTGAGATAACCATTGCTCTCGACGCACTTGTAGATGATGTTGCAAATCCTGAAAAGAAAGGTCGTACTTCTCCATATACTTCAGTTGTGTTCTATCAAGTAGAGTAAAGGACATCCGTGGCAGTAATATCGGCATCTTCAAGCCCATAATTTCAAAAGCTTGTCGTGTAATAGCCCAGTAAGCAATTTCTCCCTGACCTAACACACTCGCAAGGACCGGAAATAGTGAATCTTGCATGATCGGTCGAGTAAGTACATTATTACTGAAACGCTCTGGGTGCTTCTGTAGCACCTCCAGCAGTTGATCCTGTGTGAAGGACACCAGTCCTTTACGATCCATGAATTTACCATCTTGCTTCAACAATAGAAGCCTATCCCCATTATGAAGGTAGAATAAATTGGCACCCTCATCTGATACGTCGGCTTGCAACTTATAACCTAAGGATGTTATCTGATCAGCAGATGAGCGATAAGCATGCGATAATTGTTCATTCTGCTCAATCATCGACTGAAAAATAGGCGCCTCAAGCTTACGTAATCGAGGATCTGCTGAATCTAAGAGTACGAGACCATATTCTCCAAAGATATCACCTAACTGTTTTGCAAATGCATCACTTAGATTATCTGATGTATTCGTTGAATATTGAATTTTAGCCAAAATTTCGCCCTTCACATCACTGTCCGGCAACATCTCTGTCAATGACTTAACGGCTTGATCCCACTCCTGTGGAGAAACAGGAGTATAGCTTACGGATGTACGTGAAGTCATATATTTAGGCAACATAAGCTTAGAAGACTGTTGCTTATCCGCTGTTTTCAAATACGTATGGTTTACCTCATCCCAGTCATGATCTTCACCCGCTATCCAGAATACTGGCACTACGGGACGCTTCAGACGTCTTTCCGCTTCTCTAGCAGTTTGTATAATGGTGATTGCTTTATATATCACAAGCATAGAACCGGTGAACAACCCACTTTGCTGACCACCCGTTACAACCAGTGTACCTGGCTTTTCTAACATATATAGCGATGTATGTACTGCATCGTGAGAGTTATGCTTCTCATTATACTCTTTCAATATCTCAACCAAGGCATGACGATTTACCCGTCTGTCCTCTGTATCATCCAACCATTCCACTCGATCACTCCAGGTCTGATCACAGTGGTAATCTTCACCGTAGAGCGGTATGACTTTCTCATAATGATGAATATAATCATCTGCCAAAGTCGAGCCGCTTTGCAATGGCTCAGAAACAACTTCCATCGGGTATACCTCCTATTCTTACACAATAAAGAAATCCATGAAGATTATCTAAAATTCTTACTTGATTGTATCTAATATGCCTCTTTCAGTCAAAAGGAAGTTCTATACCCCCTGCCTACCACTAACATTCATTCATTTCTTAGAACTAAAAAGACCGTCGAATTCCTCCGACGGCTTAATAATTATTAACGTTATTTGATCAATTAAGCATAAGGAGTTGCAACCCAATGACCTTTTGATACTTCTACAAGCTTTGATTCTACCGAACTTTCATTAGATCCATTAGCAGAATGAATCGGACCCGCAAGATCATCAGGCATGATAATCCGCTTCTTGTTCGCTTCAATCTCTGGATCTGCAATCGGAATTGCTGATAGAAGAGTTTTGGTATACGGATGAATTGGATTACTATACAACTCTTCACTTTCGGCCAATTCAACGATTTTACCTAAATACATAACCGCAACCCGGTCACTAATATGTTTAACCATAGATAAGTCATGAGCAATGAATAAATATGTCAATCCCAATCGATCTTGTAGATCTTTCAGCAGATTTACAACCTGTGCTTGGATAGATACATCCAGTGCAGAAATAGGTTCATCACATATAATAAACTTTGGATTTACAGCAAGCGCACGGGCTATTCCAATACGTTGACGTTGTCCACCTGAGAATTCATGCGGATAACGAGTAGCATGATCAGGATTGAGACCAACCATATCTAGCAGTTCTTCGATCTTCATCTTACGTTCTTTACGACTATCTGTTAATTTATGAATATCAAATGCTTCACCAATAATATCAGACACCGTAAAACGTGGATTCAGTGAAGCGTAAGGATCTTGGAATATCATCTGCATATCGCGACGCATAGCTTTCATTTTGTTAGGTGGAAGTTTATAGATGTCTGTTCCATTGAAACTAACACTACCTGCCGTTGGTTCGTATAATCGAAGTATCGTACGACCTGCTGTGGATTTACCACAACCAGACTCCCCAACAACCCCCAACGTTTCACCTTCGCGAATAGAAAAGTTAATATCATCAACGGCCTTAAGTACACTTCCTTTGCCCACATTGAAATATTTCTTCAATCCGTTGACTTGTATAAGTGGTTGACTCATGATGATTCTCCCTTCTGAGCCATCGGATGCAAGTTCCAACAACGTGCTGTATGTGTGTCACTAAACACTGTCGTCTCTGGATTGTTCGTTACACAGACTTTCATTGCCTCATCACAACGAGCGCAGAATGCACATCCTAGTGGTGGCTTAATGAGATCTGGTGGTGTTCCTATAATAGGAATAAGTGGCTCTCCTTTTTGCTGATCAAGTCTCGGCATGGAACGCAAAAGTCCTCTTGTATAAGGATGCTGAGGATTTTTGAATATTTCCATCACTGTACCCGTCTCTACCACTTCACCTGCATACATCACGATAACTCGATCACACATCCCCGCTACTACCCCAAGATCATGTGTTATCAGAATAATCGATGTTCCTAAGCGTTGTTGCATTTCCTTCATAACATCCAAGATCTGAGCCTGAATCGTAACATCCAAAGCTGTAGTCGGCTCATCAGCGATCAGAAGTGCAGGTCGGCATGCTAAAGCAATCGCGATCATAACGCGCTGGCGCATACCACCTGAGAATTCGTGCGGATATTGATTGAAACGTGCTTCTGCATTCTTTATACCGACAAGTATCAGCATTTCAATGGCTTGTTTTTTCGCTTCACTTGCTGACATCTTCTGATGCTTCATCATAACTTCCGTAATCTGTTTACCTATTCTAATTGTAGGATTTAGGGAAGACATCGGATCTTGAAATATCATCCCAATATCTTTACCGCGAATAGCTTCCATTTGTTTATTGGATTTATTTAAAAGGTTGTCCCCTTGAAATATAATTTCACCTTGTTTAATCCGTGAAGGTGGCGAAGGAATTAAACGCATGATCGTCTGAGCGGTAACACTTTTACCACTTCCTGATTCTCCGACGATAGCCACCGTCTCACCTTTTCCAATTTCAAAGTTCATTCCGCGTACAGCCTGAACTTCTCCCCCATTGACATGAAATGATACGTGCAAGTCTTTCACTTGTAGGATCGGCTCCATGGTTCCACCTCCTATTTCTTTAATTTAGGATCCAGTGCGTCTCGAAGACCGTCACCGAAAATATTGAAACAAAGCATAATTAAACTAATTAGAATGGCTGGAAATAACATCCGCCATGGATAATACTGCCAACCTGTCAGTGCATCATTAATCATCGATCCCAAAGATGCGACAGGAGCTTGAACACCCAGACCCAAGAAACTTAAAAATGCTTCTGCGAATATAGCCGTTGGAACTGATAACGTTAAGGTCACGATAATAGGTCCCACTGCATTTGGAAGAAGATGACGGAATATGAGTCGACCTGAACCCGCCCCCATGGAACGAGCAGCTAACACAAATTCACGATTCTTCAATTGAATCATTTCACCACGTACAATCCACGCCATATTAATCCAACCCGTAATCGTTAATGCAATAATAATTGTACCCAGACTTGGCTCGAGTACAACGAGTAAGAGAATAGTAACCAATAAATATGGAATAGAGTATAAAATTTCAGAGAACTTATTCATAATCTCGTCAACACGTCCGCCGAAGAAACCCATCGTTCCTCCATAAATAACCCCGATAATAAGGTCAATTAGAGCGGCAGCTAAACCAACGGCAAGTGAAATTCTCGCCCCCATCCATGTACGAACAAACATATCACGGCCCAATTCATCCGTACCGAACCAGTGAAGAGAGGAAGGAGGCTGATTGGTATTCATGAGATAATTTGTTTTGTAGTCAAATTGAGAAATCCATGGTCCAATAATAGAAGCTAAAATAATAAAGATCAATATAATAAGAGAAGTCATGGCGAGTTTATTCTGACAAAGTCGTCGCCAAGCATCTCTCCATGCTGACAAGCTCTCTCTCTGAATAATCTCAGACTGCTTCTCATCGGCGCCAATCTTGCGGAAATCTTCAGCTGTTAGTTCAACATGATCTGAAGATGTTGTAGTCTGATTATTAGCCAACCGTTAGCCCTCCTTTCCACCATTTAATTTAATACGCGGATCAATCAACACGTAAGCAATGTCTGTAATAAACCTTGCTAGCATGAGAATGACTCCATAAAATATAGTGACGCCCATAATTAATGTGTAATCACGATTTGTAATCGATTCAACGAATACCTTCCCAATACCACCAATACCAAAAATTTGTTCAATAACGACGGAACCTGTAATAATGTTAGCCGTCATAGGTCCTACGTAAGTCACAACAGGCAATATCCCGTTACGAATAACATGCTTAAACATAATGGAGAACCAGTTCAGACCTTTAGCCTTCGCCGTCTTAATATAATCAGCATGTAAAACTTCAAGCATACTGGATCGTGTTAGACGTGCTATAAAAGCGATAGGTTGTGCTGATAACGCCATCACAGGAAGGACGTAGTCAATGGGCTTATCAAACCCGAGAACATTAAACCAGCCCGCTTTTTCCGCTAAATAATACTGCAATAAAGAAGCGAGTACGAAACTCGGCACAGCCATACCTAGCACAGCTAGTATCATGGCAACATTGTCAATCAATTTCCGATGATAAAGAGCCGCAAGCATACCTAATAGGACCCCAATCACTATCGCCACCACAATCGCTACAGCGCCAAGCTTTAGTGATGTTTGGAATGTATCCATTATAATTTTGGACACATCCTGATTCAATTTCTTCATAGATATTCCAAAGTCACCCGTTGCGATATCACCCAAATACTTAACGTATTGTTGATATAAAGGCTTGTCCAATCCATAATGCTCCATAAGACGGGCTTTCATTTCAACTGAGACTTTCTTTTCAGCTTGAAATGGATCACCCGGAATGGCTTTCATAAGAAAGAACGTTGCAGATATCAATATGAATAAAGATAGAAGCATATACAAAAATTTGTTAGCAACATAACGAACCATTCCCATTTACACCTCCGTTAACAATGTTCATTCTGACATATATATTTATCTTAATAGAAAACAAGAATTAATTCTAATCACTTTATTTGTATTAGATTGAAATCCTTGGAATAATCATGACCACAAACAAAAAACGGGATATATATGGTATTCCACATATATATCCCGAAGTAACTATCTAACTTCACATGTTACATTATTCGAAGTAAGCACGTGAAAAGTCAATTCCACCGCTAAAATCAATGGATACACCTTTAACATTTTCCTTCGTTAGCGATACATTGGTGTAATAGTAAATCGGCATTAGAACTTGTTCATCTTCAATCAGGATTTTTTCAGCTTTAGCCATGCTTTCCATACGGACAGCATTATCTTGTGATACTCGTGCATCTTTAACCAATTGGTCATATTCTGCATTACTAAATCCTGAATCATTATTACCGCTAGTCGTAGTCCAGAGATCAATGAAACTCATCGGATCATTATAATCAGAACTCCAGCCTGCACGTGCAACTTGGTAGTTCAAGTTTTGGCGAGTTTCTAAGAACACACCCCACTCAAGGTTCTCTGTCTTAACAGTAACACCCAAGTTATTACTCCACATATCAGCAACAGCCAAAGCAATTTTCTTGTGGCTTTCACTGGAGTTATAAATCAATGTGACTTCTGGAAGTGTCGTGTAGCCTTCTTCACTCATACCTTCAGCAAGTAATTTCTTAGCTGCTTCGATGTCTTCAGTGAAGAAATCATCTTTATACTCGTTACGGAATTCGTCTACTCCACCTTTAATACCTGGTGGTACGAAACCAAATGCAGGCAATTGTCCACCAAGGGTTACTTTCTCAACGATATTTTGACGGCTGATCGCCATAGCAAATGCCTTACGAATCTTGGCATTGTCAAAAGGTTTCTCAGTTACGTTAAATTCATAGTAATACGTACTTGCAGTCCCTTTAATATCCAATTCATTTGGCAGATCCTTCTTCAATGTTGGAATAGCATCGGAAGGAATTTCACCGTTAGGTGCACCGGCAAATTGAAGTTGTCCACTCTTATAACTTGATAATTCAGCAGCGCCGCTTTCTACAAGTGATGCTTCAATTTTACTTAATTTGATACTAGTGTTATCCCAATACGTATCATTTTTAGTGAATTCAAGTTTTTGACCTGTAGTCCAGTTTGTTAAATTAAACGCACCATTCGTGATCATTGATTTATAATCTGTTGCCCATGCTGCATTATCTTTCACAGAACTATGAACAGGCAAATACGTATAGAAGGAAGTTAGACCCAAGAAATACGGTGTTGGGTTTTCTAATGTTACTTCTAATGTATATTCATCTGTAGCTTTGATTCCCACTTGAGAGAAATCAGTAATCTCTTTAGCATTGAATGCTGTAGCATTCTTAATGTAATCTAATTGATAAGCATAAGGTGGAGCCGGTACTGTCGCAGGGTCTAGAACACGTTGCCATGCGAACACGAAATCGTTAGCAGTTACAGGATCACCATTACTCCATACTGCATCTTTACGTAGATTGAATTTATATTGTAACCCATCCGGAGAAATCTCCCATGACTCTGCAGCCGCGGGAACCTCTTTACCCGCTTCATCCATACGCACTAAACCTTCATACATCAACTTAAGAGCTGTATTCGCTTGGCTATCTTGCGCTTGTCCTGGATCAAATGTGGGTGGTTCCGCACTCATATTAATCTTTAACACCTGATCTTTTGCTTCCACTGGTGTTTCATTGGGTGCATTACTACCTTTATTGGTTGCTCCCTCACGCTCATTGTTCGATCCGCAAGCAGCAAGAACAGTAGTTACGATCATGATGAGTACCAACATACTTAGTAAACGTTTTTGTTTCATCTGTTTGTATCCCCCTAGCAATTTAGTATATGGTAATTGATTATACAACCAGTGGTCAAAAAAATCTACATAACATTACATAAAAATCTTTCTTTTTCTGAAAAACGACATTATAATTACTATTTTCGACATGAATTGAACTTGCAATTACTTTATGACATTGAATTATAAATATATTTAAACAGCACAATCACAGTGAATAAGACATAGCTACACATCATAATAATGAATGCCATTCTCCATACCGCTCTAACCATCCGCTGAACATCTACTTTGCCCTTTATACGATTCTGAGCTCCACCAATCATCCCTACTGCAAGTAAAAGAAACAATAAAATGAGATAAAATCCAACTTGTGTATTGAATGCGTTATTGAATAAAGCAGACACCGAAATGATCAGAAATACTGTTGTGACATCCATAGCTACTAATAGTGCATCATGCTTATTATTCTTCCACTTAAGGTGACTGAAATATACTATTAGGAATGGAAAAAACGGAAGAATGCTCAAAACAATAAAAGATGTAGTTAGAATTTCCATGCTTCAGCTCTCCCTCGCTTTCATACCCTCAATTAATTGAACCATTACTTTGTGATAATTAGCCTCTATCCCTTGTGCCTCGGCCATCGATACGATACTCCCATTAATCCATCGCACTTCAGTTGGCAGACCACCTCTTACGTCTTTAAGCATGGAAGAGTTATTCGCTGCAGTCATTTCACATACCTTTATAATTTGATCCCATAGATCTGAGTCCCAAACGATACCACATGCATCATAAACAACAGTTCCTTCTATAAAGAGCTTTCTCATCATAACCATTCTTTCTTCCGTAACTAACAATTCTCCATTTCTAATTCCCCATATAGCCGTCAAAGGGTTAATAACAGCGTTTATTAATAATTTACGATAAATATACTTAACGATGTCTTTCGACAAATCACATGAAAATCCTGCTTTTTCTAGCGCAATGATCATCTCGTTCTCATCTTTCTTTGAATTGATTTCCTGATCCGAATCCTTATGTACATATCGACCAATCATCGTTAATCCTCGACCTGCATGGAACACCTTATTATGTGACACTTTATACGCTGCCTCGGTTGTAATTGCTGAATAAAGTTGCCATTGCGGAAGCAGCATATTTAATAGTTCTATATGTCCTATCCCATTCTGAAAACATATCATTCCTTTTATTTCTTTCAAAGACTCTCCATCCATCCTCGCCAGTTGTCTAAAAGCTATTTCCTCCACATCTTTTTGCTTGGTCATCAAAAAGATCCATTCACCGGGAACTTTATTCCATTCGTCTATAAAACCATCCAGTATTCCTGTTTCCACCGCAAAAGGACCTGCACCCTTTGTTTGAGAAGCTTCACCACTATCCATGAACAGACCTTCAGTTCTGAGTATAAGCGCTTGTTCTTCACTTCTACACCATACACGAACCTCATTCCCAACAGAAGCTAATTTCCCTGCATAGAGTAGCCCTAGTGAGCCTCCGCCAATAATATCAATTCTCATTTTGCTATCTCCATTCCATTTCTTTTACCCTCGTGTTCTTATTATATCTATATCAACAGAATATTCCATAAAAAAGCCCGTAGTAAGTTTATAATCAACTCACTACGGACTCTTAAATTAATAGGTAACTAGTTATTCAAGACGCTCTAGATTTCCATTGGCATCCATTTTAAATCTTGACCTACTCTCTTCCTCTTCCTCATTCAGAAATGCTAGTCGTCGTGCACGATCCATAATCTGAATCAAAGCCTTGTAATCATCATTGACGACTCGGTAATCCGTCTGAACATCATTCACCTGTTTGGACAGTCTCTCATTGACATGCCGCAGTTGATCTAGCTCGTCATCCTTCTCACGAAGCTCTTTTTCAAGCATCTTCAATTGCCTGCTATTCTCCTGCACTGTCCCTTTCCACTGTCTCAAAAAGCGAATAACCGCTTCCATAGACAATGTCTCTTCATTGATGCCTTCAGCTTTGTAATAATTACTATCGTCTTCCACTTTCATTAAGCTAGCCACCTGAAAATTCATTGCTGAAGGTTGCTTCTTGTAGTAGCTACGTTTTTGCCGCTGTGCCTTAGCGATACTAATCGCTTCTTCATACTTTTTACGAACACAGCTATTCCATCGAAATCCACATGCTGCTGATGTCCTACCAATTTTTTCGCCAACCTCTTCAAATGCAGATAACTGTGTACCACCATCACGAATATGTCGCAAAGTGACTTCCGCCAAAATTAGATCATCCTCTACACTCCATGCATCCTGTCTTACGGCTGTCATGCAATCAAACCCTCCTAACAACGTCCTAAAATAACCATCTTCTTAACCGATTGTTTCGTTTCGGTATGAATGAGGTATTAAAGCTGCTTAATTCATATCTATGCCTCTCGTAGAGTTCATAGAATCTATTTGATACTATTTTGTATTTCCAATTTCATGTATACTCATACACCATCATTCAGAAAGTCTTGAAACATTACATATTATTTCTATAACAAACATCACAATTACTAAGTGTTTTTGCATTTCATCATTTACAGTTAATTCCGTAACCGCTATAATAGATATAGTTAACTTTGACCGTACATAAAGAAAGGGGATATACATGTGGGACGCATGTTTCGAACTCTAGGTTTCTTCACACTCGCAATCGGGCTTATGGCTTTTGCTGGCGGCTTGGTAGAGATGGCGCTGTTGTTCTTTTTACAGACTGCCTTCTTCGTTATTTTAGGTTATTTGAAGTTTACAGAGAGAACCTATATTCTTCTTTTTTGGGTGTACATGATTGTAACTTTCACAGGCTTTAGTTATTGGACTGTATTTGTTATGGATATGCCTGTCTAACTTTTAACTAGTAATCGTTTCACAACAAAACGGCTTTTTCGTCCACTATAAGGACAGAAAGGCCGTTTTTATAGTTTGAAATTAAAGATATAATAACTAAAATGAACCATATTTACATATAGATAATGAGTGACACTGGAAAGGAGGCCAACCTTTTGCAAGAGAGAAAAGTTCACATTATTATTTGGGGTATCCTAGTATCCTTACTCATTTACTCCATTAACTATTCTAATGAAATTATAAATGCAGAACCATTCATTCCAATTGACGAGGAAACGCGGCAGTTACTTGAGAAAAGCTTATCCATTTTGGAGATTGACCATGAAATTGAACGTATCAATAAAAGACAGAATGATATGGAGCAAGAGCAAGAACGGTTACAGTTAGAACTCCTTCAAAAACGCAGTCAAATACAAGACAAACAAGACCGTGCCGGTGACATTATCCGCTCTTACTATATGGGTGAACGTGACTTTCTATATTCCGCTCTACTCTCAATCCACAACATAAGTGAATTCTTTATGGTCTACAACTATTATGATCTCATTATAAACCACGATAAAGAGGTTCTAAGCATATATAGATCACAATATAACGACTTGGAATTAACACAACAAAGAATAGCTCTTAATTCCGATGAATTAAACGACATGAAACTCAAACTCATCTCGCAACGTGATCGTATACTTGTCTTTCAGAAATCAATAGATGGAAGTCTAGAAACAAGTAATAATCCAGAAGCTATGCAAGAAATGATGAATGAATTTAATTTATATTGGGAGAACGTGGGATTATATGAAGTGAAACGGCATTTCAAAGCTCTCGCTTCGGCTATGAACGATTTACCGGAATTTATCCAGAATACAAAAGGTGTCATAAGTGCCAAAGGCTCAACTTACACGATAGACATTACAGAAGATCAATTAAATACTTTTCTACGTTCCAAAAATGAGCTGTTTAATGTATTCGCCTTTCATTTCGGCGACAATTCCATCACCGCTTCTGGTCAAAGCGGCAATCTTTCACTAACGATTGAAGGAAAGTACAGCATTGTGAATGAGCCTAAGAATGGGATTAAATTTCAAGTGGATAAGTTATTATTCAACAATCTGCAACTTCCAGATACGACCTGCCGTGCTCTAGAAGCAGAATTCGATCTCGGGTTTTATCCGCAAAATCTCGTATCATTTCTCAAAGCAACAGAAGTAAAGACTTTGGAGAATCATTTACTTGTCACATTGAAGTTATCTATGTAGCATCCTGTGCAACTTGAGCAGACATAGCTTCTTTGAATTGGTTTACAGTCATTTGTCCAGTAAGCAATAGATTTACATATGTAGATAATTCATTCCATGAAAGGCTCATGGTTTGATTAGTTTTTATTGTACTATCGCTTGGCTCCTGTAATAGTTGTTGCGCAAACGGAATATCCCCTCCATTTACTGACTGATCCTCATAGATCGCAGTCATAGACGGCAAACGGCCCGTTGTGTCCAGCCATTCTTGTTGGATGGAAGTTGAGGTCATATAAGTAATCCATTCTGCAGATTCCTCCGTTAATAACGTCTGGGAAGATACTGCAATCGAACTTCCGCGTAGAAACAATGGTGAATTGTTATAGAATTCCCCTGGCAGCTCCATCTTCAACCCATATTTCAATGATGATTTAGCTTCTGAGTAGGTTGAGAGTTGTAGAGGTATATCTCCATCTCTAAGTAACTGCCAAGCCTCCTGTTGGTTATTACTTATAATGTACAAGTACGGAATCGCCTGTTCTAACCACAATAACGATTCATCATCAAGATTTAGAATGTCAGCTCCCATCCCCCCCATTAACGTAGCCAACGCATAGGGCTTTCCAGCGTCAATTCCAAGTAGCGCTTTATCTAGCCTTTCTTCTTGCTTACTTAATAAATTAGCCCATTCTATCTTCGTGCTGGGGACTTCCATGATTCCCATCTCATCTAGAGCCTTTGGTTGCCATACCATGACATAGGGATCCATATCAAAAGGCGTAGCCCACTGATAACCATTCCACTCTACCGTAGGAAGTAGCATTCTTAGGGCATGACTTCCCGTCGCTCTCTTGAGATAAGATTCAACAGGCAGTAAATATCCTCTCATTGCAAAACCCTTCACCCATTCATTTTCCATCAGTAACACATCAGGCCCTTCGCCCATCGCTAAAGACACCGAAATTTCATCGTATGCCATCTCTTGTGTAAAATTAAAAATCTCAGACTGAATTCCTGTTTCTTGAATAAATCGTTGATTCATCCGCATAAGACTATTAAAATGTTCATCACTTAATTGTACAAATATTTGAATAGGTCCATGATCACTATCTGGATTTGGTGAATCCACAGATAATAGCTTCGATGTGTCATTGCTCGTTTTTCGCGAGTCATTTTGTGTGAAATCAAGACTTGGAGACAAACTCGTTAAGGACAGTAGCAGAATCGCGAATAATAACAAATGATTTTTCCGCTTCATATACCTCCTATCTCCTCTCTAAAACATATGAACCCATCTTAGCAAATAAACACGCCACTTGTCCCACCATTATTTGGCATAACCTAACTTTAAAACATGACGAACTGTGAAGTCATGCACAACTCGACCTCACAGTTCGTCATACCCTATTCACTTATATATTATTGCTCGGGAAATATAAACATTTAGTGCATGTTCAAAAATTCTGCTTTTCAACACCAAAGTGTATGCTTACGATGCTGCGTTTCTTCGAAACGCCTCAGAAGATTGGATGAAGCTAGGTCCTGAGGAGCGGAGCGTAGGTAGTACCTACGTGAGCACCTGAAATGTTTCCGAAGGAAACATACTTCGAAAGCATATGCTAGGACCGGGTGAATTCAATATTCGATGTCGAATACGCTCCTTGTTATACTTCGTGATCAAAAGATGACTTTTTGAAGTTCCTCTAAAGTAAATCTGCTGCAAGTTGGGCTAACTTAGATCGCTCCCCCTTCTCTAATGTAATATGACCACTGATTGGCTGTTCCTTGAATCGTTCCACAATATAGCTTAGCCCGTTACTTGACGCATCTAAATAAGGATGGTCAATTTGTTCAGGGTCGCCCATTAATACGACTTTACTTCCCTCACCTGCGCGGGATACGATAGTCTTCACTTCATGCCTAGATAGATTCTGCGCTTCATCAATAATAATAAATTGACCCGGTATGGATCGACCTCTAATATAAGTAAGTGCCTCAACTTGAATGCTACCTAATCCCATCAATATTTTATCAATATCGCCTGAACGTTTAGTTTCAAATAGAAATTCTAAATTATCATAGATCGGTTGCATCCAGGGTCTCAGTTTCTCCTCCTTTTCCCCAGGAAGATAACCGATATCTTTCCCCATCGGTACAACGGGTCGAGCGATGAGTAGCTTTTTGTATTTATGTTCATCTTCTACTTTAGAAAGACCTGCTGCTAAAGCGATCAGTGTCTTCCCCGTACCCGCCTTCCCCGTAATCGTTACTAATGGAATATCATCATTCAATAGTAACTCCAACGCCATACGTTGTTGTGCATTACGGGCTGAGAGGCCCCATACTGGATCATTACTTAAATAAAGAGGTTCAAGTCTAGTACATTCACTGTTCACTTTGAGGAGCGCAGATTTCCCACTACCCATTTCGTCTTTCAAAATAACAAATTCATGACTATACAAGGGATATGATAATTGAAGAGCTTGAATAAGCAAGAAACGATGACTATAAAATTCATCAATGATTGCTGGATGAACTTTGATCGTTGAATATCCAGAATATAGCTCACTCAGACTTGCAGTACGGTCGGTAAGATAATCTTGTGTAATAAGTCCTAGAACATCCGCTTTAACCCGAACTAACACATCTTTACTAACAATAACTACTGGAGTAGGTTCTGCCTTCTCTTCTTCTTCTAATTGATAATTAAGTGCTACTGCTAATATTCGATTATCATTGTTTATTTCTCCAAATAATTCTTGCATTCTAAGGAAACTTCGGTGATTAAGCTCCACTTTTAGACTACCACCATGGTGTAACTTCACACCGCTATGCAAATGCCCGTATTCTCTAAGTCCATCCAGCAACCTCGATACGGTACGCGCATTCCTCCCTATTTCATCTGGGTTCCTCTTTTTTGAATCAATTTCTTCTAGTACAATAGCTGGTATAACGACATTATGTTCCTCAAAGCTAAATATGGAGTTAGGATCATGCAATAGTACATTCGTATCCAACACATAAATTTTCTTCATGTAAATCCCTCCACAGCACTTTATAATAGATACATAAATTTCTTTGTCTCGGACATGATATCATTATGCTCCAAAAATTCAGTAATGACTTTTTCCGTGAAAGGACGGATGACATATGCGATTATGTCTAAGCTTTTTTCTAGTTTTAACCCTGTTGACTGGCTGTGGTACTACTTCAAAGAATGCATCACCCTCTCCTCAGAGTCACACAATGAATAAGTTATCTGTTAACTCTACATCCAATGAAAAAGCAGGTGAAGCACAGGATCTATCTGACAAAGATCACTTAGAAGCTTTAGCTGAAAGAGTACCAGGCGTTATGAATGCACACTGTGTCATCATGGGCGACACTGCCGTAGTCGGAATCGATGTTGAGGGTAGCTTAACCCGATCACGGGTAGGAACCATTAAATATTCCGTAGCTGAAGCACTTCGGGCTGATCCACGTGGGATGAAGTCATTCGTAACAGCCGATATGGATTTATCCAATCGTATTGCTGAAATAGGCAAACATATTCGAGAAGGACGTCCTGTTTCTGGTTTTGCATCGGAACTTGCAGATATTGTAGGACGTATTATTCCGCAACTTCCAGAAGACGTCAAAACGAAACAAAATCCAGCATCTTCTACAACACCACTTTCTAATATTCAACCTAAGAAATGATGTCCAAGCTGAAGATATTAAAAAAAGCCTAGTGAATAGCTCACTAGGCTTTTTGCATGGCAGAGAATACTTGTCCGTCCAACTTCTCTGAGGCACGTTGGTCATATGTTTTAATATATTGAGGGGCTGATGATAGCTGTGCACCATAAAACAATGCATTTCGCACTGCTTCTATGCTGATGTCGAAACAGCACAGTTTAAAGGGAACTTCCGGCAATGGATCTAGAGCAACAGATGCCCTACCATTGATAGCATGTACCTTACCATCTGTAAACACGGTGATTGTCACCCGTGGATTATTCCTGATGTTCTCGACTAACCGAGATCGATGATCAATTGCTAATCGTAATGTAGAAGCATTTAACGCATAAACCCAAGAAATCGCACTGGAAGTCGGTCCTCCGGTTTCTACATCTATCGTGTTTAACAGGACAAATGTCTCGGATTTCAACTGTGACAACAAAGTATCTGTCATTTGTGTGACGGATTCGGACATAGATCCACCCCCTCTTATACGCTACATTCGATTATCTTCTATTGTATTATATCACAGGTCAAAATTACATCCAAGTTTAAGGATTTAGATGACTAGCGTCCTGATCCTCTATATTCATAGACTTACCAGCAATCTCATCTTGTAAAGCTTGCTTGGCTTGATTTAATTCATCATTGTCAATATAAACGTAAGGGCTCTTCCAATTTCCTGTCACAGGTATAAATTTAACATGATCTTTAGATATATTCCAATAGGTCGAGATAACGTTTTTGAGTTGGATTTGCTCCATATCAATCTCCATGTTCTCATCTACAGCATCAATCACTTTACCTAGCTTAGCTACACCACTAAGTGTTTGCATTTGGTCAATTAGTGAATGAAGAACTTCACTTTGACGCATATTACGACTGAAATCGTCAGATTCCTTCGTTCTAGGCTTACAACCTGAACTAGACTTACGATAGCGGACGTAATCTAATGCATCTCCACCTTTGAGCTTTGCTGGTCCCTTCTTGAGATTAATATCAGTACCATCTGCGTTATCTTTATAACACATATCCATGCTGATATTAACATCCACACCTCCAAGTGCATCAACAACATCACTAAAGCCTTGAAAATTAATAACCGTAGCATAGTCAATAGGATCATCCAAATCCAAATATTCGGAGAACATCCTCTTCATTTCAACTAATGCAGAAATTTCCGACTTCTTCTGCTTGCCTAGAAAGTAAGGATAATAGGCGTTCGCCTTACTCACCTTTCCATCTAGTTCAATTCTGGTATCCCGTGGAATCGAGACTACCGTAGCTGATTTCGTATCTGGATTAAAGGCAGCAATCATCATAACGTCGGTTAGATGGGTTCCTGTCTTAGGACGATAATCCGTTCCTAGAAGGATCATAGTAATCGGCTTTACTTTAGCGGATGCTTCCGGTGCTACCGGATTATCGTTACCAGTATCAAGAATAGTGTTATCCACCTTAAGAGCCATCCAACCTACATAACATGCAACCGCTAAAATAGCCACTATAATTACAACAAGTAAAAATTTCAAAAAAGACTTAAATGCACTCTTTTTCTTCTTTTTTTTCTTCTGCAAACTTTTTGGTTGTATAATTTCGCCGCCACGTTTTCTTGGAGGTAGTTGAGTATTGCTCGGACTCATATTAAACACCTATTTCATTATTTTGAGTTCAAAAGGGGCTCCATCATGAAATACATTCACACATTCTTGGAAGGTGCCTCTTCTTTCTTCTTCTGTCTGCCTTCCACAAAATAGCGAACACGTACAAGGAGCATCAATCCAACGGCAACTAACAAACATTGAATGATCGGTAGCTTGTCAACTTGAAAAATGAGAAGCATACCTGAACCTAATGCCATTAAAACGTATAATATGATCTCTTTCAACAAAGGCAACTTCTGATGTACTCTAAACACCTTATTGTAGACATAAGTGATCAGCAAGAAGATGACAATATAAGAAACAAGAGGATGCTCTGCAAACCATACCTGCATTTAGGTTTCACTCCCTTCATAATGGGGCTCTTGAATTAATTATTAGCTCTGACTCGCCATTTTTCGGTTTTTCTCTGAACGTTCACGTTCACTTTTATTCAATATCTTCTTACGCATACGAATTGATTTAGGTGTAATTTCGCACAATTCATCATCATTCAAATATTCCAATGCTTGCTCCATCGAGAAGATAATTGGAGATTTCATTTTTACAGTTTCTTCTTTATTAGCTGAACGAATATTATTCACTTGTTTCTCTCTACATACGTTTACGACGATATCATTCTCGCGTGTATGCTCTCCCACGATCATACCTTCATAAATTTCAGTACTTGATTCTATGAATAAAGTACCACGATCTTCAATACCTATCATTGCATACACAGTAGAGCTTCCGTTCTCACTAGAAATCAATACACCCTTCGTACGTCCACCAACTTGACCAGAAACGACTGGACCATAGCTATCAAAAGCATGATTCATAACGCCATATCCACGAGTTAGTGTAAGGAATTGTGTACGATATCCGATGAGTCCACGAGCTGGAATAAGGAATTCCAAGCGTACGTTTCCTGAACCAGTATTCACCATGTTAGCCATTTCTGCTTTGCGTTGACCCAAGCTTTCCATTACTGCTCCCATGCTTTCTTCAGGTACATCAATCATCAGACGCTCGATCGGCTCACTCTTGACACCATCGATCTCTCTTACGATAACTGAAGGCTTGGATACTTGTAGTTCAAATCCTTCGCGACGCATGTTCTCAATCAGAATTGTTAAGTGAAGTTCACCACGTCCTGAAACGATAAATGCTTCTGGTGTATCAGTATCCTCTACTCTTAAGCTGACATCTGTTTCTAATTCTTTATAAAGACGCTCACGTAATTTACGGGAAGTAACCCACTTACCTTCACGACCAGCAAAAGGACTATTGTTAACAACAAAAGTCATCTGTAGTGTAGGCTCGTCAATTTTCAGTACAGGCAACGCTTCTGGATGGTCAGGATCTGCAATGGTTTCTCCGATATTAATATCTTTAATACCCGCGATCGCAACAATATCTCCCGCTCCCGCTTCTTCAACCTCAATACGTTTCAATCCTTGGAATCCAAACAACTTCTCTATACGTGCTGTCTTACTTTTTCCATCACGCATAATAACAGTTACGGATTGCCCTTGGCGAATAATACCACGATTAATACGTCCGATAGCAATACGACCCATATATTCGTTATAATCCATCAAAGTTACCAGAAATTGTAGTGGCTCATCTATTTTCTCAGTAGGTGCTGGGATATGATCAAGAATAGTATCATACAAAGCAAGCATCGTTTCATCTTGCTTTTCAGCTACTAAACTCGATGTTCCATTCAACGCTGATGCGTAAACTACTGGGAAATTCAATTGTTCATCTGATGCTCCAAGTTCGATAAACAAATCTAACACTTCATCAATGACTTCAGATGGACGAGCTGCTGGACGATCGATTTTATTAACAACAACGATCGGTGTTAAATTTGATTCAAGTGCTTTACGCAATACGAATTTCGTCTGTGGCATACATCCTTCATAAGCATCAACAACTAGTAATACGCCGTCAACCATCTTCATAATACGTTCAACTTCTCCACCAAAGTCAGCGTGACCCGGTGTGTCCATAATGTTTATCGTAAAATCTTTATACGTAATAGCTGTATTTTTCGCTAGTATAGTAATTCCGCGTTCACGTTCTATATCACCGGAATCCATTGCACGTTCATGATGTGTTTCATTCTCGCGGAAAATCCCCGATTGTTGTAGTAATTGGTCAACCAATGTTGTTTTCCCGTGATCAACGTGGGCTATAATCGCAATATTACGAATCTGTTCTCTTGATTGCATGGTTATTTTACCTATCCCTTCATTCTCAAGTCTCTACACACTTTACAACGTGTCTCACAAAAGAAGCGTCAGGCGACAATGCCGACGCTTCATCATATCTTATATATTATAGTTAATTTTCTGAAAAAATCAAGTTTTTTTCTTGAAAAGTATTCATTTCAAACAAGTTTATAGTTACCATTTACTATTATTCGGACCTCTTCTTCCTAAGATCAACCAGATTCCTACACCTATAAGTATAATTACTAGTAGATAAATCCCCCCTGTTCTCATAAGACTGAACAGAAAGAAAAGAAATGATACTAACCCTATACTAAGAGATACCCATAAAAGCGTATTTGATCGTAAATTCTCATACAAGTAATACTCATACAACCCTATAGCTACGCCAAGAAGTAACGCAGGCCATACATATGCCATCAATCCCCAGCTCCATATATTACATATAACAAATACTAATCCCCATACCGTTAATATGCCACCAGGAATGAGTAGGATAGGCTGTCTCCGACGACTGAAATAAAGCCACTGTAAGGCCAACCCTGCAATCAATATGACCACCGGCCAGAGGGATCGGGTAAGGAAACCAAACACACCAATTTTACCTAATAAAATAACAACAGCGGCGATAATGATCAACAGTCCTAGCTTCATATCTCTTTTAGAAGACATATATACACCCTCTTTTCTCATGGTATGCCCATTCATGTCAGAATCCGGATGAACATATTTTAAGATTATTGTATATGAAATTCGTTTAAAAGACCATGTTGTTAACGCAAAAAAGAACCTGGCGAAAATTCATGTCAAGTTCTTTTTGCTGGTCATGACTATTTAGTTGCGATTTTCCTTACTCCTCCAGACAGAACAACAATAATAGCCAATGCCATAGGTAACACAGAGTGACCATTTGGCCAAAGAGTAGACAGATACCCTCCGAAGCTTGAATCCTGAAGTATCATTTCTCCAGCTGTGTACCCCAATATTCCAGCACCGAAGTAAACAAGGATTGGAAATCGTTGCAACCAATGAATGATAATAGTACTACCGTAGATCACAATCGGTATACTAAGGGCGATCCCAATGACAATTAAGGAGAGATCTCCTTTCGCAAGCCCCGCGATGGCCAATACATTATCAAGACTCATGATGAAATCTGCTGCTATAATGGTGCGTATCGCTTTCGACATCGTTGGTGTCTCACCCAACCTGAGTTCTTTCTTCTCATCAGATAACAACTGGAACGCTATCCACAATAACATAATGCCTCCGAATGCTTGTAGATATGGAATCTTTAGCATCAACACAGCAACAAAGGTGAGGAGACATCTAAGGACAATAGCACCCATAGCTCCCCACCACACTGTTTTTTTGCGCTGAACCGGAGGAAGATCTTTGCTCGCTAAAGCAATGACGACAGCATTATCTCCGCTCAAAACTAAATTAATCACTAGTATTTCCAGTAACAGCCACATCTGCTCCATAGTACAACTCCCCCCATTCATACATGTATGAATGAAATGGGGCTTGTATGCTTATGAAATGATCAATTTATTATTTCCTGAACGATCCGTTTTAGAACCAATCCTCCTGTGCCGCATCCACATCCGCTCTGCTTCCACCTCCGTTTGGGGTAAGCATAACCGTCTCCGTACGTTCTAACGCATCCTGCAACAGTTCCGGAAGATTATTGATCGATCGTTCTATTCGATCTAGAGTACGTATACTCGGATTGGTAGCTGGTGATTTAGAAACAAACAATGTACAACAGTCTTCATAGGGTTGAATAGAAAGGTCATACGTTCCGATCTCTTTAGAAATCTGAATAATCTCATTCTTATCCATCATAATTAAGGGTCTAAGAATGGGAAGCTCTGTTGCGCGTCCAATCGCATTCAAGCTGGATAAAGTCTGGCTAGCTACTTGCCCAAGACTATCCCCTGTTACGATTGCCAACGCCCCTTCTCTTTCGGCCAGTGATGTTGCAATTCGTAACATCGCCCTACGCATTAAAGTAATGATCAAATTATCCTGACCAATTCCAGTAAACGAAGTCTGCACTTCAGTAAAGGGAACGAAGTGAACTTTCATTTCACCCGCATAACCAGATAACACTCTGGCTAAATCTTCAACTTTATTTTTAGCTAATTGACTTGTGAAGGGATAACTGTAGAAATGAACACACTCCACCGTTAATCCTCTACGCATTGAACTCCATGCAGCTACCGGGCTATCGATCCCGCCTGAGAGTAAGATCATCGCTCTTCCGTTGCTTCCTCGCGGGAATCCACCTACGCCTGCGATCACTTCATAAAATATATAGGTTTTTTTCTCTCTAATTTCCACTCTTAGCTCAAGCTCGGGTTGGTGCATACAGACGTTTAGCATTGGAAATTCCTTTAATAAATGTGATCCAACATGAGCGTTCATTTCATGGGATGAATGAGGGAAGCCTTTCCACACACGTCTAGCATGTACTTTAAAAGTAATATCATCTTGTAGATTCATTTCTTGTAAATATCGATGGCTTGTCCGTAGTATATCTTCTAAATCGGGCTCACAGACGATAACTGGACTGATCGAAGAAACTCCAAATACTTTCTTTAGAGCTTGAATCGGTTCTTGTTCTGATTCTCCGTTCAGATATACGTAGATTCTTCCAAACTCACTTCTTAACTTTAGACGTGGATAAGGTTCAAGAACAGACTCCACATGAAGGGTAACCGATTTCTCAAATTTTCTACGATTTTTACCTTTTAGCATAAATTCTCCAAAACGTATTAGTAACATATCATAATTCATTACTTATCACTCTTCCCTTCTTAAAAATGGTTTAAGCTGCTCCATGGCAGTACGAAGTGCATGTTGCAACAAACTTACTTCTTCTTCTGTATGACTATCCCCAAGACTAATCCGAATTCCGCTCGATGCTTCTTCTACGCTCAGTCCCATCGACAATAAAACACGGCTTGGCTCTATTTGTTTGGTTGAGCATGCCGATTTAGTCGACACAAGCATCCCTAGTTCCTCCAATGTATGCAGCAATACTTCAGATTTCATCCCTGGATAAGAGAAATGTACAATATGAGGTGCTGACTTCTCATGGGTATGGAGGTTCAGACCTTGGATATCCCTTATCGTAGCATGAAGTCTGTCACGAATAACCGACACCTTATTCATAAAGGTCTCTTGCTGTTCATTTGCCATCCGCATCGCTTTAGCCATAGCAATAAGCTGTGGGGTATTCTCCGTCCCTGCACGCAATCCAAATTCCTGGGATCCGCCGGTAAGAAGAGGTGTTAACTTTAATCCTTCACGCACGTAAAGCACTCCACTTCCCTTGGGACCACGAAATTTATGTGCAGAGAGTGTGTATAAATCCACTTGCCATCTCTTTAGATCGATAGCCAACTTTCCGAACCCTTGAACACCATCGACATGAAATAACGTTCTTGGATTGCATCTTTTAATTGCCTGTCCAATAGCTTCTATAGGTTGAATAGCTCCCATTTCGTTATTCACATGCATAACACTCACGAGAATCGTATTTTTCTTTATAGCCGCACTAACTAATGCTGGATCGACACACCCCTGAGAATCAACTGGGAGAAAAGTAACTTCATATCCCCATTGTTGTAATTGGAGAAAGCTCTCGTGTACAGAAGCGTGTTCAATCTGTGTAGTAATCACGTGCTTACCACGATTCATATATTGGAGGGCAGCACCCTTAATAGCTAAATTATTGCCTTCAGTTGCTCCTGAAGTAAACACGATCTCCGTTGGCTTGGCATTGAGAGCATTTCCGCAAACTTCACGAGCACGCTTGATCAACTTGATAGCATCATCTCCCAATTGATGCATGGATGATGGGTTACCATAGTGCTTTTTCATAACCTCAGTTATTGTCCGTATAACATCATCATAGGGTGGAGTGCTTGCGGCATGGTCCCAGTAGATCATTATGAACTTCTCCCTTCTTTTTCTTTTCGGAAACGCAAAAAGATCAACCGGCGGAGAGGGTGCAAATCGTCTTGCTGACCTTCACCCTGGTGCCTCCTCGTGTGATCTCTTATCAACCAATATGCAGTTTTCATATATAAAAGTTGTTCAAAAGTTATTTATCGAACTCGCATTTATGCTTCATATTTGGTGCGAGCGTTCTGTACCTTAGCAATATAATTTCTAGTCTCCGATGGGAGTGAATCCAAACGATTCAGTAGTTCTTGATCGGTCGATATTCCAAGACCTTGAATTCTTCCTGGTCCGGCATTATAAGCTGCAAGTGCCACGTCCTCTTCTCCGTTGAATCGTTTTAATTGCTGAGCTAGATACCTTGTTCCTGCATCAATATTCTCTGCTGGATTAAACGAATCTCTAACTCCCAATCCCGCGGCTGTTCCATCCATTAATTGCATTAAACCTTTGGCTCCTGCTGAGGATACTGCCTCCGAATTAAATGACGACTCTGTATCGATAACTGCTTTGATCAATGATTCGGATATTCCATACTGCTGGCTTGCCTGTTGAATCAAATCATTATACTCTGTTGATAAAGACTTTCCAGCATGATCCTTCGATTCAGAGAAGTTCAAATTATCCTTACTCACAACACCAAGCTGTTGCCATAAAAGACCTTCATCCCAAGATACCCCCGCATTGGAAGATACGACTTGATTATCAGAAGATAATTCAGGCGTTGTCATGATCTGGTTCAACACCCCTGCGAAATTAGATCCACTCATTTGAGTATTAAGAATATCCTGTATAAGATCATCTTTATCCTGCACTGTGGCATTCTGTTGTAGGTTAATAAGTTGTTTCGCTGTCACATTATCAATCTGCATAGCTTTATCCCAACTTCCATCATAATCTTCTTCATACATTTTATCATGGGATTAGGTCATACGCTACCTTCTTCATCAAAATTATGTCTAAGGATGCTGTAAAAGTGACTAGCGTCGGTGGGAAGGAACTGGTTATGCTTACGATGTTAGCAGATTAATATCGCCAACGTTATACAAAGTACATTTAATTACTCTCCATATTTTAACTGTACCTTTTGTAAGAAAAACCACCTTACTATGTTAAAAAGGCGAACTCCCTAACCTCACGCGGAGGCTTGGAAAGTTCGCTTAGAAATATCATTTAAAAGAGATTCTAAACCATAATCAGCATTGCACAAAATAATCGATGATATACGAAGTAGCGAAGATGACGGAATTGTCTTGAAGAAGCGGTAGCGCTCGCCTACAAGCTTTCCGTAGGAAAGCTACTTCGAAAGCATATGCTTTGCCCTCTGATTTCAACCGCTAAAGCGGTATACAATCAAGAAATCAAAGGGCAACAGCGATCGGAAGGACAATCCGTCATCATAGCGGTATCCTACACGAGCATTTTCCACGCCCTTTATTATCTTCCAAAAGGAATAAAGAAGAGATAACTAAGTGTAGCTAGTATCCCTAGACCTATCGACCAAGCACCAGTTCCTTTTCTTCCTTGGGAATAGGCATAATATCCGATAAGAACTGATATCGGCCCTAGAACGATGGACCACATAAATAAAGACACAACACCCAACGCAAGACCAACGTACCCAGCGACTTGTCCTGTTCTATCGTCCATCTCTTCGACATCACGATCTTTATTCTCGATCTTATCGTCATGAATACGAACAGGTGTTGATGTCATTTCTGCTGCATACTCCTCTTTATCGTTGTGAGTCAAACGAGGATAATCCGCACGCTTGTACAGATTAGCATGAAGTGTACTCTTTTTGCGAACACCTTCATCTCTTTGTATTGAATCATCTTGAGTTCCTGAACCCTGTTTATCATCGTCCATGCCAGCACCTCCTATTAAATTGACAAGATTTCCTTTACTTAGGCCTAAACGTTAAGCAGCAAGTCGAGGATGACGTATCAGCCTTATCCTGATGAATGACATATGACTCGTCTCCAAATTCTTCATTCAAATTTCTAGTAGCATGAGCATCAATTTCAATCATGATTTTCTCAGCACGACATAAGTTCTGTTCTCCCCAATAATGACAATTACTCACACTGCACCTCACTAATGTTTTGGACTCATTATTCATTTATATCACCTCTTCTTCATTGTTTCCGACAGTGTAGACTGATATGCGGATATGAAGCTGTAAGTTGATGTAAACATACAAAGAATATCCCATTCGTAGTTTTCCAGCTACATCAGCAAGGTAATGAATAAATTTCGAGCTATTTCCTAACGCTAATGAAAACTTTGATGGGTAATAGGAGGTGTTGGAATGTCCCGGCGAGCACGGTTAATTGCAGGACTTATTCTCACAGCAGGATTGATCACAACGCTTATTGTGCTACCTAAGAATGATTCAAATATCAGTACCAGTACTAATAACAGCTCCAAATCACATTCTTCTTCAAAGACTCCAGTCATTAACTCACGACAAGAACACACCATGAAGCAACAAATGATGAGCCAAGATATTTCATCCACAGATACTTTAACTCGGATGGATGCGAAACAGCATCTTACAACGATAGTAAATCAATTCAACACACTTAATCGAAAGGAGATGGGTTCATATATCCAACAATTGCAAAAGACTCATCATCATATTCAACTACTGACCTGGATCGACTTCTCCAGTAAGCGTTCTACTCCATATCAAGCGCAAGACCTTAATTTGGATATGAATAATAATAAACAGTACAACACGTATCACAGATTAGCGAAACACCATTTGCGTAATCACCGCCCCTATGAATCACCTTCATTTCAAGTAAAAGACACCCAATACTTTATCATGGCTGAACCATCCATTCGTGGAAATAAAGGTATTATTTCATTAGTGAGCCAACAGGTTCTAAGCGAAGTATCTAGTCACCAGAAACGTAATTTACGACTAATTCCTTATCCGAAAGAAGGCAACTACCGAATCGAATCTGTGGAGACAAATACGTTACGTGATATTACCGTAAAGACAGGACATGATAATGAAAATGCAAGCCATTATTATGAACATGAAATCGTTGTTCACTTCCGGGAACCTATTTCAGATAAAGAATTAATGACCATCTCCAGTGAGATTCATTCTAAATGGGTGCGCAAAATGGGTTATGCTTACGTATTCCACGCCAAAAACTTGAGCTATTCCGAACTAAAGACTTATTTCACAAATAAATACAAACCTAATTATGTTGAACCTCATTATTTATATCTAACCAATGACTTAAAAGATGAAAGTTCTACGCGTATATCACCTATTATTCCTAATGATCTGTTGTTCTCCAAATATCAATGGAATTTACCTGCGATTGAAACTAACAAAGCTTGGGATTTGTCAAAGGGAAGTGCCGATGTAATCATAGCCGTTGTGGACACAGGCGTAGATCTAGCTCATCCCGACTTGAAGGGGAATCTTGTCGAAGGATATAACGTCATTGATCCATCCAAACCACCTAAGGACGATGTGGGACACGGTACACATGTCTCTGGAATTATAGGTGCCGTGGTCAATAATAATGAAGGGGTAGCCGGAATTAGTTGGTACAATAAAGTGATGCCTGTTAAAGCACTTGACAGCTCGGGAGCTGGTACTACTTATTCCGTAGCAGAAGGTATCATTTGGGCAGCAGATCATGGTGCCAAAGTTATCAACATGAGCCTAGGCAATTATGCTGATTCCGAATTTCTGCATGATGCCATCAAATATGCCTATGACCGAGATATTGTAATTGTAGCTGCTACAGGTAATGACAATACAGAACGACCAGGCTTCCCAGCTGCTTATCCTGAAGTGTTCTCTGTATCAGCAACAGACTCCGATATGAAACGTGCTTCATTTTCTAATTACGGGGATTATATTGATGTAGTAGCTCCAGGCACAAGTATAGCCAGCACCTATCTGAATAATCAGTACGCTGCACTTTCTGGAACGTCGATGGCAAGTCCTCATGTTGCTGCGTTAGCAGGACTCATTAGGTCCAGAAATTCTAATCTCAACAACGAAGAAGTCATGGATTTGATGCGTGAAAGTGTCGTTGACTTAGGTGACAATGGAAGAGATAAATATTTCGGATATGGACAAGTCGATATTTACAAAGCACTTAAAGCAGCAGGAAATGGGTCTTCCTCACTTCAATTTTGGCCACAACAAGTCCAGAATCAAATGCAGTCTGTCATTCGGAAAGATCAATCTTCTAAGTAGCCGTTACCATAACTCTCCCAGCAGAAACGGGGATACCGTCCTTTTTTAAGGAGTTTGCGCTTCCGATGCCAGCGATACTTCGTATCGCTTTAAGGTATCCGTCTCTCCATAGATATAAAAAATAGAGTAACAAGAATCAATTTCATAATTACGCAACCCGATTTAGCTGCATCGGCGATTATGAAATTGATTCAAGTGAAACTTATATTTTCTTATATTTCAAAAAATCCGTGTGCTAAAAACTCGCACGGATTTTTATTCTATTCATTTCAACTCAAAAGTTACCTTTTTGATTTAGATTTCACTTTTGCTTTTGTCGTTGTTACATTGCGTTTTTTATCCTTCCGACCGGACACGCCTACTCTCTCCTCAATTGCTTCATCCGTAGTCACATAATTGTAAATATGTTTGGATACGGGAACGCAATGGTGTCTTTTAACTACTTGAACGGTATGGACTACAGGAACAATTTGAGGGTAAAAGAAGTCTTGAACAACAACAATCGGGTCACAGAATATCGGCTCTACCTGTGGACATTGAAATCTGGAACATTCGCTCATAGGTTATAACTCCTTTCGTGATTTTGATATAGTATATTGTAAAGATCTACCTTTGGATTGTACGAATGACCAACCTGTATGAATCATGCAGGAAGAAGCTCCCTATATGTCCATCCAAATAAAAATGGTGTTGTTCCTCAGTAAATAACTGAAAGAACAACACCATTTAATAGTTATACATATAAGTTGTAGTTGTGAAAGTTTGCCGTAAGCCGGGTCCTGTGTTCTTCGTGGTACATACGGGAACTACCCTCCCACTCCAAACGACAATCATCTATCTAGGCCGAACATTGCTGATCGGCTCAAGCGACCAACCTAAACGCGCCTCGGGCTAAGGTTGCTCCCCTTTGCAGAGAAGCTGCGTTCCATTAGGTCTTGCTCCAAGTGGGGTTTACCAGGAACGAAGTCACCAGCGTTCCTCGGGGTCTCTTACACCTCGGTTCCACCCTTGCCTGTGCTGCTTGCGCAGCCATCGGCGGTCCATTTCTGTGGCACTATCCTTCAACTCGCGCTGACTGGACGTTATCCAGCACCCTGCCCTATGGAGCCCGGACTTTCCTCTCGTGATGCCTTACGCATCACCAGCGATTGTCTGTCAAACTTTCATCGCAACAAATGATAGTATACAGCGAATTTACCGCAGATTCAACCCTAATCAACTTGTAACTTTGGAAAGCACTCCCTTTACATAAATTGAAATGGTTCTGTATTCACTTCGGACACATGTACTTTGGTCTCCACTTTAGCATTTTGAAGCTTTTCTTTCATCCAATCTGCCACTTTAGATTTCATTATTTTCTCCGCATTATGTCCCGGATCAATAATCGCAATACCTGCCATTAAAGCGTCTTGTGCTGTATGATAATCAATATCCCCGGTTACAAGTACATCCGCGCCACGATAAATAGAAGGTGATACATATCTCCCCCCTGAACCACCAAGAACAGCCGCTTTACGAATCGAACGCTGTAGGTCTCCT
The DNA here is from genome assembly GCF_056786405.1 of Paenibacillus sp. Y859. NCBI lineage: Bacteria > Bacillati > Bacillota > Bacilli > Caryophanales > Paenibacillaceae > Paenibacillus > Paenibacillus sp. Y859. Next base: position 231,484 of record NZ_JBXCIZ010000002.1, on the reverse strand, counting down.
ACCACTCTTACATGGTCCACCTGTAAGTTCTGTTTCACAACCTCAACGAACTCTGCAAGTAGCATCGGTCTGTTCAATTTCCCTACGCGACCAAGACCCAATGTTCTTCCTTTTAGATTCATTGCATAAAGATCATAGGCTACCTCTTCATAGGGATGAGCTTTCAGCATGGCCTGTACTACTTTACTACGGATTCCATGTGGCACAATCGTCTCAATTCGTATTTCTTCAACACGTTCCATTCTTCCTTGCTTACCTATAAATGGATCCGTTCCCTCTAATGGCATAAAGGTTCCGTATCCTTCAACATTAAAGCTACAGTGGCTGTAATCTCCAATCATACCTGCACCTGCACCTAGAATGGCATCTAGAACTTGCTGATGATGGCTCTTAGGCACGAAGACAACCAACTTGGATAATTCCTCTGTATGAAGATCTTCCAATGGAGAGCCATTCTCAATCCCCAGTGCTTCAGCCATCCAATCGTTCATTCCACCTTCTGTAACATCCAGATTAGTGTGGCTTATATAGACTGCAATATCATTCTTGATTAGTTTCTCATATAGTCTACCCATCGGAGTATCTGTTTGTAACTGCTTTAGAGGACGGAATATAATCGCATGATGCGCAATAATCAGATCAACTTCTAGCCTGATTGCTTCCTCAACTACCTCATCGTTCACATCTAACGCAATGAGAACATTGTGAATATCTTTCTGTAACGTTCCTAACTGCAGTCCTATTACATCATCAGGCATGGCTACATGCTTAGGAGCTAGCTGCTCCATATATTGAATTACAGTCTGTCCTTTGGCAAACATGTGAGCACCTCCCTAATCTGCTGAATTTCTTGTGCTAAGACTTCAGATTTAGCCTCGGCTGAGGATAAAGAAGATGTACCTAGAGATTTCAACACTCGTGCAAGTTTATCAAGCTCTGACATCCACTTAGCTGTAAAGATGCCGCTGTTCTCCTTCAATAGCCAAGGACCCATCCGTATTTGAATATCCTTCGTCACTTTTACAATTCCATTAGCACTGTCCACTTCATACTCTTTGTAGACTTCATTATTAGTTAACTTCGCCTCATACGTATTCTCTGGAACAGCTGTTAATATTTCATATACTTTACGGTCCTCTTCCATAATGTGCTCTGATGTTAATACAAATTCGTTATCTAGCAACCAACGTCGAACGATATCTTCACCTACATTGGGTTGCAATATAAGCTGCTTAACACCCTTAAGCTTATCCAAACCTTGCTCCAATATACTTGAGATAAGCGCACCACCCATGCCAGCGATCGTAATAACATCCACTTCACCAGGAGTTACGACATCTAGACCGTCACCAAGCCTAACGGAGATTCTGTCTTTCAGACCAGCTGAAGCCACTTGTTTAGCAGCTGCATCCCGTGGTCCAGCATTAACTTCCCCAGCTACCGCTCGGAGTACCTTGCCACTTTGAATAGCCGCTACAGGTAACATGGCATGATCAGAACCTATATCTGCTAACGTACTTCCCTCTGGAATTTGTTCCATAATAAATTGTAATCTTTTCGATAATTTCATGACGACACCCACACAATCCATTTTTTTCGTGAATAGAAAAGCACCACAAGTACGACAGCAACTTTAAATACACATAGAAGTACGATATTCGTTGGCATTTGATGCCTAAGAAACATCATATCGATTTCAGGTATACACCATAGGGTCAATCCCATACTGAAATATACTTGGGATAGCATCTTATGATGTTGGTGCAACAACCAACTTAGCCATATAAAAAGCATGACCAGTGGAAGCCATAACAACTGCAGTAGAACCCATGTGACATCGGGCATCTGTACAAGACAGAATACTGCATATAATAATAACCATCCAGCTATTCCGCAATAATGTAGCAGGCCAATCCTTAGAATATATCCCATAAGGATCCAAATCGTTCCACATACTGCAATCAGTACCGGTATCCATAGCCCCTCATTCCATGAATGAAGAGCAATCATCGATACCCCTAGAACTAGCATGAATAAGCTGCCTGTACCAGCAAGCACCAGACTAAGCATTCGAGATTTACTCTTATATACACTCGCATAACTATAACAAACTCCGACCACAATAACTGACGTTAACATTTGCATTGGCAAAGAAAAAGCGCTAAAATAAAAACAAATAAAACAAATCAAGGAAATAATTCCAATTGAAAGAAACCATGGAATACTATTACTATGTTTTAAAGATTTTAATCTGGAAGAACTTGATTTCTCGTTCTTCGGTTCTTGATATAAATTAAGAAGGAAGTCACAATATTGCTCTGGTAACAAGCGGCTATCTCGCCAGTGCTCAATTTCGTCTATTATGATTTCTTTTCGTTCTTGTTTCATAAGTTCACCACGTTTCTGACCGGTAAACACCGGCATCTTCAATACGTATGATGATACTATGTCGAAACTATAGATGCACTCCAAGGTCAAATGATGAGTATTTCCAAGCAGAAACGGCTAAGTCGTCCTTTTCCGAGGACGGTACCCGTCTCTGCCGAAATATAAGAAATAGAGTATCAAGTGAAACTTATACTTTCTTATATTCGAAAAAAAAGGACCTTGCTGAGCCAAATAAGCTACAGAAGGTCCAATAAATCATTTTATTCCAAAAAGTCCTTCAGTCTCTTGCTTCGGCTTGGATGGCGTAATTTACGAAGCGCCTTAGCTTCGATCTGGCGAATCCGTTCACGGGTTACACCGAACACTTTACCAACCTCTTCGAGAGTTCTCGTACGTCCATCGTCTAGACCGAAACGCAAACGTAATACATTCTCTTCCCGCTCAGTAAGCGTGTCGAGTACATCTTCTAATTGCTCCTTGAGAAGCTCATAAGCAGCTGCATCGGCAGGTGCCAATGCCTCCTGATCTTCTATGAAATCTCCAAGATGTGAGTCATCTTCTTCCCCGATCGGCGTTTCGAGTGAAACCGGTTCTTGAGCTATCTTCATAATCTCTCGTACCTTTTCAACACTTAACTCCATCTCAATCGCAATTTCCTCCGGTGCTGGCTCACGTCCTAGCTCTTGAAGTAGTTGACGAGATACGCGGATCAGTTTGTTAATGGTTTCCACCATATGAACTGGAATTCGGATTGTCCGTGCTTGGTCAGCAATAGCGCGGGTGATAGCTTGACGTATCCACCATGTAGCATATGTGCTAAATTTAAATCCTTTTCCATGATCGAACTTCTCTACAGCCTTGATAAGACCCATGTTACCTTCTTGAATAAGATCAAGGAACAACATGCCACGTCCAACATACCGCTTTGCAATGCTGACTACAAGCCGTAGGTTAGCTTCTGCAAGACGTCTCTTAGCCTCTTCATCACCTTTTTCAATCCGTTTAGCTAGTTGAACTTCATCATCTGCTGATAGTAACTGAACACGTCCAATTTCCTTCAGATACATACGGACAGGATCATTGATCTTTATCCCTGGAGGTAATGATAGATCGTCAACAAAGACAGTCTCACCCTCCTGTTGTTCTTCAGAGTCATCATTAGGTCGGAGTGTGTTAGAATCTTCTTCGTCATTTTCATTGACTACTTCAATCTCCAAATCGCTCAAATGCTCGTAAAACTCTTCCATTTGCTCAGGATCTTGGTCAAATGGTGACAATTTCTCCATAATATCCTTCATGTTCAATGTCGATTTCTTCTTACCTTGCTCAACCAGTTGATCTTTAACTTGATCCAAAGTCAATTCTGTCTCTATTTCAGTACGTTGATCATTCGCCATAATTCGACTCCCTCCTCCCTAGAAACAATCCAACCATAACGATCATTCACTGTCTCTCTAGGGCAATAATTTCAATTACTATTTGTGCCGCACGTAAAGAATCACCTGAACGCTCCGCGCTCATCATCTCTTCTTTTTTAAGCTCTATTACTCGTTGCTGTGGAACTTTATGAATTTCCCGAATGTAATCGTCCAACAACTCAACACTCCACTCACGGGGTATATCCATCATTGAGATAGAACTAAGTGTCTTCTCCAGTCGGTCGTCATGAAGGGATGAAATAAATCGGCTTATATCCGGGTGTTTACCCTGTGCATAATAGGCATATAGATAAGCAGCAATAGCTGCATGATCTTCAATATTAAAAGCTTCTCCGAGACGCTCACTCACATACTGTGCAACTTCAACATCTTGAAGCATTAAACCTAATATTCTACGCTCTGCTGTGTGATAAGCTGGGAGTAAAGTTGGCATAGCAACCTTCTCTTTTTTATGCCTACCATTATTCCACCCATCGTCAAAATTATCCCCATCTGGCATGTTTTTTTGCATTGTCTGACGAATCAGATTGCTATCCTGCTTAAGACTCTCGTATGAAAGCTGATGTTCTGAAGATAATTCCCGCAGATACACTTCTCTCTCTGTCGAGGATGGTAGTGCTGCAATGATCGGGAGAACTTCCTTCATATAAGCAATCTTCCCATCTTCTTCTAGCAGTATATGGTTTTTTCTCAGATATATAAGTTTAAATTTTGTAGTTGAAACAGCACCCTCAATAATTTGAGTCATAAACCGTTCTGGTCCGTATTTACGTACAAAGTCATCAGGATCGAGCCCATCGCTTAATACAGCAATTTTAATTCTCATTCCTGCACTCTCAACCATCGGAATATTCTTCATAGCTGATGACTGGCCAGCACGATCTCCATCGAAGCAAATCAATAATTCATCAGCCATCGTCTTCATCATTGAGATATGGCCTTCGGTTAAAGAAGTTCCCATCGTCGCAACACCATTCTGTACGCCTGCCTCCCATGCCGCAATAACATCACCGTACCCTTCAAAGAGAACGATTTGCCGCAGCTTGCGGATCGAGCTTTTCGCTTGATGCAGGTTATACAAAATTCGACTTTTGTTAAACAACTTACTTTCAGGTGAATTCAAATATTTAGGTTGGGCATCACCAAGTACTCGTCCAGCAAAAGCAATCACTCTGCCATTTCTATCGTTAATGGGAAATATGACCCTATCCCGGAAACGATCAATATAGCCCGTACCATCACTTCGAACAGACAAAAGTCCTCCCTTGTCCATTTCTTCAAGATCGAAAGAACGTTTAGTCAAAAACTGTACCAACGTATTCCACGAATCTGGTGCATAGCCAATCTGGAACTGATCAATCATCTTATCTGTAAATCCACGTGAACGTAAATAATCCATTGCTGGTTTCCCGTGTTCCGTATTCTTTAGCAAGTAATGAAAGAATTTGGATGACCATTCGTAAGCCTGCAGTAGCCTTTCTCTCTCCGGGTTAGCCGGAATAACTGCATAGCCTTGTACTTCAGGCATCTCAATATGACTTTCCTCTGCCATCATTTTAACCGCTTCAGGGAATGATAATCCTTCCATTTCCATCGTGAATTTGATAGCATTTCCACCCTTGCCACAACCATAACAGTAGAAAATTTGCTTTTCCGGTGTCACGGTAAATGATGGAGTCTTCTCCGAGTGAAACGGACAAAGGCCTTTCATATACTTTCCTTGCTTTGTCAGATGAACGTACTTACCTACCGTATCGACAATATCATTGTGCTCCAAAACAGAGTCGATTACTTTTTCCGGAATATTACCTTGCCCGGCACTCATCTTTACCACCTTCATCTCTTTAGCACGTAAATATTATTCGCTACGACTGACCGTTCTCCTGCAAACTCTCTAAAATTTTTGTCAAATTGTGTTGGAAAAATGTTTTGTCATCTGTTGTAATCGGTCTAGGTCCTTTAGAATGCTTGCCCATTCTCCTTGCCTTCGCTTGGTGATGCCTTCGATCCAACATTAATTCAATATTATCATCTCCATATTGCAATCCTCGGTTTGAGATAACGTAGCAACCTTTAGCTAATGCTAATGCAGCTAATCCATAATCCTGTGTCACTACGATATCACCACGTGTAATATGGTTAGCAATGTAGAGATCTGCACTTTGATCACTCCGATCAACCTGCACAGCAGTAACGCCTTCTTCTTCTCGAATTAGATGATCATAAGATGAGACCATAATAACTGGAATAGAAAACCGGCGTGCAGTAACTGCTATTTCATGTTTAACCGGACAGGCATCTCCATCGACGACAATATGACAATTTATCTGTGTAGTCAGAATATCACCTATTCTACCCTAAATTTAATTCTTACATGGAGAATGTTCAAAAAGTCATTTATACTGAGAATCTGACTTTTTGAACTCGCACTTATTAGTATATATACGCTCTGTACTAGGTAAACTCCTTCTTCTCATCAACTAGTAAATATTTGAAAGTCAGTGAAAGACCTATACTTGCTTACTATTTGTACTGAAGCCTTTTTGTATTTTTGTATATATACCCACTTTTCTTATAGTTACAACACAAGTTTTGAGAAATCCGCAAATTTCTTGAGATCTTGATCGATAGCGGCAAGAAGTGCCAATCGATTATTTCTAATCTTCTCATCCTCTGCCATAACCATAACAGAATCGAAAAATTTAGTAATGGCGCTACGAATTTCTCCTAACGTCTGCAAAGCCTTAAATCCATCACGTCGTTGCAGTGCTACATGATAATCTTCAAGGATAGAATTCCAACCTTTATAAAGCTCCTTCTCCCCTTTTTCTTGAAAAAGAGATTCGCTTATCGTATGGTGTTCAGCTTTCCCGCTCAGATTACTAACACGGTTAAAAGATTCCACTGTCGTCTTGAAGTCTTCTTGATTATTCACAGCGTCCATTAACGCTTCGCCACGTGAGACTACAGAAGCGATATCATCGAAATCCGCTGAAATTACCGCATCTACGACATCGTAACGCAAATTTTCAGAAAGAATCTTTTTCACGCGAAGTCCGAAGAAATCAGTTACAGCTTTACGTATTTCATCGGTGGAAAGCTTCATTTTACGAAGACTTCCATGGATTTCTATACTTATGTTGATCAACTCTGATAAGGAAATCGGAAACTTTTGTGCAAGCATGATTTGTACAATTCCTTGTGCTTGACGTCTAAGAGCATATGGATCTTGTGATCCGGTTGGGATAATACCTACTGAGAAACACCCAATGATCGTATCCATTTTATCAGCAATACTAACGAGCGAACCTACGAGTGAATCAGGTGTATTATCTCCAGCAAAACGTGGTTGATAATGTTGGAATACAGCCTTAGCCACATCTTCCCTCTCGCCAGCTTTACGGGCATAGTCTTCACCCATCACACCTTGCAATTCAGGAAACTCATAAACCATTTGAGTGACAAGATCGAACTTACAGATCTCAGCAGCACGACTTACTGCTTCTGCATCTTCTTGAGAAACCTGTAGTGCAGATGACAGACTGTCCGCAATACGACGGATTCTGCCTACTTTATCAGCAATAGTACCTAACTCTTCATGGAATACAATATTCTCAAGTTTCAACAAGGCGTCCTTAATATGAAGCTTTTGATCCTCCAGGTAAAAGAACTTCGCATCCGACAAACGAGCGCGCAATACTTTCTCATTCCCCTTAGCAATAACATCCAATGAGGTGTTATTCCCATTACGTACAGTCACGAAGAACGGTAGCAATTGATCTTGCTCATTCAATACTGGGAAATAACGTTGATGCTCCCTCATAGAAGTAATTAGAACATCTTGAGGAATTTCTAGAAATGAAGGATCAAACGTTCCGAATAATACCGTCGGTGTTTCAACAAGGAACAAAACCTCTTCAAGCAGATCCTCTTTAACAGCAATCTTCCATTGTTTCTCTTCTGCAAGAGCATCGATTTGATTCACAATCATTTCTTTACGTTCATCGATATTGGCAATGACAGACTGGCTACGAAGAACATCCAAGTAAACAGATGGATTCGTAACAACTACTTCACCACCTAAGAAACGATGTCCTCGTGTTATATTCCCCGATTTCACTCCAGTTATCTCTAAATCAATTACATCATTACCAAACAAGGCAATAAGCCAACGGATAGGTCTGACGAATTTAAAGTCATAGGCACTCCAACGCATATTTTTAGGGAAAGTCATGGATGACAGAATACTCAACAAAGCTTCTGCTAAAACACTGGATGTCTCTACACCTAAATTGCTCTTCGTCACGTAAATATATTCAACCCCATTTAACTCTTGGAACCTAAACTCTGCAGGATCCACCCCTTGACTACGAGCAAAACCTAATGCAGCTTTACTCCATTCGCCACTAGCATCCTGTGCTATTTTACGGGATGGCCCTTTTACTTCTTCCTCTGTATCTTCTTGTTTCTCAGCCACACCTTCAACCAGAACAGCTAAACGACGAGGTGTCGCATAGGCATGTACCGCCCCATGGACGATTCTTGATTGATCCAGCCAGTTAACCAACCGTTCCTTCAACTGATCTACAGCTGCACGTATGAAACGAGCAGGTACTTCTTCCAATCCTATTTCAAACAATAGATCTTTAGCCACGTTGAACCTCTCCTTTCTTGCAGAGTGGGAAGCCTAGTCTCTCACGTTCTTCTAAATGAGTTGCAGCAATCTGACGCGCCAAGTTTCTTACACGCATAATATAACCGGTTCGTTCGGTGACACTTATCGCTCCACGAGCATCAAGCAGATTAAACGTATGAGAACATTTCAATACATAATCATAAGCAGGGAACACTAAATGTTGCTCCATCGCTTTATTAGCTTCTTCTTCATACATATTGAATAATGTGAACAACATTTGGACATCAGATACTTCAAAAGTATACTTGGAATGTTCAACTTCTGCTTGATGAAACACATCTCCATACGTAATACCATTTACCCATTCAAGATCGAATACATTCTCTTTATCCTGAATATATGACGCAAGACGCTCCATCCCATATGTAATCTCTACAGCGACAGGATTCGCATCAATTCCACCAACTTGTTGGAAATACGTAAATTGTGTCACTTCCATACCATCAAGCCATACTTCCCATCCAAGACCCCATGCACCTAAAGTTGGCGCTTCCCAGTTGTCTTCCACAAATCTTATATCATGCTTCAACGGGTCGATGCCAAGACGTTTCAAACTATCCAAATAAATTTCTTGAATATTATCAGGTGAAGGTTTAAGAATGACTTGGAATTGGTGATGCTGATAAAGCCGATTCGGATTCTCTCCATAACGTCCATCCGATGGGCGACGAGAAGGCTCCACATAAGCCACATTCCATGGCTCAGGACCAATCGAATGCAAGTAAGTCATCGGATTCATCGTCCCCGCACCTTTTTCAGTATCATACGGTTGGACAATAATACAGTTTTGCTCTGCCCAGAACTGCTGCAGTGTAAGAATCATCTGTTGAAAATTCATTTAGCATCGCTCCTTTACTTATTCTCATTTCTTTTACATTCTTTCGTCTGCACAACAAAAAAAGCCCTCGTCCCTACGTCTGCTGTACAGACATAGGGACGAGAACTTATATTCCCGCGGTTCCACCCTATTTGATTGTCCCGTAAGCTAAAACTTACAACACAATCCACTTTTATTATTCTTTTCATGCTCCCGAGTTGCCATTTCACGATTCTCCCCCACTAGGCTCACACCATCCCCAGCTCGCTAAACGTACAGGATCAACAATCGTAAATATCCCGATCAATGCATGTTAAAATTCACTTAATCTTATAATATACTAATGGATATTGCCCCATTCGTCAAATTTCATATTTATCCATTTGATCAAGAAAATTTCTGGATTTAAGTTTCACTCCTAATTGTAGATCTATAAAAGCTCTCATAATCAGTTTCAATTCGGCCTTAGTCTCTTCTCTAACAGCAATATTTCCAAGTTGCCTTAAATCAAGTTGTGCAAATACACGCAACATCTTCAGACCTCTTGGAGAAACTTTCATTGCTTGCCGATCAAGATGTCGACATTGTCTACATAACACACCACCAAGTTGAGGACTTATCATTAGTTCCTCATCACTTCGCGAAAGTCCACAAGAAATACATGTATACAGTTCTGGAGCATAGCCCGCCGTTTGTAGTATTTTCATTTCATATACATTGATTATAATTCCAGCGTCCTTCCCTTCCTCCAAAGCGACAAGACAAGCCTTCAACTGCTGAAACCAAAAACTGCCTGTCTCCTCATCATGGAGAATACGATCAAGAAGTTCACAAGCATATGATGCATATGCTGCCATATAGAGATCTCCACGAAGACGATGGTGTGATTCGGTGATTTCACCTGCATTTAGTGTGCCTAATCCCTTACCGCTTCTAAAAAAAACATATTCTCCTAACGTAAACAGCTGCGTCAAGGCAGCATGTCGGCTTTTCACTTTCTTTGCGCCTCGAACAAGAACTCCTATTTTTCCCGTGTTCTCGGTGCAAAGCGTAATGATTTTGTTGCCCTCACCGTAGTCCATGCTGCGGATGACAATCCCTTCCACCCTGTATAGCATGCCTCTTCCCCCAACCATTCACGGAGCAATCTCTCATTCGTTCTCTTCATAATCAACCTTCTCTTCCACCATGACATCGGAAGCGAACAACACTGATTCTGGTGTATGACCTGCTTCTTTAAATAGCAAATAAGCATCCACATCTCCAGTCATCGCAAAATACTTCCACGAAAAATCTCGCATACGTATTCATCCTTTCCTTGAGAATGCATCTGCATCTTCAAATTTAGGATGTGCGATGTTCGTTGTAATATGTGTTGCAAATCCTACCAACCTACTTAGAGGAAGTTCAAAAAATCACCTTTTGATTACGAAATATACCACTATAAATCAAAGTGTTAGCTTCCGCGATGAAATCCGAGGTCTCGAAGAACACGATCCTGATTGCGCCAATCTTTTTTAACCTTAACCCATAATTCAAGGAATATTTTGGATCCCAATAAATTCTGAATATCATGTCTTGCCAGTTGTCCGATCTCTTTCAACATCGCACCTTGTTTACCAATAATAATGCCTTTTTGTGAACTTCTCTCAACAAAAATGACCGCAGATATATGCACCACACCATTGTCTCTGACCTGCATATCTTCGATCGCAACAGCGATAGAATGCGGGACTTCTTCCCTTGTCAGATGGAGAATTTTCTCACGAATAAGCTCGGAACAGACGAATTGTTCTGGGTGATCTGTAATCTGGTCTGCTGGATAATATTGAGGCCCTTCCGGTAGGTATTTCTCCAACTGTTCTAGTAACGTGTTGACATTATTTCCGTTTTTGGCGGATACCGGAATAATCTCAGCGAAATCATACAGCTTACGATACCCTTCAATGAGTGGAAGTAATGCTTCTGGCTCGATGCGATCAATTTTATTTAACACTAGAATGACTGGAGTCTGAACATTTTTAAGTTGCTCAACAATGTAACGATCACCGCCTCCCATTCCTTCAGAAGCATCTACAAGAAAGCATACTGCCTCAACTTCACCTAAAGTGTTAAGAGCTGTCTGATTCATGAAATCACCCAATTTGGACTGTCTTTTATGAATACCTGGTGTATCAAGAAATACAATTTGCATTTTCTCTGTTGTGAATACACCATGGATTTTATTACGAGTCGTTTGCGGCTTATCTGACATAATCGCGATTTTTTGCCCAATAACTTGATTCATTAATGTTGATTTACCTACATTGGGTCTTCCGATGATTCCTATGAAACCTGATTTAAACTTTGCCATTTAATTATTGTCCTCCTAAGGATGGTCCCTCTATAACTACATATTCAATTCCATTGATGTTCTAACTTCTAACGTTCTCTAGATCTGATGGACCAAAATAACCCGGCAGTAATTCGCCAACTGTCGTTTCACGAACATCACCCTTCAGATTTCCTAGAATGACTAACATATTAGGATCACATAATTCTACCATCACTTGCCGGCATACACCACATGGTGCAATGGGTTCTTCTGTATCTCCTACGACGGCTAACGCTTTAAAACTACCCGCTTGATGTCCATCTGCAATCGCCCGGAACATAGCTGTCCGTTCAGCGCAGTTGGTAGGTCCATAAGCGGCGTTCTCAATGTTACATCCGTGATGTACTTGTCCTTCACTATCCAGTAGAGCCGCTCCTACGCCAAAGTGCGAGTAAGGGATATACGCCTTTTCCCGTGCTTTCATAGCTTCTTCTAACAACATAACCGCATCCATCATTTAACCCCCAAACAACTCTACAATCGGTCTGTAGAAGATGATCATTCCTACAATCACTGCAAAAGCCGCAGTAATGAACACAGCTCCTGCAGCAGTATCTTTGGCTGCTTTAGCCAAAGGATGAATATCAAGTGATACCATATCCACAACAGCCTCTATAGCTGTGTTAAACATCTCAGCTATCCACACTAATGTAATAGCCAAAAGTAGGAACAACCATTGTATCGGGCCTACCCCTAGAACGGCAGCAGCTATTATAACGAGCAGGGCAGTAACGCCATGCACCTTCATGTTTCTTTGAGTTGTCATGACATACCTAATTCCTTCCACCGCAAAGCCAAAGGATGAAAGGAAGGGTTTCCTAGCCATTATCGATTCAACCCTACTTGAACTAGAACAGCTTCCTGCTTGCCCATCATTTCGTCCTCGGTAACTTTATCTTGATGATCATAACCAAGTAAGTGCAAAAAACCATGAACAAACAAAAATCCGATTTCGCGTTCTAAAGAGTGACCATATTCTTCGCTTTGTAACTTCGCACGGGTAACGGAAATGATAATATCACCAAGCACTTCCGGAATTCCCTCCATCGTCTCTCCTTCTTCTAATTCATAGACAATTTCAAGTTCATCATCTAGCGAATCATTCATAGCAAAAGAAAGGACATCTGTAGGTCTATCAATACCACGATAATCCCGGTTCAATTCATGGATCTGCTCATCATCCACAAAGGTTAACGCAACCTCCCCGTCGATCACACCCTCGACTTCCCCAGCCTTTTGAAGCGCTAATTCAAGCAAAGTTATTAATGATTCATTAATCTCATACTCCGTCTGCTCGTTATTCCAAGCCAGTTGTAGACTCATATATTAGACACCCTTTCCCTCTTTCTCGTCGATCATCTTCGATGTCTTCTTTATTTCTTCTGGATATTCAATTCTGGAGTGGAATATCCCCATAACGCTTTCCTTCAAACTCTTACCAATAATACCCAATTCCTTCAATGTAAGATCGCACTCATTGAATTGATGATCATCCATACGACTTTTGATTATTTTCTCAATCATCGTCTCAACTTGTTCCACGGTAGGGTTGCGTAATGAGCGTACTGCTGCCTCTACACTATCGGCAATCCCCACAATTGCCGATTCCTTAGACTGTGCCTTGGGTCCAGGGTATCTGAAGTCAATATCTGTGAAATCCGGTTCCACACCCTGCTCTTCTGCCTTCTTCAATGCCTTGTGATAGAAGAAATGTAGAAATGTCGTTCCATGATGTTGTTCAGCAATATCTCTAATAAGCTTAGGTAGCTTATAATCCTTCAGCATTGCTACTCCATCTCGCGCGTGAGCAATAATAATCGATTTACTAAGCTTAGGATCTATCGTATCATGTGGATTCTCCATATGGTTCTGATTCTCAATGAAATAGCTTGGACGTTTCGTCTTACCAATATCATGATAGTATGAACCAACTCTACACAATAATCCATTCGCTCCAATCGCTTCCGCAGCAGCCTCTGAAAGATTTCCTACCATGACACTATGATGATACGTTCCCGGCGTCTCTGTAAGCAATTTACGGAGTAAGGGATGAGTAGGACTAGAAAGTTCCACCAACTTCAATGCAGATAATATTCCAAACGTGACTTCGAAGAAAGGCATTAGCCCTATAACAAGCACAGATGTTAATATCCCGCCCGCAAATGCAAAAGCGATGGTGTACAGTGTCTGCACCTGACTCCATTCCGCACCATCAATTAGGATCATAACAAGTACAGCGATTGATCCGAACAGACTCACCATGATCCCTCCCTTAAGTAGGGTAGATCGCTGGCTTGCCTTATGAATGACAGAAATAGCGACATATGAAACGGTCATTGTAAAGAAACCAAAGTGAAAATCAAAAATATGACCCGTATTAACATTTAATATAATGCTCGACAATATACTAAATATCATAGCGCAAAAGAAAGCCAGTGACATGTCCATCAGCAAGGTTACTAATATTGCCCCCAAAGCCACAGGTGCAAGATATCCTATATAAGGATGAATACTGTTCTGTACAACGCTCACAAGATTCATGGGCACAACCGTAATCATAAATATGAGAATAAGCATCAGTAACTGCGAATTATTATATTTATATTTCTTCGCACTTGACTGACGAATAAACATATGTAATCCGAAAGTCAATAAACAAGAAAACATCAGTAGCCCCAACTGTGGCCAATAATTCACCTCATTCTTAAGCAGCTTATTATCATTCAGAAGAGCATATAATTCTTCCGTAATAAGTTGCCCTTTGCTTACGAGAACGTCACCTTGCTTGATATAGACCGTATCCGTATTCTCACGCGCCGTTACCTGCGCTTCTTTGGTTACTTCTTCATCATAAAATTTATTCGATGTAAGTGTCATACGTGCAAGTTCTTGCACTATTTCACGAGGTATTTTGTTACTCAGCGAGCTTGTACTCACCAGTTCTGCTACTTTAGCTCTAGCGCTCTGTGCGTCCATGATTTGGTCCGTACTTAACCGAGATACAATCTCTCGAGCTACAGGTTTCATCTCTTGGATGTCAGCACTCGTAAGCCTTGGTATTTTTATAAAAGTTTCCTCTGGAATACGATATACCTGTTGATTAATTACTTTTGATATTTCATCCAATATTTTATCCGAATAGGTTCCCGCGTTTCGACTACTCTTTAAAAAATTCTCTACAAAGTCCTCAGCACGTTGCGGAATTTCCTGACGATAAATAGCGACCTTATCTTGATTAGACACCTGATCATCTTGATTAAGTTTATCAATCCGATCAAGAATCTGAACAATTAACGTCTCATTGCGCATAGAAATAATACTGTAAATGGGTTGTACTTGTTCAGCTGCCTTCTCTTGTGCTTTTAATGTCGCCTTACTGTTCGGAATTTGTACCGGTGCGGCAATCTCTTTCTCACTGTATGAACCCAAGCGAATATCATAACGTTCAGGCAGTATTTTAGGCGCAAGAGCTACGTAAAATAACACAATTAATAACAGGAACAAAGTATAGCGTGTTAATACGCTATACTTATAACTAATATCCTTGAAAGAGTATAAGAATGATTTGCCTTGTGAAGGTTCCTTCGAATCCATAGAGTCTATCCCCTCTAACCTTGGTTTTCTGCAGCTCGCTCGTAGGCAACTATAATTTTTTGTACCAGTGAATGGCGGACAACATCTTGCTCTGAGAAATAAATAAATCCAATATCCTCAATTGAACTTAATATGGCATTGGCTTCAACTAATCCAGAGTTCTTGCCTCTAGGAAGATCTATTTGCGTTACATCTCCTGTTATAACCATCTTGGAGCCGAATCCCAGTCGAGTCAAGAACATTTTCATTTGTGCAGCTGTTGCATTCTGTGCTTCATCTAGAATAATAAAGGCATCCTCGAGTGTCCGTCCACGCATATAGGCAAGCGGAGCAATCTCGATAACACCTCGTTCCAGCGCTTTCTCAGTCTGATCTGGGCCCATAACATCATAGAGCGCATCATAAAGTGGACGTAAATAGGGATCTACCTTTTCTTGCAAATCACCAGGCAGAAACCCAAGACTCTCCCCCGCTTCTACAGCTGGACGAGTAAGAATAATACGTTTGACAGAACCTTCTTTAAGTGCAGCAACTGCCAGCACTACAGCCAAGTAAGTTTTACCTGTACCCGCAGGGCCTATTGCAAATACAATATCACGCTTCTTAATCGTCGTGACGTACTTTTTTTGTCCGATCGTCTTGACACGAATAGGTTTACCTCGATAGGTAGTTGTTATTTCGCCCTTGAACAAATCCAGTAGCTGATCTGCCCTGAAATCCTTTGCTAAATCTATCGCGTACATCATATCTCGTTGTGTTAAGATATAACCATTTCGAACTAATTCAAGTAATACATCAAATAACTGTTGAAGCATCTGAACCTCTCGGTCCCCACCACTTATCGTAATTTCGGATTCACGCGAATCAATCTTTGCAGGAATTTCAGCCTCAATCATTTCTAGAAAAATGTCCTGCGGACCAAATATAGCTAATCCTTCAGCTCCATTTTGAAATGATATTTTTGTACTATGTTTTTTCTCCGACAAATATCCTCATTCTCCTTGGTTATATACTATGGGTAGTTCTTCAGCAATTAACTCTTCAACTTCAAAGAGTACTTTCATATAAACTTTACCATTCTCTTGCTTCTCATGCAAAACTTTTCGGCTTATAATCTGCGATCCGCTTCCGTACTTCGCCTTAATATCGCGAATTGCACCTTCTATCCCTTGCTTTTTAGCTTCTTCTATCGTGATCATTTCGCTTCTTTCTTCCATTTCCATCACATGCTCTGTCATCCATCCGATAGGTAATTTAGTTGATCTCCAGGTGAGAGGATCCTGCTCAATCACAACCTCATACTTCTCATATGTCACTTCACCATAACCCCATAATTGAATCCCGCGATTACCTAGAATAAGATAACTTCTATCCTTCATTTCCCCCGTATATACTTTGTGTTTCTGGACCGTAGGCACCTCAATCTTATACTCATGCCATACCAGCCCCTTTACCTCACCCTTGGCAACGACAGCCTCTGAATTCTCTGTATCTCCTAACAAACCAGAGATCAAGATTTGTCCCTTCTTCACTCGACTGTTCTTTGCAACTGTTGGCCGACCCTGCTCAGCATATATACTCGTAATAACAGCATCCGTTCTACTCACTAAATGTCTTGGGCTAAGAAGTGGTCTGGCCTCGGGTATAGAAGATTCCACAACTTGAATCGTAATACTTGTCCCTTGTCGATCAACTCCAACCCATGCAGTCCCAGGTAACTGTCTATTTAATTGTTGTGAGAGCTTGTCCAGATGATTCATCCGATAAACCCATTGCAGAGGGTATATCCCCTCTTGCTTAGCGATCATAAGTATATCTTCCTTGGGTATTTTAACATTGCCTACCACCTTCACTTCCCAAACAAGAGATGATAATAGAAATAAGATAGCGAAAAAGGATACCAGACCAACAGCAAAAAAACGACGTTTCTTCAATCGAATCATTTGAAAGGGTAACCCTATTCTCTTATTCACATGTATACGGCAGCCTGTCCGTTGTAAATGCGGTCTGAGATCATGAAAGTCTTCCACTAACACCTTCATCTCAGCAGTCTGAAATGAAGATGGTTTAACATCCCACACCGGAATCCCAACTTGCGTTAAATCATTTACAAATGATTCTATTTGACCCTTCCTCACTGTTATTTCTACATACCCACGCCAATAAAGTAATGTTGGGACTTTCAATGACTCTCCTCCGCTCCTATGTACTTGATATTCATAACAACTCCTTCGATTAATACTTCCATTGGTAAAATAGATCGAATAATAAGTTCTGACCCCTCTATTTCAAGACTTCCTTCACCTAGTGAAAGAATCAGTTTATTCGGTGAGAAATGAATCACACCCTGGTGATTCTCGATGAAGAGTTCTTTATTACCAACCATCGTTAAACGCGGCAGATTAAAAACAATATCTTTTGGTAAATCCAATTTCTCATATGTCCAATTCCGAAGTTTGCGACTAATCCTGGTCATACGAAGGTCTTCCCCCTTCCTATTACTTTTAACGATATGCGGGATTGACTTATTTTATGAGTGCAAATACTTGGGACGTGTAAACATAAACAATAATTGGTATTGGGTTGTATTTCGATGGCGCCGAGCCTATGACAGGCCCATATAAGAGCTAGGAGGCTCACTCTCGGCTTTCAATAGCATTCCTCCGACAATTTATACTCAAATGATCCAAAGTGACTAGAAGGCACCATATAAAGGCTTGGATTAAGATGATTGCTATTGGAGTACATCTAAATTACTGGAAACTCCACTTTTCAGCGTTATTCCCATTTTTAACTGTAGTTTGTATAACTAATTCTCTCCGCAGCTACTCTAGTCTCACCTTCATGCCCGAAGCATTATTCGTCACTCCAACAACGCCACTCTATGCCTATTCCACTGAATTACATCCGGAATTGAAGATCTTACATGGATTATGGATGGGATTTGGTTCAAGGGTAGAGCGGCAAGCACTCCAAAAATTTTATACTTCCTAAGTGTATGTCAAGGAAAAGGGGTGTCCTTAGCCATTACATTGGCTAAGGACACCCCTTTTTTTATTATCAGATATCTAGTTAATCTAGAGTTTCCGTCTACTGAACGCATGTTTTGCACGTGGTGGTCCTAATATTTCCGACCAAATCAACCCATTCACCGCTGGATTGGAAATTTCAGACAGATAAATCTCCTTACCTTCCTCATCAGAAGTTGCATAAGCATCCCTCTGATCCGAATCTGTTGCAGTGATTTTATCTTGCCTAGCAATCAGTTGTTTTATATCTTGCTGCCTGTTCTCCATCGTATCCTCCCACATTTGAGAGACTCCTTCACCCGTATCATGATCAAGATATGGAGAATACTCACCTTTGTACGCAGATGGTTCCATCAATTTGCGATCGTCTGATTCAGGCATCGAAGGAGACTGTTGCATGTTTTTCTGAGTGTACACTTCCTGTTGTTCGCGATTACCCGGCGAAGTTCTTTCGGTAGAGTCATCACTTTCTACAGTAGGACTAGGACGCAATGATCGTTCCCCACCCCCACCAAACGTTGGCATACTGCTTGGGTCATCCTTCGATTTCGTCTTCCCTTTATTCATTATCGAAGAAATGATACCGAATGCGACGAAGACCAAGATCCCAATATACTCCATGGAATACATCATTCCCTACTTATTATTTTTTGGGATTACCAGAAATATCTCCGCCGTCTCCCATTTTACCAATAGAACCTCTCATTTGAGTATCGGCCTCTATATTTTTAAAGTTCATATAATCCATAACGCCAAGTTGTCCAGATCGTAACGCTTCTGCCATCGCAAGAGGTACGTCCGATTCAGCTTCGACAACTTTCGCTCTCATCTCGATTACACGAGCCTTCATCTCTTGCTCTTGTGCTACAGCCATCGCGCGACGTTCTTCCGCCTTCGCTTGTGCAATTCGCTTGTCAGCCTCCGCTTGTTCCGTTTGTAGAAAAGCACCAATATTTTTACCAACATCAATATCTGCGATATCAATTGATAAAATTTCAAATGCAGTCCCCGCATCCAATCCTTTTGAAAGGACGGTCCGAGAAATCATATCTGGATTCTCTAATACATCTTTATGAGAGTCGCTTGATCCAACGGTAGTTACAATCCCCTCGCCTACACGAGCGATGATAGTTTCTTCACCCGCACCACCAACTAGACGGTCAATATTCGCACGTACGGTAACACGAGCTTTAACTTTCACTTCAATCCCATTTCTTGCTACCGCTGCTACTATCGGTGTTTCAATGACACGTGGATTAACACTCATTTGAACCGCTTGGAGCACATCACGACCAGCTAGGTCAATGGCAGCTGCGCGTTCAAATTCCAAAGGAATATTCGCACGTTGTGCGGCAATCAATGCGTTGACAACGCGGTCAACGTTACCACCTGCGAGATAGTGACTTTCGAGTTGATTAATATCAAGTCCTAGTCCGGCTTTAGTAGCCTTGATCATAGGGTTCACAATTCGACTAGGTGTGACACGACGAAGTCTCATGGCAACAAGTGTAATAATTCTTACGCGAACACCTGAGGATAATGCTGCAACCCATAGCATAATTGGGAAGAAACTGAAAAATACACTTAGCAAGATAATGACAACTACAGCAATCAATAAAATCGGAATCAATGTTGGGTCCATAATTTTATTAGCCTCCATTTATTTCATATTTACTTACTCTACAATAGATTCGACAACAATACGAGATCCTTCTACCTTTACAACATGAATATCGGTATTAACAGCAATAAACTGACCATCTGTAACGACATCCACTCGTTCACCTTCAATGAGTATCGTTCCACTTGGACGAAGAGGGGTGACACTTAACCCTTTTTTTCCAATTAAACTCTCTCTACTTGCAGCTGGTATAAACCCTTTCTCTTTTGACAAAGTGTCACTGAGTATGAATCGATTCCATATGCCACGTTTCTTGAAGATACCGGCCACCGCAATGATAACGATGATAGCGCAGATTACTGCAATTGCTAGCGACCAAGCAACATGAGATGTACTATACGCCGCTCGAACTACACCAACAATAAGACTTACTGAGCCTAATAAACCTAGTATACCAAAGCTTGGAATGAACAATTCAAGAACTAGCAACACAATCCCAATGATAAAGAGAATCCATGTTTCTGATCCCGCAAATCCAGCTACGGAATTACCAAAGAAATAAAGTGTGAATCCAGCAATACCGAGAATACCAGGAACTCCGAATCCAGGAACGATCAATTCGATAATGACACCTGCAATCCCCATAAAGAGAAGCAATGTCATCACAACACGACTCGTCAGAAATTCTGCTATTCTCTCAGAAACAGTATGTTCAACACGGAACACGTCATCCGTAGAGAAACCCACAAAAGTGATCGCTTCTTCTACAGTCTTCGCTGTGTTTTCTGAATACCCTACTTTGAGTGCCTGATCACTCGTAAGCGAAATAATTTCCCCTGGAGTCTTGGTGTAGTCGATTCCCGACATTTCAACAGTCATGTTCAGATCTGCCATACCTTCAGCAATTTTTCGATCACGCCCGTTAATTTCCGCGGCACTACCCATTTTCGATTTCCAATAGGATATCAATTTCGGATCATCAACATATTTCCCCGTCGTTCCATCAACTAGCGCAGCCGCACCAATCATACCTCCCGGCGCCATAACAATAGTATCCGCATTTAAAGCAATATAGCTTCCAGCTGAAGCAGCATTACCACGTATATATGCCAGTGTCTCGATATCGCTTTCGCGAATCAAGGTGCCTATATCTTCAGCTGTATCAATCCGTCCACCAGGTGTATTGATTTCTAGAACAATGAGTGACGCATTCATGCTCTTCGCTTCCTTGAACCCACGTTCCATAAACTTCTGTAATCCTCTTTCGATGTTTTGATCAACGGGAATTATGTATACACTTCCATGCTTATCGGTCTCTACTGGAGATACCATTGTTGCATGAACCGCTTCACCTAATACTGGAATCAGTTGTCCCGCTAATAACAAGATTAAGACTAAGGCAAACCCCATCTTCTTAAGAATTTTCATAACCTAATCCTCCCTCCTCAATTCATCATTACCACTTTAACTAATAATCTAACCAGCTATGGGTGTTAATACGTACTTCATCGTATGAGGTTTCAACAAACAAAAAAACACCCCTTAGAATCAAGGGATGTTCCTGTATGTTTATTGCAGAAATTGTTGAACCAATTGATTCACAAGTTTGCCGTCAGCGAGTCCCTTAACCTTAGGCATCAGGGCACTCATCAATTTCCCCATCTCGGCTTTCGAAGAAGCACCGGTTTCCTGGATGGTCTGCTGTACAATAACTTTAATTTCTTCTTCAGATAGCTGTATGGGTAGATACTGGCCGACTATCTCGATTTCTGCCTTAGCATTTGCGACTAGATCGTCGCGGCCTGCCTTTTCAAATTCTTGGAGGGCATCTTTGCGCTGTTTGATTTCACGACCTAGGATATCAAGCACTTCGGAATCATCCAAAGTTCTTTTTAAATCTATTTCAAGATTCATGATTGTCGAACGAATCATTCTAATAGTGGAGAGTTTGAATTTATCGCGACTCTTCATTGCTTGCTTCATGTCTTCGTTTAATCGTTCGCTAAGATTCATATATGTTAAATCCTTCCTAGAACTTTCTCTTACGAGCAGCCTCAGACTTTAGCTTGCGCTTAACGCTTGGCTTTTCAAAATGTTTACGTTTTTTCACCTCAGCCAATACGCCATCTTTAGCGATGGAACGTTTAAAGCGACGAAGTGCAGCATCGATTGTTTCATTTTTACGAACTTTCGTTTCAGACACCAGTTTTCCCTCCCTCCGACCAGACCGTCCAAGAGTAATAACACGGTTCATCAACTTTTATTATAGGTGAAAGTGAAATAAGGTGTCAACCTTACAACTTTTTTTCATGAAAAATTTCCATCGACTATATTCAATGACATTACTGATGAGAACTAGAAATGCCAGTCAGAGCACCTAATCTCGCACCTCCGAGGAGGTGGTAATGTAGATGGTGTACCGTTTGTTCACCGTCAGGTCCGCAGTTATTAATAAGCCTATAACCTGATTCAGAGACGCCTAATTTGCTCGCAACTTGCTGCGCAACCTGATGGATCTCAGCAATTAGTGGCATATCTTCCAGACTAACCTCGTTCATCGAAGGAATATGCTTCTTCGGTATAATGAGCACATGTATCGGCGCGGCAGGTGTAATATCGTGAAACACTAATATATTCTCATTCTCGAACACCTTTTTTGAAGGAATGCTACCTTCGACTATTTTGCAAAATAAACAATCCACTGAATTCACCCCTTGATCTAATTGGAACACCAAATCAAATTAATATTTATAGCTAAATCTTATTAAATATACCATGTGATAACTTTCCTTACCAATAACTCGAGGGCAGGAATAGAGTATCAAGTAGAAACCGCTATACCGTCTTTTTTCAAAGATAGTGTCCTGTTTAGCGAAAATATAAGAAAATCACCTACAGTAGACAACTTTAGTTGCAAAAAGGTTCACTATTTCCTCAGGAATGCTTGCTATTATACTAAAAATAAGCAAACAACAGACCAGGATTCTTCCAGGTCTGTTGTTTGCTACATTCGAAATGATATTATTAAAAAAAAGGAAGCAAAGTAAGTGTTGTTAGCAACGCCAATGGTAAGACGGCTCGATTAAACCGCCGTCTTCCATATGGATTGTAACCAAATCCAGGCCCCGGATAGTAGCCAGGGATAAATCCGCGTCCATCCAAACCTGGATATCCATCAGAACCCCAAGAGTGACTACCACACCCACAGCTTTGCTGACTTCCATAACCTTGATTTGGTCCGTGACTTGTTGGTTGGAGTTGAGGCTGGTGCCCATAACTTCCAACGGGTGCAGCATTGTTCTCATGGTAACTAGCGTTCTCCATGTGTTCGTGGTGCATTTGTTCATGATGCATTTCATGACCAACCGGTACAGCTAAGTAGAGATGCTCATCGTCCATATTTTCTATAAACCCATCGAAAGTTCTTCCATCCAGTATGACGACTCTCACATAACGATGCATGTGGTGATGACATATTTGCTTAGCTTCAACTTTTTCCATCCGCTCTATTCCTCCTAAATGTTCCATGATCTACTGTCATCATATTCAGGTCTAGGCGAATGGATACTAATAATATTAATTGAAGCTTATACTTGTACTTGCTTATATTTAAAAAAAGACAAAAAAAGAAGAAGTACCTAGTCAGCTAGCATAAGCTGCTTAACGTACGGACCTATGTTAAGGAATAGTAACATTCCATTCCATAAGTCCGCCGAGGTACTTCTTAAGAGATGTCGGTTATTAACTGTATTATAACAACACCTTGTTGCTGTTACTGTGATGAGTATCACATAAGTTGATGTTTTACATATTTTCCATCACAAGTCGTGATCCCCCTCCAGCATTCTCAGCTGGTAGTACGACTAATTTACGAGGCAATCGTGCTCTAAGTTCGGGAACGTGGCTTATAATACCTACGGATAGATGATCGCTGTGAAGGCGTTCTAGTGAAGTGATCACCATCTCGAGCAGATCTGGATCTAACGTACCGAAACCTTCATCCAAGAAGAAGAATTGCAACGGGTATTGACCACGTAATTGAATTTGAGCGGATAGTGCGAGCGCTAAAGACAACGATGTTAGGAATGTCTCACCACCAGATAACGTGGATACCGGTCGGCGGGTCCCTCCGTTAGCATCATCACGAATAACGAAACCGCCTCCTGAATCTACTTCCAGAGCGTAGCGTTGTCTAGTGAGAAAAAGAAGACGTTGCGAAGCAGCCTGACTGACCTGCATCAACTGTTCCTCCGCGATATATTCCACAAAGGCATTCCCCCGTAAACAAGATTGTAGCTTGGATAGTTGCTCTCCCTGAGTCTGACGCTCTACACGTATATTCTCTAATTGCATCCATCTAGAGTGTCGATCTATAACATCTTCCAAATCACGTTCTGCTCTAGCCTTGTGTTGGATCGCTGCTTCATCTGTATTTCGGCATTCATCCAATGTAGCTTTGCAGATATCCCATTCCTCTTCGGTTAATACAATCCCCGAGAGCTTGTCCTCAACATATGCAAGCTGCAACGTCACTTCTCGCTCATTCTCACGGTGTGCTGTAACAACATCCGCATATTTCATCTCTTCTTCTCGCTGTAAACAACATGCCACAACTTCTTCTGCACTAGATAATATGGAAGATGCTAGCATTTGCTCCCATCGACTTAATGCAGCCTTATAATGTTCCACAGCGGAATCAACAGCCTGCTGTGCTATAACAGCAACTTTGATCGCTTCATGCTTCGCATCCTCAGCGGTACGTCGTTCTTTCTGAGATTGTTCCGCTGTTGCCCTTAAGTTCTTGAGTTGCTGAATACATTCCCCAAGTAAGCTTTCGGCTGAATTATCACCAACGTAGGCAAGAAGACGTTCCTCTTTCTCAATCAGCAATTCACGCTTACCCTGCCACTGTGTATTCCATTGAATATGAGCTTTGTCTAGCTCTCCTAGTTGTTGTTCTATCGACTGAACCGCTAGCAACTTGCCTTCCAGAAAAGGAATACTGATCTCAATCCGTTCCTTGAGGGTCTCAGCTTCAGCGTCTTTCTTTTGCATAAGTTCAAATTTCTGTTCAATCTCCATCAGAGGAACTTCAGGAAATTGTTCCACCCACGCTTGATGTAACTTGGTTAATTCAGTTGTTACACGGTCAAGTTTAAATTTCGTTTCAGTATGAATATTTCTTAGAGCATCTACCTCTGCTATATATCTCATATGTTGCTGTTGAAGCATGCCATCACTCTGCTTCATTTCAACGTTCTCCTGCCTTAGGGCTAAAGTCTGTCTTATCAACTCTTGAGATGTCTCTTCCATCTGTTTAATTCTATCTCTCCAGTATGCCAGTGAGAAAAATGCAACTTCACTATCACTCACTTCAGATACTTCCATTCCTGTCACTGTTTGCGGCTCATCCTGTTCAGGTAATACAGCACCAGCTTGCTCCATTAATGTTCGACCCTCCATCATAAGCTGATGAAGCTTTAACCGAAGCTCTTGAAGCTGTAAGTGTACCTTTCGAAGACACGCCATTTGCTCTGTCTGAATGGTCAGTTTCTCTGAACCATCTGTTATTTCTACTGGATGCGGATGATGTTCTGATCCACACACAGGGCAAGGCTGTCCTGTTTGCAACTGTGTAGCCAAGCTCAATGATAGAGCATGCGTCTCAAGGCTCTTTATCTCCTCATGTAACTCCGCCTCTTCTGCCGAGAGCCTTCGGATATCCTGATTAACCGCTTTTTCCTGTCCAATGATGACAGATACATGGGAAGTCAGCCTCTCTATGAAAAGAGCATTATTCGACGCATTGTTCAACAACTCCCGCTCAAAGCTACTTAACTTGGAGCTCATTTCAGCGAGTTTTTTCCCTTGTTGGTCGTATTCATTCGATACGATTTGTTGTTGCTCGTCACTCGATTGAATAATATGCCTACGTTGTATCGCTTTGTGAATTAACTCCCGCTCCTGTGACCTTGTCTCCAGGGGCTTCAAGCTTTCCTGCAATTCAGCCTGCCTTTTCTGCCCTTTATTAAGAAGTTCCTTCTCTTTCAGAAGTTGTTCATGGAGCTCAGACTGCGTTCTCACAACATTCGCTTTCTTCGCATCAAGATCTTGACACTCACTACGAAGAGTATCTCGCTCCTGCTGAAGTTTCACAGCTTGAACCAGCTGATCCTGTCTAATGAGCAACTTGGGTTCTTCTGAAGATAATATAAGCTTAGCTACATCATCCGCTTCCATTGCGCGAAGTAATACTCGTTCTGCTTCTTGTGCTTTACCATGTAATGATGCAGCCTGCGTCTCACGGTTCAGATATTCCTGTTTGCTCTCCTGCATCTGAGTAAGTAAAGGCATTAAATGCTGGGCAGCACTTGCTTTGGATAGCTTATCTTCCAAATCCTTTACTTCTTTCTCCAATGATGAAAGCTGTAACAACTGTTCTTGTCTACGACTACGCTCCAGTTGCCATTCCCATACTTTTGACAATTGCTCTGCTTGGATTGTAATTTCATGAAGTTTGCGTCGAGAAGCTTCCGCATGAAGCACTGCTTCTGATAGTTGCTTCTTAGCTTCTTCAAGGACCTCCTTGCCAGCGTTCCCCAACCCTTGCTGTTCTGCCTCGATATTTCTCAGAGTCGCTTCATTCTCCTTCACACGACGGCTAAGCTTCTGGCCCAATTGATCACCATACTGTTCCAAGTGAAATAATCGTTGCAACATTTGCCTTCTTTCAGTCCCTTTTAAAGACAAGAACTCAGCAAATTTCCCTTGCGGAAGAACAACTGCACGTGTGAAATCATCCATCTTAAGTCCAATCTTGTCTTCAACACAGCGAGTAACGTCTGCCAACTTATCCGCAAGCACCACATCCCCATCTGGAGTAACCTCAATAAATCGGCTAATAGTGTTGCTGATCGATAATTCATTAGATCTCTTAAAGCGCCGTTCAACTCGATATCGCTGTGCCCCTTCGGAGGAATTCAATTCAAAAGTAAAGGAGACAAACAACGAATCTTCCGAGTGATTCATAATTCCCTGTGTTCCGTTGACTGCCCTCTCCACTTTTCCATATAAAGACAGTGTTATCGCATCAAGCAGAGTTGATTTACCACTGCCTGTAGGACCAAAAATACCGAATAACCCCATCTGCGTAAGATCATCGAAATCAATCTGTTGCATTTCACGATAGCTCTGCAGTCCAGCCAGTTTCAGTGTGATCGGCTTCATGTTGCATCCCCTTCTTCCTGAACGGTAGAATTCTCATCAACAAGCTCGAGGAACAATTGTACAAGCCCATCATCAGGCTCCGCTCCCCCTGTTTGCCGCTGATAGAACTTACGGAATATTTCGTGTAATGGCAATCGCGAACGTTCTATTTCCATTTCCATAACCTCCATCTCTGGGTAGATGGGACGGATATGTACTAATCCTTCACGACTCTTACGCAGTCTCTGTATTTCACCAAGTGATAACGCATCATTAAGCGATATTTCCAAATCAATAAATGCATGAGCATCTAATCCCTCATCTAACCAGCGATGTACTTCTTCGAGCCCTCCCTTAGCTTTCCATCGAACTAAAGGTCTGCCACAAGAGAGGAACAATTCTTCAAGAATCGGCTGTCCCCCAGGTGATATATCTAGCATCGTGACCGATTTCGCTTGACCAGCCTCTGAGAAACTATAGGCAAGTGGGGAGCCGCTGTAACGAATCATTCCTTCCCCTTTCACAGCTTGAGATCTATGGAGATGACCAAGGGCCGTATATTGCGCGCCTATTGAAAGTGCCGATGGATCGACAGTATAAGCACCCCCAACCTGTATAGGACGCTCAGAGTCTGATTCTACACCGCCTAAGACGTAAATATGGCTCATCGCCAAGTTAATCGTACTCGGAGTGAATTCACGAGCTAGCATGCCCATTAATTGGCCGACACGAGCGCTATATGCTTGACGCAAATCATCTTCGTTCCCTTCCACTACTAGCAATTCATTCAGTCTGGCTTCAGAAGGATAGGGTAGCGCAGCAATTTTGGCAATTTCCCCTGTACGAGCGGCATGGACCGTCACAGCATTCACGCTGGGCATACCAACTAACGTAATGCCTTGTCGAGTCACTAACGGTGACACAGATGACACTCGCTCAGGTTGATCATGATTGCCGGCAATGACGACAAGCGGTCTTCCACCCGCACTTAACCTTGCAGCGGCCTCATAGAAAAGTTGCTCTGCCGCAGCAGGTGGATTAACAGAATCATACACATCCCCAGCCATTAAAATAAGATCCGCTTGCTGATCATCTGCCATCCGTACTAACTCATCTACGAAATCCTCTTGCTCTTTCATGCGACTGCGCCCCTCCAATGAACGTCCGAAGTGCCAATCGCCGGTATGCAATATACGCATATCATCTCTCCCCTCTGATATCCCCTAAACCTTTGCCCAATGCGACCCATCGAAGAAGTACAGCCACATCTCACTAATTGGCTCACCCATAATGTCCTCTAACGCTTTACCGTAAAGTTCTAGTTGAAAGCGATACTGCTCCACCAAAGGCTCTACCCCACCTCGCTGTTCCAGAACACGATCCGTCTTATAATCAACAAGAATCAACTTGCCATTATCTCTGAAAATACAATCCACAACACCTTGAATTAACACCGTTTCATTCTCCAACTGTCTAGCAGTCACCGAAGATTCCTGTTCATCAGGCGCAGATAATTTCTTTACGATATTTAGTCCTTGATGCGCTTCAACTGCAGAAAGCGCGTAACTGAAAGGCATTTCCCGTTCTACCCAATCCGCAGCAAGCAGCCTTGCTCCAATATCACTTTGAAACATAGCAGCCACTTCCTCTACAGTGATCATCTCCGCCTGTTCCTTCGTGACAATCTGCAATTCGGTAAGCCGTTGGAGTGTTTCTCCTACTATCGCAGAATCTACTGCACCTGTATGCAATGGAATATGCTGCATAAGCGTATGGTAGACGGTTCCCCGCTCCGTGGGACTCATGCTTTTCTTCTCCATAAATTTAGGTCGACGAAGCTGTAATGTTGAATCTTGTTGATTATTCTTCTCCTCCATCCAATCCAAAGACGGAAGTTCCTGCATAGAGAGAATCTTCTTCATCTCTGTAACCGATGTTTTAGCTGACAGCGTACTAGCTATCGCATATGGATATTGCCACTCCAGCTTACTCTCGATGCCATTCGAGCCAGTAGTGGGCAGTTCATCGCTAGCCTCGATGGACGACAGCGGTATTGATTCTCTTTTCAATATGGCTTGCAATTTAAGCTTACGATTCTGCGAAATCTCTTTCTCTCCATCTACACCCAGTATGACATCTTGCGAAAGTTCATCTGCTGAAAGAACGGATATACTCCATACAGAAGGATCGTCGTTCAAAGCAGGCGCAGGAGGCTCTGTAACGCCACCGATCTGTCTTAAAAGCTCTGCATCAGGATGACGAATTAAGGCCGGCCCAATCCAATCCAAATAGCTACGCCCCCTCGATAGCACATAATCAGGAAGCATATAGGGTTGATGTGCCTGAACCTGGGTCCATGCTAATACCTTTTTAGCGAGATCCTTAGCCGTCCCTACTAGTATCAATTTCTCTTTAGGACGAGTTAGTCCTACATACAGCACTCGCATCTCCTCAGCCAGCAGTTCTTGCTGTGAGCGACGACGAATCGCGAGATTCGGTAAAGTTGGATAACTGACTCGCATCTCTTGATCCACGAACTTCGGCCCAAATCCCAAATCTTTATGCATCAGAAAAGAAGAACTCAAATCCTGCTGATTGAAAGTCTTGGCAATGCCCGCTAAGAAAACGACTGGGAATTCCAGACCTTTACTTTTATGAATTGTCATGATTCTTACGGCATTATCTTGCTTGTCTGATCCCCCTGGACTACCTAAATCCGAACCATGGTCACGAAGTCTAGCGATAAAGGTCAAGAAGCGAAACAAACCCCTAGATGCTGTAGTCTGTTCATATTGAACAGCTCTATCGTATAGTGCCGTTAAATTGTTCTGACGATGCCCTCCGCCAGGAAGTCCGCCTACCCAGTCCATATAGCCAGTCTCCCTGTATATATGCCATATCAGGTCTCCTAGACTGCCACGACGCGCTTCATTACGCCACCCCTCCATTTTAAGAAGGAAATCACGTAATTTGAATCTTAGTTTAGAAGAACCTCCATCTTCCGAATTGATCTCCGCTGCTGCTCTCACAGCCTCATAGAATGATCCAGTCGCACACAAGCGAACCTCAGCTAATTCTTCCTCTGTTAGACCAACAATCGGTGAACGAAGGACGCTCGCAAGCGGAATATCTTGCAGCGGATTATCTACCACTTGCAACAAGGACAACATAATCTCAACTTCAGTAGCCTGAAAGTAACCTTGATTCTGTTCCCCATCAGCAGAAATACCCTGTTGACGAAGTTCTTCCATAAACAATGGTCCCCAAATATAAGCAGAACGTAAAAGGATTACTATATCGCCATGAACAATAGGTCGCATCATTTTTAATTCTTTATCATAAATAAATAACGGTTCCCCAGTTTCACCTGTCATTTCTTTGATCTTCGCAGCAATGGCACGTGCTTCGAGTTGAGCAGTCTCCATCTCCACCCACTCGCCTTCTTGAAGAAGGGAGTTCTCTTCATTCTCTGAAGCTTCGTCTTCACCTGATCTACCGCCATTCCCGCGATCAATCAAGAGAAGCTCTGGCGTATAAGTAGACTCCTCTGCACCGTCTGAACTGCTAGGAAATGATGCTCCATATACTAATTCAGCACGTTCGTTATAAGTGATCTCCGCTACACTTTCATTCATTATTTGTCGGAACAATACATTGGCTGCATCCAACACTTGACGTCTACTACGAAAATTCCGAGCAAGGTCGATCACTATTCCTTCATTCTCATCCACGCCGTATCTGCCGTATTTATCTAGAAAAAGTCCTGGATCTGCTAGGCGAAACCGATAAATACTTTGTTTCACATCCCCAACCATAAAGCGATTCCCAGGTGCATCTCTGGAAATCAGCCTTACGATGTCCTCCTGTACGCTATTGGTATCTTGATATTCATCCAATAACACCTCATCGAAGTGGCTTTTATATTCAATGGCGGCATCTGAGGGAAGGAGATGATCCATAGAAGAATCCGGATGTCGTAGGATCTGTAAACAGTAATGCTCCAGATCACTGAAATCGACGAGTCCACGTGACTTCTTCTCTGCTTGATAACGCTGACCGAACAGAATGACAACCTCAGATAATTCCTCCATCACTGGAGCAACCTCATGCAGCTCTGACAGGAAAGCTTCTGCCGAGCGACCGAACAAGGAATTTTTAAGTTCATTCAGTATTTTCTTAACATTGTCCCTCAGTTCCTTGACACGATCCTGTAGAACAGGGTCCGTCTCATCTTTGCGGCAACTCTTTAACTTACCGAAGGAAATCGTTTGAAAGGCATCATAAAGAGCATTCCATGGAAAATCCTCTAGACATTCTCGAAGGGATTCGACCATTTCTAAATCATCTCGTAAATTATCGACATAAGGAGCTGGTCCTCCAGGTAACATCGCTAAAGATATAGCTTGTTGAAGTAATCCTGCCGCCCCTGCAATAGACAAATTGGCATCCTTAACAATGCTGTGAACCCAAGGACTATCATCAAGCTCTGAGGAATCAGAAATGGAGAAATTAGACGCCATCTGACGTAACCAAGCATCTGGCCAAGAGTGACTTCGAGAGAAGTCATATAGCTTCTGAACAAGAAGATAGAGAGCATCATCACTACGTTCACCGCTGAACCAGTCAGCAAGACGTAGAAAGATACCACCGTCCTCTGCCTCACCATACTTTTCCTCAAATAATTGCTCCAGAATTTCCTGACGTAGCAATTCCGCTTCATTCACATTCAGTATGCGGAATCCTGGATCCAAGGGAATCCACTGATAATAGCGACGAATAACTTCCAAACAGAACGAATGAAGTGTAGTAATCGATGCTCTCCCTAGAAGGGCAAGTTGACGACGCAGATGCTCGTTATCTGGCTCTTTCTCAAGCTCCTTATCCAATGCTTCACGAATCCGCTGACGCATTTCAGCCGCTGCTGCCTTCGTAAACGTTGCAACGAGTAGCCGATCAACACTAAATCCTTCTTCTTCATTCATAATTTTTCGAATAATTCTTTCTACTAACACGGCTGTTTTCCCTGAACCCGCTGCCGCTGCTACAAGAATATGATCACCGCTAAGCGAAATGGCCTTCCACTGATCATCGCTCCACATACTACCCTCTGGCTTCACTAGTCCGCTCACGGTGTATCTCCTCCTTGCGTCTTGGACAGCATGTCCCATACTTGTGCTTTGTTCGGTTTACCCATGATATGATATTGACTTCCCTCAATCGTTTCATCGAAATGACAGACCGGCTTATAAGAGCAAAATGTGCAAGCCGTCTCATTCTGAATCCGATAAGGTTCAATTGTTACATCACCTTCTGTAATACGCGTTCCAATCTTCATAATATTGTTCCTTACAGATGACAATAAACTTCCCCATTGTTCCGTACTTGCCACAGCTGCACTGCTATAGAAACTTCCATCGGCTTTCACAGCAACGGGCAGAATCGTAGAATGTCCTTTATCTAACGTTGCATCCATCTGTGCAATAACGTCGCGATCCGCGAGCAAAAGCCCCTTCATTTTGAAACGTTTAAGCAATTCATCTGCTGCTTGCTCCGCATTCATCCCATTCGTAGATTGCAATAATGGATCATGCACATGGAAATACAATGTTCCCGCTGGGATAGCTGCCTGCCCAAGCCAGTCTTCTGAATATGTCAACAATACGTCGAGATAAGTTAACAATTGAAGAGACAGACCATAATACACCTCATGTAGCTTGAGATCATTCTGGCTGGACTTATAATCAATCACTCTCAGCATCATCCCTTGCTCTGTCTGTGCCATATCTACGCGGTCAATCCGACCGACAACTTCCATAATCGAGCCATTCTCCAGTGGAAAAGTAAGCGGAGGTAGCGTCTTCCCAGGACCGAAATCAAGTTCAAGCCCAATAGGTTCAAAGTTACCTCTCCGAGCATGTTCACCAAGAATAATGGATGCTCTGCCGACAATGTTTTTTAATTTTCTTGAAATATAGCCATAGCGCTTGGAACTCAATAAGATTTCTCCCTGCAAGAGGGGTGTTAAGCGATCTACCGCAATACCGGCTTCCAGTCGGCATTCTTCAGGTGTTAGACTCCCCCAACTAACGCTTCGATTCTTTAATTGCGTGGCCATATCACTAAGTGCAGAGTGAAACAATTGACCGATATCAGGCGCCTTTAGTCGATACATCTGACGTTCTTTTAGCTTTAAACCATGTGATGCAAAATGTGAAAATGGACAAGCAACAAATCTCTCCATTCTTGATACACTTGTACGAATTTTGGCTCCATACAACTTGCGGCTCGTGTCTAAGCGCAAAGGTAATGCTTCATTCACATAAAATAACGAGCGAAGTAACATGAACAGAGGTTCGCGCCACTGCTCATGCTGTAAATACCAATTGTAAGCTTCCCACCAAAAGTCAGGAATATCGCTACCTCGCTTCCATTTTTGCAACTGTATAATTAAATGACTCAACGTCTGTTGTGGATTCGTTACAAAGTCTAGCTGTTCTTCAAGGGTTTGTCCTCGCTGAGGTTGCCCCAATAGTGGCTCTTCTTTCAGGAATGGGTACATCTTCTTCACATGTCGAATCACTTCCGAAGGTAAGAGGACTTTGCCCTCTTCATCAGAAGCCGTATAAGATATCCACATATGTTGACTAGCTGAAGTTAACGCATTGTAGATCAAGAATCTTTCATCTAAAAGCTTACGTGAAATGCTTGGAGCTAGCTCCATTCCAGCATCCGATAACAACAGGCGTTCCTGTTCCGTCAGTACGCCATCTTCCTGAAGTATCGCAGGAACAACACCTTCATTGAAGCCCAACAGAAATGTATATTTCACACCACTAGTACGTGTTCTATCCATATTCCCAATTAAGATCTGATCGATGGAAGGTGGAACGAGGGATAATTTCAACTCTGTTAAGCCCGTATCTAATATCCCCGTAAACAAATCGAAGCTAATGTTCTCATCACCCATTAATTCCACCATTTGATCAAGTATATCCAGAATGGCGCCCCATAGTTGCCGATGCTCTTTGGCAGCCTCTGGTTGACCTGCTTCCAAAGCTTCATGACTGAGAAGATCAAGCTTTTGCGGAACATTCGCCTCTTCCAACAACAAATATACGGCTGTACATAAATCTTGAGCAGTCTTAGCTTTCTTCAATCTGTTCTCAAAAGTAAATAGTGGTCCACAGATCGCTGCGCGACAGCGCTCCATCAGTTCAAGAAGCTCTTCGCCTTTCTTCTCTCGATCCACGTTGTCATCACCTTCAAGTGAAAGACTTGGAGTTGCGCTCCATGGGCGTCCATCTGTCCAGCGGTAGCCATGAATCCCACAAGCTAGCACGTAATTCTCTAATCGATCCATATCTTTACGATCAAGAGAGCCATCTAATGGCAGCAATAAATCCGTCTTGATGCAGCGAAATACATCTTCATAGCGCCAGCGTCTTTTCACAATATCAAGTGCTGAACGTATAAACTCTACCAAGGGATGATGTAGCTCACTGCGCTTCTGATCGAGGAAAAAGGGTACGTCATAATCGCGGCAAAGAGGACCTATAATAGGCTCATAATCTCCCAATTGTCGCACAAAAATAGCCATTTCCCTGAACCTAGCACCTTCTTCACGAACGAGGCGAATCATTTCACGCAGTGCTCCCTCGACTTCTGCACGTCGATTAACGGCTGCGTGAATAGAGATGCCGTGAGACTTAGGATGCTCTTGTTGCGAAGAATCACGCCAAGGAATTCGCCGATCAAATCCCCGTTCGAGATGCGCAAGCTCTGGGCTATGTTCAAATCTCGGGAGGTTATCCGAGCTGAGTAGTCTATCCGATGACTCCACACCTAATTCTGCAGCCATTCCTTTTAACTTCACATACGTTGTGGCTGATGGATGAAATAAATCTAACTCATGTGGAAGCATGCCATGGTCCAGAGTTTTATCCAGCGTAAGTGCAATGGTTACAGATGACGCGCATAACATTAATTGCTGCAACACCGTATATTCTTGAGGTGTGAATCCATGAAAACCATCAATCCAAATATCCGCACCCTTCACGTATGAAGAATTCGGAATAGCCCCCGCTAATGTCATCAAATAATCTTCATTATCCATATATAAAGGAGATAACTCTTGCTCGAAATCTCGATAAAGCGTCTCGATATCTCCTAGCTTGTCGCGTAAGATCGGAGTCCCCAAACCATTAGATCTCATCAATGAGAGCTGTTCTGATACATTCGTAGCATCGATACAATAACGCTTCATCTCCGTGTAGAGTTGACCTAGTCTTCCCACGAAACCTACTTGATCCCCCGATGGGCCGAACAGCTTCAATTCTTCTTTACGCCTTTGTATGATCTTGTAGAGCAACATTCTTTTTCCTTCTTCACTAATGCCAACACGCGCCGATCCACCCGTCTCTTGCATGACCCGGTAAGCCAGACGCTGAAAGCTTAACACCTGCGCACGCGCAATCCCTCTCACCGAACCAGATGTCACCAACGCATGCTCAGCTTGAAAAGAACCCTGTTCTGGGACGATTAGGATAATCGGATTACCTTGTGATTCCTTACTAATTCGTGCCGATATATCTTGCAATATATTCGTAGTTTTACCGCTTCCCGAACGTCCTATAAGGAATTGAACCGACATGGGATGCCTCCTTTATATAAGGATGAATTGTCAAGTCTTGTCGCACTCAGATTGACAATTCATCGTATAAACTGACTTATTAAATTGTATTAGAATAGTCGCTTACTATTATAACATACCCTCCACTCAAAGGAACGTACGTTTGGTTTCACTGCTCACATCTATGATAAAATCCACTTTTTAGATTATTACGACTCATAATCCGTTAATCGTTAGTAGATTGGATCCGCAATGATCATGATCGTTTTTATAAAAACGACAAATAAGAATGTCTCCGAAGCATTACTTCAAGACATTCTTAAGTAGGATTTCATAAAGAACTCCAAAAGGGAGAAATAAGATCGCTCATTTCGAAAGTTTGTATCTCTACAAACTTCCGAAATGAGCGATCTCGTGAACAACTTTACTTCAATCTCAAACATGAGGTTATTCTTTCACGCCTCCGAGCGCTACGCCCGCGATAATATACCGGGATAACAGGAAGTAAACCACAAACAGCGGTAAAGCCGTTAAGGCTAGCCCCAAGTAGATCGATCCGAACTCGGTCCTGTAAATATCACCGCGAAGTAGACTGACCATAATCGGCATCGTATATTTCTCCTTCTGTGTCAGCAGAATCAGAGGCATGAACAGGTTGTTCCAATTGGCCACAAAGGCAAAGATAGCCTGCGTCGCCACTGCCGGCACCATCAGCGGCATGATAATCCGGTTAAAGGTGCTGAATTCACTGGACCCGTCTACGCGTGCCGCTTCCACGATCTCTATCGACAGCGTAGCGAGCAGGTATTGGCGCATAAAGAACACGACCGCAGGCGCTGCAATCGCAGGCAGAATCAGTGGAAGAAAGCTGTTTGTCCAATGTATTTTATACATGAACTGATAGAATCCGATTGCACTTGCCTGGGAAGGAATCATCATCACGCACAAAATAAAGGTAAAGAATGGCCCACGCAGCTTCCAGCTATAAGTCACAAGTCCATAAGCCGCTAAGGACGAGAAATAGACCGTTAAGAGGGTTGCTGAAGCAGAGATAACAAAAGAATTCATAAACCCTTGAATGGGATCGAAGCTCTTGTCGAGCAGCACCCGCAGGTTACTCATCAAGTGCGTCGAAGGGAACAGTGAGATACCGCTTTGAATTTCCGGTGTAGAGCGAGTGGCGTTCACAAACATGATCCAAAACGGGAGGATACTGAGTACCGCCAAAGAGATACAGACGACATAGATAATCGTCTTGTTTAATTTACGGGTGACGGTTCCACCTTTTTGATTATTGTTCATGTGCTACGCCCCCCTTTTGGCTGCTCTTGGCGGCTTTTCTATGCATTTTTTCTATTTTTTTTATTTTTGCCGCGTCGCGATCACGCATTAAATAGAACACAAATCCAGACAATATTGCTGAAATCACGAACATGATCATACTGGCCGCTGCAGCGCGATTGTACAAATAGCTTCCCTTAAAGGCTTGCCCATAAATGAACATGGACGTGGTAAGCGTGGAGTCATCCGGTCCGCCCGCAAGGAAGAGCTGCGGAATATCGAACATGGTCAAACCACCGACCATCGATGTAATCAGCGTGAATAACAAAATCGTACGTAAACTCGGCAGCGTGATACGGAAGAAGGTCTGAACTCCGTTTGCGCCGTCAATCGACGCAGACTCGAAGAGTGCAGGATTTATACCCATAACGCCTGCGATCAGAATGATCATGGTGTTGCCATACCACATCCAGAACTGGATGAACGCCACAATGCCCCGCGCTGTCGTCTTATCCTGCAGGAAGAAAATTGGGCCGTCGGACCATCCCATCATTTCAAAAAAACTGTTTATGGGACCCATCGGATAGGCAAACAGAGTGCTAAAAAGAACGGCAATTGTACCCGCTGTGATAATATTAGGCATATAGAGCAGAACTTTGAAAGCACCTTGTCCCTTAATTTTAAGACGCTGGTTCGTGAACCACGCAGTGAGCAATAGCGCGAGAAGGATCTGGGGAACGAAGTTGACAATCCAGAGCAACCCGGTGTTAATTAGAGACTTTCTGAATGAGACATTATCAAAGAGGAGATCTTTGAAGTTCTTAAAAGGATCATCCAAAATCTGTATTGGCTTTGGTATTAATCCCTTTAAATCGGTGAATCCGATGAATGCGGTGTATAAAATAGGATATAGCGAGAAAATAAGAAATGCCAAAACAAACGGTAATGTAAAGATATAGCCATATTTAGAGTAGTTCACACCTTTACGGCGCATGGTCTCCCCCCCTTTAGTTGATATGAAGGGGCGGGATAACTTCCCGCCCCTTCGTTTTCTTTTTATTCGCTGTCGATTTCAAGTTGATCTTTGACTTGCTGCTTGAAGGTTTCGATCGTTTTATCACGGTCCTTGTTGCCCGCAGTATATTCGCGTACTTGTTCACGCCAGAGTCTGTTTATCGTTTCGTCGAACTGGGTCAAGTTCTTGCCTGAAGCGTTGGTGTTAGCCGGAATAAATATGTCGAAAATGTTCTGCCCGCCAAGCAATGGTAATTCACCGTTAGACTTATCCATGACAACGGAGGAAGAAACACTGTCCTTCGCGCCTTGCTCGCCCTCGTTGAACGTTCCGTTAGCCCAGTAATACTGGAGTCCGGTTTCAGAAGTATCGAGTGTTACCCATTTGATAAAGTCCGCAACAGCTTGTTTCTTGGCTTCGTCCTTGGTTACGTCTTTATTGGCGAGCAACCAGGTACCTCCCCAGAAGAAACCTGTTGGTGACTCAGTAACTGCCCAGTCACCATTTGTATCTTTTGCATGGTCGCTTAACGTATAGTTAATGAGCCAAGCAGGACCGAAGAAACCGAAGACCGGTTGGGCACCAGTGCCGGACATATCGGCGTACCAGGCTTCCGTCCAATCTGTCGTGTCGTTGTGGTATCCATTGTCTTTCAGCTTTTTGGAGAGATCAAGGAACTCTTCGCGCTTCGGATCGATATGAAGTTTGCCATCAACAATCCAGCCTTTCTCAGAACTGTTCTCGATCGCATGCCACATATCGCCGTCTCCAGAAACTGCGCCATATCCTTTAGCTTTCAGCTTCGCAGCTGCATCGAAGAATTTATCCCAGCCTGGACCAATTTCAGTCTTGATGGCAGCCGGGTCATCCGTTCCAAACACATCCTTGGCAAGCGAGCGGCGATAGATAAAGGCTCCGCCAGTTGCTTGATAACCGAGGCCTTTCAGCTGGCCGTCTTTACTGCCGATATCAACAGAGTACTGAGCGATGCCCGCGTCCTTAACCATTTGGTCGTCAAGGCCCAGGTCCGCATAGTTGGCGGTAAAGCTGGATGCATCGCCTTGTGTATACTTGAGCACGAACGCCGCTTCAGCTGCAAAAATATCCGGAGCATCTTTCCCGCCAGCGGACAGGGCCTGGTCGATAGCAGGCTGATAAGCTCCATCGGTAGTTGCGATAACCGTAGTTTTGAACTCTACATTCGCCTCAGGATGGATTTCCATATACTTTTTGGTCATGTTCGGAATCTCGTCCGTGAAGCTCCAGAGATTGATGGTAACTTTCGGAGCATCCCCTTTTGATGGAGTCTTAGCAGTGTTAGATGATGGAGCTGGAGTTGAGCTGGATGAGTTTGAATTTCCACCACACGCTGTGAGAGCAGATGATATCACGAGCATTGTAGAGATTCCGACTAAAACACGTTTCATACTTTTCATACTTTGCCTCCCCCTTTTATTGTTTCCTTCGCGTCAATGTAACCGCATCCATAATTATATCCCCTATGCACTTCTGACATAAGGAGCCCTTTATTGGGAAAACTTCCACTTTTTTTGGGTTTTGTTCCCTGCAAAGCATAAATAAAGATATCAGGGGATCATTGACCTTATTTAATTCGTCCAACAAAAAAACTCCCTTCCACTTACAGAAGAGAGCTTGTTCCTAATCCAACTAAATTATAATTCATTTTATTTACTCCGCACTTCAAAAATAGCGAATTTCAGATAATGACCCTCATCCACTCCTAGAATTTGCGGATGATCTTTACCAGCAGCACGCCACTCGATTAGACGGAGAATTTTACCTGCATCCGCTGCCGCCTCTTGTATGGTCTCTAGAAATAAATCTGGACGCATATGGTAAGAGCAACTTGCTGTAACGAGATATCCGCCTTCATTCACAAGTTTCATTCCATGGAGGTTGATGTCTTTGTACCCGCGACAAGCGCCTTGTACTGCACTCTTATTCTTCGCGAATGCTGGAGGATCAAGGATAACCACATCCCATGTTCGACCTTCACTCGTAGCCATCGGCTTGGAGGTATCAATCTTATTCTTTCCTGTCCCTGTATTAGAACGCCTCACTCTCTCTTCTACACCTTTAACCTGTGTACGAAGATATTGAAAGGCATCATCAACAACAAACTCTACCCGATCTGTGAACCCGTTTAATTCTACATTAGCTTGAGCACTTTCAATCGCATGCTGAGAAATATCTAGGCAAGTGACCTTCTTTGCTCCATATTTACAAGCGTGCAATGTGAAACTACCTGTATGAGAGAAACATTCGAGTACCGTCGCCCCATCCCAGTAAGGAAATGTAACGATGCCCCCACTCTTGTTCACAGGCAAATTCTTAATCATGCCATCTTGCTCAACATCCTGCAAAGTAATACCACTTCTTCCACCCCACCCTGTCATCAAAGGTTCAATAGAAGCACGGTTCTCACGCTGATCGAAGAAATATCCAGTCTTCTGACCTTCTACGATATCCACGACAATGGCCAAGCCATTCTCACGCACATTCACATGACGTGGACATTCTCCATATAATGGTCCCTTCACTTGTTCCAAACCTTCCAATTCACGGACAGATACGTCACTACGCTCATATATTCCTTCGGGATGCATGACTTCAATCAAAGATGCCACAATGTCATTGCGGCACTTGTCCATACCCAGCGTCAACAATTGGACCACTAGCACATCACCGAATCGATCTACAATTAATCCAGGCAGAAAATCCGCCTCGCCATAGACCAATCGATAAGCAGTCTCTCCTGGGGTAAATCGTTCACGATGTTGAAGGCAGTTTCGGAATCGCTCCGTAAAAAAGGCCTGATCCATGAATTCCATAGAACGATACGATACGATTCTTACCGTAATCTGCGATGCAGGATTATAATACCCTGTCCCAATATACCTTTTCTGGTGGTTTAGTACGTTAACTAACTGACCTGCTTCTGGCTCACCTTCGACTGTTGCAATTTCACTTTTGAACACCCATGGATGTCCATGTTCTAATCTCTTCTTCTGACTCCGTTGTAAAATAACTGATGCCATTCATCTTCACTCCCTATTATGTACCTGTATCGGTGCTTGTCACCGCAGGTTCTATCATGTTTGTCATGGTTGTCCAATCACAGACATATATTTATTTCAAGGACTTTTTGAACATCCTCTAAAAGGAGAATCATATCCATGTTCCATGCTATTATCTTCCCTGTACTATACGGTTTGGCCATTTTTCTGCTTGGTATGAAAGTGATGGAGTCCGCTCTTTCTCGCTGGGCTGGACCCATGTTAATCTCTCTTCTAAGCAAGGCAACCTCGTCACCCCTCAAAGGCATGCTATTCAGTACTTTCATTACTGGCATTCTACAAAGTAGTACAGCCGTTACGGTCATCACCATAGGCCTCGTAAATGCCGGTCTTCTCACCTATGCTAGAACGCTTGGTATCATTCTCGGTAGCAACATTGGCACTTGCCTCACAACCGAATTAATGGGTTTGCAATTAGGACAACTGGCTCCCCCTTTGCTCCTCATATCCATCACAGTATGGGCTGCTGCTGTGATCGCAAATGATTATACGCCATGGAAATTACGCCAATACAAGCATTTCTTCGAACCTGCCCAATATATATCCCTCATCGTAGCCGGGTTCGCATTAATCATGTTCGGAATCCGTGTCATGCAGTCAATCGGACCTGCATTAGATTCATACGGTGTCTTCGGATGGTTCATTGAACGCGCCTCTCAGAATGTACTCTGGGGAGTCGTTGCCGGAGCATGCCTGACTGCCCTAATCCATAGTAGTGCGGCTGTCATTGGCCTGGCTATGGGACTTGCAAGTTCTGGTGCCCTTCCCGTAGAAGTAGGTATTGCCATCGTCTTAGGATCCAATGTAGGCACATGCGTCACCGCTGTCATCGCCGCTACCGGTAGTTCTCCATCAGGTAAATTTGTCGCTTGGACTCATGTCGTACTGAATGTAGGTGGTGCAGCATTATTCATGCCCTTTATTCAACAATTACATAACGTATCTGCTTGGTTATCCAGCGACTTCGGTAGCCAAATTGCCCATTCACAGACGATATTCAATATCCTCTGTTCGCTCATAGCACTTCCAATATGTTATCTTCCGATCTGGAAAAGGATCGATCGTTCCTCATCCTAAGACTCGCACTTATATAAAATCGAGTTCAAAAGATGACCTTTTGAACATCCTATACACTTATTCCTAACAATGATAGAGCTTTCTTGAGAATGATATCGTTATTACGATATCCGCTTTGCTGCTGGCGACGCCAAGCCTCTTCAGGTGTATACCAGGATACTTCATTTATCTCCTCAATTTGAGGCTTCAGATGACCGCCTGTCGCTTCCACCAGATAATAATGTACTTCTTTATCCACTTCTCCATGAACAGGGTTCTGGTACGTATACGCAATAATATCTACAGGCGAGACAATACTTCCCAGTATACCCGTCTCCTCTTCAATTTCACGCAGAGCTGTCTCCTCGATCGTCTCACCCTGCTCCATCTTCCCTTTAGCTAACGACACTTTACCATAACGGTCTAGTATGAGCTGAATATGAAGTTCCCCATCCTCTTTCTTAAATACGACGCCACCTGCTGAAAATTGTTTGTATGCCACGCTGATGACCCCTTTATATCATATTATCAAGTAGAAACGGCTTCGCCGTCCTTTGTAAGGACAGCACCCGTTTCAGCGGAAATATAAGGAATAGAGTATCAAGTGAAACTTATACTTCCTTATATTTCAAGAAAAATATAAGGATTTCATCTTCTGAAACAGAAAAATGAAATCCTTATCCATATCTCAGTTCATTTATTAACCTACACTGATCAACTTCCCCTTGCACTCGTTGACACCAGCCTCAACCATTTCCACACGACATATTTTACGCTGAAGATCCTCTGGTCCGTCAAAAGTCATCTGCAAATAGTTATCGCTGAATCCCTGTAATTTACCTGAACCTTCTGAACCTTTACGAGCTCCCTCTGGGATGACCTCAAGAACTTGCCCTACAAATTTATTCGCATAGGTAAGCTGCATCTGTTCAGATAAGTCGATCAGATCGTGAACCCGTGCATTCTTGATCTCTTCATCCACCTGGTCCTCCATACGTGCCGCAGGCGTGCCTGTCCGTTTAGAGTATGGGAACACATGCATTTCTGAGAACTGGATCGCCTTCATCAGATCATAGCCATTACGGGACATCTCATCCGTCTCGCCAGGGAAACCGACAATAATATCTGTAGTAATGCCTACATCCGGCATAGCTTGACGAATTAATCCCATTTTATTATAAAATTGTTCTGTTGTATATTTACGTCTCATCCGTTTCAATACTTCATCGTCACCAGCTTGAAGTGGAATATGAAGATGACGACACATCTTCGTAGAACGATTCAAAACATCCAGCATCTTATGATCAATTTGACTTGCTTCAATCGAACTGATTCGAATCCGTTCTAGTCCATCTACCTTATCTAAATCCATCAATAGATCGGATAAATCATACTGATCAAGATCATCGCCATAACCACCGGTATGAATCCCCGTTAAGACCATTTCCTTATAACCAGCTTCCACTAACTGATGAGCCTGTTTAATAATATTCTGCGGATCCCTACTGCGTGATAACCCCCGTGACCACGGTATAATGCAGAATGTACAGAAATTGTTACAACCATCTTGAATTTTGAGAAAAGCGCGTGAGCGATCCGTAAAATCAGGAACATCCATTTCCTCAAATACCCGATTCTTCATAATATTATGAACAGCGTTAACGGGTTCACGCGATTCCTGAATTTCTTTCACAAAAGGAATTATCTTATCACGATCCTGCGTCCCAATGACGAGATCTACGCCTGGAATATCCATGATCTCTGCTGGTGATGTCTGAGCGTAACAGCCCGTAACAGCAATGATTGCGTTCGGATTACGACGAACTGCACGACGAATAATTTGCCGACTCTTCTTATCCCCTGTGTTCGTAACGGTGCATGTATTAATTAAATACACATCGGCTGTCTGTTCGTAATCGATCTGCTCGTATCCCTCGTCCTTAAATAGTTGCCAAATGGCTTCCGTATCATAAAAATTGACTTTACATCCTAATGTATAAAATGCTATGGATGGCATTTTCAAACTCCTCCCATTTCACCAAAATCGTATAATATGCAAGATAGGGCAACCATCCCCGCAGTCTCACAGCGTAAAATGCGACGACCTAGTCCAACACTGACTGCTCCCGCTTCCTCCGCTTTACGGCACTCCCCTTCACTGAATCCACCTTCTGGTCCAACAACAAGTA
This sequence comes from Paenibacillus sp. Y859, assembly GCF_056786405.1. Classification (NCBI taxonomy): domain Bacteria; kingdom Bacillati; phylum Bacillota; class Bacilli; order Caryophanales; family Paenibacillaceae; genus Paenibacillus; species Paenibacillus sp. Y859. The sequence goes on along the minus strand of NZ_JBXCIZ010000002.1, from coordinate 187,052 downwards.
ACACTTTAGGTATACTACTTGCTTCAACACTTTGTATAAATGGTAGCAACGCATCACGCAGTTGTGATCCCTGCTCCTTCTCATAGCAAAAATATACCGCATCATATAGCTTAAATGACTTCATCAACTGCGACCATGTTAGAGGTGGTTCTATCGCTGGAACAATATTACGATGACTTTGCTCCGCCGCTTCTTTACAAATCTTGCGCCACCGTTCTAGACGCTTCTCTTCCTTTTTAGCATCATATTGAACGATCGTACGTTCAGATAGAAAGGGTACAAATGACACAGCTCCAATCTCTGTACACTTCTGTATAACCGTCTCCATCTTATCCCCTTTGGGAAGGCTCTGCGCCAATGTGACCTTCACACGTGCTTCTTGCAACATGTCGAGATGCTCAACGATATTAGCAGTAACTAGACCTTGCTCTAATGACTCCAGCTCAACCACCGCTTCACGCGATAGACCATCACTTACAATGATCTTATCTCCTGCTTTCCCCCTCATTACTCTCGTAATATGACGGGCATCTTCACCTGTAATCTCCACCATGTTGTCCATGAATTGTTCCACAGATATGAAATATCGTTGCATCGCTTATCAACATCCTATCCTTACGTAATTAACCTCCAAACATAACCATGAACATATTAATAAAGTTGAAATACATCGACTGAGCAGCTCCATAGAGTGGGGTTATCGTATAAGCCCGTAGCCCCGGAATGAACAGTATCAATAGAAAAATTAATAGGGACCACTGTTCAAATCGCTTCAGCTTTGCACTAGCTTCACGAGGAACAACATCTTCTAGTATACGGTAACCATCCAATGGAGGTAATGGGATAAGATTAAATAAACACAGAAAGAAGTTCATAATAATAATAAAATAAAACGTGGTCGCAATCGCCTCAGCTAGTTTCAAATTCGTAATTGAACCTAACACGTCAAATTGAATTAGTCCTGCATAAACAAGCGCCCCCAATACAGCGAGCACGAAATTACTCAATGGTCCTGCTAAAGAAACAATTGCACCCATTAGACGTGGTCGCTCGAAATTATCACGATTGACTGGCACGGGTCTCGCCCAACCAAAGCCTGCAATTAGTAACAATATAATTCCAAACAAGTCGAAATGTACGGTTGGATTTAACGTTACACGTCCCAATAGTTTAGCCGTAGGATCGCCGAATTTGTTAGCAAAGTACGCGTGTGAGAACTCATGCACCGTAAAAGCTAACACGATAGCAATTAAGAAAAACGGCATTTTATCGATCGGATAAATCAATATTTCATTTAGAAAATCCATACTTACCTCTTTCTAGCCACGAAGGCAATCCATTCTTCCTCACGATTCACATCGATGATTTCGAAGTTGGATGCTTTAAGCGCATCTTGAACAACGAGTTCTTTATTTTTATATATTCCAGATGTTATAAAAACACCTCCTGGTTGCAACACTTGGTACACATCATCAATAAGCAACAGAATAACCTCTGCTAATATATTCGCAACAACCATATCCACAGGCACGGTAACACCAAGATTCACGCCCTCCTGCTGATGTTTGAATACAGATAGAAGATCGCTTTCTTTAACCGTTATGCTACCTTCCATCCCATTGAATGCCGTATTCTCCATCGCACTATGTACTGCTACTGGATCTAGATCAACAGCTAAGACATGCTTTGCCCCTAGAAGAATTGCACCAATCGCTAATATGCCCGATCCTGTTCCAACATCAATAATCTCTTCTCCGCCCTGAATGACGTCCTCTAATGTACGTAAACAAAGAGATGTGGTCGGATGAGTCCCCGTACCAAATGCCATCCCAGGATCCAAATGAATAAGCTTCTCTCCTTCAGATTCAGGAGTATACTCTTCCCATGTTGGCTTAATGGTTAGACTCTTAGAGACACGTATCGGCTTAAAGTATTGCTTCCAAGCATTGGCCCATTCATCTTCATCAATCACTTTCAGTTCATAGCGAACTTCACCAGTGTCTATATCATACTGGCTCAACTCATCCACCCGCTGCTTCACTATAGGAACAACATTGTCCATATCCATATCCATGGAGAAATACCCTTTAATCACAGCCTGACCTTCGGGTATGTCATTCAAAGGTTGATCATACAGCTCACCATACTTCGTATCTCTTACTTTATTGAGCGTTCCGGATTCTTCAATGGATACACCACCAGCTCCTGCCTCATGCAGGAAATTAGAAATCATTTCAATGGATTCCTCTGTCGTTTGTATCGTAAATTCGTGCCACAACATGTTGTTCTTATCCCCCTCATACCTATGCGTAATTATCATTGTACTATACAAAGGGATCGGTGTACAAAAAAATATGACATTTATAGTAAAAGGCTACGCCATCCTTATTCGGACAGCGTAGCCTTCTTTATATGACATCATGAAATGTAGTTACAAGTTATGTCGGGGATCGATTAATACTTATCCACAAGAGCCCCTAAGACAGCTCCGCGGACATACGGTTGCCCACGAAGAATCTGTATTTCCTTTGCGGTTCCAGTAAGGACAACACCATAAAGTCGAATATCAGTCTCGTCCGGCTGTGATTTCTCCCCCTTCAAATAGTTATAAATTCGATTGAACTCATAATGATATGTCCCATCAAGACCTCGCTCAAGAGAGGATATGAAATCCTTTCCTGTGATTTCTGGACCATCTAGATGAATACCGAATCCATATACCCAACCGTCACTCATTGGATTTGCGTAGCTTATATTGCCGTTTCCATCCTTGTAAGGTTCAAGATACTTTGTATTATCATACGTATCTACCCAATACCACATCTGTGTCAGCTCTGCCGGGATCATAGCCCGTACCTCGGCGAGCGAATAGCTTTTATCAAACGAAATGGCCATCTCCACTAGCTTATCTTCATTCATCTTCTTCACTATAGAAAGATCGTTCAACACCTTATCATTATAATTCACATCGGGAATGTAGAACGCCATTTGCCGCTGTCCATTCTGTCCGTTATAATCACGGGAATATTCAAAATTTTCTTTAAGCATATCAGAGTCGGGAATAGATAGTCTTAATCCGTTGTCACTACCGCTAGGACTAGAGAAGGAAAGTAGTGGTAATACATTATAGACCGTCTTCTTCGTCAGCCATGGAATCGGTACACCTTCAATAACTTTAAACATATTAAATTCGATTCTACCTGATAGAAACCCTGTTTCATCTGTAACCCCTGATACATATTGATTCGGCCCGCTGATCTCTTTAAGCGTATACTCATCCATCACTACATGCTCTGAACTCCAACTCGCAAGATGACCATTGACTATTATCCCGCAGAACAGAACAACTACCGAGACAACTAAAGAAATAGCCATATTTCGGATAAGCGTTCTTCTTTTTGCTTTTTTGATAATATTGGTTAGCTTAATATCATTTTTATTCTCATTTTCCCATGGAGCGGTCATTCTACATCACCTCGATACTTTCTTTGAAATTGTTGACGCGCCTGATATAACCTTGATTTAACATTCTCAACCTTCACTCCGAGCATATCGGATATTTCCCGATAGGAGAGCTCTAATTCATACTTCATAATCAAAATTTCCTTGTGATGAGGCAGGAGTTCGCTTAGTACCAATTCAACCTCTGCCCGTTCCTCTTTCTGTAACAGATTGTCTTCCGGTAAATCCAAGTCTGGTATTTGATAGATTCGATAGGAACTTGAATCCATTTATTCCGGCGACAAAGATCATAGTAGCGGTTGATAGCAACCTTATATAGCCATGCACTTAACTTATTGGCTTCGATTGATTCCAAGTATAAAAAAGCCTTATAGACGGTATCCTGTACGATATCTTCCGCGTCTGCTGGATTAGCTCCCATACGAATTAAGTATTTTCTTATCTCGGTTAACTTAGGTTGAAGTATTTGGTGCAGTTGCCCGGGTTCCATGTTTCACCTCCCATTACATGTATAACGAACAAGGTTTCCAAATGTTATATTTCATCTCATTTTATTACTATGTACTTTCTATGTAGAGCAACAAAGACAACTTTCGGCGTCCTTGGTGGAAGAGTTCATGTACTAGGTGGGAAGGGAATATCTGAGGGCTGCATCTGCTGTTAAAGTCGTGTTCCCTGAATGATCCCCACGAGGATGGAATACAACTTTAAAGGCAGAACGTGAACTTTTCGCTCCACAGCTATTTCCCCGATTTTAACTGTCATCCGTGCACTTATTTCTCGCTAGCCAGCCTATTCTTCTAAATTAAGTGTTGTTTAGGCACTTACTCGCAAGCGTGTTCTCTTATTCCGATTACCGTAGTAAGCAGATTACAGTTTCATTTTTTTAACGGAAGCAGATGCAAGTATGTATGATCATTTAGCTTAAATCTATAAATAAGGGGTAAGCTTCGCTTACCCCAAAACATATACTTTCTACTATATCAAAAAAAGCTCGACCACAGAGGGCCGAGCTTTCAACTTACAATCAATCTCCACGGAACGCTTTCTTCACACGATCAAAAAAGGATTGTTCATGCTCATGTGTCTTTTCACCATCTAATGAAGCAATTTGCCGAAGTAGTTCTTTTTGCTCATCATTTAGATTACTTGGTGTAATAACGACCACTTTAACATGCTGATCACCTTGACCAACACCGCGAAGACGAGGTACACCCTTACCTCTAAGACGGAAGAACGTACCTGTCTGAGTTCCTGCCGGAATCTTGAGCTTTATCTTCTCCGTCAATGTCGGAACTTCAACCTCATCTCCCAATGCTACTTGAGCAAAGGTTAATGGGATCTCACAGTAAATATCGTCCCCTTCACGTTCGAAGAAATCATGATTTTTCACGCGAATGACAATATATAGATCTCCTGAAGGACCTCCACGCAATCCGCCTTCACCTTCACCTGTCATGCGTAATTGTGCTCCGTCATCTACACCTGCAGGGATTTTAACATGAATCTTACGTTGTTTTTTAACTTTTCCTTGCCCATGGCAACTTCCACAACGTTCCTTAATAATCTTACCACTACCACTACAGGTCGAACATGTACGACGGTTGGCCATACGGCCAAATGGTGTATTCTGAATAACTTCTTCCTGTCCACTACCATGACATGTATGACAGGTATTGGGTTTCGTACCGGGTTTAGCTCCAGAACCAAAACATGTATCGCAAGTTTCTGTACGTGGAATAGTAATATCACTCTCTTTTCCAAATACAGCTTCTTTAAATTCGATCGTCATTGTATACTGCAGATCATTTCCCCGTTGTGGCGCATTCGGATCCCGTCTTCCGCCGCCGCCGCCGAAGAACATATCAAATATATCACCCATGCCTCCAAAATCACCACCACCAGAGAAGCCACCGCCCATTCCCTGATTAGGATCGACATGTCCATATTGATCATATCCCGCTTTCTTCTGTCCATCACTCAGAACATCATAAGCTTCCTTGACTTCCTTGAACTTGGCCTCAGCATCATCTGCCTTGTTTACATCCGGGTGATATGTTCGTGCCTGTTTACGATACGCCTTCTTAATTTCTTCATCCGATGCGTCTTTACTGACACCGAGTACTTCGTAGTAATCGCGCTTTCCAGCCACTCTGCCACCCCCACAACATCTCTTTTATCATATCAATAATTACAATCCCATTCTCGCAAAGAGAAAGCCAAAGCACGGGATGCCCCGGCTTTGACCTTCCCTTTCTCCTCCAAGTACTACTTATGAAGGAAACCTTCTATAGGTTACTCTTGTTTCTTATCTTCGTCAACAACCTCATATTCTGCATCCACTACATTATCTTTCTTCGCTTCACCGTCAGCTGCTGCGCCTTCAGCACCTTGTTCTGCTTCGGCAGCTTGCTCATACAGCTTCATAGACAATTGTTGAACAATTTCTGTCAACTCTTCTGCAGCCTTGTTAATTTCTTCAAGGTTATCTGTCTCCAAAGCAGTTTTCACTTTTTCTTTGGCTGCTTCAGCTTTTTCGATTTCAGATGCATCGATCTTCTCGCCTAGATCCTTAATGACTTTATCAGTCGAATAAACAAGTTGGTCAGCATTATTCTTCGCTTCAATCAATTCTTTACGTTGACGATCCTCTTCCGCATGCTCTTCAGCATCCTTCATCATGCGTTCTACTTCTTCATCACTCAAGCCACTTGAAGATGTAATCGTAATTTTTTGGCTCTTATTCGTGCCTTTATCTGTTGCAGATACGTTAACAATTCCGTTCGCATCAATATCAAATGTAACTTCGATTTGTGGTATACCACGTTGTGCTGGAGGAATCTCACCTAGCATGAAGCGTCCAAGGGTCTTATTACCTGCTGCCATTTGGCGTTCACCTTGCAACACATGGATTTCAACACTTGGTTGGTTATCTGCATAAGTTGAGAATACTTGTGATTTACTTGTAGGGATCGTAGTGTTGCGTTCGATCATCTTCGTAAATACACCACCCGCAGTTTCAATACCTAGGGACAATGGAGTTACGTCAAGTAGAACAACGTCTTTCACTTCACCTGTTAGAACTCCGGCTTGAACAGCTGCTCCAAGAGCAACAACTTCATCAGGGTTAACACCTTTATGCGGATCTTTACCAGTCAATTTCTTAATGGCATCTTGTACAGCAGGAATACGTGTAGATCCACCAACAAGAACAATTTTATCTATATCATTCGGAGTCATGCCTGCGTCACTAAGCGCTTGACGAGTAGGTCCTAGTGTACGCTCAACCAATGAATTTGTTAATTCATCGAATTTAGCACGAGTAAGGTTCATTTCTAAATGCTGTGGAACGCCATCAACTACAGTAATAAACGGCAAGGAAATCGTTGTAGTCAATACGCCAGATAATTCCTTTTTCGCTTTTTCTGCAGCATCTTTCAAACGTTGAACAGCTGATTTATCTTTACTTAGATCAATTCCTTGATCTTTTTTGAATTCACTTACGAGGTGGTCAATAACCAATTGGTCAAAGTCATCCCCACCAAGACGGTTATCTCCACTTGTTGCTTTCACTTCAAAGAATCCATCGCCAAGTTCAAGAATGGATACGTCAAACGTACCACCACCAAGGTCATATACAAGAATTGTGTGGTCTTCAGACTTTTCCATACCATATGCAAGTGCCGCTGCTGTTGGCTCGTTAACGATACGTAGAACTTCTAGACCAGCAATTTTACCAGCATCTTTCGTAGCTTGACGTTGGCTATCATTGAAGTAAGCTGGAACCGTAATAACAGCTTGTGTTACCGATTGCCCTAGATATGCTTCTGCATCTGATTTTAACTTTTGAAGAATAATAGCAGAAATTTCTTGTGCTGTATAGTCTTTATCATCAATTTTCTCTTTATGATCTGTACCAATATGACGTTTAATGGACATTACCGTACGGTCAGGGTTAGTAATGGATTGACGTTTCGCTGTTTCACCAACAATACGTTCGCCGTCTTTCTTAAAACCTACAATGGATGGTGTTGTACGTGCACCTTCTGGGTTAGGAATAACAACGGCCTCGCCGCCTTCCATAACTGCTACACAAGAGTTCGTTGTACCTAGGTCAATCCCGATTACTTTACTCATTTTAAAATTCCTCCTTTTTATATATAAAACTTAATTATTCACTAACTTTAACCATCGCTGGACGAAGTAGCTTATCTTTCAAGATATAACCCTTTTGAACTTCCTCAACAACAGTTCCCTCTGGATAAAGGTCGCTTTCCACTTTCATAATAGCCTGATGATACTCCGGATTAAACGGCTGACCTACTGTCTCCATAACAGTTAATCCTTCAGCCTGTAAGGTACTTTCCAATTGACGGAAAATCATGTCCATCCCTTTTGAAAAAGACTCCACCTGCTCATTTGAAACATCGACAGCAAACGCTCGTTCAAAGTTATCCATGATCGGCAAAAGTTCCGTGATTAGCTTGATAGAAGCATATTTAGCGGAATCTTCCTTCTCTTTCTGTGTACGTTTACGAAAATTATCGAAATCAGCTTGGGCACGCAGAACACGTTGTTGATTCTCATCAGCAAGAGCTTGCAGACGCTCTAGCTCAGTTCGTACACCGGGTTCTTGTTCAAGCGAAGACTTTGATTGTTCCTGATTTACTTCTTCTACGATGTCTGTCTCTATTTCTTCTGAAACATTATTTATTTCCTGTTGTTCCTCTTTCATGGTGTCTCCACCTCCTTAACCTAGTTTGAATACAATCACTTGATTATGTTGTGTGAGTTCACTGAGGTGTTCGGTATTCCTAATCATTTAACCGTCCATCCTCTTCCCTCATCTTAATCACATTATGAATACGAAGTATTGCCATTGCGACTTCTCCAGCAGCTTTCAGTCCATGGGACTTGACAAGCGCAGGATCAACAATTCCCTCAAGCTCGTAATTAATAACATGACCTGTGTCGCAATCAATCCCCATACTGTCGCAATCTTCTGTAAGCTGAGCTGCGCGTGCTTCCTCTAATTTCTCAAGAGGATTATAGCCAGCATTTAGCAATATTTGTGACATTGGCTTCCTTAATGCTGCTGCGACAGCTGCAACTCCGAAAGCTTCCATCCCTGTGATTGTTTCTCGCTGACGCTCTAACTCATAGGAAATGGCCAATTCAGTTGTACCTCCACCAGGCAGCACGCCTCCTGATACGGCAGCCTGTAATGCTGACGCCGCATCTCCTGCGATCCGTGCTGATTCCCCCACCACTTCGGCCGTGCTAGCTCCCACGACCACAGTAACGAATGGTTCTTGGTTATTGGCTTGAGATTGCATACGGACACGTTCAAGCTCCTCATCATAAGTTACCTGAGGAGAGTATCCTAATACAAGCTGTAGCTGTTCAGAATTTTTATGTAGCGCTGTACGTCTTACTGGAACAGCCCTCGTCATCTCACATACACGGTTAATATCAACTCGGCTTAATCGCTGAATGACTAGTATACCATGATCAATGCAGAACTGTTCGGCATCAGGATGGATGCCCCGTTCCAATAGAATCACGCCTACCCCGAGTTCACGTAAGCTTAGTAATTCTCTACTGAACTGTTCACGCAGATCCATATAGCGCGCAAATCCAGCCTCCGTAGTTAATACTTCTTCATCTAGAGCCTCTGGCTCGAGTGCATCTTGAAGTACTAATATCCGGACATCCTCCAGTACCTTATTCCCTCGAGAATGCAACGGTTTCTGGCGTAACAACAAGCCTTCATATACTTCGTTATCAGCTTTCTCAATCGCAATTACACAGTTCGCTAAGTTAAATGTGGGTTCCTTCATTCTTTCCACACCTACTTTGGAAGCAGCATCCATCACTAGCCTCACAATATCCCTACGTTCTCGACCCGCTACGTAAACAGTCTTCTCCAATAAAGGATCATATAGCCCCTGAATCATTCTCGTTCGACGCTGTAATGATTGTATCGCAAACTCAATGCCTTGTTGCATACCAGAGACTACTTTGGAAGCCGGAACTCCCTTCATGATCTGCACAACACCTTCTTGTACCAGCGCACCTGCTAGCACAATCGCCGAGGTCGTTCCGTCTCCGACTTTTCTTTGCTGTGATCTTGCCACTTGAATCAGTAAACTGGCTGCAGGATGACTTACATCTATTCTGTCCAAAATAGTAACTCCATCATTGGTAATGATTACTTCTCCTCTGGAACCGACAAGCATAACATCGAGTCCCTTCGGACCGAGTGTACCCTCAACCGCAGAAGTAATCGCGCGGACCGCATTACTATTGTTAAGCAAGGTTGAGTAGCGTTCCTCTCCCTCGCGAAGTGATTGCTGTCCTTGACTCATCTGTTCCACTCCCTATTTGTACCAGTGTGACAATAGTGTTGTCAAATCTTTAGAAATAACCCCCATGATGCTCATGACTCTGGCATACTCCATCCTTGTTGGCCCTAATATTCCAATAGTTCCTAAAGACTCTCCTTCTAATGAATACGTAGCTGTAATCAAGCTACAATCAGCGAATGCCTTATGATCATTCTCTGTACCGATCCTTACCTGAATCCCACTCCCACTAGCACTAGGATCCATCATCTTCATTAAGGTCGGTGTTTCTTCAAGTAGATCTAGAACAGCTTTCACTTTATCGACATCTTTAAATTCGGGCTGCGTAAGCATATTCGTCGTACCACTCAGGTATACTTGGTGTTCACTCTCACGATCCAATATAGAATCCAGAACGATAAGTAGTTCTTCATAGTGCGATGTGTATCTCGCAAGTTCCTCTGCAAGTTCAGAGTATAAACGAGATTTCAACTTAAATAGCGGAACGTTAACAAGCTTACTATTAAGCAAATTCACCACTTTCTCCATTTCTGAAACAGAGACGCCTGGAGGGATGGCTACCGTCTTATTCTCTACTTGTCCTGTACTTGTCACGATGATAGCGACCGCAGTCGTCTCATTGAGTGGAAGCAGCTGGAAATGACGTAGTGACGTATGGAATACTTCTGGACCTAGCAATATCGATGTATAATTTGTCATATGAGAAAGTATTGTAGCTGAGTGCTGAATAACCTGTTCCATTGCATTTAATTTCTCTGCATAAAAGGATCTAATCTTATTGCGCTCAACAGGGTTAATCGCAATCCAAGGAGCCATATGATCTACATAATAGCGATAACCTTTATTGGATGGTATCCTTCCGGCCGAAGTATGGGGTTGTTCAAGAAATCCCAATTCCTCCAGATCAGCCATTTCATTACGAATTGTAGCTGGGCTATACCCAACATCAGCTCTCTTAGATATGCTGCGAGAACCAACAGGTTCGGCAGAACGAATATAATCATCAACAATAACATTCAATATCATTCTTTGACGTTCAGTTAACAACTCTTTCTCCTCCTCGCAGCAATCTTTGTTAAACATATCGTTAGCACTCACAACCATTGAGTGCTAACTGCTAATATAAAAATACCAAACTGACCTATTTGTTGTCAAGTCAGTTCAGTATCTTTAGAACAGCTATTTCATCACAGCAATGCTGTTTACAACAAAAGACGCAGTCAGTCCACACCTTTTCAGGGAAAATTTCTTTCTCTACCACATCAAATCCATTCTTAATAAAAAAGGATACTTCATATGTTAAGGCCATCACTTTGGGAATCTTCCGATTTCTAGCTTCTTCTATTAGGGCAATTACTAACTTGGACCCAATTCCCCGACCCTTATACTCTTCCCCAATACCTAATGATCGTATCTCCACTAAATCATTTCCTAGCTGGAATAATGATCCACAGCCAACAGTTTGACCATCGATCTCCGCTACAATAAATTGATCCAGTTGTTGTTCCAACACCTTACGTGAACGTGGAAGCATTATTCCCTTTTCAGCATATCCTTGTATCATCACAAATAGATACTCTATATCTTCAGGAACCGCTTTCCTGCATACCGCCGACATCCTGCTCTCCTCCTTACACATGCTGCACAATAATATGAATAAATATACAACAGCACGCATAAAAGTTCAAGATGTTAATTTTCCACAAGCGATCCTACGAATTCACCAAACACATCATTGCCGAACAATATTCCCTTATCACTCAATCGATAACCTTCATCGGTCATGTCAAGAAGTCCCGTATTCACCATCTTCTCAAGTTGCTTGGCAAACACGACATCCATCTGTACTTCAAACTGTTCTTCGAAATGAGCTTTGGTTACGCCCTTGAGCACTCGTAATCCAACCATTAAGAAATCCTCCATGGCTTCTTCTTTCGATATAAGAAAGCTATCTAGACGTGGGAGGCCTTGTTTCACTGCCTCGACATAGGGATTGACCCCTTTTATATTCATGTGACGCTTTCGACCTACGTATCCATGCGCACCCGCACCAAGACCGTAATAATCCTCATTTAGCCAGTACGTCATATTATGTCTGCTTTCAAATCCTGGCTTGGAAAAATTACTGATTTCATATTGATCATAGCCCGCTTGCTTCATCCGATCCATCAATAAAAGATACATCTGAAGCTCATCATCCTCATGCGGTAATGGCAACTGATTCTTCTGATACATCGTATGGAAAAGCGTGTTTTCTTCTACTTTTAAGCTATATATTGAATAATGGTTTAGATTAAGCTCCAGCGCCTTTGTCACGCTCTCTGCCAGCATCTCTAATGTCTGATTCGGAAGTCCAAACATCAGATCAATAGACATGTTATCAAATCCTGCTTTACGGGCATTCTCTAAACTGTGATAGACATCATCTGTATTATGAATCCGTCCAATGTCTGAGAGTAACTTATTCTGAAATGCTTGAACACCGAAGCTAACACGGTTCACACCGCCTTCTCTCATCACTGTCAATTTCTCCAAATCTGTCGTCCCAGGATTGGCTTCCATAGAAAACTCAATATCATCTGACCAGTCTGGGAAATGAGTACGTACCGAGTTCAGGAAATATTTCATCTCATCAGGTTTCAGAACTGTCGGTGTTCCTCCACCAACAAAGATACTTTTGATTTGTCCCGGGGGAGTGTGTGCAACTGTTAATTCCATTTCTCGATCTAAGGCAACCAAATAATCCATTACGGGCTGATCCTTCAATACATATGAATTAAAGTCACAGTAGAAACACTTATTGGTGCAAAAAGGAATATGCAAATAAATCGCTTGAGGTTTACGGCTTCCCTGATAAACATTTTGCTTATGATGCTGAAGTTCAGCCATAATAATTACCTCCCAAAATTTTACTTATTTTTTCTTAGAAAAGGGGGGGCCGCAGCGGCCCCCCTGTAAATAGTTTCACTCTATATACATATAACATACTTCAGCTGATCAGTCGTCGACTTTCAATACCGCCATAAATGCTTCCTGCGGAACTTCAACGCTTCCGACCTGCTTCATGCGCTTCTTACCTTCTTTCTGCTTCTCAAGCAGCTTCCGTTTCCGTGAAATATCTCCGCCATAACATTTAGCCAATACGTTTTTGCGCATAGCTCTTACTGTTTCCCGCGCAACGACTTTCGTTCCGACTGTAGCTTGAATAGGTACCTCGAACATTTGACGAGGAATAATTTCACGTAGCTTTTCACAAATAACACGTCCACGATTGAATGAGCGATCCCGGTGAACGATGAATGAAAGTGCATCCACTTGCTCATTGTTAAGCATGATATCCATTTTGACAAGATTCGATCTACGGTATCCGGATATTTCATAGTCGAAAGATGCATACCCCTTCGTACCGGACTTTAACTTATCAAAGAAATCATAGACAATTTCCGAGAGTGGAACTTCATAAATGATCGTAACACGATTAGCGTCTAAGTACTCCATATTAACGAACTCTCCACGTTTGTTCTGGCACAGCTCCATAACCATTCCTACATAATCATTCGGTACGATGATGGATGCCTTAACATAAGGTTCTTCCACATGATCAATTTTACTAAGCTCCGGATAATTAGATGGGTTATCAATCTGAATCAAATCCCCATTGGTCATTGCGATCCGATAGATAACACTCGGTGCAGTTGTGATCAGCGGGATATTGAATTCACGCTCAATTCGCTCTTGAATGATCTCCATATGAAGTAACCCTAAGAATCCACAACGGAATCCAAAGCCAAGTGCACTCGATGACTCGGGTTCAAAACTGAGAGATGCATCATTTAGCTGAAGCTTCTCTAGTGCTTCCCGTAAATCGACATATTCCGATGTCTCAATCGGATACAGACCGCAATATACCATCGGATTGATTGTCCGATATCCCGGTAGCGCTTCTGCTGTCGGATTCTTCAGACTAGTTACTGTATCCCCTACACGTGTATCCCCTACATGCTTAATCCCGGCAATGATAAAGCCGACATCTCCCACTTTCAGCTCATCCACGATGGTCATGCTAGGCATGAAGGCACCAACCTCGATGACTTCAAACGTTTTGTTAGTTGCCATCATCTTAATCTGGGATCCTGCTTTTATACTCCCATCCACTACACGGATATAGACGATAACGCCCTTATATGGGTCATAATGCGAGTCAAAGATCAAAGCTTTCAACGGTTGTTCTGGATCTCCCACCGGAGATGGAACCTGCTTTACGATCTGCTCCAAAATTTCCTTGATACCAATGCCTGCCTTCGCTGAAGCTAGTACAGCTTCGCTTGCATCCAACCCAATAACATCCTCAATTTCCTGTCTTACGCGTTCTGGATCTGCGTTAGGTAGATCAATCTTGTTAATAACAGGTAAGATCTCCAAGTTGTTATCCAGTGCTAAATAGACATTCGCGAGGGTCTGAGCCTCAATTCCCTGTGCAGCATCTACGATGAGCAATGCGCCTTCACAGGCTGCTAGACTTCGAGATACTTCATACGTAAAATCTACGTGCCCCGGTGTGTCAATTAAGTTTAGAATATATTCTTCACCATCGTCGGCACGATATAATAAATTAACGGCCTGTAACTTAATCGTAATTCCCCGCTCGCGTTCAAGGTCCATCTTATCCAGCACTTGCTCCTGCATTTGGCGGGAAGACAATGCGCCAGTATACTCTAGAATACGGTCAGCCAAGGTAGATTTACCATGGTCTATATGGGCAATGATACTAAAATTACGAATTTTCTTTTGTCTCTCAAATACGTCCTTCATTCGTTACCCCCACAAACAGCCTGATGTTTCAATCACCTCATTATAACAGTTGTAGATTAGACGGGCAATGCCAGGCAAATAATTACTCGATAACATCACACTTATTCTGTGATGGAACTGAATAGAGATACGACGAAACGTATGCCCTCTTGAGATCCCTTTTGTAATAGGTTCGCTGTTTTATCCGCCAAAACATCCACTGACGATTTTGAACTCTCGGGTATCAATATTTCCTGTGGTGTTTTATCTGCATAGTCCGTAACCGTCGCCTTCTCCTGTATAGAAACCTCACTAGACTGCGTATCTGGCATAACCGGTTGGAATGTAATGGTATACGTACCTGCTACACCCGGATTGGAATTAATTTGGGGCAACGGCAAGGTAACCTCCTGTATGGAGTTCGTATTAGCCACTACACTCTGCTTGGGAGCCGTAGGCCTATTGGGACTAGCAAACTGCATCCCCACAAGAATACCTATACCAGCCCATATCCCAATAACCCACAGCCTTTTGCTAAAACGAGACATGTTCGATTCCTCCTTCATCTATTGAATTCGCATTTTAACCACCGTTATTTGTACTTATTTCAGATGTCACAGTGCTTGCTTTCTTCGCCTTCTGATCTTCGAAATATACATCCGCTATAATGCCAGCCAGAATACGAGATGTACGCTCCAGTTCCTCATTGGTGTTATCAACTCCACCGATTTCAATGACAATGCTATTAGGGGATAGGGACTGATTGTATTCACCATTGCCCTGTTCTGCTGTTTTCCCCCAAATGCCTCGAGAAATACCAGGATAAGCAGCTTCCAGTTTCTTATGAATGGCATTTGCGTAAGCTTCGTTTTGGCGCCAGTTCTTATTCGCATGGCCAATAATGAAATACATTTGAGCATAACTTACACCTTTAATTACGGTTGTCGTCTTCTCATGTCGCGCAGAATCGCGATGAATATCGAGTAAATATGTTATTTTTTCATTTTGTCCAATGGCCTCTTTAACAGCTTCACGAGAATATTTATAAGAATAGTTCCAATTGTATTCTTTTATATAAGTTGGATAATCATCCTGAAGATGTATCGTACCTATTCCTTTTGCCTTAAGCTCCTTAGCTATAAACGCCCCTACTTGCATCACATTTTTGGTAGGCATCTCTGAACTAGGATTAGTACTAACTGTTCCTAGTAATGGATTAAAAGCTTCACGAGGATGCGAATGATAGATTAGAATTTCACTGTTCTCAACAGTGGGAGTCTCTGTCTTTGTTGGTGGTAGCAGATTTTCCGGATTCGCAATCTCACTTGGCTTGATAACTGGACCTTGAATAATGATGCCTTCTTGAGATTTTGCACTCGCTACAGCTGTAGTAGCATCAGGATGATAATCTTTGGGGGCTTCCATGTTCTTATTTCCAGACGCACTTCGGAGTAGAACGGGATTATTACTATCCATACCAGGCAACTCCCTTGCCAACAGCGTTTTAGGATCCCGAAGATTTACACTTGTTAGCAATTGAAATACGAATGTACCCATTTTCTCGCCAGAAAGTGGAGATGATTCTTTACCTTTATTTAAATGGGGCATTTCCATACTCAACATATCCATGAAAAGTTCACTTGTTAGAGATGATGCGAAGCCCTTCATAGATGCCACCGGAGATGAATTAAGTCTCTGCTCTGCCATACCTCCAAGACCTAGTAATATGAAAAAAACGATTGAACTCAACATCAAAACTATGAATGTGCGTCCCATTGTTAGAATCGACAGCCATTTAGCTCTCCATTTGTGTATATTCCAAATTTGAAACCACTCTTTTTTCATTCTAATGTCCTCCTGAACTCTCTTATACTCTAAATCTATGAACTTGAGAGATTTACTAGAACCAAAAATTAAGAAAAACGCCTTTCGGCGTCCTTGTTTGGGGAGTTGATGTCGTAATTTAAGAAGGTCATATACTGAAGAACGAGCCTATCTAAGGATGCTGCGAAAGATACTAACGTGGTTGGGAAGGGAGCTTATGCTTCCCAACCACGTTACCCTACACCAATGAATCAGTGTGTATAAGCTCCAACGTTTGTAGGATCAACCGCTTCATGCAGAGCTGCATTTAGACCAGTAGCAACGATATTGGCCATGTCTTCTATAAACTCATCAATTTCCTTAGGCGTCACAATTAGGTCGTGTCCGAGAGGCTCTAGCACTTCTTTAACTAAGGCTAGCCGCTCTCCTTCGGGCATATCATCTAGCATCCCCATAATTTCTTTCGTATGATCTGTTTCCCGATCAAGATGCTTCTTCATCAAGTCGATGGCATTGTTTACGATCGTAGATGCGTAACAAACTGTAGGTACTCCAATAGCAACGCAAGGAACACCTAATACTTCCTTAGTTAATCCACGTCGCTTATTACCAATACCCGATCCGGGATGGATACCAATATCAGCAATTTGGATCGTAGTGTTGACCCTTTCAAGTGATCTGGATGCTAGTGCATCCACAGCAATAATCAGATCTGGTTTCGTACGATCTATAATGCCTTGTACAATTTCACTTGATTCAATACCTGTTACACCAAGTACACCAGGGGCAATCGCGCTCAATTGACGGTATCCTGGAGCAACCTGATCAGGTACCAATTCGAAATAGTGACGTGTGACTAATATATTCTCTACGACGAGTGGCCCAAGAGAATCCGGAGTCACATTCCAGTTCCCAAGACCGACAACCAAGACAGAACTAGTCTTTTGTATACCAATCAATGTGAGGAAATCTTCAAACTCTTGAGCAAACACCTCAGCTACTCTTCCTTGCAATCCTGTATCACCACCACGTAGTCCAGGTACTTCAATCGTCACATAGTGACCCTTCACGCGACCAATCATCTTCGATCCTTCTTCGTTAAGTACATTTAAGCGAGTGACTTTAATTCCATCATTCTCCGTGACTTCTTCATCTACACCTGAAATAGGGGCGCTGTATCTTGATTCCGCCATTTCCTTCGCATCTAAAGCAAGATCTGTTCGAACACTGTAATTTTGCAAATCTAATGTCATCCTATTTCCACCTCCTGCTTCTTCCTACTGATAGTGTGCGAGAGAAGGAGGTTGTTTATACACTATAAGTATTGCTTTTTAATGTATCACATGCTAAAATATTTTAAGTTGTGAATCATGTCGATCTATCGAATGTCTTTCAGGAGGTGAATGCAATGCCAAATATTAAATCCGCTATCAAACGTGTGAAAGCAAATGACAAACGTCATGCGCTCAATGCTTCCCAAAAATCCGCTCTTCGTACAGCTGTTAAAGCTGCTGACAACGCGCTGGTAAATAATGAAGTTGAAGGTGCAAATGCTGCTATTCAATTGGCTTCCAAAAAGTTGGATAAAGCTGTAACTAAAGGCTTGATCCACAAGAATGCAGCTGCTCGCAAGAAATCACGCTTGGCGAAAAAACTTAACGCTCTTAATGCTCAAGCATAAGAAGCGCTATTCATACGACAGATGCAAAAGTCCTGAACAGCAGGTAAGCTGATCAGGACTTTTTATCATTCCTATGTAGCACCTAGTCGCCTACTCGAAGTAAGAATAGTTCTAAACCAAGGACCTTATCTATTCGTCCCGTCTTCATGTGGTAATCTAAATCTGCAAGTCTGCTTAATATTCGCCTCAAATCTTCAAATTTGAACTTGCGTGCTTGTTCACCTGCAATTTTAACCGCATAAGGATGAAGCCCAAGCTGCGAAGCAATTTGCGCTTGGGAATAACTTTGCCCCGTCAATTCCTTCACTTGTAGAACCATACGAAACTGTCTTGTAATGAGTGCCGCAATCTTAATCGGCTCTTCCCGCTGCTTGAGTAGTTCATAAAAGATACTCAACGCTTGTTCTAACCTCAAATTAGCAATATTCTCAACAAGGGAAAAGACATTCTGCTCTGTGCTACGTGCAACTAACTGCTCCACCGTATCACACTCTATCGTTCCACCTTCACCTGAATATATACAGAGCTTGTCTAGTTCGGATGACAACTTCTGAAGCTGTGTCCCCGCGTTTCTAATAAGGATCTCAGCCGCTCCTGCTGCTAGAGTACACCCTCTCTGCTTCGTCTCCTTTGCAATCCATCCTAATAGTTCATCGCCCCCTAGCGAAGCAAATGATAGGACAACACTCGCAGCCTTCAGCGCCTTGACGACCTTCTTCCGTTCATCTAATTTATCGTGATACACCAGAAATATAAGGATGCTATATTCCGCAGGATTCTTCAAATACTCCAATAGTGCTTCAATTCGATGTTCTATTTTTCCACCCTCTTTACCAGCAGTAAAGATAGATGCATCTCGAACAAATATTAACTTGCGCGGCACCATAAAAGGTAATGTCTCTGCTTCTTCAATAACAACCTGTATTGGAGTTTCTGCTAAATCATAGTTCACAATGGCGAAATCGCGGTCTTCCTTTTCAATTAATTGATCCACCAATAAAGAACTAAACTTCTTTATTTGATATTTCTCCGATCCATAAAGTAAATATACAGGAGATACATCCCCTTGTTTGATCGCTTTGGTCGCTGTCTTAATATCGATGATAAATCCCCCCCTCTTTCCTCTCTATACATGATCCCTAGAATGATTCTATCAAAAAAAGGGCTTTCCAACCACAACAAAGGAACCTCGAGTCTTCACTCAGGGCTCCTTCTCTCCGGCCGTCCATTCCAAATCTATATTATGGGGTAGTCACAACTTCAGCTACATGGGAGTAAGTATAGACTGACGTTTTGCCGTCGAGCTCTATTTGGTACGTAAACACGGTACTGTCCATCGACCACTCACCCATTACCCAAGTTCCCACTAGATCAATACTTTGAATAACGTTCTTTTCACTTACATTTCCAACAGACACTCTATATATCGCCAACTTCTGTTTCTCGAGATTCTGATTCTCCAGAACGGCAGTCAATGTCCCATCAGGTGAATCCAATGAAATAGATGCTGAAGCAGTCTCTGGAGCTATAGCTACATGGCTACTGAATCCTGTAATATCATCCATAATACGTTGCTTATTTGGAACAGGATCTACAATCAATGCTTGTAAAGGTTCACTGGCTCGGTCACCCATTGCCACTTCATCTTCCAAAGCCTTCTCTGAAGAATCCAATATGTCTGTTTGTTCCATCCTAGCAATAGATGGTTCATCCACAGCTTCTGAAGTTGGATTTGAAGTTGGATTTGAAGTCAGATTTAAATCCTGATCTTGTTGATCCTGCTTAGTTGAATCCGAGGCTACCACTTTCTTATCACTTATTAACGGTTCACTTGATTTCCCTTTCTCCGAATTCTCAGGTGATAAGGCCACTGTATCTTGTTCTAATTCGGCAGGTTCCGGTGATGGAGTGCCAAGTTCATCCTTCACACCCTCAGCAGGTGACAAGTCTCTATTTGCTACAGCTCCTGAATCATTCGCAGTAGTCGTAGCAGCATTACTCGCCGTACTATTCTTCATAGACATAGCTCCGTCTTCCGCACTCATGGTTGATTCCATCCTTGTAGAATCTGATTCTTTATATTGGACCTGCGCATCTGATAACTGTTGTGGAGAATAACTATAAATAGCTACACCTAAAATCCCTACCGCAGCCGCAACCCCGATCAATGTTCTTGTAACTCCCGTTGTAGGGTAGCGTTTCTTCCGCTTATTCATATATGCTACTGGAATCATCTCTGCGGGTTGAATCTCTTCGGAAGCCGCCTTCTCAAGGCGGGCACGATCCAGTGCATCAAGTTGAGGCATAATAGCATCCACCAAACTATATTTGGGTACGACGAGCGGAAGTTTCTCTAGTTCCTGGGTTAGAGCCTTCAGCGTACGAAAGGCTTCTGCACATTGTTGACAACCAGCAATATGTCCCAACATTTCTGCCACCTCTTCTTCATTAAGGTCGTTATCCAAATATCGGTGCATCGATTCTACCACCCCTGTACATCTCATCCTGACACACCTCCTTTCTGATACTCTTGTAGCATGCCCTGTAATTGTTTTCTTGCCCTAAATAAATATGATTTCACCGTGTTTAATGGAAGATCCAAACATTCAGAAATTTCATTATATGAAAGATCCTGTATGTATCTCAACACAATAACATTTCTATGATGCTCTGGAAGTTGATTGATAGCCTCTCGAATGTCTTCCGCCACATAAGAGGACAGAACTAAATGCTCGACATCCTGTTTATCTTCAAAATCAAATTCATGCTCATCTATGGATACCGTTGGCTTATTACGCCTGAACTTATCGATACATATATTGGTCACAATCCGTTGTACCCATGTTTTAAATTTCGCCTTTTCTTCATAGGAGTCAATTCGAGTATAGATACGGATTAATGCCTCCTGTGCAGCATCCAAAGCATCTTGTTCATTATTTAGGATATAATAGGCAGTGCGATATACATGTTGTTCAATATCACGTAATAGGGTAATTAGAGCGTCGCGATCGCCCGATTGAGCGGCTCTTATGAGTCCAAGCTCTACCACAAAGGATCCCCCTCTCCCTGTAATCTTACTGACGTGTAAGACCAGCAAATTGTTGCATTTTTTTTAAATAGTAAAAAGACTTCTATGCGAATCTTACAAGAGTACGATCCGGAGTTCAACCCTAATAAACAAGGAAATCCAATTTCAGCCTACTTTAATTTATTTCTGACCCATACTTTGTGATTCAAATGGAACTTCATTTGAATCTCTCCTTGCTGATCCGTACGAAAGATGTCCATACCATGTTCAGTAATCCGATCAAGCACTTCAGGTCTAGGATGACCATAAGAATTGTTGACCCCCGCAGAAATAACTGCAGCTGTTGCCTGCCAACGAGCTAGCCATTCTTCAGAAGTTGATGTTTTACTACCATGATGGGCAATTTTAATAATATCGGCTCCCTCTAATACAGTTGCCACACTGGCTTCATTCCTCAGTATATTCTTCTCACTTGCTATATCCATATCCCCAGTTAATAACACACGGATACCATTCATATCGAGCATTAATACTAGAGATGAATGATTCTGATCCTTTACTACAGGCAACTCCATTTGCTCATCTTGTGTCATTTCAGGTGATAGAAATATCATCTCCGTGTACTCATCAGGTTGCATCACCATCGTATGATGAACAGCATAAATGGGTATGTCTTTTACTAGAGCCGTTAATAGTAACTTTTCCATTGTAGCCGTATTTGTAAGTGTACCATTAAATAATAAAGCTTTCACTGGAATATGCTCCACAACAGCCTGTAAACCACCTATATGATCCTGATCCCCATGGCTAAGCACTACAGCATCAAGATGATGGATACCTCGTTTTTTCAACAATGGCACAACCACTTTTTCTCCCACTTCGAAAGGGACTTTACGATTCTTCCAAGAGTCCTCTGGCTTCCTGAAACTTACGGTACCTCCACCATCCACAAGAATATTTTTCCCTTTAGGCGTTGTAATAAGAATACTATCCCCTTGACCAACATCCAGAAATGATACTAGTCCAGCTCCATTCAATGGCTCTGGTTGGTACCCAATATATAATAAAAATATAAATATGAGCAATAGTGGGGCAACAATGAACTGCTTCCATGTAAGCTTGCTACATCGTGCTTCTGGCTTCCGTCGCTGACAATCAGGTACATCTTCAAGTGGGACTGTATCATCAACAGACATTGGAGAGGATTGAGCATGTTGTACCCATAAATCCGTTAATCTAAGTAGAACATACAATAAAACATAATAACTACAGATCCATAATATAGAGGGTGATGGCCATATCATTATGAACACTGGGTGCATATTCATCCATTCTACTACCGTAAAGGTAATGTTATCGAGCCATTCTGCAACCCAGGCTAGACACCTCCCTGCGGATACCCATATCGAACCGATTGCTAAAGAAGCCATCCCCAGTGGCATGACTAAAAAAGAGATGAGTGGAACCAACAGTAGATTAGCCACGACAGATAGTAAGGAGAATTGGTTGAAATAATATATAGTCAGTGGAAAAGACGTCAGCTGAGCGATGACAGTCACTCCTAATGCACCTGCAAATTTACGGGGCAACCGTGTCAGCATTGACATGACTAGTGGCACATATATGATCAGACCTAGTGTAACGATAAAGGAAAGTTGAAAACTAACATTTAATAATAAGTAGGGATTCCATATTAACATCAGGAGGGCCGCAGCACTAATAATGTGAAGCCCGTCTTTCAACAACCCTTGTCTTACTGCATAAAGAGTAATCATGCTCATGATACCAGAACGAACAACAGAGGGACTGAACCCTGTTAGAAGAACATAGCAAGGGACTAGCAGAATAACGATTGTAAGTACTGTTTCACGGGAAAGTCTGAACAACGATAGCAGAATCATTAAGCACGCAACATATACAGCCACATGAGTACCTGATACAGCCAATATATGTGTTAATCCTAATTGAGAGAATTGACCATACGTCGCAGGGTCTACATCATCTTGCATCCCAATGATCAGACCTTTCATATATCCAGCGTGAGGCTCGCGGAACAATTCATCGATCTTGGATGCCATCTTCTCTCTTAACAGATCATTCACGCGAAATAACGACATCACACTCCAAGAAGTCGGTGCCACAACTGCTGTGTTCTGTACTCCTTTTACCTTCATGATCCAATGTATTTCTTTCGTTCGTAAATAATTTCTATAGTCGAAACCATCATAATTACGAGCAACTGCTGGAACTTCAAGAGAACCACTTAACTTAATGGTATCACCACGCTGCCATTTCCCGACCTCTTGCTGCTCCTCCTTCGTCAGAAGCTTCACCTGTACTAGCACGGTCTCCGATACGACTGATGAGTTTATTTCAGATAAATTGACGTTCATATCTGCTCGATCCCCATCTACTATCACCGTCGTTACAATCACACCCTCTGCGTCGACGCTCATCTCAGAAAGTCCGGTTATATCCTGTTGCACAGCAGAAGCCAATGACGTTACGTTAGTATGATCATGCCATTCCCAGTATCCACCTGAAAGGGTAATTGCCGTCCACATCATTAGAACGACTCCCCACCTCTTTTTTAGAAGCATCTTAAAAGCTAGTAGTAATACCGTCATCCCTATCCATAACCAACCAAGTCTATAACCTGAATATAGGCAAGCAACGCTGCTTCCAACAACCCAGCATAGAGTACATAACAACAAGGGTCTACCCTGCATCCATATCACATTCCTTATTTAGAAAATAAAAAGAATCTCCTTTGCGATGATCGTCGCAAAGGAGATTCTTTCTCCAATATTGTGAACTTATATATTTAGTTCGTTACAATTGTTATCGTATCTCCAGGGGGTTCAAAGGATTGTAACTGGCGAACAATAATGCCTTTGCTATGCATCATAGATGTTACCTTATCTGTATCTTTAGGATAGGAACGATGAAATACAATTTCAACGACCCCACTATTTGCCAGCATATTTGCACAGGTCCAACAGGGTTCATCTGTGACATAAACTGTACTACCCTCTCGATCTACACGATCAGTAAAAAGCAATAAGTTCTGTTCAGCATGAATCGTTCGAATACAACGTTGTTTCCTAATCATTTTCTCTTCCCCATCCACATAGACCAGGGATACATCCTCTGCTATCATACAACCAGCCTCAGAACAATCCGGCATGCCCATTGGTGCTCCATTATACGCTGTCCCCAGTAGTTTCTTCCCTTGAACAAGTACAGCACCTACATGTCGACGAGCACAACGAGAACGAGTAGATACCATATAAGCGATATCCATGAAATACGTATCCCAGTCTTTACGTGTATCTGTCATCTTATTCCCCTCCATTTTATACTTTCATATTAACCTATAGTTCTACATATGGAGTTATTTTCTCCAACATTTTTTCTCCAATTCCTTTCACATTAACGAGATCAGATATTTTCCGAAAGGAACCCTTTTCATTGCGATAATCCAATATCGCCTGTGCCTTTTTTTCTCCTATACCTGGAAGTTCCTTTAATTGTGACAACCCAGCTGTATTCACGTTTATTTTATTGTTATTTGAAACTTCGGACGACATCGCTGTAGGTAGACTTGTCTCATTAGTAGCAACTTCTAGAACCTCCTGCTTGTCCACATCGACTATCGGATCAGAAGATGACGAGTTAACGACACCCTCATTCTTTATTGCTGAAACATTATTCGACATACCTGTCTGCGGCTCTTGTTTCAAAGTTTCGGTCTCATTATCTTCTCCCAATGCTTGCGCTATTTGCAAGTTCAACGGTTCCCAATCCTCAATACCGTCTTTCCCCCCCACACCAGATAATACAATATATCCGCTACTTAATAGGGCAACCACAACATAGACCCCCTTATGTATACGTCTCATCACAATGCACCTCTATCACATTAGATTTGAATAACAACACAACATTTCGACAGGATCATCTTAAGATAAATAAAATTACTTGATCAGATCTGTTATTTCGTCATGAGGCAAAGGTACTAGCGCATATATTATGAAGTAGGATTATGTCATTAATATAACTTTGAAAGGAGGAAATGTTCTGATGAAGGTAGGATTGATTGGAACCGGCAGTATGGGAAGCACTTTATTAGATGCTTTCATTCATTTCGGAGCACTTCAACCTCAACAACTATTCATAAGTAACCGTACAATAAAGAAGTCCCTTGCACTCTCTGAGCGCCATGAAGGACTAAATGTATGTCGCAATAATATTCAGACTGTAAGATGCAGTGATGTTCTATTCATTTGTGTTAAACCTCTTCAATTCCCTTCATTAATTCAAGAAATTAAAAATGACCTTCGACCGAACCAACTAGTCATATCTATTACTAGCCCTGTGCAACTGGCACATTTGGAGAGTAGTCTATGTTGTAAGATCGCCAAAGTCATTCCAAGCGTAACTCATAAGGTCGGTAGTGGTGCTTCATTAGTTATGTATGGAAGCCGAATCGAAGAGAAAGATAAGCAATTTCTGCATGATCTACTCTCTTCATTCAGCAAACCGTTGGAAATAAAAGAATCACAGGCACGCATTAACTCAGATTTTTCTAGTTGTGGCCCTGCTTTTATGAGCTTCTTCTTATCTAAATGGATCGATGCCGCCATAGAGATGACAGGCAGTTCCCGTGAAGAAGTCACCTGTCTTGCCAGTGAGATGATACTAGGAACAGGTAAGCTATTAACCCAAGGTGGGTTAACGCCACTCCAGCTACAAGAACTAATCGCCGTCCCTGGCGGAATTACCGCTCAAGCTTTACTTCAATTAAATCACAACCTAGATGGTGTATTCCACCAGCTAATTACTACAACCCATCATAAATATGATGAAGATGTAAAGGAGTTAGATAAATTGTTCGGTCGACCTGAAATTAACTGACCACAATATTAACTAATTTCCCTGGAACAGCAATCACTTTACGAATGGTTTTTCCTGCTATCGCTTGCTCCACGCTAGGTAGTGACAGACTATGCTTTTGCAATGCCTCTTGGTCCATATCTTTTGCAACCAGCGCACGCTGTACAATTTTTCCGTTCACTTGTATAACAATCTCAACCTCAGAATCTACCGTCCAGGCTTCGTCAAATGTTGGCCATTCAACAAGAGAGATGCTCTCAACATGCCCAAGGCGCTGCCACAATTCTTCGGAGATGTGCGGTGCCATTGGGGACAGAAGCTGTACAAACTGCTCAACAGCTTGACGAGGCAATTGTTCCGTTTTGTAAGCTTCATTAACAAAGATCATCAATTGGCTAATCGCTGTATTAAAGCGCAGGTTATCCAAATCTTCGCTAACTTTCTTAATCGTTTTATGCCATACACGTTTAAATTCATCGCTGCCTTGGCCGTCAACAATTTTACTTTGAAGATTGCCTTCTTCATTAATAATTAGTCGCCATACTCGAGCAAGGAAACGATGGCTTCCTTCTACGCCGTTCATACTCCATGGCTTCGTAGCTTCTAATGGTCCCATAAACATTTCGTATATACGAAGTGTATCTGCACCATGACTTTCAACGATTTCATCTGGATTCACTACATTTCCACGTGATTTACTCATCTTCTCATTATTGGTACCTAGAATCATTCCTTGGTTTACGAGCTTATGGAATGGTTCTTTGGTATCAACTATACCAAGATCGTATAGCACCTTATGCCAGAATCGTGCGTATAGCAAGTGAAGTACAGCATGTTCTGCTCCACCGATATACAGGTCTACCGGAAGCCATTGTTGTTGCTTATCCTTAGAACAGAGCTCCTCATCGTTATGAGGATCAATGAAGCGTAGATAATACCAGCAACTGCCTGCCCATTGAGGCATTGTATTCGTCTCACGTCTAGCCTTCATTCCTGTCTCAGGATCAATCGTCTCTACCCAGTCAAGCACATTAGCAAGCGGTGATTCTCCCGTACCTGATGGCTTGATTTGGTCTACATCTGGTAGAACTAACGGTAATTGATCGACCGGTACGGTCTTCATTGTTCCGTCTTCTAGATGAAGAATTGGGATAGGCTCTCCCCAATATCTTTGGCGACTAAACAACCAGTCACGTAGACGATATGTGATTTTACCTTCGCCTTTGCCGTTTTCTTCTAGCCATTTAATCATTGTTGCCATGGCCTCTTCATTCTTTAAGCCATTAAGCAATTCAGAGTTGACATGTTCTCCGTCTCCGCTATATGCCTCTTCTTCGATATTCCCGCCTTTAACTACTTCTATAATTTCTAATCCGAACTGTTTAGCAAATTCCCAGTCACGAGTATCATGACCTGGTACTGCCATAATAGCTCCCGTTCCATATCCTGCAAGAACATAATCTGCGATCCAGATTGGCATCGTTGCACCATTCACCGGATTAACTGCATATGCCCCTGTAAAGACCCCTGATTTATCTTTAGCCAAATCCGTCCGTTCCAGATCACTTTTGTGCGATGCCTGAGTTTTATAGGTCTCAACCGCAGCCAATTGCTCTGGTGTTGTAATAACGGTAACCAATTCATGCTCAGGAGCTAGAACACAATAACTTGCGCCGAACAAAGTATCTGGTCGTGTTGTAAATACCGCTAAGTTTGCATCGTGACCTTGAATATCAAATCTCACTTCTGCTCCTTTAGACTTACCGATCCAATTACGTTGCATATCTTTAATACTTTCGGACCAATCTAACTCCTCTAAATCTTCCAATAAGCGATCCGCATACTCAGTAATCTTGAGCATCCATTGTCTCATCGGTTTACGAACGACAGGATGACCTCCACGTTCACTTAATCCATCAATAACTTCTTCATTCGCTAGTACCGTACCTAATGCTGGGCACCAATTGACAGGCACTTCAGCTACATACGCAAGCCCTTTATTAAATAACTGGATAAATATCCATTGTGTCCATTTATAATACTTCGGATCCGTCGTACTAATCTCTCTATCCCAGTCATATGAGAAGCCTAGAGATTTAATCTGACGACGGAAATTGTTAATATTCTTAACTGTGATATCCCTTGGATGTTCTCCTGTGTCTAAAGCATGTTGCTCAGCAGGTAGCCCGAAAGCATCCCAGCCCATAGGATGAAGAACGTTATAACCTTTCATCCGTTTATAGCGTGATACAATATCTGTTGCCGTATAACCCTCAGGATGCCCTACGTGAAGCCCCGTACCTGATGGATAGGGAAACATATCCAAAGCGTAAAACTTCGGTTTCGTTGGATCTTCACCCGTTTTAAATGTCTCATGTTCATCCCAATATTGCTGCCATTTCGGTTCAATAATTAATGGTTGATAGCCTTGACCTTGTTGTTGCTGTTCATTCATGGCTTATTATTCCTCCTTCATAATCGCGTACATGATCTAAATCTAACTCATTTGTCCATCAAAAAAACCTCTACATCCTTAGCGTTTGATCGCTAGGGACGAGAGGTTTGATTCCCGTGGTACCACCCTAGTTAGCGGAATACATTCTTTGTCTTCCACTCACTTTGAACCCTTAACGCGGGTGAGACGATGATACTTACTATATAGAAAAGTCGACGATCTTAGTCACCGGATCGACAATGCCTTCCATATTCATATCATTACTCCGAGGCAAGTTCACTTCAATTTATCAACCGGCTTGCAGCAACCGCCGGCTCTCTGGATGATATTTCGAAATTAGTACTCCTCATCAACGTTTAAAATATGCATTTTGATGAATCAAATTATACAGAACCAACAATATTAAGTCAACAAGTGTATCTTCTACTTACTCCTAGTCCAATAGTTGTACGAAGTACATTTAAATCCTCTTTATATCCTTAATTGCTAATTTTAGTTGCACAGAGTACATCTAGTTACTGATAAATCCCCACTTTTCTCTATTTTCCCTTATTTAACTGTATCTTTGCATCTATTTTTCTCCACCTCACCTTTTCCTCTAAAATAAGTGTATCTTCTACAACTGCCCATGCACTTCTACCTCCAATCCTAAGTGAAGTCCTTTTCCGAAGACTTTCTGGTACAACATAGCGATCATCAATTTTCTTGTTACTATAAGAACAGGAAATGTATAAATCCAATCACATATACAAATACTACCCATTGTCTTTCCAAAACTACTTAAGGGAGTGTTCATATGCGAGAAGGATTGATTCCTGCTGTTCTTGGAACTGTCGTATCTGCATCAGGTGCCGCAATGCTTGGAAGCAAGTATAAACTTGCTGCGTATGGTGTACTTGGCTTTGGTCTAGCACATATCATCCTGGGAAGTATCGACCTTGTTGAACATCGTTGAGGAATGGAAAGACAGCGAAACATAAGACCATCTCTTATGGTTCAAATGGAGAATAGCAAGAACAAGCCTTGGATCAAAGGATCCAAGGCTTGTTTATTCATGCTCTACTGTGGGTTCGTTGTCCATAGACCAGCGCTTTTCACAAAAACACGATCTGGAAGCTTCAAAGTTGCAATAGCCAATTCAGCCACATCCTCTGGCTGCATCATATGCTCTTCATTGCCTACTTTCAAGCCGGCATTTTTAGCTAATTCTGTATTCACCGTACTTGGAGTTAACGCAACAACACGTATGTTAAATTTACGAACTTCCTGCAGAACGGATTCAGTAAGCCCCAACATCGCAAACTTAGAAGCACAGTAAGCAGACCCCGTTGCGAACCCCTTCTCACCTGCAGTAGAAGCAATATTGATGATGTTACCACTGTTTTGCTCTACCATTGCTGGAAGTACAGCCCGTGTCACGTAATAGGTTCCCATTAAGTTAACTTGAATCATTCTTTCCCACACTTCAGGATCCATTTCTAATAATGTTCCGAATTCTGCAACCCCGGCATTGTTAACCAATATATCAATTGAACCCAGCTGTTCCTTCAATATCTCTACGGCTTGATCCACTTCATTCTTTATAGAAACATCAGCCGTTGCAATGCTAACTTTCACACCATAAGCTTCTGTTAATGAATCGCGAAGCACTTCTAAATCTGCCTTTGTTCTTGCGATGAGACCGAGATTGACACCTTCCTTAGCAAGCGAAGTCGCTATGGCTAGACCGATTCCTTTTCCTGCACCAGTAATAATAGCTGTCCTATTCTTCAATTCCATGTCACTCACTCCTTAACAATTCTTCGAGCCAAGCTCGATACTACAGTCTAACATAGCCCATTTATGAAACCAAACAAACAGCCCTACTTCTAAGAGTCGGGCTGTTCCTTATATGTCTATTTAACTGCTACATAGAAAAGTCTCTGTGCATCATCTTCTGCTTCAACCCATTCAAAGTCTGCATATATATGAACATCTCGAAATCCTGCCTTGATGAGTTCAACTCTCATCCATTCCGGATCATATGCACGCTGAACATGAATTTCCTCGAAACGACGATACTGATCTCCGCCTTGTTCAGCACGCACGAAGATTCGTAAATGATGCTCAATCTCACAGCGTCCCACATCCAGATCACAAGTCCATATGTAAGAAACAGTACGTTCGTCAAGCACAAACGGCTGTTCCTCATCATAACGTTTTATCGTATTGGGATGATGTACATCAAATAAGAATGTTCCTCCTGGTTTTAATCCCTCATAAGTACGAGCGAATAAGGAAGTAATATCCGATTCCTCAACAAGATAGTTAATGCAATCACAAAAAGATATGACGGAATCCACTGGCTCTGGTAACTCCCACTCTCTCATATCCTGTTGTACCCAACGTATACTGCCTTCACGAAAGAGACGGTTCCCTCGTGGAGTTCCTTCCATTTTGCCACGAGCAACGGACAACATATCCGATGAGATATCGATACCCGTGACCTCAAATCCAGAATTCACCAACGGTATCGTAATACTGCCCGTTCCACAACCTAATTCAGCAATACGATGAGGCATACCATGTTTCTCCCAAGCCGTCCGTGCAAAACGAATCCAGTCAGGGTATGGCATGTCTTCCATTAACTCATCGTAAACATATGCAAATTTTCGGTAGGATGACATAATGAATGACACCACACTTTCCTTGAATTTACGACGGTTCATCCTCATTCGTATTCGATTCCGGATTCACTAGATATGTCCAATTTTCCTTTTGCGTGATTAGACCTTCTTTTAACAACTTACCGATCGCTCGTTTGAATGCTGATTTACTAATACCAAATCTCTCTTTAATGATATCAGGAGGTGTAGCATCTGAATAAGGCATTCCTCCCCCAGGGCGCTCCTTGAGGAAAGTCAACAATGTCTCGGCATCCAAATCTCTTCCAATTTCTTTCAAAGGAGTCATCGAAAGATTTACTCGTCCATCTTCACGAATATGACTGACACGTACTTGCACTTCCTCGCCAAGGCGAAGCATATGAGTCCGCTCCGAAGAATGAATTAAACCAATCATGCCGAATCCGACGACCCCACCGTCTACAATGACGAATGTGCCCATTTGAAGCGGTTTATACACCGTAGCACTTGCCCATTGGTTTAGTGATGAAGATGGCGCAGCAAAGGTCAGTGGATCAAGTTCATACTCTCCGGCAAGCTTAGCAAGTAATCGCCCTTGTTTATCATGCTCCATCGTGACGAACACAGAATCACCCACACGTGGGTGCAATTCTTTAATCTCTGGCAATTCACGAATAGGTAATAACAATTGACGACCAAGTCCCATTTCGAGGAAACAGCCTAACCGTGGATTAACATCCGCCACTACGAGTTTAGCTAGTTCTCCTAGTACCAAATGAGGCCTTTTCATCGTAGCTGCTAATCGATCTTCTGTATCGAAGAAAATAAACACTTCAAGGATATCTCCGGGTTTTATTTCTCTTGTAATCTCCGTGTAATGGAGTAGCACATCGAAATCAGGCGCATGTAAAAAGAATCCGTAAGGAGATACTTCACGAGCTACTTCAAGCGAGACAACTGTCCCCGCAACTAAACTCATACGATCTCCACGACCTTAGCATCAGACCATAGTTTCTCGATGTTATAAAATTCGCGTTCATCCCGATGGAAAATATGAACAATAACATCTCCTAGATCCATAAGAATCCAACGCGCGCTATCCATTCCTTCAATACCACGGATAGTACTACCCGCATCCATAGCTAATTTACGAATCTCTGTAGCAATCGACTGTACATGTACATCTGAATTACCGTGACAAACTACAAAATAATCGGCAACTAATGAAATCCCTCTTAAGTCTAGTGCAACAACATCCATAGCCTTTTTATCTTGAACACCTGATATGACCAAATCCAACAATTTCTTAGGTTCAATAAATTTCTGATTCATGAATTCGCCTCCATTTTCTTTATTAAATCATTACGCGTTAATACGGTTAAAGGAAATATAATTTGCCTACGTGACACTAATAAGCTAATCGTAGTATCTAGACCCGCTATTAGGCCTACTTCTAAACTATCCTTAGCTAGTTCTCTAATATTATTCACCCCTGGGAAATCTCTTCCCGGTTCGATATAATCAGCCAAGCATACCACTTTATCCAATAAAGTCATCCCAATCCGACCGGATGTATGATATCGGATGGCATCTAACACTTCCATATCCTGTATACCATAATCATGACTTGCTACAAAAGCACCTACTTCAGCATGCCAAAGCTGCTTACTATATAGTAACAATTCATTTGATAACTGATGATCTATAAGAATACCTCTTAATTTCTCTATAGGCCAATACTTAGCTACATCGTGTAAGATCGCAGCTAAATCAGCTTTCACAGGATCTGCCCCATATTGTTCAGCTAGTTTCACAGCTGTCTCCATAACACCTTGTGTATGTTGCCACCGTTTAGCAGGCATTTGAGAAGATACGACTTCAATTAGTTCTTCACGGCTGTACCCCATAAATCCCGCTCCTTAAGATGTAATCATACACATGCTCTGGCACCATATAACGTATGGAATGCCCAGATTCCGCCTTCTCCCTAATGTCAGTTGAAGAAATATCTATAAGTGGCATATCAGCTAATAGTACCTTAGACTGCAAATAGGAAGGTAACGCGTTCAGAGCTAAGGGAGATCCCGGACGCCCTACTCCAATAAACGTTATCAGCTTGGATAAATCCTCAATACGATCCCAATGAGGTAAGTAGTTAACCATATCCGCTCCTATGATAAAATAGAAGTCGAACTCTGTATAGGTCGCCTTGAGCTCCTCTATCGTATCAATAGTGTAGGAAATACCTCCCCTTCTTACCTCTATATCAAGAGTTCGAAAAGAAGGATGATCCTTTATTGCCTCAGCAACCATAGCTAGCCTTTGTTCGCCAGTTGTCCCTGCCTTATCCTTATGAGGTGGTATATGGCTTGGCATGAACCAGACCTCATCTAGTTGATAAGAATCTCTTGCAGATTCCGCTGCAAGCAAGTGGCCGATATGAAGTGGATCAAAGGTCCCCCCCATGATACCGATCTTCATACTAAATCCTCCCTATTTAGGCAGTTGAATTTCTTTGTTATCTTTCGATTCTTTATAAAGTACGATCACTTTCCCAATAACCTGAACCAACTCAGCGCCAGACTTCTCAGCCAATTCGGCTCCAATCTCAGCACGATCCTCAAGGCATGTATTCAAAACTGTCACCTTCATAAGTTCTCTCTTCTCAATAGCCTCTACGATATGTCGAATCAAATGATCATTTGTTCCATTCTTACCTACTTGGAATACAGGATCCAAATGATGCGCTAGTGAACGTAGATAACGTTTCTGCTTTCCGTTTAACATGTAATATTCAAACTCCTTCTATTCAATTCTATTCAATTATTCTATTATTTACTTAATAATCAGTTCTGGAGACTATGCAGGACAGCCTGCCTCATCTGATCAATCGGTGCAGGCAGGCCCGTCCAGTATTCAAGAGCATACGCTCCCTGATTGATAAACATTCCAAGCCCTCCATGTATAGTGCAGCCTCTCTCATGGCTTCTTTTCAGCAATTCAGTTGTTAGCGGATTATATATCAAATCGCTGACGATAATGCCACTTGGAATACATTCTGGATCGATAGCCGATTGGTCCATGTGTGGATGCATACCAATCGAAGTTGTATTAATCACAATATCCATACCTGTCAGAAATGAGGGTGATTTATCTATAGCAATACCATAAATATTCCCCAAAGAATTCCATTCCTCTGCCAGTTGAACTGCTTTATCCTCCGTACGATTAGCTATTACGATCGTCTTCGGTTCTTCTTGTGCCAACGCGTGAACAATTCCGCGTGCGGCACCACCTGCTCCTAAGACCATAATTGATTTCCCACGCAAACTAACATGCGTTTCGTCCTTTAACGATCGAACATATCCGATACCATCCGTATTGTAACCCGTAAGATAACCATTATCATTCACAATCGTATTCACAGCGCCAATCATAGTTGCTGATTCATCCAGTTGATCCACGTAAGCCATCACGTCTACTTTATGCGGAATGGTCACATTAATTCCACGGAAGCCTAACTCTTTCATTCGCGAGATAGCCTGGCCTAGGTCTTGACGACTCACATGAAGGGGGATGTATTCACCCTCTATGCCAAGCGCTGCTAATGCCGCATTATGCATTACTGGAGATTTCGAGTGTGCGATAGGATCTCCGATCACAGCAAGGCGCAAAGAGTTGTTAGGTTGTGAACATAATTCGCTCCATAACATCTGCTTATTTCACCCACTCTCTGGTCAGTTTAAGTTATGACATATTGGCACTCCATTATATCAATGAAGGTCTAGTCAGTACTTTCACACCGCGCGGTGCGTGGATTGCTATGACAGCACCATTGTCACTATTTATCTTAATCCAACCTAGACCTGAAATAAATATATCACTTTGAGAACCGCGTTTAATGCTGAACTCATGCCTTGTCCACTCTGGAAGCTTCGATAAATTCTCCTTGTTAGGTGGAGACAGCATTTCTCCCGCATGGTCTGCATACAGTTCATCCGCACGCTCTAACTTCGTACGGTGGATACCTGTCTGATGACTAAGGAAGCAAGTGAATGATTGACGATCACCTTGAATGAAATCGAACCGAGCCAACGCTCCGAAGAATAGTGTCTGTCCCTCATTCAATTGATACACCATTGGTTTAAGCGGATTCTCTGGCATCGTCGCCCCGAGATCTTCACGGCTTACAAGTTCACTTAAGCGCCATGGATAAACAATACCAGGGGTATCAATAATGTATTGGCCGTCATCAAGCGGTATATTAACCATATCTAGTGTCGTACCTGGATAACGGGAAGTCGTCAATTCTTGTTCAAGATCACTATAATCTCTAATAAGACGATTAATCAAAGTTGATTTACCTACATTCGTTGCCCCTACAACATATACATCCCGATCTCCACGATAGGTAGCAATGGTCTCAAGCAACCGATCAAATCCTTGATTTTTCTTCGCGCTACATAGCACGATTTCTTCCGTTTTGAGTCCATTCTCTTTACTTTGTTGCTGTACCCAGTTCTTGATTCTGTTCCAATTCGTAACTTTCGGAAGAAGGTCGATCTTGTTCACAGCGAGAATAACTGGATTATTCCCGACAAAACGCTGTAATCCAGAGATCATACTTCCTTGGAAATCAAATAGATCAACAATATGAATCACGAGTGCATTCTTATTGCCAATCTGGCTCAACAGCTTCAAGAATTCATCTTGATCCACCGTAACACTAGATGATTCATTATAATTCTTAATACGGAAACAACGCTGACAAATAATTTGTTCTTGTTCTAGCGCCTTAGCCGGCACAAAACCCGGTATATCCGCTTGTTCTGTTTGTAAAGTAATACCACAACCACTGCATCTCATGGCTTCTTGCTCGCCAATAGTTTCTTTCATTCTTATTGTTCCTCCTCAAGCCATAATCCTTTTTTTCGAAGTCGTTTAAGCGCAACGCGCTCCACTCTACGATTGATCCTTGTCGTCCATCCTTCGTCGGCAACCGAGATAGGTTGAACTAACACGGTAAACAGTCCAAGTCGATTACCACCGAACACATCCGTCAACATTTGATCCCCTACCATAATTGTCTCTGTATTCGAAAGTCCCATCATCTTCATACCCTTTTGAAAAGGCTTCAGCGAAGGTTTACGGGCTTCATGCACAAATTGAATGTCCAATGGCGTAGCAAAAGCCGATACTCGCGCCAGATGATTGTTGGAAACAATGATCAATTGAAATCCTCTTTTTTTCACCAGTTCAAACCAAGCAATTAATTCCGGATAGGCAAGTGGTGCTTTGGCACCGACAAGCGTATTGTCCAAATCCGTAATAATCCCCCGGTAGCCCTTTGCATATAGATCTTCCAAGTCGATATCGAATACTGTATTCACCCTTAATTTAGGTATCAGCATTTCAAACAAGTCCAGTCACCTCAGTTTCATACGACAAACTATACCATAATATGATGAGCTATTACAAAAGAAACCGCCCAATTTACGTATGTAAATTGGACGAAGGTATTGCTATCTTTTACTTTTTGCCTTTACAGCTTGTTTAAGCTGATCTGCAAGCTTCTGAACTTCACACCATTCCCCAGCTGCTACAGCCTCTGGGCTATACTTTGCCTTCTCAAAAAGTTCCAGAAGTGACATCAATAATGGTTCCAATGTAGGCTCATTCATCTTCCACTTTAATACAGATTCACGTAACGTATCATGCTGCTCACGTACCATCCCACGCTTACGCAAATATTTTAGCCAACGTTCTGTCTCGATGACCACTTTCTCATTAGGAGTTAACTCCTTACCACGTCGAAGTCGATACATTAGAAAAATCATCGAATGACGGGACCGAAAGCCTACGTACCCAAGCCATATAGAGAGAACAGTCATTGCAGCCACCGCTATCCCTTTTATCCAAGCTGACTTCACACCTGAATCCATCGAACCTTCAATATCATCATCGGACAGTTCCTCTTGTTCATCTATTGGATCCTTATCGCTATCGTCCATTCTTGTAAGTAGAGGCATGTTAAAACCAGGCGTAGCTTCAACAGGAATCCAACCATATGGTCCGTAATAAATTTCTGCCCAAGAATGTGCATCCGCATTCGATACGGTGTACGTATCAGTATCTACATATCCCTGTTGCATCATACGATATTCATCTATTTCAGGCTGCCTGCCCGGAGCATAACCTTTGACCCATCGAGCTGGAATATCAAGAGATCTTGCCATCATAACCATGGATGTTGAGTAATAATCACAGTAACCTTCAAGAATCTCAAATAGAAAACTATCAACGAAATCAGCACTTATTTTACGTGATATATCTGGTGTATTCGTATATTCATAATTCGATTGTAGATAAGCTTGTAATAATGCTATTTTCTGGTATGGTGTCTCAGCTGATTGTGTAATCTCAACCGCAAGTTCCCCAACCCGTTTGGGGAACTCATCCGGTATTTGCAAATAACTTTGTTCTGTTAAATCATTGTACAGATCTTCATAGGATTGTATACTTAATTGTTCAACAGGAATAATAGGAACCTCTGAAGTAAGACTATACGTTGTAGGATATTCTAACTCATTCTCCTGCTTATTCCAATGAAGTTCTGCTTGTGGATTCTTCCATTGAACCCCACCCATTTCTTTCTCACCATCTACCGATTCAACCGTAGAAATTCGATATGCACCAAATAGTACTGGATAAATACTATCCGTTTTGAATGTCATCGTCTGCTCCAGTTTCTCTGTTTCAACTATAAGCTCTGAGTCCCACTTCAACTCTTCACCAACTTGTACATCGTCGAATGAACTAGCCCTACTTATTTCGTTCTCCCAGCCTGTACCAGAATATAGCCTTCTTGTCTCGCCCCGCCAATAACTTCGCTTCAATGATTTCACAGTCATCACCAAGGAGTAATCGAATTCAAATGCACCGCCCAACTCATTATCTTCACGACTGTAGCCGGACATTGAGGGTTGTGCATCATCTATGTTCCCTGGCACTTGTTCGGATTTACCACTAGGAGTCGACGTCTTCCATTCGCTCCAAACGGTGTAAGGATCGGTTAGAACTGGAGATATGTTCGGCATATTAACACCCAAGAGAAAGATGACTGAGAAAATCAGCACAATATGAGCTATCATCTCAAATGGATAATAAAGTAGATGCTTCCAACCTTGCGGATATTTCTGTTTGAAGCGTAGAAGATGATGGCTAACCAACCAGCCCAACATAGCGAATACCATCCATCCAGCTTCATCCCACAGGATTTCGGAAGTGAAAGAATCCAGAATAGCGAGCGCGACAATATTAAGCCCCATAAATATAAGGATCAATCGCTTACTACTTATGAATTTAGCTATCATTAACAACAATGCAGCAGCGATAACGACAAACCCAATATAGGGTTGTGCAGCGACAATAAACAGCTCTATCCGGTTACTCAGCTCACCAATAGGCATGTACAAAGCATATTCAATGAGAGTGCGACGAAGTAGCAGAATAATCAGAACACATTCCGCAACAATCCTGTACACCCTTTTTATTGGGAGCAAAACCTCAATCATTATAATTATGAGAACTGTTCTTCCTACTAATGAGGTCGTTTCTTCGTACCATACGGGTTCTGTGTAAGATAACCATTGCCTAGCAACAATCCATATCCAGAGAAAGGAGAACGCAGCTAACCAATCATATTTCCAAAAAGGTTCACGCTTGGTCATACGAATTCCCCTCCTATTGCCCTAGGTAATTCTTGTAGTGAGGTAACAACATATCCTTGAATTCCACTACTCCGCAATAAAGTGATCCATTCTTTCGCTTTCTTCTCCCCGGAATTAAGAATATGCAAGTGAGACGGACTCAATCTATACGTATTAGCCCAACGAATTAAATCCATTACAGCTTGCCCACTAGTAGGACTAACCAGAACAAATTGAGCCCCCGGTGGAAAGAGACGAGCCGCAGATTCCAGCTTCGGAAGTAATTTCCCTCCCCCATCGGCATTCATATCCACTAGATGATGCTGCATCTTCTGTCGCTCTAATATATTTTCTGAAGGCGCAAAGATCTTCACTTGATTGCCAATTGTGCATAACCCAATACTTATACGTTCGCGTGCTCCATAC
Organism: Paenibacillus sp. Y859; assembly: GCF_056786405.1. Classification (NCBI taxonomy): domain Bacteria; kingdom Bacillati; phylum Bacillota; class Bacilli; order Caryophanales; family Paenibacillaceae; genus Paenibacillus; species Paenibacillus sp. Y859. The sequence goes on along the minus strand of NZ_JBXCIZ010000002.1, from coordinate 147,791 downwards.
TCCAATAAGGAAGCTACCGTCGATATAGCAAGTTCAAATTGCTCATTTGTTGTATAATGTGCTGCTGTAGCATCCAGAACGAGCATTGTTTTGGGAACAGATTCATGCTCAAATTCTTTAGACTTCCATGTTCCCGTCTTCGCAGTAGCATTCCAATGAATTCTCGTTAATCGATCACCATATACATAATCCCGTACACCGCTTATTTGAGTCGTTTCCCTACGAGAAGTAGACAACGCAGTCTGCGGACCGGCTGAGCGAGAATTTCGATCAAATAGCTGCCAATATGGAATAAAGACCGTTCGTGGTAAAACACGGAAGTGTGCGGGCGCATGTATCATTCCTTTATGTTCCATAATTCCAAATATATCTTCACTTACACATTCTGTATCCACAAAAGAGTATCGCCCACGTTCCAATGCTGGCGTCTGAAACATAAGCTCAGCATTCCCACGGAAACTTGGGAGCACACTTTCTTCGAAAGACCATGACTGGCCATTATGTCTTTGCAATACTTCTCTTACGATAATATATGGGTATGGAAGAAACCCAGGAATATTCAAGATCAATTTAACTTGCATCTGATCTCCGGCATACAACAAATCGAAATGTTCATCATTTAGTGTAAGCCGACGACTTCCCATTGCCCGGCTAACACCACTGTATCCTCCAATCAGTAAGTAAGCGACAAGCAAGCTGCTCATCCCAAACAACATGGAAGACATCTTCCCACCTTGGAATAGCAGATAGAATAGACTGACAATCCATACAACAACAACCGCCCACAGTCTACGATTGCGCAGTCCCTTTCTAAGGGCACTCACAATATTCTTCATCTCTTTCTAATGCCTCATCATAGCTACAGGCACATTCGTCTGTTGAATAATACTATGGAGTACAGATTCTCTATGAATATTCTCAAGGCGTGATTCAGGACGGAGTAGAATTCTATGTAACAAAATATAAGGAGCAAGGCTCTTAATATCATCTGGAAGTACATAATCTCTTCCTTGAATAAATGCATAGGCTTTGCATGCCAGCATAAAGGATATCGACGCTCTCGGACTAGCCCCTAGTAGAATAGCTTGATGTTCACGCGTCTTACGTATTAATTCAATCATATAATCAACGACCACATCACTCATATGCACATGACGAATTTCTTGCTGCAAGGTAGCAATTTGTTCCATATCAGTGACTGGCTTCAATTCATCGACAGGTTGTCCCATTCGATGCTGCATCACTAACTCTTTCTCGGTAGCTGCATCAGGATATCCTAGATTAATCTTCATCATGAAGCGATCAAGTTGGGCTTCCGGTAAATTATATGTACCTTCGAAATCAATTGGATTCTGTGTCGCAATAAGCATGAAGGGATGAGGCAACTCATGTGTTTCTCCATCTACGGTAACATTGCGTTCCTCCATAACTTCAAGCAGAGCAGATTGTGACTTCGTCGTTGCACGGTTTATTTCATCTACAAGTAATATATTGGTCATGACAGGTCCTGGGCGGAAGTAAAACTGTTGTTCTTTCGGATGAAAAACAGATACTCCCGTTATATCACTTGGCAGAATATCAGGATTACATTGAATACGACGATAATCACCGCTAATGGACTTCGCTAACGCTTTCACTAATTGAGTCTTCCCTGTACCTGGTACATCCTCAATCAGAACATGCCCTCCTGCGAGAAGTGCAGTGAGTAATAGTTGTATTTCTAAAGACTTACCTAATATGCATGATTCCAAATTGGCACGAAGTACCGAAATAACTTGAGTGGACTCTTGAAGTATGGGCATGTCGTAATCAAACCTCCTATATCTTACATTTATTACATTGTAACTGATGATTAGTTTTAAGTATATTGGGCACAATCCCCAATTTGATCGTAAATCTTTACAAATACATAAGCTACCGCCTTCAGTAGCAATTTAAGAAGACGGCCACTTATGCAGTCATATTTCCAATATTAATTAAAAAGACAAATCAGTACAATAACCAACAAAATAAATAACACATATATCACAATGCGTTTTTTCAACGTTAGCTCCATGATATGTGCTCCTTTCTGTTGTTCTTTACGCAATATTCACCCATTGCATGTTATTCCTCGCTAAGGGTATTTGTGCATGTCTATGTAGTGATGACGTGGACATTCTACAATACAAAGTTCATACTAAGTACATTAATTAATTATCGAAATGAGGTATTCTCTCCATGAATCAAAAAACGACGGATTTATTCCGCAAATTAACAGAATTTCCAGCTGCATCAGGATTTGAACGAGAATTACGTACTTGGGTAAAGGAAGCCATGTCTTCATATACCGAAGAGTTTGTACAAGATAGACTTGGAAGCCTATTTGGCGTGCTTCGTGGTGATGAGAGTGGTCCTAAGGTGATGGTAGCAGGGCACTTTGACGAGGTCGGGTTTATGGTAACTGGCATAACACCAAGCGGTATGATTCGCTTTCAACCCCTTGGTGGATGGTGGAGTCAGGCTGTGCTTTCGCAGCGTTTGCACATTATAACCGACAACGGCCCTATTATAGGTGTCGTTGGTTCCACTCCCACTCACCTTCTAGATGAAGCACAGCGTAGCAAACCTGTTGACATCAAATCTATGTATCTGGATATTGGTGCTGATAATCAAGAAGAAGCTGAATCATTCGGTATTCATCCGGGTCAACAAATTGTACCGATCTGCGATTTCACTCCACTTGCCAATCCCAAGAAGATCATGGCCAAGGCATGGGATAACCGCTATGGACTTGGGCTTGCCATTGAATGTCTAGAAGCACTACATAAAGAGAAGCTTCCTAATACACTATATGTCGGTGCAACCGTACAAGAAGAATTGGGATTACGAGGGGCACGTACATCCGCCAACCTCATTCAACCCGATATTTTCTTCGCTTTAGATGCTAGTGCAGCCAATGATATGACTGGTGACAAACAATCCTTTGGACATCTTGGTCATGGTGCATTACTGCGTATTTTCGATCCTACGATGCTTACGCACCGTGGACTCGTAGAATATGTACAGGATACAGCGGAGACGCACAAGATTAAATACCAATACTTTGTGTCGCCAGGCGGTACAGATGCGGGTCAAGTCCATCTTAGTGGCATTGGTGTTCCATCGACAGTGATTGGTATCTGTTCCCGCTACATCCATACATCCTCCTCCATCATCCATACAGATGATTATGATGCGGCGAAGGAATTATTACTTACGTTAGTAAAGAATCTAGATCGCACGACATTAAATACGATTCTGGAGCGGAGTTAAGAGATAGATTCTTCCGATCCCACGTAAAAATAGACCAAACAAAAAACAGTAGCGCAAGGATCGTCACCTTGTCTACTGTTTTTTGTTGAATTCCATACTATGAGCAATCGTTTTCTATATATCACCACTATAATTGTATCACATCTAATCGTTTCTCTTATCGGCATCTGACAAGCCACATGATTGTATTTATCATTTTACTAATCTACTATTAACTTATAGATCATAGATAAGGAGCGTTACAATGGATTTTGTTGCAATCGACTTTGAAACAGCTAATGCCAATAGAGATAGCGCATGTGCTTTGGGACTTGTGGAAGTCAAGTCGGGACAAATTATATCTGAACAAGTCTGGCTCATCGATCCGCAGCAGCGGTTTGATAGTATGAATATTAGTATACACGGTATAACTCCGACCATGGTTAGCGGGCAACCCACTTTCTACGAACTGTGGCCAACATTGCAACCTCTCCTACAGGGAAAATTGATTGTGGCTCATAATGCTTCTTTTGATATGAGTGTTCTACGGTATTGTCTGGATCAATCATCCTTAACCTATCCAACTTTTCAATACTTTTGTACCTATTTAATGGGCAAAAAAATACTGCAGGAGCTCCCCTCTCATAAGTTAAATGTCATAGCCGATTATTTCGGAATTGGGCTGAAGCATCATGACGCCTTAGATGATGCCCGCGCTTCGGCTGCTATTTTATTAAAACTACTAGAGCAGGAGCAGCAATCCGATCCTCTAATGCTCGCACGCAACCATGGATATAACACCGGTACATTGTTCGCAGGAGGTTACACTTCCTTTTCAGCGTTAGGAAAGAAATCAATTCGTAAGAAGACATGAGTGGGAAATTTTCATACTCAATCATGAAAAAGGATGTCTCCGATGAACCTTAGCTACAGGTTCACTGGGGACATCCCTATATTAATTTATTGTCACTCTATGATCGGGAGCGAATTACTTCACCGAGACTAACGTCATGATGACAAGCGCTACCATAATAATACCATAGTCGGAATTATAGGGATCGGCATCAACAATGTTCATAGCTGTATCCAATTATTGTTCGGCTCAGCTTACGGTGTTCGTATCGAGAGTGAGCATGGCTATGGTACAGCCATCCGAATCACCCTGCCCATTCTAGAGAAGCTAGAGGAGCGGTAGTCATAACTTATCAGAGCATATTAAAGGCGACAGCTCATTTTTTCCTGATCTGTCGCCATGTGATATGCAAGAATTTGAAATTTTTATCAGGAAAACACCGCTTGTTTTTGTTTATCATGAATAGTTACAGGTACACCGATTGCAGCACTCTCATAAAAAGCATCGATAATTTCAGAGAAATAAACACCGTCGTCAGCTGGGGCGATTAGGCGTTTCGTTTCATTCTCAATACAATCGACAAAATGCTGAAACTCATTCATTAACTGTAAATTTGGATTCAATTTCAATTTAGGAGTAATATCCAAGCAAATATCGGAGCTTTCACCGAACAACTTCAATACACCGTTAACCAGACTGGCTCCACCTTTTGTTCCCATTAATTCCACATAGAATCGATCTTCCTCAATGTTAGAAGCCCAACTGAAATCAAAGGAAAGAGACGCCCCTCCCTGTAAACTCAAATAACCGGTCGCAGCATCTTCCACGTTGAAAATACCGCCGTCTACTCCTTTATAGCCGTTCCGATTTCGAGTCGTCGTATGAATGAAATTTTGATAAGTGTTACCAACAACGTAGGAAACTTTCGGAAGCCCCATAAGATAAAGGGCTAGATCCAGATAATGAGCCCCGAGATCAATCATAACACCACCGCCAGAATAATCCTTATTCGTAAACCAGGTACCTCTACCCGGAATACCGCTTCGTCTGATCCAGCCTGCTTTGGCACTATAAATATCTCCGAGGTTCCCTTCACTAATCCATTTTTTCAAAAAAACAGCTTCATTGGTGAAGCGGTTATTTAAACCGATCATTACTCTCTTCCCAGATTGGTTCTGTGCCGCCACAATTCTCCGCGCTTCCCCAGCGCTAATGCTGAGCGGTTTCTCACAATGGACATGAATCCCTTGTGAAAGTGCATATTCCGTAATTTCTGCGTGTAGATTGTTGGGTGTAACAATACTCACTATATCAAGCCGTTCTTTGGCAAACATCTCTTTGTAGTCACAGTATACGTTTAAAACCCCGTGTTTCTCTGCCATGCGGGCTGCCTTGTCCCGATTGATATCACAGATTGCCACAACCTCCACATTTGGTAGTGCCAGATAACCATGAATATGCTTCTTCTCCGCATTTCCACCCGCACCAATTAAGGCATATCTCAATTTTCCAGTCATTTTCCTACCTCATTCATGTTGTATTTTACATCTCCAGCAAAAGTTTTTTGAAATACAAAGCCGAATAATCCACACCTTTTTCCGCAAGTTCATCAGGAAGTGCTGATTTACGCGGCTCAATGCTGAGTCCGGCATCATAGCCAACGGCTCTTAGTATTGCTATAAAAGAGGGCCAGTCCGTTTGATCCATACCAGCAGGCGGCTCATCAACCTTATTTCCATTCACCAGCAGCGAACCTTTTAAATGTACGTGATAAAACCGGTGTCCCCAGTCAAGCGTCTCTTTCATATAATCGCCATCAAAAAAGCGAGCATGGGATGGATCGAATTTAATACCAAGCTCCGGTAAATGACCGTGAATAATTCTCCATATTTCCGGAGAGTGTACGAAGTTTACTTTTCGACAGTTATACGTTGAGATCTTAACATTTTTCGTTCTTGCATAGACTAGGAGTTCATTGAAAAACGAAATTGCTGCTGTACAGTTCTCGTAAAAAGACAGCTCCTCTACATAGTTGCAGCCAACGACAAAGCTCTTGCAATTCAGCTTACTTGCCGCATCAATTAGTTTGAAGCACCTGTCCAGTTCATCTTGCAGGATTTCTCCCTTTTCATTAATACGCAGGGATTTCCATCGTCCGATGGAACCGATCTGAACATTATATTTAGCTATCCATTCAGATATTTGCTCTAATTTCCCGCAAAAATCCTCTACGCTGTCTCCTTCATTCACACAAAACTCCAGAAAGTTCAATCCTCTTTTTTGTGCCAAAACAAAGCTATCTTCATTCACAGGAGCGATAATCCCCAAGTTCATAAGCTTCTGACTTCCCTTCTACACTAAAAATATGATAAGTAAATTATTGAACTGTAAATATCCGGTCAGAATCAATTGTTCACGGTTTCAGTTTCGTACATTCTGCTGCCAAGTTGTACCTATTATAGCGTAATCTGATTTTCAGTAAGAATCAAGCTTCAAAAATAAATACAGTCTGTATGATCCCGGTCTATGATTTATGAAATTGATTCAATATAAATTAGAATCACAAAATCCAAGCTGAATAAACAAGCTTGTACCAAGTCTGCTACGTCATCTGTTTAACTACCTAAAATATCGATCAAAGTAATTTCATTTCCTTCTTTATCCGTTCCGATCGGAATCGAACAGTATTTAAATTTCTAATGATTCCTTTTCGGTTACCTTTATTCCCAAAACATTCTATTTGTTTATAAAAGAAGTATCACATCAGATAAAAAAGAAATGACAGGACTAATTTACCCTAATGGTACCAGAAAAACGTTATTTATGAGCAATGGCAAGGACAATCAAGCTCAATATCGAGTATATGAAGTGAGCAGTGGTAAGTTGATCAATACGTTCGATGTTAACAACGTCCGAGCAGTCGGTACGAAAGAACTACAAGCAACCTGGGATGATGATGAAGATAACCAATTCAGACTATCTCGTTATAGTCCAGTACGTCACCTAAATGCTTATAGTACTGCTGAAACAAAAATGGCAAATGCTATACGGGACAAGGTTCTTTCAGAGTAATGGATGACACCATTTACACACCCGTAAATGATCTGATGTCGACACTAAAGGGTGAAGTATCTAACTTAGGCAATGAAACAACAGTATCCCTTAATGAACGTACATTAAAGTTGGACCCGGCAAAAATCATCATTTGGGATAATCATATATTCTATCCATTTAAAGAAATAACATCAGCTTTCAAATTAAAAGTTATAGGGAAAGGGAGAGCACCAACAGATACTGATTATTTAAATAGCTTTGCCGAATTTGAAATTATATCCGAATAATGATCACAGAGTTAAAACCATATACTAAAAACTTCTCCTCTTCCAGACATCGGTTCGCGTTGTCAAATGTCTTGAGGTTGTGAACACGACCTGATGTCATTTTTCAAATTTGGACCGATTATAACTTTATACTGACCTCATCGCTGCTAGCGACCATGATACACTGGTCTAATATCTAATATAATTCTGGTGAATAAAAATAAACCAACCATTGTGATATAACAACGATTGGTTCATACATCTTCATTTTTTTTTACAATCTGCTTCCGCACTCACAGTCAACGCTTCACCTTATAGAACTCATGATACAGCTTCATCAATGCTCGCTTCTCAATCCGCGATACATAGCTACGACTAATACCGAGCTCCTTCGCAATTTCTCGCTGCGTTCGTTCTTCCCCGCCCTGTTCCAATCCGAATCGGCCTTTAATGACTTCTTGTTCCCGAGGGTCCAATATATCCAAATTACGATAGATTTTACTCTTCTCAATCTTCAGTTGTACCAGATCCGCTACGTCATCTGCTTCACTGCCTAAAATATCGATCAAAGTAATTTCGTTTCCTTCTTTATCCGTTCCAATCGGATCATGGAGTGATACATCTTTACGCGTCTTCTTGAGCGAACGTAAATGCATCAATATCTCATTCTCAATACAACGGGCTGCGAATGTCGCCAATTTTGTACCTTTACCCGTTTTGAAGCTTTCAATGGCTTTGATTAATCCAATCGTTCCAATCGAAATGAGATCCTCTAAATCTTCACCTGTGTTATCGAATTTCTTTACGATATGCGCGACCAGTCGCAGGTTATGTTCAATAAGCATATTCCGTGCGTAGCCGTCTCCTTCGGCCATCAACTGCAAGTATTTGCTCTCATCCTTCTCGGATAGTGGCTGGGGAAAAGCATTATTCTTGACGTACGATACCAGTAGTGTTAGCTGTTTAATAAACAGCGCGATCGCTGAGATTAATCCAGGCATTGAACCGAACACCCCCAAGTTGGATTCCGTTAGACAAGAAGCCAATCCCAATCGGCTCCCTATTTAGTCGAACATTGAAGTCTGTTCTTTAGTGTATGTGGGCGAAGGCCTAGAAGTGCATGTACGGGGGAGTGGGGATATAAAATAAAGCCACCTGATGAAGTGGCGGCTTTGTTTGAAATATGAGAGTCTGTAAAATAGCAGTATAAGAAAGGTTGGGGGAAATACATGGGATTATGGACAAAGCAGCAATTACGAGAGTTTATTAAAGAGAATAAACTGGTGTCAGCACAGGATGCCCAAAATGCATTGAAAGAGTTGTTTGCTGAGACATTGCAAGAGATACTATTGTGTTGTCTTGCTCGGAATATGTATAGTTGCATCTCTGGTCTTAGGCTCTCGGCTCGTGAGTGTTAAAGAACTGATAGACGGTTTATTTCACCCAGACATAGACTCCTTCGGGGCAAACGTGGTGCGCAAGAGGATTTCCCGAACCGTTTTCAGTTTACTTTGCGGTGCGGCACCCGGAGTTTCCGGGGCCCTTATGCAAGCGGTCACTCGCAACCCGATTGCAGACCCAAGTATACTGGGAGTTAACACAGGCGCATCATTGTTTGTTGTTTGCGGAAATGCGTTCTTGAACATAAGCACCGCGAATCAATATATATGGCTAGATCTAGCTGGCGCTGCAATTACTGCAGTTTTCGTATTCGGAATCAGCTCGATGGTGCGTGGCGGCTGTTTTTTGCATCATCATACTTCATACAAGCGGCCACTTCTCTCGGAGTCGACACAGACAAGACAAGAGTTGCATTTATTTTGAGTTCCGTCTTCATGATTGCTCTGGCTACCGCTACCAACGGTCCAATAGCCTTTGTCTCCTTCCTTTCGGGACCGATAGCATAATTCAACTTAATGTGCGAGTTTATGAAGCTGATCCAAGAAAACTATATCACGATTGAAAACAGCATATACTTTCCAATTTTCTTGACGGATTGTCCGCATGGCACATAATATATAGCACTAACTAATCCTAACCATCACTTACTTATAGTATGGTTCTTCGTAACACCCTATCAGCGAATTCAGAAGAGCACCCACATGGTGTCTTTGTATCTGCTTAGTCTGCAGTCTAGCTGGCCAATTCCTTTCATGCACGACAATGGCTGGCGTCCTCTGCTCGTTAACTGCCTGATCCTTGTTGTCACGTAGCTACTTCGATACTTTTTTCTTGGCCTCTTTATACTCCTTCTCTACATATATTATTTCTGATTTATTCATTAATTTTTCATTGTTCGATTTCCATGTATGATGGATTTCGTTCCTCCGTAAGCATACATAATTATATCGGTCTGTCGTAAAAATTTTATATTTCTGTTTCAGGCACTCTTTTAAAAAAAATGTGTCTTCGCCGACATTGATCGGATGAAACTTCACATGTTTCCACAGTTTTTTTCGAAATACCAATGTCGATCCCTTTACTCCACTTTTTTTTATAATAAACCTATTTACTTTCATATGAGCTAAGTGAATGGCGAGTGTCTTTTTTTGTTCAAAGTACATGAAGACCGTTCTCTTGCAGACCAGATCCGCACCTTTACGCTGCAAATCTCTTACTTGTTGTGCTAGATAATTGCGAGCATAGTAATCATCATCGTCAAATTTTGCGATAATATTATACTGGCTTTTGTTAATTCCAAAATTCAAGCATTCCCCTAGAGTAATGTGAGGCTTTTTATAAACCGATACATCTTTAGAACGAGCGGCTCTTGCATGCCAATTTTCTATATCCATCTCTTCCCCATTCAAGATAATGATGAGTTCCTTATTCTTAATTTTTTGCCTATCATAGTTTTGAAAAACATTCTCCATAAATTGTTCTCTAATTGAACAACAAATAACTGAGACCATTCGAACCCTCCTTCCGAAAATCATTCATGTTGAACCGTTAAGATAAGGAGCGACCCCCAACAATTCCGAAACCGTCAAGAAACGATAACCTTGATTGGAGAGATTTTCAATGATATACGGAAGGGCGTCCACCGTTCCTGATAACGGACTCCAACCATTATGTTGTAAAATGATAGAGCCCTTTTTAACACCTGAAAGAATATTAGCGGCAACTTGGGTGCCCGAAATGCCTGTCCAGTCAAGGCTATCTACATCCCATAGAATGACTTTGTAGCCAAGGGCTTTGCATTGTTTCATCACTTGCTTATTCGCCTTACCATAGGGGGGACGAAATAAGCGTGGCTTTTGACCGATCAGCTGGTAAATGATATTTGAAGTATCCTCGATTTGTCCGTGGACTTCAGAAGGGGCGATTTTTGTTAAGTCGGGATGATTCCAGGTATGATTAGCTATTTCATGGCCTTCACGGAACATACGCTTAAACATTTCTTGATTACTATCGATGTGTTCACCACAGCACATGAAAGTCGCATTCACATTATAATGATTTAAAATATCTAATATACGTGGTGTGTATAAAGTGTCCGGGCCATCGTCAAACGTGAAAGCCACAACCTTGTCTTTTCGCTTTGCGGCTTTGATTGCTCCCTTTTTCCAGTTGCTTTCGCCCATATCGCCCTCCTCCTCAAGATACTGCACAATAATTAAAGCAAGCACATCAAACGTTTGATTGAGTCCCGGGGAAAGGCTGTAGCCGACATCCGAGTTCAGTTGCGGGAATTAATCCTGCGAATCTCCTAATGCCCCGCTCACTTAAATCTAAATATACTGCTAGTTTATAGTATGTGCACGAGACACTATAGGAACGGCTCTAGTCCTATGAGGAAGACCTAATTTACTAAAAAGATACAAGAGAGAGGAAGCAGCTTTGGAATTCTCTGATTGAGCGAAACTAACGTCAGCGGAGGTAGATTCACTAAGTCAATCATTTAAACATAAGGTTAATATTGGATGGAGAATTATCAAGAAACGAAATTGCTTTAACGATTCAAGAAGGCATCATTACAGGCTCGAATCAACAACTTGCTCCAAAGGATAACGTAACAAGAGAGTAAATGTGCAAGCTTATGAGGATGGAAGGGGCTTTTCTATTCTTCCTCTAACCACATAACCATTTCAACATGTGTTGAATGTTGCAACCTACGTGCCTACCGTTGTTTGGCGACTCGCTTCGACAAACTGGAGCAGAGCTTCCGATCTTTTTGAACGCTAGCTTCGATTATGGTTTGGCTTGCTTAGGTTGTTTGCATAAACGTCCTAAGCCTTTAATCCCTTTCCACCCAGAATCTGCGGCATATATTTTTCAACTTCAATGGCTTCATATGTATAGGCATTCAAGATGCTTTCCATTTCAACTATTTCTAGAATATTGGTGAACCCAATCTGGCGCGCCGCCTGTACTTTTTCCGTTTGTTGGATTAGAATTCCGATTCACATTTCTTCCGATGATCTCATCCAATTAACTCGTCCCACATCACAAACCGCACCCCTTCCTGACATCGGTTCGTGTTCACAACATCTTGACGATATGCGCCACCAGTCGCAAATTATGTTCAATCAACATGTTTCGTGCGTTGCCGTCTCCTTCGGCCATTAATTGTAAGTATTTGCTCTCGTCCTTCTCGGATAGTGGCTGGGGAAAAGCATTGTTCTTGACGTAAGATACAAGTAGTGAAACCTGCTTAATGAACCGCGTTATCGCTGAGATTAATCCAGGCATTGAACCGAACACCCCCAAGTTGGATTCCGTTAGACAAGAAGCCAATCCCAATCGGCTCCCTATTTAGTCGAATAATGAAGTCTGTTCTTTAGTGTATGTGGGCAATGGCCTAGAAGTGCATGTACAGGGGAATTGAAGGCACAAAATAAAGCCGAATGTGTGAAGGTCATTTTCAAAAAGATTCACAATATATGATCAACAGTGGAAATATGTTGTGCCCTATGACTTTAAAGTCCGTAATGGATTCTAGTTACAAATTGAACAGACATTGTTTGTCCTGGATTCAGAGTAAATGCATCTGGATCTAAGGTTACAATAACTCCCATCCGATCAACAATCAAATTTCGAATCGTGCAGCACACAGCTTAACAATTTGGCTGCGTGCCGGGAGTATGGAAGTCACCACTTTAATAATCCTCTGATTTGAGTAGTCAATTTTTTCGCTGCATTCCTATGAGTAGCTTGAGACGGGTGGAAGTCGGCTGCGTATCCATCTGCAGCCCGTTGCACGTCAAACTTCATTGCCGTAATATTGCTGTCGCCAGTTTCCCGGGTATAGCCGTTAACAGCTTGTTCGACATAAGGATACAGTCTATCGCCCATGATCCCCAGTGTACACAGAATCGGGGTATGTGGATTGTTCAGTCTGACCATTTTAAGAAATTCAACATACTCCTGAGCATATTCCATTTGTTTGCCAATATCATCTTTCGTGTATGAATCATCGTTCGTCCCTAGGTTAATGACAATCAGATCAGGCACAAACTTATTGAAATCCCAGCATAAATCTTGGGGCAACAATGTATCGTCAAATTTCCCCTCAGACTTGCCCACTTTTTCATAATAATCCGGAATAAGATGAGTGGTAAGCTTTTGGTCGTTTTCCGTGTAGCCTGTAATGATGCCGTATCCGCTGTACGAAACCATGCTGTAGTCAGATTGAAACTGCTGAGCAGTTAGGTAAGCATAGGTTTTCGTGACATCTTCCGTAGCCGTAGAAAAAGAATGCAACTCATACTCATCATCAACGCCGTAGCCGCAAGTAATGGAGTCCCCGATGAATTCGATTTTATGTATGTTGTCCGATGTTGGCTTAATTCCATCCGCAGCATTAACGGCAATCTCCTGGATCCCTACCGTGGACATCGCTGCCTCTGATAGTTTTGTGATCCTTATTGTGACCTCCTGCTCCGTATCGCTTTCAAATACAATATAAGTTTTCAACGGTTTATTCATTTGATCGTCGATAACCCGTTTTCCGTTTACGCTGATACCAACTCGGGCGAAATTATTATCGGTTGAGGCAATAGCATCACCTTTTAATGTGATTTCTGCCTTTTTACCATGGAATGAAAACTCCACGCCACCGCCTGAGAGTGCTAGCCACAGTACATCGTTGTAATAGTGAGTCCTTCCGATGATTTTCACATGCTTCTCCGTTGCTTTAAATGCTTGAGTATGAGACATCCTTAAACCTTCCTTCATAGCTTCTATATTTGTAACAATAACAAAGGTGCTTTCTGTTTTCAATGAAAGTCTACCACATCTAGCTAGTAATGTTTTAGCCAATAGTAAAAAATTTAGTAGGGTTGTATGATTGGAGTTATTACTTAAAGACTATCACCACAAGGAGGATATCCATGAGCATGTCCAATGGTACCTACGGCTTTCGGTTCGCGGAAGATAAGGAGCTACAGCTATGCGTATTATTTGCTGCCGGGTGTGATTAATCACCACTCCTTCTTATCGCTGGGACGGACAGGAACGGACTGATGGGCCGCTCTTGCTGTTCCAGTACACTCTCTCCGGAGAAGGCGTATTTGAATCAGGGAATCGGTCTCACCGTGTCACTGCCGGACAGGCTTTCCTTCCCGAAATTCCAGGACCCCACCGTTATTATTATCATCAGGAATCCAAAGCCACTTGGGAATTCCTGTTCCTGTTGTTCCGGCCTAATCTGATCCTGCCCCATTGGCGCAAATTCCTCCGTGAAGCAGGTGAAGTACCTCATCTTCCCACAGACTGTGCGCCGGTCCGGCTTCTGAAGATGATTGTAAACGATGCGACGGCAGGCAGAATTTCCGATCCCTTGGTCGCCTCCTCCTGCATCTATCAATTCATGACAGAGTTAGCCAGACTGCAGGTAACTACGCTTCGGAACAGGGACAACTGTGCCGCCGCATGGCGTACGCCTTTATAGCTTCTTGTAAGAAAGAGCCGGTTATTCTAGAATCATCTGGAAACCGGCTTTTCCGTATCACTTTGGATCTGTCAATTTTTTTGCGTAAACTCTTTTAATATGCCCAACCTGTCTTACTTTGTAGTGAATGGCATCTAGAAACACAACTGCTAATTTACATTCACACATAATCAACTCGCTACCGATCTTGCTTGATCCATCTCTAGATTAATAGCCGACACATTTCCTAATCTCTTAACCTTGTTCCAATTGTGCTTATCTCTCGATAGAAAATACGATAGTGTCCCATAAGTAAATAATGTAGCATCAAAAATGGGTTTTATTGGTAACTCTACTAAAAAGAACATTACTATTTTTACGTAATTAAATTGAGTATACACATGACCGTATTTACTGTTAGCCCAATATGCCAATACTTTTGTGAACAATTGAATAGATAGTGATAGTATTAGACAGTAGATGTGATATGTCGTTATCTCACCATAGATAATCAATATAGGAGCCATAACTAATGTAGCAATTCCTAGAGCTGCCATGCCTAAAGAATCCCATAACAAGAACAATGCAAACTTAACACCCATAGATTTAATAAATCCTAATTTATACTTGACTAAACAATCTATGAATCCTTTCTGCCATCTCGTTTTCTGCTTGAATAGATCACTCAAATTTTCAGGAATTTCAGTGTAACACTCTGCCTTTGGAATAAACACCATCTTATAACCCTTATTAGATGTATTAATATATTTCTGTATATGAAGTGTTATTTCCATGTCTTCGCCTAATGTCTTCTTATACCCTCCAATCTCATAGAGCACATTTAATCTAAAAGCTCCAAATGCTCCTGATACGATTGATATTACATTTAGTTTAGATTGTGTAAACTTTCGGATATAGAATGATGTTAGATACTCAGATAGTTGATACTTCAACAAAAAGTTACCTTTAAAATTTGGTTTCCCTTTATTATCAAACATCTGTCCAACATGCACCATTCCACCCGCTGCAATAACCTTCTCATTCTGAAAGCTTTCATTAATATGTTTTAGCGAATTGGCTTCTAAAATGCTATCAGCGTCTAATGTGATAACTACTTCTCCTATTGCGTAATCACCTCCTGCATTTAAAGAATCCGCTTTACCGCCATTCACTTTATCTATAACGATCATGTTAGGATGCTTATTAGAACGGTATACTGTAGTAATAGCTGTGTATTTAAATTTAGAGTTGGGGATAGTGTCATAATCTGGTGTGAGGTCTAATAGTGAAGTGAGTACAGCGAGTGTGTTGTCAGTGGATCCATCATTAATAAATATTGCTTCGTAGTTAGTGTAATTTAGATTATTTAGACCTTCTATACAGCCTTTTAAGACGCTTTCCTCGTTGTAAGCTGGAATTAGTATGGACATTTTTATTTCATCTAAATATAGATTGATGGATCTGTGCTTACTGCTATTTGTATAAGCTAAAGTTATGACTAAATACATCAATTGAAATCCTACAACCAATAAGAATAGTAGTACACCAACTATAACTATACTTAAGCTCATATCACGATCCCTCTCTTACATAGTACCTGACATAATCAATCAACATTGAGTTGGGAAACTTAGTATACTTGTTCGGTTCACCTACCCAATCACCTCCAATGCCTACATTGATATACAGATACATTGCTTCTTGCGGTATTAACTTTCTACCAGTAAAAATAACCTTTCCATCTAATGTGTAAGTCATCTTAGTAGGAGTCCATTCAACTCCGTAAACATGATAGTCTTTTGATAAATCTACACTGTTAGTCATTTTGTATTCTCTTACGCGTTTCCCTTTTCTTTCATCATGTACTACGTTGTATAACTCCTTTGGTTTACTGCCGTCAAGTTCAGCTATGTCAATTTCAGGGTATAAGCTTCCATCTGAAGGCATCATCCATATAGCTGGTATCAATCCTGTTCCACTTGGAAATGTAGCTCTAATTTCAAACTTACCATACATAAAGTGCGCTTTAGTCTTAGTTATAATTGCTCCAGATGTATAGTTAAATTTGCCTGATTTCTGTTTAAGGATACTAATTTTTAGTTTGCCGTTTACAACACTAATATTATTAGGCTTATAATGTTGTTTTCTATTTCCATATCCATTTGCATCATCTAGAGCAATCCAGTTATTATTAGAAAATGTGTTAAATTCATCACTCCATTTCAGTATCCATCTTTTATTTTCGTTGGATGTAGACTTTCTTAGAACGTTCATTTTCTCTAGTTTCTTAACTAGAGAACTCTCAAATCTTTTTTCATCGGGAATAATAAGTGGACTTGAGGCACCGTAAATCGAATTCATGAAATAAATACTGTACAATCCCGCACCTGACGTATATAGAATTGCGAAAACTAATATCAACCATACCCTTTTTCTTAACGTGCTCATCAATAACTTTGATTCCATCTGTATCTCCTTTCAAATAAGATCATCATTTCCTTCATACTCGTTCCCTCTATAGAAGCTTATGTGCTTACCTTATTTTTTAGATCTCTGGAATACTTAAATATTGACACTCATGAAGTAAAACAGACAAAGTTCAACATAAATAACGGCTACTTTTCATTCATAATTGAATGAAAAGTAGCCGTTATCAAAAAATCCATTATTTATATCAGCTAGGAAACCCATACGCACAGAATGATGATTTCTTCCTGTCAAAAGACAAGCCCTAGTTGGAGAGTAAATGGCTGTCGTGTGGAAATTCGTATAACGAAGTCCATCATTGGCTAATTGATCAATATTCGGTGTCGAAATAGCGTTTGATTTCTCCTTGAAATTCATTGGACATTTTCTCTTCTCAGCTCCTCCTTATTTGTGAATCATCTGAATACAAAAAAGAGACTCAACAATGAAAGATTAGTCCTTTCATAATTGAGTCTCTGGTGATCCAGTCGACTACAAATACGTTATTTAATTGGAATGAATGGCGAACTCGTTTTGAATATGAATGAATACTATCAGCTTACAAGATAGTCTATCAATCATTTTTTTACTAATCACATCAAATTAGTTGGTATTTCCAGGTACTCCTTCCAGACGATATTGAGGAACAACTTTCTCAGGTAAAGATTCATTGAACCCTTCTATAATACTGTTCGAGTAAGATTTGTCCATTGAAAAAACCGTTCAACGATCTTTGTGATCGTGAACGGTTCAGTATTATTTTGCTAATCATTTATTCAGCGTAAGGATCTATCGTTTGAATTGTTCCGTCAGCATTATACTTTAGTTCCGTATATTTCACGCAACGTTTGTGATTGACGCCATCAGACAGAGAACAATCATGATAAAAGAGGTACCATTTATCTTCAAACTGGACAATAGAATGATGCGTGGTCCAACCAATAACAGGAGTCAGGATTGTCCCCTTGAATGTATACGGACCCTGCGGGTTCTTGCTAATTCCATAAACCAGTTTGTGTGTAGTCCCCGTGGAGTAAGATAGATAGTAATAGCCATTGTATTTATGTACCCATGGCCCTTCGAAATATCTCCGCTCCTCGTCGCCCGCAAGAATCGGATTCCCTTCTTCGTCCACTATCGAAATTTCAAACGGTTTATCCTTAAATGACAGCATATCCTCGTTTAGCGTTGCCACGAGTGGACCTAACGCAGGCTTGTCTGCTGCGGGCCCCTCAGTTTGCGACGAGTCGAAGCTGCCTGTCTGCCACTTTTCCAATTGCCCTCCCCAGAGACCACCGAAATACATATAGGCTTGGTCATCTTCATCGATAAATACAGCAGGGTCAATGCTATAACTGTCCTTAATATAATTAGGCTCCGGCTTAAATGGTCCTGCAGGTGAGGAAGCCGTAGCAACCCCAATCCGGAAGATTCCGTCTTGATCGCGTGCTGGGAAGAACAGATAGTATACATTGTTCTTGTAAGCAGCATCTGGCGCCCAGAGCTGGCTTGAAGCCCATGGAATATCGCGCAGATGAAGAGCTTCTCCATGATCCACGACAGGAGAATCGAAGTTCTCCATAGATAATACATGGTAATCCTCCATAGCATATTGGTCCCCATTATCGTTATCTGGCCCATCATGATCGAGGTCGTGTGAAGGATAGATATAGATTTTACCTTCAAAAACATGAGCAGACGGGTCTGCCGTATAAATGTGTTTGACTAGTGGTTGGTTTGGTTTAGTGTTTGGTTTCATAGTATACTCCTTTTTAGCTGATTCGCATGTTACCGTGATAGTATCGCGATCATCGTTTTTGAAATCGCTTTCATTTCTTACTTTTATTTTACACTATCCTGCTCTCCACTCCAATACTCATACTAAAGAACTTACTCTAATAATTATAGATAATATGAACAAATAGTAGCCGGCCGTAAGAATAACTCTAACTAGCAGGCTACTATTTGTTCATCAGAGAGCATTCTAGCAAAAAAGAAGAATCCTACTTTACTCCCTTACGGCGGTTGGAGATATCAAGCCAAACAGCGAAAACAAGAATGGAGCCCTTAACTACGTACTGCCAGAATGACTCCAATCCCATCAGTGACATCCCGTTATCGAGCGTGGTCATAACCAATGCGCCTATAATGGCACCTATAATTGTCCCAACACCGCCCATCAATGATGTTCCACCGATGACGCAAGCAGCAATCGCATCCATTTCCGCCATGTTACCGGCAGTGATTGTCGCAGATGCCAAGCGAGAAGTCAAGACAATTGCTGCAATCGAAGCGAGTAGTCCGTTAAGTACAAAAATCAGCATTGTCTTGCGTTTAATATGAATACCTGAAAAACGAGCAGCTTCAATATTGCCGCCAATGGCATAAATATGACGCCCAAACGTGGTCTTCGTCGAAATAATGTAAAAAATGATCGCCAATATAATAACGAAGATAATAGGAAAAGGAATCCCTTTATAATTGTTCATAACGACTACAAACGACACAACTAGTAATGCGAGCACAGACACCTTCGTAATATCTACTCCGAGTGGTGCGATCTCGAAGCCATATTTTTGCCGGGAACGTCGTTTCGTATAGGCAGACCATAGTAGAATTCCCACGGCCAGCAAACCAATAATGATACCAAATCCTTTAGCAAAATATGCATTACCCAGCAATGCAATCATCGGATCAGATACTGGAATCGTCTTGGACTGGGTGACACCCATTAATACGCCGCGGAACACCATCATACCACCCAAAGTAACGATGAAGGCAGGAATCATTTTGTAAGCTACAAGCCATCCTTGAAGCAGACCGAGCACCGCTCCGGCAACCAGTGTCCCAAGAATAACAATAATCGCCGGCAGTTCCAGCCAATTACTCAATATAGCGGCAATTCCTCCCGTCAACCCTACGATAGAACCTACAGAAAGATCAATATGCGCCGCCACAATGACGAGTACCATTCCTATAGCCAGTATGGAGGTCACAGACATTTGTGTGAATAAATTAGATAAATTTCGTGAGGTCAAAAAGGTAGGATTCAGAAGTCCAAACAGTCCCCATAGTAACACCAACGCTCCTACCATGGTATATGCACGCACGTCCATTTCACCAAACAAGCTACTCCAGAGCGATTTTCGGGTCACAGGCATATCCACTCTATCTTGAAGTTCCTTTTGAAGCTGCATCATTATTTCCCTCCTGTGGCGGCTATCATTATATTTTCTTGGGTGGCCTCATGCCATGGAAATTCCTTAACGAATTCCCCTTCGCACATCACCATAATTCTGTCACTCATACCCAGTACCTCAGGCAACTCCGAAGAAATCATAATAATGGCTACACCTTGATCTACCAGTCGATTCATTAAATTATATATTTCGTATTTCGCTCCAACGTCGATACCCCGGGTAGGTTCGTCCATAATCAGGATTTTTGGATCAGACATTAACCATTTCCCGATGACAACCTTCTGCTGATTTCCTCCCGAAAGTGTTCCTACCAACGTTTCCAGCGAAGCTGTTTTCGTCTTTAGATCCTGCACATACTTGCGTCCCCATTTAATCTCTTCATTCTCGTTAATGAAACCTAGCTTTGATACCTTGCCCATCGTGGCCATCGTAGTATTTCGTTTCACATCCATACCCATCACTAGTCCTTGACGCTTGCGATCTTCAGTTACTAGAGCCATTCCTGCCTTTATAGCTTCAGCAACGGATTTAATCTTCACGGTTTTCCCTTCGATTTGTACTTCCCCCACTGCTCTGCCTTCATAAGCACCGAAAAGACTAGTGACAAGCTCTGTGCGTCCCGCACCCATAAGTCCCGCTATTCCAAGAATCTCACCTTTACGTAGTGTGAAATGAATATCCCTGAGCACTCTTTGATTACGCTTTTCAGGATGCCACACGTTATAATGTCTAACCTCAAGCATCATTTCTCCCGGTATACGGTTTACTCGTGGATATCGCTCTGTCAGTTCCCGGCCAACCATTAGGGATACAACCTTATCATCATCCGTCTCCTTACGATCAAGAGTCGCTATAGTACGCCCATCACGGAGTACCGTGATGTAGTCTGCAAGAGCAAAAACCTCAGGCATCTTGTGTGAAATGTATACACAGGAGACACCTTCACTGCGCAGTTGATTCAATATCCCCATGAGGATGGAGACTTCACTTTCAGTTAAAGCTGCTGTTGGCTCATCTAGAATCAGAATTTTTGTATGCTTGGAAAGTGCTTTTGCGATTTCAACTAGTTGCTGCTGGCCAATCCCAAGATGACCTATTTTGACGGTTGGGGAAATATTAAGTCCCACCTTTTTCAACCACACAGAGGTATTATGATACAATTCATCCCACTGAATAACTCCGCGCTTGCATGGTTCAGCTCCTAGAAAGATATTCTCACCTACCGTCATCTCTTTGACGAGCGCAAGCTCCTGGTGAATGATAGCAATTCCGGCTTGTTCAGCGTCGGTTATTTGATGGAACTGCCTACTCTTACCACCAACGATAATCTCACCGCTATAGGTACCGGTCGGATAAAGTCCGCTTAGTACCTTCATCAGCGTTGATTTCCCAGCACCATTCTCCCCGCACAGGGCATGTATTTCTCCCTCCCTAACCTTAAAATTCACACGATCTAGCGCCTTAACTCCGGGAAACTCTTTACTGATGTCTGCCATTTCTAATATATACATTATTCAAGCACCCTTTCTGACCATGAATCAGAATCAGCAGAGAGCGGAACCTTAAGGTTCCGCATTCGCCATTCTACTAGGTTATTGTTTAGGCCATTGGTCCTCAGGAACGTTCTTGTATACTTCCTCCAGTTTGTGAAAGCTATCTTTGATCAGAACGTCCAAATTGTCCTTATTAACCGCAATGGGATCAAGGAGTATGGAAGGGACATCAACCTTCCCGTTATTTACAGTCTTATCCGTCGCGATCTTGTCGCCCTTGGCAGCAGCCATAGCCATCTCAGCAGCTTTTGTTGCAATCGCATTAATCGGCTTATACACGGTCATCAACTGTGTTCCTTCTGCAATGCGTTGTACAGCAGCTAAATCTGCATCTTGACCGGATACTGGAATTTTACCAGCCATCCCTTGGCCAGTTAATGCCTGAATCGAACCTCCAGCCGTACCATCGTTAGCTGCGACCACACCTTGCACGTCATTGTTGTTCGCAGTTAGCGCATTTTCCATATTCTTAAGAGCCTCTTCTGGCTTCCAGTCCTTGGAGAACTGGTCATACACAATCTTGATATCCCCTTTCTCTTCAAGAGGTTTCAATATATTCATTGCGCCTTCCTTGAACATATGAGCATTGTTGTCCGTATCCGCTCCGCCGATATACACGATGTTACCTTTCGGCGCCTGTTCGATCACAGCTGTCGCCTGGAATTCTCCTACACGTACATTATCAAAAGAGATATAGTAGTCCACATCTGCATTGTTAATCAGTCGGTCATACGCTATAACCTTGATGCCTTCCTTGTGTGCTTTCTCCACAATCGGCGCTGTCGCTTCAGCATTGTGCGCAATAACTACGAGTACGTCTACTCCCTGAGAGATTAATTGCTCTGCTTGACTCATCTGTGTAGCATCATCTCCATTGGCTGCAAGAACCTTCACTTCGCCTCCAAGCTCTTCCACTTTAGCAGTGAAAATATCGCGGTCCTTTTGCCAGCGTTCCTCCTTCAAAGTGTCCATAGACATCCCAATAACAATTTTGTCTCCGTCTTTCGCGGCTGTTTTTTCCTTGTTTTGGTTATCCCCATTGGAGACCAATCCACAGCCTGTAAGTGATGATGCCAATAATAGAGCTACCAATCCTAATCGAATAACATTACCGTATTTTCTCACTCTTTCTTCGCCCCTTTTCACCAGTTAAAATATTTGGTTGCGCTTACAAATAAAGCTTAGCATGGGACAACATGCTGTGGCGTGTTCATTACCAGCACATCTTTACTTTCAACCTGCATTACATTGCTGCCTCCTGTAATGAAAGCCAATTGCGAGTCTTTCACAGGACAATTTAGTTATACAACACAAAAAAGTCCTTGTCGGTTAACAAGGACTTTTCTTCTCTAATTGCTGCCGGTATTCACTTGGCGTAATTCCTGTTGCTTTCTTGAAGACCCTGCTAAAATAATTTGGGTCCTTATAACCGACCTCATAGCAAATTTCTTTTATACTGAGACGTTCTTCCACAATCAACCGCTTTGCCTCCTTAATACGAAGCCTGGTAACATAGTCGATGAAAGTCTCTCCTGCATGATGCTTGAATAATTTACTGAAATAATGTGGGCTAAGATTCACATATTCCGCACTTTGCTCCAATGAGATGTCTTCATTATACTTTTGGTCAATATAGAGAAGAGCCCTTTGGAGCACTAGAGACCGACTCTGCTCCCGCTCTTCCTTCAGGCCGTCGATGAAGGAATCGATCCACAATAATGCACTTTTTCGAAGAGCATCGCTATCTTCTTCTACACTCAGAGATGTAATCAGATCGGCCCCATCGCCTGATTGAATCGCACGACACATATACAGCAGAAGTCCTATGACTTCTCCGCGCAAGGTAGCAAATGAACTGACCACTGTTCCTTCCAAAATCGTAAATAGCGAGTCAAATCGCTCTGAGCTCTCCTGTTTGTTGTGACGCAATAGAGCATCAAGTAACTTCTTCTCATCATCCAATGAGATCATCTTTTGCCCTGAACTCTGGATCATATCATCATAATGCCGTACATTTAGCAGCTCTTTATCCTCTGTGCACACTCGAACTGCTTCCCGATAGGATCGACTCACTCCATCCCAGCCTTCCCGAACAGATCCAATTCCTATCGAAAGGGACAACTGGAATCGCTCCTCTATATAGTCCCTAATACGTTCACCCCAGTCTAGAGATATAACACGCTGGGAATAACCAGGTCTGCCAGGTGGAAGAGGATTAAATAAGGCCATCTGATGTCCAACGATAGGTCCGGCGATAGAGGAAAGATTGGGTTTCGTGAAATGCTTAACAGCTTCATAAATTTCCCGCTTGAGCAGTTGGAAATCCTCCCACTCCTTTTTCGTTTGCCTTGAAAAAGATAACACCATTGCATAACCTTTAACCCACTGTAAATTGAGTAAACTAGCCAACTGTTCGAGCTCCACCTCCTGCACCGACTCCAGCATAAGCATGAGTGATAGCTCGTTCTCAGCTAGTGGGATCAGCTGAGACAATTTCTCCTGAATCTCCAGTTGCTCATTTCGTAGACGTTTCTCTGCTTCCTTCTCTGCAATGAACAGCTGTAATACCTGTAGCACTTCCTCTCGTCTGGCTGGTTTAAGCAGGTAGTCACGGACTCCCAGAGCCAGCCCCTCCTTCGCGTAAGAGAAATAATCGTGAGCCGTTATCATTACAATTTTGGTTGAAGGAAGATTTGCTGAAATTTGACGTACAGCCTCAAGTCCTTGAATACCAGGCATCTTAATATCCATAAAAATAAAATCAGGTCGTTCCTCTTCCGCAATCTGAATGGCCTTCCTTCCATTTTCCGCATGATGAAAATGAAAAGTGTTCGGAAAAATATGCCTAATCATCAGCTCCAGACCTTCCCGCTCCAGCGCTTCATCATCCGCAATAAGCAAACTGAACATGAGTCACGTCCTTTCTTATCCATGTAATGTGTTTACCGCGCGATAAGGAATTCTGAACAACACGACTGTCCCTTTACCCTCAACGCTATCGATTTCGATGCTCTGCTCTCCGTTGAAGAATAAATGTAGTCTTTTGAATACATTTTGTGTCCCCAGTCCAGTCGATTGGCCCTTCCTACCCATACTAGGAGTTTCCTCTCGGAAGGATTTGAGAAGTAGATCGACAGTCTCCCTACTCATCCCTACACCGTTATCTCGAATCTCAATTCCTACAGCTTCATCCACATATCCGATTGTGAGCTTTAGTTCGGCGCCCTCTTCCATCTGCTCTATCCCATGTACGAATGCATTTTCCAGAATAGGCTGCAGGGTCAGACATGGAACCATTCCATCCAGTACTCTCTCATCAATTTCCATTACAAAAGAAATTCGGTCACGAAACCGCGCCCTCTGAATATTGATATATTCGGTCACATGTTCAACCTCTTCACGCAACGGTACCGCCTGATCCAGCTTTTGCAAGTTATATCTCAATAAACGGGATACAGATACCGTAAGATCACTTGTCTTGGTCGCTCCCTCAATATAAGCCAACTTGGCTATAGAATTAAGAGTATTAAACAAAAAGTGCGGATTAATCTGGCTTTGCAGCATTTTCAACTCAAGCTCTTTGACCAGACGGTCTTTCTCTAGACTTTTGATATTATCAGCCATCAAACTTTGAATATTATCGATCATGCCATTAAAAGTTCGGCACAAGATGCTGATCTCATCATTGTTCATACTTTCTGGAGCCTTTGTGTCCATCCGTCCCTTCGATATTTGCTTGGCAGTTGCCACCAGCCGTCGGATCGGTCCCGTTATACTACTCGACAGCCATCCTGCTAGAATAATGCTAAGAACTGCGACAGTGATGACCAGTTGAGTTCCAAGTTTATTCAATTTGTCCGTAGTGGACATAATTTCCTGATAAATCGGCTTGTACTGATCCAACTCAATATCGACCAATCCCTGGGCCTCCTCACGTATAAAACGTTCGGTTTGCTCCGCTTCAATGTAAGCCCCTGCCATGGTATTAGAATCTTCATCATCGATCTTGCCAATCATGGTCTCAACTTGTTCTAGAAACGTATCAATAATATTGCGGTAATTCACAAGTGGCAGGTCGCTTCCGCCAATCGTCTCCAATCCATCGAGCTCCTGCCGCAGCTGCTGAACACCTCTCAGATGTTTCTCCACCTCAGGAAAGCTATCCACATCGACCTGCATAATAGACCGGTTCATCGATCGCATAATCTCCCCAACCTCATAAGACACTTCCTTATATAGTAAGATACGATTCATCATTAAATGATAGCTTTCCTGCACATTCTTACCGCTTTCAAACAAGAAAAAGGAAACCGTACTCATCAAAAGCACCAGTAGCGGAATACAAACCAACAGCTTCTTGCGGATACTCACAAGCCCTCCCCCTTCTGAGCATTATGCTTATCTAGCACCATAACCTCTGTATAATATTCAGATCGTAAGGCCTTTCCCTGAAAATGCTCATGGAGGAGCCTGACTGCTGTATCTCCCATTAAAAATGGCTGTTGTGCTACAGTCGCCTTAATCTCACCCTTTAGAATGGCGGCAAGCGTCTCTTCCTGATTATCAAAACCAATGATCGTAAGAGAATCCCGTTTCAAACTTTTCGCAGCCTGAAGAACACCAAGAGCATCTGTTGCACTGGTACCCACCATAATGGTAATATCCGGATGCATCTGCATCATTTCCGCTGCTTGCTGAATCGCTTCCATATGTGAAATGTTGGAGCTACGAACTTCCACAATTTTCAAGTCTTCATATTGCATTACGATGTTTTTTAGCCCTTGTAGTCGCTGCAGCTGATTCTCAGCAAGCTCACTCCCAATAATCACACCTATTTTTCCGTATCCACCTGTAGTCTCTACAACAAGACGTCCTAAGCTTTCGCCTGCCATCTCATTATCGGTACCTACATAAGCCAGCCTTTTGCTAGCCGGAGCATCCGTATCGATGGTTACAACAGGAATTCCACGCTGCACAGCTTTATCTATAACTGGAGTGAATCTCTCACCGTTCAACCCTTGGACGATAATTGCATCTACTCGGGCAGCAATCGCCTTTTCCAGTAAATGAATCTGCTCATCCATGTTATTGCGGACCGGACCCGTAAATTCAATATCAATCCCATACCTTTCCGCGGCCTTCTCCGCACCTTTCTCAATCATTTTCCAGTAAGGATGATAACGTTCCTGCTCAATCAGTACGATATGATAGCGATGTCCCAAATTCCCGGGGTGACCATGTAGTTCCTGAACGATGCTACCCATCTTACCGGATTGATGTGCGAATCCAATAAATTCATACGTCAGGAGTAAAAATAACACAACCACACACGCTAGCCATTTTTTATCCATTATCATTCACCTCAACCATATCCTACTTTTTTATGAAAACGGTTGCAATAGAAATATTCTCTAATACATCACCAACTGTACCGTTCATGATGTCAATTTGGGGGATTTTTCTCAAGAGGATTAAAAATTGATTTTGTAAGTGTACCCTTATTAATTATGAGTGCCAAACAATGCTGTGATCATATTTTTCGGCTGGTTGAAAATACGAAGAAAATAAAAAGAGCTTGTTTTGAGAAAAATATCAAAACAAGCTTTTTTTAAAAGAAGTATGGATTGTCATTCACGATGTAACTGAGAGCTTGTTGCTAAGAACAAGTATTGCCGCATAGCTCCTCATTCTTAGCTCGACTCTCGTTACAACGAACGTTCTTTACTCAATAAAGTCCATTGCCCGAAGCATCAAGAGGATAACCTTCGTTGACTCTGCTCGTGTTGCAGCACCTTCTGGGTTGAATGTGTCCTTTGTTTTCCCCTCCATGATGTTCGCATCAACGATCATGGCAATATCCTCGAAGTAACTTTCGCTCATCTGACCCGCATCTTTGTAAATATCTGTTAGATTACGCTCGGTTTCCTTCACATCAATTTCATGATTGCGCAGGACAACTGCTATGATCGACGCCATCTCTTCTCGCGTAATCGGCTTGTCAGGATAAAATCCGAGTTCTGAGAACTTAGTCAAAATCCCCGCCTGCTTCGCCTGATCGATCGCTTCAAAATACCATTTACTCGAAGCAACATCATCATAAGAATTATTCACATTAGTATGATCTACCACTTCGTTATTTACCGGAAGATTCAAGCTATTGACGATCATCTGCACGAATTCTGCACGCGTGATAAGGTCGTTCGGAGCAAATATCCCCTCTCTTCTCCCAACGATAAGCCCCTTATTACCACTTTCAATCATATATCGCATTCCCCAATGACCAATAATGTCTGAGAACTGAACATGATTGCGAGCCACCACGACAATCCCATCACCTCTCATCAGCACTGCTGCTTCTCTCTCTGTCAGTTTCGCAGGTACAAACGAGAATCCAGCATTCGTATAACGTAGCACTGCATTGCCCTCTTCTAAAGTATGAAGTGTCAAGTTAGCAAAGGTGTTCGTAGCAAGCGCTTGAACCGTGGTGTTATCACGATTGGCGATACCTAGTTTAATGTCATAGAAATCACTAACTAGCATTCCAGAATGGTATTGCTCTTTAAACGATTGTTCCAGCTCTGCCTTCGCAACATCGGACAGCTTGTTGATCGCAAGCGTCAAAATCCCATCGTTCGGTATGGTTTCTTTCATTTGATTGACCAAATCAAACGGCAACGTATAGGTGCCCGAACCGAAAGTGATCAATAATTCAGCCTCTTCATTCTTAGCAAAAAGATCCTTTAGCGTCTGAACGCTTACCAAGAGGTAAACTTCATCCTCATCGCCTGCTTTGACAGTGATTGTTTGATCAGACAGGTCCAGCTGTGAAATATGTTGATCAAATCGTAGGTTGTCATGACGGTCTATCAATCGAATGACACCTCTCGGAACATTATAAACCGATGGTGGTATTTCTACTTTGTTATCTTCATCTTTATCTTTATCTTTATCTTTATCTTTATCTATAATGCCAGGGTTCTGTCCTCCATCTGGAACCTTCGCCTTCGCGATTACGAACGTCAGCTCATCCTCTACCGTTTCTCCCGTTGCAAAGCTAAGCTTCGCCTTCACTGTATACTTACCAGGCGCTGATTCAGTCATCAGCTGTACTGGCGTGCTGCCATCATAGAAGACCGGTTGCCATGAACCGCCGTTCACTTGGTAATTAACATGCGCGATCGTCAGCCCAGTGGAGGAATACGTAGGCAGTGAAACTGCTACCGTTCCTTCGTATGTTCCATCTGTGTTTTGCTGGCCAAGTACACTAAGCACAAGCCGATCTGGTACAACAGCATCTGGAACCTTCGCCTTCGCTATTACGAACGTCAGCTCATCCACTACCGTTTCTCCTGTTGCAAAGCTAAGCTTCGCCTTCACTGTATACTTACCAGGCGTTGATTCAGTCATCAGCTGTACTGGCGTGCTGCCATCATAGAAGACCGGTTGCCATGAACCGCCGTTCACTTGGTAATTAACATGCGCGATCGTCAGCCCAGTGGAGGAATACGTAGGCAGTGAAACTGCTACCATTCCTTCGTATGTTCCATCTGTGTTTTGCTGGCCAAGTACACTAAGCACAAGCCGATCTGGTACAACAGCATCTGGATCTTTCGCCTCCGCTATTTCGAACATTAGCTCATCCTCTACCGTTTCTCCTGTCGTAAAGCTAAGCTCCGCCTTCACCGTATACTTACCAAGTGCTGACTCCGTCATCAATTGCACTGGCGTGCTGCCATCATAGAAGACCGGTTCCCACGAACCGCCATTCACTTGGTATACTGCACTCGCGACGCTCAACCCAGGGGACGCATACGCTGGCAGTGAAATGGTTACCGTTCCTTCGTATGTTCCATCTATGTTTTGCTTACCATGTATACTAAGCACAAGCGGATCTGGTACGACGGCATCTGGATCTTTCGCCTTCGCTATTTCGAACGTCAGCTCATCCTCTACCGTTTCTCCTGTCGTAAAGCTAATCCCCGCCTTCACCGTATACTTGCCAGGCACTGACTCAGTCATCAGCTGCACTGGCGTACTACCATCATAGACGACCGGTTCCCACGAACCGCCGTTCACTTGGTATACCGCACTCGAAACGCTCAACACAGTGGATACATACGCTGGCAGCGAGACATCAACTTCCCCTTCGTATGTGCCATCTGCGTTTTGCTGGCCCTGCACCGTCAGCGTGAATGGATCTGGGATGACTCCCGGGACGCCAATATCGAACCTAACATCGTCAAGCTGATGCTCCATCCCTGATGCCAGTTGCACCTTAGCTTCCACTCGATAGCTCTCAACCTGGCTCAGCTTGGTCAACGTTGTCTCCGCTGTGCCATCGAACGGTACCTCTGTCCAAGCACCATTGTTCACTCGATAGAGTGCCTTGTCAATCTCAAAACCTTCGAGCGCATACGGAAGCATCTTGACCGCAACCGTACCGTTATAACTACCATCTTGCTGCTGGTCTCCCTGTACCTTGAGCTCAAGCTTCACTTTGGCTGTTTCTGTATTGTTGATCGTGAAGATGTAGTCCTTATCTAGCTCTTGTTGATCTGGAAAGCCCACTCGAAGCGTAAAGGTGTTTGACTCCCCATCCAGCGACCCTAACAGACGGTGATCAACAGTCAGATTACCTTTTTGCGCCTTAAGGATGTTGCCAGCATCATCGAGCAATGAAACCATTGTGCCGGAGTTTTCAGCAACGGCAAAAATTCTTGTTTGCTGCAAGTCTTCCGCTTGCAATTGATAATCTGTCGTATCCTTATCAAAGTTCAATTTAATTTCATTCAAACTAACTTGACTCAATGTGGGAGACTTGGGCCCGTTTGTAAGATCTTCCCTAAAATACAAAACTTCTACGGAATGACCGATTTGGCTAAATGAAATGCGCCCGCTTCTTTTCTGCTCTGCAGCTAGACTCAGCAACTGTGAGCTGTTCCACGTGACGAGATATTCCGTTTCGATAATGTTGCCATTGGCATCCATTAAATTTGCCACTAGATTACCAAAACGTAGTACTCCCCTAGTCATATTTTGTACAGTTACTTCAACTTCGGTGTTACGACTCGTATTCGTTTGCTGTACTGTCAATAACACGTCCTTCGTATTGTACTTCACCGAGAGGTTATCGATGTTTACTTTGGCATCATTGTTCGTAGCATCGAACTCAGTAATCACTTTGCCATCCGCATCCTCAATCCAACTATGCACATAAGCCGTTAATCCCTTCTCAGGAATTTCCCACTCATTGGTCAGGGATCGAACACCCACTTCAACTTCATGCATGTAAGCCCCTTGATCAATCAAATCAAGCTCGTCATCATCTGAAATCGTAATGACTGAACCTGCCACTAATTGGTCGGTAGTAAATGACGGTGTCTTAAATACACCAATTTTAACTACTCTTCCTTTATTCGCAAGTGTTGAAGCATTCTTGTTATATAAAGGAACAGCGAACGTCCGTTTCTCATCTTCTTCCTTCGTCAATTTCACCGTTCCAATACCAATATCCGAAATGTCCAGCTTTAGCGTACCATGCTTTGACTGTACTTCTCCGTCTGCAAAAGTAACCTCCACCTTATAGGGGATATCTTTGACCGCTAACGGCACTTCATAGAATAGCTGCCATACCTTACTGCTATTCGGAAATAGGTCTGTATTTTGGAAATCATTGGTTTGCCCATCAAGCTCGATCTTGACTGTCTTCATTTTGCTCATGCCCTGATTCACGATACCCAATTGGATCGGCAAATCATGACCTGAAATAATTTCATTCGGATTGAGCATAATTTCATCGGCATTAAATTTGTTCGTATACGTTTCGGTAACCGTATAAATGCCGCTTACCGTTTTGGATACTACAACTGGTATATCATCTCCACCTGGGTTTTCACCTTTTGGGGTGATCGAGCCAACTTTTTGTGTATCCGTCGTATACGTTGTTCCCAATATTAATGCTTTGATTTCGGTACCAGATGGGTTGCTTACATAGGCATCAACGACATCCGCTTCTGTGTAATCTGGCATAGTAGCAACATCTATTGCACCTGACAAGTAAATTTTCTGGTCATCCACACCAAATTTCACTGCCTTTAATATGTCTCGGGTGACAATCTTGGTTTTGCTAATATCTGCTTCTGGCTCTTTCCATAAAATAGATAGCTGATCAATCCGCTTATTAGCCGCAGGCATCTTCACGAATGAGAAATTCGGATGAATTTTGACGTCATTATATGCTTGCAATATATTCATGCTGTCAACAAAATCATTATAAACTTCCCCATGATTATCGACTGCCAAAAGCTTAATATCATGCTCCATGATACCTGTTTCATCGCCTGTCGTGTGCCATGCGATCACAAACCGCTCAACGCCGTCTGGGAATACAGCACTTGTCAGCTGCGGATTCTCGTTCGCATTCTGATCATCCGTCACCTGCAAGTTTTTGATCGTTCCTTTTGTTTTCCAATTAGTCGCAGTTGCAGATGGATCTGCAGCAGTATCAACGATCGCATAGATGATTTCATTCCCTAAGCCAGCACTAGCGTTTACATCCGTTGAAACAGCAGCATTCTCTTGATTAACCGTGTATACCACTGCAACCGTGCCATCAATATGCATTTCGGCTGACAATCCCATAACACCGCCATTGGTTCCATTGTACAACGTCTCGACATCACTCCACTTGTTCGTTGCTAAGTCGTAGACGGTGTATACAATTTCATCGGATGCAGAGAAATCGAATGGATTGCCGCCATAAGAAGCATAAACGCTGCGGTATGCAACGAATACTTTACCATTGCCCACTGCAACAACAGGTGCGAGGTCTGGCGTCATGTTCGCTGTAAGGCGATGGGATTGCCACTGGGTACCATCGTAGATCGAAGCCATAATCTCCGCACTGTTAGTCATCTTCAGAATCTCGTGGTCGGTCATGCCTTTGTTACTTGCTTGCTCAACCTGCTCCTTCTGCGTGACCCATACTGCTGCCATCAGATTACCTTCACCAGCGATTTGTAACCCGCTGTCACCGTATCCCTTCAAGGATACATCATGAACAATTCCACCTTTACTTTCATACGAATTCCCTTGTTTCATTGCCCAAGAAGCGACCGTATCTTTAATTGCCGTGCTATCCCCATCCGATACATACACAAACATCGAACCGTCTTGTGCTACTTGCGGATTGGAGTAAGGATAGGCATTCGTTTGCAGTGCTGCTGGTGCTTGATTCACAGGATCCAGCCCACGCAGCATGCCATTCGGAGCATTCGACTTGCCCCAAGTTCGCTCATACTCAGCAAGGTAATCCCGATCTTCCAATGTTGTGGATTCGAAAACATGCATATCTTCTTCTCCGATATGGTTCATATAAGCGGTAATCGCCATATCCACATTGGCGGCCGTTAACGGAGTCGTGCCATACGTCTTCCAATAGTCCTGAATTTTGTTCCAGTTATTGAATGCCCACGAGTGACTGTATCGAAGGGAGGCAAAATCATGTTCGATCGAAATAAATAATAATTTCAACACGACCCGTACACCGACGACTCCTCCGAGAGTCAATTTATTGCCATAAAGTACACGTTCATTGCCATCCTGTAAATAATCCCGATTCAGCCAGGTACTTGTATTTTCAACCGTAATGCGTCCGAAAACACCAATCTTAACAGCAACAACGGAATAGTCAAAACCAACTCCACCGAACATTTCAATGTAGGCAATAATGCGAAGTGAAGTCAAATAATCATTGACGCTTTTCAGTTCACTATTTCGCCAAGGCAGCCCCTTCACTTCGTCAAACAGAACGGAAGCTTTGAAATCAACCTCTACTCCCCCGCCAATGGTCAGTGAAAAAGTAACCGGAACGAATCCAGCCATCATATTCCAGTTTTGTGTATATTCGAATCCACCGCCTGCGGTGAATCCGCCCCCATGAACAGTGTTTTCCCATTTGCCCGTCTTATTATTGTATTTCAGCTCACCGATATAATAGCCACCGGCAGAATATAAGACACTACTATCCTTATTTGTTTTTTGCGATTGTTTATACTCTTTTGTCTGTTCGGCCAAATACGTTTGATTCGCGATTTTCTTGGCATCGCCCAAGCCAGGAGCAAACGACGTCGCTGGATTTTGCAGCAGGTCCACAGCACCCGCACCGCCTGTACCTAGAATACTGTCAGAAGACGGTATATTGCCGAGTGAGCCAGATATGATCGTTTTGAAAACTAATGGGTCGTCTGTTGGGATCACCTTCATCGACAACGGTCCCACATCCATTTTCAAATTGGCCATCAATGATAGCGTATCTAAAACCACTTGGTCTCTATTATTCGGATCTTTCGTCCCGCCATTCGCCTTTTCCATCTCGCGTTTTAGTTGCTTTATTTCTTCACTAAGCACTGTCATGTTGATCGTCTCGACACCGATCATGTTGACAAGCTCCGCAGTAGATTGGAAGCTCTGTTTGAACTCGTTCGGCTTATTGTACAATTTATAATGAATCGGTCCAGATTCCGCTTTCTCCAGCCACATCGTATCATTGTTCAATATTTGCTCATGACGTGTAATAACAGTGTCTGAGAAAGGGTACTTCATCGTTTCATAAGACTGCCCTTGAGGACTAGTGCCTGCATCATTCAGCAGCTCCACATAAGCTTCCTGATCTACATTGTCGTCACCCCACCACAAGAATTCAGTTGTAAGGGTAAGCGTTCTAAACTGATCACTCGGACCGAACTTGCCCATATACGACATGATGGATGTTTTTTGTGTGTTCCAAGTATTCGTAATGTATTGATTCACGATTGAAGGATCTTTCAGTTGTTTATTGTGTTCAACTAAGCGAGAGTTTTTCTCACCGAATGCAACCAGATCAGCCTCGTTCGCATTGCCATCCAGCATGAGTAGCTGCGGATAATAGCGATCATCTTCAAACATCACTTCGAAGATCAAATCCAATTGATCCTTCGCCGAAAGGTTCGCAGCGTTCGTCTCCCCTGCTTGCTTAGAGTAAAAATCGGTTGTATCAAAAATCACTTCAAGCCTTCCGTCGTCTCCCAGCGTCTTTGTGATCCCTTCACCACTAATCTCAGTGAGTTCAGCATAGTTATTGTTTTTATAAACACCACCACGATAAGTCACTTTACCGGTATAAGGTTTGCCGTTTGGCATTTTGAAGAAGACCTCTACTTTGGATAATTGACGCAGCTGCAATATATTCATCGGATACAGCTCCATGCTTGCCGGATCTTTTTCTTTGCTTAGCAGCGTTTCGTGATTCAGCACTCCGGTATAAGTGGTGTCATTGAATTGGGATGTGACATACACATCACTCTTAATCCCATTCTCTTCATAAAGTGCAAACTCACCTTTGTTATTACTTGTGAATGATTTCTCAACGCCTGCTGGTGTTTTATATGTCAGAGTTGTTGTTGTTTTAGGATAAAATTGGAATAAGTACAATTTGTCTTGCAACGTTTCTACCGTTACATCCAACTCTGTTTTCATACCGGTTTTGGCATGTGTTGCTGATATCGTTGTTTGGCCATCCTTAATACCAGATAGCATAAAGTCATGCTTTGGTTGATAGGTCTCATAATAGTATTTTTCGATGTTTGCCAATACACCATTGCTTCTAAAGTTAACTACCGCCGCATCATTATTACTTGATTTCCATGCCAATTGATCGGTCATGACCCCTAAGTCTGTATAATCTTGATTGTTGATGCTCATCACATTTTGTAAGCTAATATCACGTTTCAAATCAACGATTTGATCAGGTGTCATGTTCTTGATGCGTTCAATATTGCTCATGAGATGGGACGCGGTTGATTGTCCGTCGATTTGAATTTTCAGTGCGTCACTTTTGTATACTTGCAAATATAGAGAATCGTAGGACCATGTGGCTTCGTAGCTGTCCTTAGCTGCCAATGTGATCGCGTAGACGTCTTTGATTTGCTTATTGCTTGTAACGGGATCGATCTTTAAGTGATACGAGCCACCATCCTCCGTCGCATCAGGACTAGTAAATGTGCCCGCTGCAGAATTGAACGTAATTAAACTGTCTGGAATTAACACGCCGTTTTTCGTCACCTTGAACTCGAACTCGCCTTGATCACTTGTATCGAAATTAGCTAACGTCCATTTCAAATCGATCGGTCCGTTGGTGTCCAAAATAAATTGCCCCATC
Source organism: Paenibacillus sp. Y859 (assembly GCF_056786405.1). Lineage (NCBI taxonomy): Bacteria > Bacillati > Bacillota > Bacilli > Caryophanales > Paenibacillaceae > Paenibacillus > Paenibacillus sp. Y859. Next base: position 112,058 of record NZ_JBXCIZ010000002.1, on the reverse strand, counting down.
GATTTGTCCAGCGTAATCGCTGGTGCTTCTGATTTCACCATAATGTAGGCATATGCCGTCAATTTCGTTGTCGGATTAACAGGGTTCGCTGTACTAATCTTCACCGTATAGCTTGGGATGTTTTGCCTTGATATCGTTGTAATAAATTCCTTTGGTATCGTAAACTGTGTCGCATTGATCAGTTCGGCTGTATCTGGTCCTGACCATTGTTTAATCGGTTTTTGTACCGCCAACTCCGTATCATCCCAATACCCTTCATATAACGATACCTCAAAATGAGCATCAGCCGGTGCTTCACCTGGCTTCGCCAACTCGCGGTACTTCGACATTACATTCGTCACCCATAGCAATTCGACCGCTTTATGTTGTGCCGTGTATAATTTGCTCACATAGTCCGGAACCCCAAGTATTGTAGTCCCATTTGCACTTGGGTTAATATAAATATTCTTCGTTGAATCCCTTGGAGTGGGGGCACCCTTTTTACCTCCATTTTTCGCACGAATCTCAAATCTGACATGGCCCGATTTCTTCGGAATAATTATGCCGTCTCTTGTTATGGAAGCAACAGAATCGTCCGTGCTGGTCCATTCGAATTGATCATATCCAATATAAGTCGCATCAAGTGGGTAGCTAAAGTCCAATTGGGTCATTTCTGTTGCATACAAACTCACTTCATTTTCTTTGCCAGAAGGCCAATACTCTGGGTAAATAATTTCCAAACTATAAATATACTTGACCTCTTTTACAGTAAAAGGAACGTACATATCATATAAGAGAGAGAAGTCCTTCACATTCTCTCCACTGGCCAGCGGATCGCGATTATAATAAATCTTGGCACGCAGCTTGCGATCTTTTATATTCGAATCTGTCATTAATTTCACAATGTCTTCTGTTATCTTGTAAGTCCCTTCCAATGCTAGTGGCGATGAGGGTAGACCGTCCGCACCAAGTCTCCAATCCAGTTCAACAATACCTTTGTCTCGATCGGCAAGCGAAACGACTACTCGTTTCTTAATCTCTTCTGGATCTTCACCGCCGTCTATGAGCCAATCCGCTTCACCATCATCGTTTTCTAGATTGACCGTCACCTTCACTGTATCTCCGACACCATAGACCGCTTTATCCAGCTCAAGCGAACCAAAAACATCCGATCGCGCATGATCAATCGTAATGTTATAGTCATTCAATTCTGGCTTTACTTGAATATCATTTAATAAATTGCCGATTAAGCTTTCATCATTTTTAATAGCATAATTCGGATCTGGGTGTCCACTTATAGACATCACTTTCAAATCTTCTGGCTTCATGCCTTTCGTAATAATCGCCTGGTATCCACCAACGAAGGTCATCCCACTGGAGAGTAGTGCCGGATATAAACTTGTATTATATTTTGCAGGTAGGGCAGTGTCTCCATTCGCTAGATGAAGTACAGGGTTACTATTGGTATTGAATAAGGGCGTTTTCATGGCAATAGGAAGATTATATTGAACGTTGATCGGTACAATTTGACCAGTCTTATAATGGCCATCTCTAATATCTATGCTAATTACATTACGATCTGGCCCTAGATTGGACCAACCTTCGAAGTAATTTTGCCCAGTATTAGTAATCGCACCCGGCTCATAAGCGAAATAAGCTCCACCTTCATAAACGTTGAAAAGTCCCCCGCTACATTCTCGCAAATCCCCACACACACTTTGATCGATTCGATCCATATTTTTGAAGTTTGTATAATGAATATAATCCGCTCTTGATCCAGGCAACCAGGCTCTAGCTTGCGGACGAATTTGAGACCCATCCTCATACTCTGACATTATGCGAGTTCCGAACTGAATATCTGCAGATGTGCTCCCTATTTCAAACTTCACTTTAAGAACGCGCGTGCTATCGTGATCTACTGAACCAAAAGCACCATCAATTAACTCAATCTCAAACGAAACTTCTTTATCCTGTTTTTTGTTCAAGCGAAAGTTCTGAACAGAATCACTATAATTACCAAATTGATTGAGAGTATAATGTTGAATAAGCGTTACGACGACTTCATCTTCATAATCACCTGTATCAGCTGTGGATAATGCACTCGGACTAATAGCACTTCCATTCTCCGCTAGCAAATTTCCTGCTTCATCATAAAATCCGAAGCCTTCCTCATTGGCCTGCTCTAGCAGAGAGCCGAGATTATCCAAATGCTCAGATGTAATATTAATATCACCGTTCGGATATGACTGCATTAGTAGCGCTAGCTGATCTTCCATAGCAGTGATTTCTTTCAGGATATTCAGAGCGATCGGCTCACCATCCACTTCTGCTATTTGTGATAGATCTGTGCTCTCATCCTGAAGCAAAACTTTGATTTCATTTAACGTATAATCCTTACCGTTCAAATGAATGTCATGCTGCAAAAATTGACCATTCTCATCGATGAGACCAAAATCCTCAATCGTCTTAAGCATGGTATATGCTTGTTCGGAGCCATACTCATCTATTAAAAACTGCATTAATTCATCTTGCGCAGCAGCCTGTTGAATCGTGCCTCCAATCTCATTTGATTTTGCAAACACTGTAAGGTCCATACTCGTCATAAGGAGCAGCAATACCAAAAAACTAGCTGCAATTCTCTTCCATCGTAAACGTATCATTGAATGCCTTCCTTTCTCCCGAAGCTATTGATTTCTCTATAATAATCATAAAAAGTCTTTCATACTGTAACCACGACTACTTTCTACTTGAATATTAGGTGATTTCCATATGAAATTCTTATTTCAACCTACTTGAGGTTACATGTAATGACAAGCAATTTCATGGAACATGATCAAACTACGCCTCAACCTAAGGTTAAAACGTAGCTCTTCTAATAAGTTCATAAGGAATTTTCCTGATTTGTTGGATCGGAGGTATTCCTCCTCGCAATCTCTGCACAATGAGACGAGCTGCTTCTTCCCCATACTTAGAGAAATGCTGCTCAAACGTTGTTATACCACCTTTGAAATAATTCGTTACGAAATAGTTCCCGTAGCTAACGATCTTCAGTTGCTGAGGAATATGAATCCCAAGCTCCTCTGCTGCAACATAAAAGGCCATCACCACGGTATCGTTAAATACGACGACCGCATCGAGATCGGGATTTCGCTTCAAATAACTCTTCATATCACTGATCATATCCAGCTTCACAAAATCATCATACAATGCTTCGAAGCGGCCTTCTCTTTTAGATTCGATCCACCGCTCCTCGACATGCTTGCCTTCATCTTTTAATGCGTCAATAAGGCCTTCTGCTCTAGCTTTCACTGTCGTATAGTCAAAATGGACAGGCGCATAGTAGCCAATTTTATCGCAGCCCTTCTCAAGTAATAGCCGTCCAATTTTGTACGCGCTGTTGTAGTCATCACCGGTTACAGCGTCGAATAACAAGTTGTCTGGATAGCTATCCACAAATACGATCGGGATATTCAAGGGTACAAGCTCCGCCTGAATATCGGTTCCCCAATAAAAAGGATAAATCATCCCTGCTGGATCGAGTTCTTTCAGTTTCGTCAAAAACACTTCCAATCCATCGGCATCTCTCATACTTTGAATCATCACCATAGAAAACCCTTCTGCTCTCAACACCGACTCCACCCCGGAGATGATATCGGACAAAAGCTGAGAGTCAAAAAGCTCTATATAAAATGGCAATATAAACACGATGTTTTTACTTGGTTGTTCAACTGGATCGATCGGAACCGTTTTAACAAATGTTCCAATACCCTGCATTTTATAAAGCATTCCGATCGCAGTCAGTTCATCCAGTGCTTTTCTAACAGTAATTCTACTCGTATTGAACTCTCGACAATACTCACTTTCACTTGGAATTTTATCGTTCGGCTTATAGGTTCCTTGCTTAATATCTAATACAATTTTCGCTTTAATTTGTTCATACTTCGACATCGCTTTACTCACTATGTATACCTCCCCTACTGCTTACTTATCATTACATGTTATATGCCTACTAAGCACTTAGTCAAGCACCAATAATCGTAGGCCAAAAACCCCCTTACCAATAAATTATTAGTTAGGGGGATGCTATCTTCGTCATTGACGATGTCTTTCATAGCGAGTTGTCGGATTACCCCGCATAGACTCTTTCCTCTCCGCTCCGGATTCTACTCACAAATTACCCGCAATGTTAACTCTCTGACCTCTGCAAGCACATAGGTACCTTTTTCGATCGATGCTCTGGGAATACCGTCTGCATAGCCAATAAATAAATGTCTGAAAATCCAAACCGAAAAGTTCATTAACATAATTCTAATGACTCAACTTTCGCAGAACAAATATCAGCTTAACTATTTGATGTGGCTGGGTAATTTGTACGAATTTCCGTACAGAATCTAAACTTACGGCGCCAATTGGTAACATTTTGTACGATTTTACATACAAACACCACGTTGCAAACTCCACTTGATGATATATTGTACGGTTTTTCATACAAAACCCATGCTACTACCGCCACTTGACAGCTTTTTGTACGATTTCCCATACAAAATCTGCGCTTCTGCAGTAATACGGCTCATTCTACATAGTTGGATATGGCGAACGTCCCATTTGATTCTGCGATCATTAGCCATAATAAGAGAGATTGGGTTGGATAAAATGAAGAAGTACGATGCAGTGCAGGTGACGGAATTGTCCTGAAGAACCGGCAAAGTTCGAAAGGACAATCTGTCATAGTGGCATCATACACATTAGGTATGAATTTTTTCAGTGACTCGTATAACAACTCTAGAAATTGTATACATTTATTCCTTCATTTGTTATATTGTGATCTCCAACGAATTGTTGTTCTTATTGTATACCATTTCCCCTCCCAAGCCTCTAGCAAAAACCTGGGCAGGAACATATGTCACTCCTTTGATTACAATCGGAGCTACACTTGCAGTCTCCGATATACCATTATAAAACACTGTTTTGCTTCCAATGGTCAATGCCATCTTTCTATCTCCCTTTATTACGCCAATCGTCCCGCTATCCTTATCATAAGTAAGAGACGCGCCCATTCCTTCAGCAATCTCGCGGAGTGGGACAAGATTAGTGTTCTGATATATTACCGGTTCATTCCTAAATGTGATTCTCTGGTCATTCACATAAACCTTAAGACCAGACTCTTTATAAGTTGGCTTTGCAGGTTCAGACTTTGAATTCTTCTTGGGGGCTGTTGAACTTGAACTAGATGATGAACCACTTGAAGTAGAACCGCCACCGTTATGATAATGGTATTCTCCTGTTTTTAATCCCCATTTCGCACAGTTGGTACGACAATAATGACCACCACTTGAGTCCGTTCTACCTGGATGTGCAGATACGGTTGCACTGGAAAGAAGTAAAATGAATGCTAAAGAACTAGTAATGACTTTTTTTCTCATGGTTGCTTAACCCCTTATACCGATATCCCTACATTCATCCGAAATAAGCGTGAACCTATCGGGCTCACGCTTCTACTTCGTGCCTCATCGGATTATCGGAGTAGCATCTCCAAGCGAGCACTTACTCCTGCTTCATCTTCCATACGTGACCAATAGCCCTTGAGCTGTACACGGACCGCCTCTATCATATCCGCATCGAGTCCGAGATCGGAATATTGACGACATTGGGGCCACATGTTGATATATACATCTTCGTCTTGAGGTCGATTTCCAAGCAATCCATCCGTTAACGAAAGTGCCTTTGCGTGTGCAGGTAATGATAGCGTCTGTCGACGTATGTGTGACTGCGCCTCGAAAGAACTTAAGCACTTCACAAATTGGTTGGCCAGATCTTGCTGTGGGGAGTCTCTATGAACGGACAGACCCGTGACTACCAACAGTGTATCCGCATTGGTAAGAGTCGGAAGTGGCGCTAGCGCATAATCCAGATTCGAGTTATATAGCCTATTAAGCCCAAAGTACGTAGTCAGAATAATAGAGGCATTACCCTCCAGAAACAATTGTTCTATGTCCGAATTATCCTCCGTCCACAACGATATTGGCCTTCCTTGTTTGTGAATAAGATCACGAGCTATTCGCAATCCTTCCCATAGTGCTGGATCATCGATCGCACGCCTCCCTGGCTCATCTGGACTGAAACGAAATCCATTCTGCAACAAGAAAATCGGCCAGCGATTGATCGATTGAATATGCGTTGCGAAGCCCCATATATCTAAGCGGCTTGTCAGCTTCCGAACAGCATTTAGCAGTGTATACCAGGTCCAAGTTCTGTCAGGTATCTCTATACCGCATTCCACAAAGTGCGCACGATTATAACAAAGAACAAGCGGTGAGAACAAGAACGGCGTTGCGATTAAACGTTGTTTGTTCGGTGATTGAGGATCTAGAAAAGGTATATTTAATTTGGGGTTAGCTGCATCGTTATAGGGAGGTGACGTCAAATGATTAAGACCAGCACTGTGTGAATGCTTCCATCGTTTCATCGTATCCCATGAAGTAACGGTCACCACATCAGCTAGTCCGTGATCTGCATACTCAATTGGAAATGCTGTCGGCATCATTTGTATCCGTACACCCGAATGAACATCCTCGAATGAATCCACTAACTGCTGCAGATCCACTTCCTTAAGTAAAGATGGATGATAAGCGAACCGAAGTGTTGTTTGCCCGAATTCAATTGTAGCCATATCGAAAGATGTGAAATTTCCACTTGCTTCAGGACTATTAGATCCCCTTAACCACATGGAGGGATCATTAACTATATTGCCCACCCGACGCACTTTCGTTATCAAGCCTTCATTGACGAGCCCATCCAATGCACGCCTTACTGACTCTTTATTTAAATGATATTGTTTCCCTAAACGTAGCTCCGAAGGAAGGTAATCATTCGGTTGGATCCAACCATTATAAATTTGGTCTCGAAGTTGAACCACTAACAGCTGAATTCGTTGATTAAATTCAGTTTGAGTTGGTCTTGCCATGATTTCGCCTCATTTACTTATATCTTATCTTGGAAAAAGAGAAGCATCTTCAATGTGAAGCTTACCATAAAATAGATATATATAAAAACGGGTTTTTTTAAGATTAATTATAATTATAGCGAAAATTTAGATATAGCTCATCTTTTTATCCTATATAACCTAGGGTTTATAGACGAGAAATAGACTGTAATAACCCACTTTTCAATATTGACAGCGCTATCATAAGCATCTAGGCTATATAATGTAGCCTAGATGGATTATACAATATTCACGAAAAAAGGAGGAACTTCAATTGAAGTCGAAACGAGTCATTATGATGATATTGAGCATGTTGCTTGTCATACCGGCAGTTACACCGATGATCCAGACAGTGCAAGCACAGCCTACCATTGATTACGCACCGATCGCTATTGAAAATCCAGGGTTTGAACAGGTCAATGATGATGGTAGCTTTCCAGGATGGAATATTCACATTACTGGTGCTGACGATGGCCTTCTTACTGAAGCCGTATCTGTCACCGACAGTACTTATGTTCATTCTGAATTACGCAGTTTGAAGTTAGAAGATCATAGTCCTAAGAAAGGAATCGAATTTAAAAGTAACAAAATCCCAATTGAAGGAGGTAACTTTTATCGAGTAACCACGTCGGTCTATGCTGCTGCGAAAAGTGTAGGTATTTATGTGAAGTATTATGACAGTAGCGGAAAGTTCGTGGTGGACAGCAATATTTTGGCTAACAAACCAATGGCGTGGGAATTAAAACAGCTGGAAGTATTTGCACCTGCAACTGCTTCACATGCGGAGATCTGGTACTATAAATCGCCTGCAGGTGCAGGTACAAAAGTATACATCGATGATGTCGTCTTTGAGAAAAAGATAGAATCCACAGAAGCTGAGCTTGAGGCTCCTTATGAAGATCAATCCGTGGATCTCGGCGAAATGGTGAAGATTGGATTGTCACAAGCCGCTACTTTTGGCATTGGACCAGATGGGAAGCACGAGCAGTATATAACAACGACGGGATCACCAAGTGCTTTCACAGTCGTCGATGCAACTACAGGTGAGCAGAAATTCACCGAACGCGTGGCTGGCGCGAACGATCCCGTTTGGGGTATAGCGAAAGGATCAGATGATAATATTTATTTTGGGTCCTCCGGCAAGCTCTATCGTTACCTAGTCAAGGAAATGAAGATAGAGAACTTGGGAGTTAATCCTACTGGGAACATAACGATCTATGATATCAAAGCAAGTAATGACGGGAAAATATATGGGAGCACATTCCATTCCACTAATATGGGAAAGGTATTCGAATATGACATTGCTCTGGGTATCTTTACAGACCTTGGAGTAAGTAAAGCTGGCCAGAAATATGCACGAGGACTCGGTGTGACAGATCAATATGTTTATGTCGGAGTAGGTGAGTCTGCCCATCTTATGCGTATTGATCGAGCAACAAAAGAAACCATTGAAATTAATATCCCCCCTATTAGCGGTCAGAAAAAGACACTTTCAACAGTAGACATCTACAGCGGACATCTGTTCGTGTACGCCGGCGATAAAGTCTATATTCTGAAAGAAGATGAGAAGAATACATTTGTTAGAGAGCTGCCATTCCAAAATAAAATATCTCCGCCCTCAATATCAGAGCCTAATATCGTCTACTACAAAGTAGGTGAGCAATTATTTAGCTATAATATACTAACGAATAGTGAACCTACGGCAGTCACTGCCATTAAGCAGCCACTTCCTGATACAGAATTTAAAGTTCATCAGTGGATAACACCCACTTCGGGGACTTTTGCAGGTCGCAATGTGCTGTACAGTATGGCGGCTTATGGTGAAACTATCATTTTTGATCCGGCAAATGGAGATTATGCATCCTATGTAGCACAGATTCCAGTCATTGGGACTCCTATTAATACCTTGGAGCATCATGAAGGACTGTTATATATAGGTGGCTTCCAGCGCGGAATGAGTATATATGATATTACTAGCGAAAAGGTTATTCATAATTATCCGACATTCCATCAACCTGAAAGCATTGGTTTCTTTAATGGAGCTGCTTATTTCGGAACCTATACAGGTGCCAAAATGTATCGTATGGATTTATCAGAACCTCTCCAATACAATCAATTCGGCTGGGGCAATCCCGGACTTGCTCTGAAAATTGAAGATCAAAACCGCCCTTATGTCATGACCGGTGGCGATGGGAAGCTATTCGTCGGCACATTCCCATCGGGTAGCCGTTTCGATGGGGCATTGACGATTATGGAAGAAGTTCAAGATGCTCAGAACAAGGTCATAGGTGTGACATCCGAAACATTCTCTAACCCTGCAGAGAATCGCACAATTATTGGATTGGCTTATCATAACGGTAAACTATTCGGCAGCACAACCGCATTCAGCGGCAGTGGCAGTGCGACTCCAGCTCCAATGAATGATAATGCCACTGTATTCCGTTTCAATTTCGATACGAAAAAAATCGAGAATTCATTCACTCCCCAGGTGGATGGGATTGATAGCAAAGTTCAAATTATTGGTGAATTGTCCGTAGGACCCGATGGTCTGATATGGGGCGTATTAGACAGCTTTGTGGATGCAGCGAAGGGTTACAAGGCAGCCATCTTCGCGATGGATCCCGAAACGATGGATATTGTGAAGAGCAAGATCATTACCATGTCTCCCAACACAACAAGTAAATATCGCCCTTACCATCTCCGTTGGGATAATGATGGCATGTTGTATTCAACAATTGGACGAAAACTATTCATAATTGATCCAGAAACATTAAATGCTAAGCAACTGTTGATTGGTAAAACAATTAATTTAATGACAATGGCCGATAACGGAGACATCTATTATGTAGATAATGCGAAGCTGTTTAAACTGCCTAGGAAACAGGATCCTGTAGATCCTGTAGATCCTGTAGATCCTGTAGATCCTGTAGATCCTGTAGATCCTGTAGATCCTGTAGATCCTGTAGATCCTGTAGATCCTGTAGATCCTACGAATCCACCAGGGGAATCATCGGGTTCTATCAACCCGACAACTCCTATTGACTCTAAGAAAGAAACAACGCAGGTCGTGTTGGCCGGTCAGTTAAGCTCTCAGCAAGGAGCAGCAGTGATTAAGGCGAATAATAATACGAATGAACTACTACTACCAACGAACGTAGCAGAGTTAATTGCTGATGAATTGTTGCAAATTGTGCAAGAACACATCATTATTAAGCTGCCGGTCGCTGTGCTAAAAGATCTGATAAACACACTCGGTTCTGCAGAACACGTTAGTTCGTTCATCTCCCTTACGTTAGGCCAACGGAGTACAGAGCAAGCGAAGCATATTGCTAACACCGTACAAGGTGAAGAACATGTTCAGATACAGTTAGCTGGGGCAATCATACCTATAGAATTAAATCTTCAACTTCAATCGGGTGTAAAGCTTCCTTATTCGAAGTTTAAGCAACCAGTGAAATTACAGATCGATATTGGCGAACAAGTCGATGGCAAGCTGCTCGGCATCTACTATATTGATGAGGATGGCAAGCTTGAATTCGTTGGAGGCACAAGAAACGGTAAGTGGATCGAAGCCGATGTGACCCATGGTGGAAATTACGGTGTGTTCGAGTATAACAAGTCGTACACAGACGTACCAAACGACCATTGGGCTGACACAGCTATTCGGACACTGAGTGCCAAGCATGTGTTTAAAGGTGTAACTGAAGCTCAATTTGGTCCAACGGAAACATTAACGAGAGCTCAATTCGTAACGATGCTTGTTCACGCCTTCAATCTTCGGTCAAGTGACACGACGAAAACTAATTTCAACGATATAACATCGGATGCTTGGTATGCCATGGATGTTGCAACTGCAGTCTCCGCTGGTGTTGTAAATGGTGTATCCATGGATCGATTCGATCCATCTGCGTCCATCACGCGTGAACAAATGGCACTCATGCTTCTACGTGCATACGAAAAAGGAAATAATCTTTCAAACATCCAAGAAAAACAACTGCATTCACAATACGCAGACACTTCTGAAATAAGCCCGTGGGCGGAACAGGCCATTACGATTGCGGTTGAGATGGGTTGGATGCATGGCAAAACGCCTAGCACACTAGATCCGGCCAATACGGCTACACGCGCCGAAAGTGCCATGATGATCTATAATGCAATGAAATCAATTTACAAATAATAGATCGAAAGAAAGCCGTTCTAGCATAACATTGCTAGAACGGCTTTCTCGTTGTTTAAGAAATCAGGCATTCCGTAAACAAGTAAACATATTTCCTATTCGCTGAAATTCAATCAGGTCAGCTTCATCATATCCATCTATTTCGTTTGCTCAAGCTTATTAAGAATAAATGATTCAACGACTTTCGCCACGCCGTCTTCCATATTCGTATCTGCTACATAGTTAGCGATTTCTTTAATATCATCGGGCGCATTCCCCATAGCGACACCAAGTCCGGCAAATTTAATCATAGCAAGGTCATTGTAACTATCACCCATTGCAATAACTTCTTCTTGTTTAATGCCTAGTTTCGAAATGAGATGATGTAAGCTCGTCCCTTTATCTACACCAGATTCTGTGAACTCTAAGAAATATGGCTTGGATGTTACGACAGTCAATTTACCTTCGAGTTGTTGTTGTAGTTTCTTTTCTAATATAACTAACTTTTCAGGTGCTCCTACCATTAATACCTTTACCACTGGATCTTGGATCGCTCCAACAAAATCTGCTTGTTCTATTATTTGCATTCCTGTAATTTTAGCTTCAATATCGGTATACTCATTATTCGCTGGCGTTACGATATCATCTCCGACATAAGTGTGAATCCATACGTCCTCTTGTTTACTAATATGGTATAACTCATGCGCCGTTTCGGGCGATAACGTACTGCTGAATATTTGTTCGTTCGTTGCACAGTTAGTAATGTTGGCTCCGTTAAAAGATAGAATGAAACTTCCGTATTTCGCAAGCTCCAATTCCTTAGCAATATGCGTCATTGCAAATGTTGGGCGACCTGATGCAAGAACAACTTTGACTCCTGCCTCTTGTGCGTCCATTAATGCCTTCTTCGTGCGTGGTGAGATCGTATGATCATCCCGGAGCAACGTATCATCCAAATCTAGTACTACCATTTTATAAGTCATCTTATTACGCCCCTTCAAAAAGAATTTTAAATATAAGGACACCCCTATAGGGTGCCCCTTGGTTCAAAATATAAGAAAGTATAAGTTTCACTTGATACAATATTCCTTATATTTCCGCTAAAACGGATGCCATCTTTGAAAAAGGACGGCATTGCCGTTTCTACTTGTTTGCAGTTTTAGTTGACTTCTAGCATCATTTTCTCTAATTCTAACGGTTCGATGTAATTCCCATCTTTGTAAGCTCTCATGTTACCACCTGAGATTTCGTCGATCAGAACAATCTGCTTGTCCTTGTCTACTCTGCCGAACTCCAATTTAATATCATAAAGTTCAATACCTTTCATACTCATCTCAGCCTTAATGATATCACTAATTCGCTTCGTAAGGTCTTTCAGTGTTTCATATTCGTCTGCTGAAAGTATTCCTAGCATATCGAGTGCATCCTTACCAATTGGTGGATCTTGGCGCTCATCATCCTTGAGCGTAACTTCAACAAACCCATCTAAAGACTGACCCTCTTGCGCATATAAGCCATAACGGCGTAAGAAACTTCCAACAGCTCTGTAGCGACAAATAACTTCAAGCCCTTTGCCGAATACGGTTGCTGGTTTTACCGTCATCGTCGCCTCTTCAATATTAGCATCTATATAATGCGTTGGGATTCCCGCTTCTCTCAATTTCTCAAAGAAAAATTTCGTTAAGCTAAGACCTGCCCGCCCTGCCCCTTCTATTACTAATCCAACGGTATTGGCTCCAGGATCAAATACGCCATTCTCTCCAGTTACATCATCTTTAAATTTCAGCAAGTAATGACCATTATCTAACGCGAATACATCTTTCGTTTTACCCTTGTACATTAATTTCATAATGACAGTTCCTCTCCAAATCAGAATTGATACTCTTTTACAGTGTATTATAACATGAAATTCAAACAGCCATTATCCTTCCTCCCCTCCGACCAACCAAAATAATGACAGCCACGAACTAGAACAATCTTGTTCGGAGCTGTCATTATTGATTTACAAAGCGAATCGTCTAGCTATTTAAGGGCTTAAGATACTGAGTCTGGAGCGAAAAACAGTGGCAAATATTCCTTATTCGCTTCCAACATTTCGTCCAACATTTGAATAGCTACTTCCACAGTTGGCACAAGGGGATGATGAGCCATTGCCTGAATAGCTAGCCCCCGGTCTCCTGTCACAGCAGCATCAATGGCGAGTTGCTCGTAAGTTTTGACTGCATGGATAAGTCCTACAGCAGAACGTGGGATCTTCGTCAATTGTAGCGGTAGTGGACCGTTCTTAGTGACCACACAATTGACTTCTATGCTAGCATTGTCCGGTAGGAAGTCAATAATGCCGTTATTCGCCACGTTGAGTGTTTGAATATCGTTAGTACCGTTGTAAAGTGATCTCATCAGGTTCACAGCTGCTTCAGAATAAAAGGCACCGCCACGTTGCTCGAGTTGCTTCGGTTTATCCTGTAGTTCAGGATCTTTGTACAGCTCGAACAGTTCTTCTTCTACTCGTTTGACGACTTCGGCACGGTTCCCGCCACCCTTAACAGATGCAAGTTGCTCTGCCAACATCTCATCAGTCATGTAGAAATACTTCAAATAATATGAAGGTAAAGCACGAAGCGATTGCAGGAATTCTGGATTCCATTCACGTGCAGGCACGTTCTTAGCACTGTATCCAGCTGTGTCTGCCAACATTTCGTCCAGTTTATCCTCACCTTCGACATCAATACGGGTAATCCAATGAAGATGGTTCAGTCCTACAAATTCAGCGTACACTCTTTCAGCTTCAACCCCATACTTAGCTGAAACCTCCTTAATTAGACCTATCGGTGCATTGCATAGCCCGATGCTTTTGACATTAGAATACTTAAGAATAGCTTCAGTTACCATGCCCGCCGGATTCGTGAAATTAAGTAACCACGCGTCAGGAGCCAACTCTTCTATATCCCGGCAGACATCAAGCAGAACAGGGATAGTTCGCAGTGCTTTCATCATCCCCCCAGGACCGGTAGTTTCCTGACCGATGACGCCATATTTCAGCGGAATGGATTCGTCTCGACCACGCGCAGCCAACATACCAACACGCATCTGGGTACTGACAAAGTCTGCTCCTGCAATGGCCTGACGGCGGTCTGTCGTGAGATGAACCTGGATGGAAAGCCCTGATTTCTCAACCATACGCTTCGCTAAATCTCCAACAATATTCAACTTATGCAATCCGGATTCAATATCAACGAGCCACAGTTCACGTACAGGTAGTTCGTCATAATGGAGAATGAAACCCTCTACCAACTCTGGAGTATAAGAAGATCCTCCGCCGATAACAGCTATTTTTAATCCTTGCTTTGTTGCCATTATTGTTCACATCCAATCGTATCGTTTATTTGATAAGTTCAAAATCACAGAAAGACCGCATTCTTTCATGTACCTCTTCGCTAATCGTTAGTCCGTCTTCTTCCATAGCAGACCATAAAGCTCCAACAACTGGTTCAGTCGTTAATGTAACGACTGATGCATGAGGAGCAACTGTAAGTAATGCTTGTTCGATAGGGCCGCGAATCCATCCGCGATCCCCCCTTGTTAGCAGACTTCCGACAAGTACTACGTCAAATGTCTCGTTCCCCATACCTAGCCTATTCACGACAGCTACAGCCGATTTGCCAAGCTCAACGCCTTGATGATTCAGTATTTCTAATGCCACAGCGTCCTCTTTAGCTGCTGCTTCAAATAACAATCTAGCAGCATCTACAGGTACCTGTTTGCCATAATCCTGAAAATCATTAAACATCTTTTCCACCGTCTCGTAACCAAGAAGCTCAAGCAACAGATCGGTTAGTAAAGTAGGTTGCTCCCGGCCATCCCATGCACGGATAACAGAGCGGAATACCTCAATATTCAACGAACCTCCACCACCAAAATCACCATACATATAACTAAATCCACCACATTGATAATCTTCACCCTGTCGATTTCTACCAGCGGAATTCGTTCCCGTACCGCAGATGAGAGAAACACCATATGGATAATTGGTTCCTGCCCGGAGTCCGATCATGGTGTCACAATTAATGGTATAGTTCGTAAATCCAATATTACGAATCATCGGATGCAGAATCATGTAATCCGCTTCACGATCTGCACCAGCAAGACCCAAGTAAGCATGTCGGATGTCTTCTATCTGAAGCCCCGCCTCCGAAAGTGCGCTTAGCGTAGCTTCCCGAATACTATTAGCTGCTATATCACCATTAATCTGGTGGTTACCATTACCACTCTTGCCTTTACCGATCACGTTTCCATATTCGTCAGTAAGCAGGGCGTACGTCTTTGTACCTCCACCATCTATTCCTAAGTAATAAGCCAATGATCGTCCCCCCCTATTAAGATTTACTCCGGACCGTTGATTCTCTTACAATCAGCTTTGGATCAATTTTAATGCTCGAAGCCCGTTTAATCGAGCCGTCTATGCGCTTCAGTAGCATATCAGCCGCGGCGAGTCCGATCTCATCAGCTGGCTGGCGTACTGTTGTTAGATACGGACGAAGCTGTGAAGCTATGTATTGATCATCATAGCCTACGATCGATACTTCCTCAGGAACACTAATCTTTGCTTCCATCAAAGCATTGATCACACCGAGGGCGATATTGTCATCTCCAGCGAATACCGCTGAAGGTAGGTTGCCATCGTTAATCCACTTCCGACAAGTCTCATAACCGAATTGTATTTCGAATTCCCCATGTACCATCTCAAATGGGACGAGCCCTTTCGTCTGTAGCGCCTGCAGAAATCCGTTGCGGCGTTCACGCGTACTCCGGAACATCTCACTACCGCATAGATGGGCAATCGAAGTATGACCCAGATCAAGCAAATGATCTGTTGCTGCATATCCGCCCTTGAAATTGTTAATAGTTACTGAAAAGGCGTCGTTCTCAGGCTTCTGATTGTCAATCAACACATATGGGATATTGCGCCGCTTTAATTCTAGAATATAACTATCTTCTTCCACAGGTGAGAGTAGAATCAATCCATCGACTCGATCTTCCTGAATGAGATAGTGATCTCCGTCCGAACCGATACTATTAGATACTGAAACCGCAAGAAAGTAACCATGCAACGCAAGCACATCGTTAAGTTCCTTGACAACGGCATCGAAGAATGAATCCTGTAAAGTCGTCATAATCAAGCCTATAATACCTGTTTTTCCACGAGCAAGACTCCGTGCAGCCGCATTAGGGCGGTAATCCAGTTCCTTGATCGTGTCGAGCACCTTTTGGCGGTTCTTTGCACGTACCGATTGTACACCGTTTAACACACGGGAGACCGTTACAACTGACAATCCTGACTTTTTGGCTACATCAAATATACTTACCTTCATTTTCATTTTCTCCTTGCGGCAGATTTTTCCGTATCATCATACTTATCCTTAGTATACATGGACGGATGGTTGACCGCTAAGCATATGATTCCGAGCAGAAACTGTATAGATGCGCTGTAAGCGAGTACAAGAAATACGATGAGCCAAGGAGGTATGAGCAAGTCCATCTAAAGCGCCACTCGTAGGCCATCAGTATAAGTAACGGAATCACCAACTTTCTGTATTGTATAAAGTTATAGCGCTTTAACTTTATAGTTATAGATTCATATATTTCACGTTAATAATCTACTATTCACCGCCAAAGTTTAAGTGCTTTAACTTTAGTGGTGTCGTACACCAATATCATAATGGATGCTTTATAAATTAGCAATATCAATTTATTAATATTGAACACGCCTACTACTGTTGATCATACAAAAAGAAGATGTGTCAATACCATTTCTAATGAGTGTCCCAAGCTGATTATTTCAGCTTTTAGGACACCCTTTTCTACGATCAGTTTAGCCGCTAAACTTACTATTTCAAAACATATTGTGATAGCACGCTCTGTACTTCATAAATACTGACATTCTTATTGAATGTCTTAACAATGGGAACCGGACTACTTGAAATGTATATTTTGAGTTCCGCATCAAGATCGAAATGCCCAGCCGTCTCTACGGAATAATGTGAAATACTCTTGTAAGGAATGGAGTGATATTCCATCTTCTTGCCTGTTATCCCCTGCTTATCGATCAGAATTAATCGCTTATCAGTGAATATAAACATGTCACGCACTAGTTTATAGGCTCTCTCGATAACCTCTTGAGATGCTAAGATTTGAGCATACTCCTTCTGAACCTCTGGCAAATCCACTTGAGAAGCATTTCCTAATAGCCCATTTAAGAAACCCATCTGTCATCCCTCCCTATTCCATCTTATTACAATTCATATATGTTCAAATATCTGTTTTCAGACTTAATATACTTCTATATTGACTAAGTAGGTCAAGGTCATCTACAATTAGTAGAATAAAAATTTAATAGGCAAGGTGATTAAGTCATGTCCCAAGATCAACTTCAGTACAACATATTATTGTACTACAAATTTGTTAGTATTCCTGACCCCGCACAATTCACTGCAGATCATTTGAAATATTGTAAAGATCTAGGCGTTAAGGGGAGAATCATTATTGCTGGAGAAGGTATCAATGGTACCTTGTCTGGAACGGTTGAACAAACCGAGCAATATATGAAAGATATGCTTGAAGATCCACTATTTTCTGATATGATTTTCAAAATTGATGCATCTCATGAACATGCTTTCAAGAAGATGTTCGTGCGACACAAGGAAGAACTCGTCACTTTCCGTTATGAGAAGCATTTAGATCCTAATGAATTAAGCGGCAAAAGATTATCTCCTACCGAATTCCATGAACAACTTCAGCAAGACGATGTCATTGTGATCGACGGAAGAAATGATTATGAATTCGAGATTGGTCATTTCCGTAATGCGATCCGCCCTGATGTCGAATCCTTTCGTGAGTTCCCAGAATGGATCCGAAATAATTTAAGCGAACACAAAGATAAAAAAGTACTGACGTATTGCACAGGAGGAATCCGTTGTGAGAAATTGACTGGATTCTTAATGAATGAAGGGTTTAATGATGTTGCACAATTGGATGGCGGAATCGTAACTTATGGAAAGGACCCTGAAGTACAGGGAAGACTCTTCGATGGTAAATGTTACGTATTCGATGAACGCATCTCCGTACCCATTAACCATACTTCTGAAGATGTCATTATCAGCCAATGCCATCATTGCGGTAAGTCAGAAGATCGATACATCAACTGTGGATATACTCTCTGTCATGCCAAACATATATGCTGCGAAGAGTGTGAACAATTACATCGTGGATTCTGCTCAGATGAATGTGAAGAGAATTCCAATAATATGGTACAAAAACAAGTTTAACTATGGAGGGCTCAAATGAATAAACCTGTTGAACTCTCCACTCGAGAACAAATTGTCCATATGCTGAAGACCAAGGCACCTCTAACAGCAAAGAACATCACGAACGAACTACAGATTACTGAAATGGCCGTTCGTCGACATTTGGGCACACTTGAGAGGGACGGATATATTGAATATAATATGGTCCGTCAATCCATGGGTAGGCCTACGGCGCTCTATCGATTAACTGAGTTAGCGGAAGGGTTCTTCCCTAAAACTTATCATAATCTGACCCTAGATTTACTTAGTGAGCTTGAAGCAGAGTCAGGTCAAGAGATGATTAACCTTCTTTTCGAGCGACGCAAGAGCAAGCTTGAGCATAAATATGGGAATACCATGACAGGGCTCCCTTTATCTGAAAGAGTACTTCTACTTACGCAGATTCAGAATGAGAACGGATATATGGCAGAATGCGAAGAAGTTGACGATGGATCTTTTATTATAAAAGAACATAATTGCCCCATTTCTCACATTGCTAATCAATATCAACATGCTTGTCACTGTGAGCTTGAATTATTCAAATCACTTCTACAAGTTGATGTGAATCGTACAGAGTGCTTATCCACAGGTGGTAGCAAATGTTCTTACGTGATCGCTAATTCCAAAGGTTGATCCTAACAAAAATAAGAAGGGCTGTCCCGATGTCATTTTATAATGACTTTTGGGACAGCCCCTCTTTGTTATATAAATAACACAGTTAAAACTCAATGTTGATCAGTAGCTTATATTCCACTTTTATTCATCCGAGGAAGTGGATCCCCTGACGATCAATCGTCCGGAAAGTCGTATTGAATCTATCTCGAACCCATTCATTCGAGCAAGCAACATATTCATCGCCGCTTCTCCTGCTAGTTGACGGGGATAGTCGATAACGGTTAGGGCTGGTGATAGTTGCGAAGACATCAAGATATTCTCACAGCCAGCGATGGCCAGATCATGAGGTACACGGATACCTCTTTCATGACACGAAGCTAAACATCCTGCGGCCATTAAATCGTTGGCGCAGACGATAGCCGAGAAGTCTGATGATTTCCCATCCACTCGGTCAAATAATGCACTGAGCACTGCTTGGGCCTGTTCGAATCGACCCAATCCATCAAGTATTCGCGGTACAAAACCCTCTATATGTAGACCTTCAAGCCGCATAGCTTCGCAAAAAGCATGACATCGAACTGCGTAGTGTAGTGGATCGTCTCTCCCAACAGACATAAAAGCGATCCGTTCATGACCCTGCTGACTTAAATGAGAAAGAAGGCTACGCATCACGGGTAGCCATTCAATGTCGACATATGGAACGTTATTCCTCATCCCTCCATCCCAAGGGGCAGGCTGCATAGCTGATACGATAGGTACCTCAAGTGAACTGAAATATTCGAATGTCTTTTGGCTAAAAGATTGCCCCAGTAGAAGAAGCCCATCCACTCGACCCATCAATAAGCTCCATAACTCTTCTTCTCGATCCGGCTCGTACGTCTGCACAAATACGAAGTATCCATGTTGCTTAGCAGTCGCTTCAATGTGAAGCAACAGTCCCGCCTCAAAAGGATTACCGATATAATGAATCAACACAGCAATTTGCTGTGTTTTCTTCGTCTTGAGGCTCCGAGCTGTCTGATTTGGACGATATCCAAGATCTCGAATGGCTTCTTGTACTCTACGCTTCGTTTCCTCCTTCACGATGTTGCGATTATTTAGCACATATGAAACGACGGCTACGGATACACCGGCACGGTCCGCTACTTCTTGTCTTGTTACCATGATAATGAACTCCTCCGTTCATCCCTTACAAGGCATTAGCTACTTATTTTATTCGATCCTTCTAATCTTTTTTTATCTAGTTTTTATTCGGATTCTGTAACCATTCCTTCAATGGCATCATAGAATCATCAGGTACATAATACTTGAATGGATTGTCACTAATGAACCCTAGTAGTTGCTTGCGAATAGGGCTTGCATCTTTCAGCAGTCGTTCGGAAGGAATCTTATAGTCAATGGGGCGCATCCAAATGGGGCTATAACCGAGAAATAGCTGACGTCTTGTTTCTTTAGAATGGTTAGGGGCCCCAGAATGCCACAAAGTCTGTGGAAAAACAAATACATCGCCGGGATCACCACAGATCTGCATTTCATCCGTTAGCTTTTCTCTTACATTGTCCGAATCAGGTTGGTATACACGGTTATGTGAGCCTGGAATTATCTTCGTATTACCTCGATTCGGTTCAGACATATCGCTCAGGATATAACATACTTTTATATAGTATGTCGACGTAATTCCACCAATACTTGGAAATTTCGGGTGTGGTCCATCCTGATGCCAGTTAATGAAACTATTCGTCGCGGTCTGTACATCTGTCGGGTTAGGCTTCCGAACTGTTAGATGAGAAATATGCAACTGAATATTATACCCGAGTAATTGGACGATAAGAGGTAGCACCGAAGGTTCATCGATCAAAGATGCAATTTCTTCATGACGTTCTACACTGTTATAAATATTGTAAGAAAGGGATTCTGGCTCGTCATCCAATATTCCATCGATAACAGCATTTAACCGTCTTACCTTATCTTTGCTTAATACACCTTTTAGTAATAGATAACCCTCGTCATTAAACTTTTGGATCAATTCCGAACTGAACCTTTTTACCGTTGTCAATTTACATACCTCCTAATTTACTCGTGTAAATTTACTTTAAATTTACTATATTTCACAAAAACTTGTCCTGTCAATTCTAACTTTTAACTATACTTCCGCGAAATTACGCCCTATTCGACGTGTACGATTAGAATAATCGTATCTCTCTCTTGTTTAAATAACACAGTTAAAACTCAATGTTGATAAGTAGCTTATATTTACAACTATGTCGCATCGTGATATAGTCACATTGCGACATATCTACCTGCAACATACCTCTTCATTGTAGCCCTTATTATAAAGCTAACATAATAACAGAAAGGTGATCATTTTGAATATGATTGAAAAAGTGCTGAAAAAGTATGTGCCCATGACAGAAACGGCATTTTATATTCTCCTCTCCTTAACAGAACCCCGTCATGGATATGGAATTATTAAACATGTAGAGGGAATTTCAAGATCACGAATTCGATTAGGATCGGGTACGGTTTACGGGACTCTAACAAAAATGCAGAAAGATGGAATTATCACTGTATTTGCTGACGAAGAGAGAAGAACCGTTTATGAAATTACTGACATTGGCAAAAAGCTAATTACTGTTGAGATAAATAGACTTAAAGAGCTGCACCAGAATGCATTAAAATACGAGGAGGATTTTAATGATTAAAAAGGTTTTTAGACCATTTTGGAGCTATGATGTGAGCAAAACAGAAGAATGGCTCTCATCTATGGCGGAAAAGGGATATCTTTTCGAGAAATTGAATCGAGGAACACGTTGCTTTTTCTTTAAAAAAGGCGATCCAAAAAAAGTAACTTATCGAATAGGCTACGATAAAATAAAGGCTGATTCACTGTCTAGAGCCTTAATAGTTGATGGTTGGATGAAGATTCTGCAAAGCGGACATTGGTATGTACTGTCGAATGATAATCTTCTTGAACAAATAAAGACATTTCCTGTTCGTGAGGGAATCATCAAACATAATAGAGTGATTATGTACATTTTCGGTAGTATTTTAATATATATGGCAACGATGACTATCTTTTTTGTCATTATTATCTCGATTATGTTGTCTATATCAAATGAACCATTAAGTGCTGGTGAACAAGTTGGTAAGAGCCCTTATTGGATTTTAGCATATTGCAATATCGGCGCTGCATTAGCCCTCTGGATTCTTACAATCTATTCTGTCGTCAAAATCAATAAAACCAATAAGAAATTAATCAGTGAAAACATACAATACAACAAACCTCTAGGGATGGTGGATCATGATGAAGGAAGACTAAGTAAGCATGAAGAAAGGCAGTTGAAACATTCAGGGAATATGGTTGTAAAGAGAAGATTGGGATGGATGTACGCTCCGGATAAGCTCGAAGAGTGGCTCGAAACCATGGAAGAACAAGGCTATAACCTTTATCGTATGAGTAAACTAGGGAACAGCTTCTATTTTAGAGTAGGTCGCCCACGCAAGGTAAGTTATTGTGCTGATTTTCAGAATAGTAATACAGATGAAGGCTACAATGACATACACAGGGATTCTGGCTGGAAGAGTGCTTTTATTTCCAATTCCTCCTTTCAAAAATGGTCCATATGGAGCCGTGAATATTCAGAAGGCGAAGAAAGACCACAGCTTTACAGTGACAAATCGCATCATTTAAAACATGCAAGACGCATAGCCATCACCTATTCATGTCTATTTATTCCTTTAATTATCATTTCTATTTATAATATAAGATTAAATATGGAGCTGAGGGTTAATAGTAGCTTTGATAAATTACAATGGATGAGCACGATTTCACTTATGCTTTCTTGTCTCCCCATTGGTTCGTACTTGATCAGAACATGGTTGTATTACAGACGGCTTAGAAAGCGTTATAACTACGATTCGTAACGAAGCAACGAATAAAACCTATCTTTCATGACGAAAGATAGGTTTTATTTCAAGCCGCTTCATTTATCAAAGAGGAGCATACAACAGACTGCTACAGTAACTCTTTACGTAATTGTTCCGGAGATTTCGATGATAGTAGACCAAATGGAATATCATAGACCGTCTTTGCACCGGACTGATCTTGTTTCGCCAATTTATAGGCTGCACGAGCATAAGCTACTAATACACTCGCTGTAAATTCCGGGTTGCTACCAAGCTTCAATCCGAATTCAATAATTTGTGTATTACCGTCTCCAGTTCGACCACTTCGAAGTACATTACCTCCATGAGGCATTGCGGAATGCTTAGCCTGTAATTCCTCTTCAGTAATAAAAGTTACTGTTGTATCATAATCTGCGAAATAGTTAGGCATTTCAACGATCTCTTTTTCAATACGTACAAGGTCTGCACCTTCCTCAGCCACAACATAACAATCACGTAAATGCTTATCACGAGTGGATAGCTCTGGATTCTCACCAGCACGTACTTTAGATACAACAGCTTCAACAGGAATCGTATACTGAATCCCATTCTTGACGCCTTCAACCCGACGAACCGCATCCGAATGCCCTTGACTTACACCGCGACCCCAGAAGGTATATTCTTTACCTTCCGGTAATATCGCTTCCCCTAACATCCGATTTAGCGAGAACAGACCTGGATCCCAACCGGTTGAAATCACACTAACATGTCCGTTCTCCTTAGCTACGACATCCACCTTCGCGAAATAATCAGGAATTAGAGCATGTGTGTCAAAGCTATCCACTGTATGAAACATTTTAGAGAAATATGGACCTTGCTCTGGTAAATCTTTTGCAGAACCACCACATAGAATCATTACGTCAATTGTTCCTTTATACTTTTCAGCTTCTGCAACTTGCAGAACGGGAACACTTGCCGTTACGCCTTGTGGATCACGTCGAGTAAATACAGCCACCAATTTCATATCTGGATTTTGTCGGATTGCTTTCTCTACGCCCTTACCCAAATTACCGTAGCCTACAATTCCTATCGTTATTTGTTGCATATGTTTCCTCCCACTAATTATGTTATAACCGGCATTTCCCTTTTACTGTACCTATTATAAACAGTAATTAGCTTCAAATCCAATTCAAATTAACCAGTATTGCATATAGAATTTATTTATTGGTCGCTTCTGGCTCAGCTTCTTCTCCGTCTCCTTCAATGGCTACACGTGGAGCTGCAACTAAAGCGAGTAACAATTCTTCACTAGTTGGAACTAATGTAATCCCCTTCGGTAACTTCACATCAGTAGCGATTAGCTTGTCGCCGATCTCAAGGTGAGAAATATCAATTTCAATTGCAGATGGAAGTTCCGCAGGCAGGCCTTCAACTTCTAGTTCTGTTACTAGCGTCTGAACAACTCCACCTAATTTACTTGCAGCTGCAATACCTTGATAGTCAATAGCTATTGATGTGCGGAGAGGCACCGACTCTGAAATTTGTAAGAAGTCTGCATGGATCCACTTTCCATTTTTCTTCTGAAAATCTTTTATAATAACGGATAAATCCTTCATACCTTCAACTTGTAACTTAAACATTTCGGAACGTCCTGTTCGAACTACTCTCATTAATTCTCCATCGTCAACATGAACCGAAAGACTCTCTTTATTCAAACCATATACGACAGCAGGAATCCTTCCACTTTCTCTCAACTTCCTAAGTACGGATGGTGGACCATCTTCCAATCTTTTTTCAGCAGTAATCATTAGTAATGTCATTTTTATTCCTCCAATTATAGAATGTATTTGTTACACGCCAAATTACAGGCATACCTATCTATTACCCAATTATTCATATGTTCAAACATCTTTCTATAAATCCAATGATTGTTATTTTAGTAAAATGTATGTTTGTCACAAATTTGTAGCATTTGTAATCCTCTTCCTTGAGTGCAAGTCATCTACTACTATGATATGATATCGAGGGCTGTTCAGCCTTATCATAAATTATTTGGAGGCAACTATGTCATCACAAACGAAACAATCCGTACAAATTATTACTGCAGATCCTAGTGGAATCGGCCTATTTGGCCTGGCGATGGTAACACTTGTCGCATCCTCACAAAAGCTTGGCCTTACAGAAGGTCTTAGCTACATTATTCCCTGGGCTATTTTCCTTGGGGCTTTTGCCCAGCTTTTCGCTTGTGTTCAAGATGCTAAGCATAACAACACCTTTGGAATGACGGCTTTCGGTGCGTATGGCTTTTTCTGGCTTGGTGTTGCCAGCAGTTGGTTGATGAAGTTGGGCGTATTTGGTCCACAGTTGGCTGCAGATATAGATGGCAATCAACTAGGCTTTGCCTTTCTAGGCTATTTAGTGTTCACATTATTTATGACCATTGGCGCTATGGAGACTCACAAAGTACTCTTCACTATTTTTGTATTGATCGATTTCCTTTTCTTGGGATTAACGTTTGATGCTTTTGGTATCGCACCTCATATATTCCATACAATTGCAGCTTACGCTGAAATGGGAATTGCTGTCGTATCGTTATATGGCTGTGGCGCTTCTGTTCTTAATGCTCATTTTGGACGAAGCTTTCTACCCCTTGGTTCGCCATTCGGTATTTTCAAAAAATAAATAAAGACATGCTTCTCTAGACAAGTAGAAACGGCAATGCCGTTCTTTTTTCAAAGAGATTATGCTTTCGATGCTAGCGATACTTCGTATCACTTTAAGGCACTCGTTTCAGCGGAAATACAAGGAATATAGTATCAAGAATCAATTTCATAATTACGCATCCCGATTTAGCTGCATCGGCGATTATGAAATTGATTCAAGTGAAACTTATACTTTCTTATTATTTTCAAAATAAAACATGGCAAACTGAGGTTATCCCCTTAGCCTGCCATGTTTTTTTGCATTATATTCTTTATCAAGAAGAATCTCAATCCTCTTCTTGATAAAGCACCATGATGGATAGCCTTGGAACTAAGACTGTCTCTCCAGCAATCTTCTCCAGTAGTGACGTCCCAGCTTTCTGATCGTTGACTGTTATATTCCAACCCGCTGTGGATCCTGGAATACCTACCGCTACCGTATCCTCGTTCCCATTATAGATAACTACGATATTACGCCATATATCTCCATTGGCATGATCTTTTAGTTGATAAGCAACTACGTTGCCATTACATTGTAATATTTCTAGATGCTTCTCAATTTGCCCCCTAGTACGCATTCGAAAAGCAGGATGATGGTTACGCAGCTCAATCAAACCTTGATAATACTTGAATACAGCCTGGAACTTCCCTTTGTTATCCCACCTAATCCCATTGATCCAATCCCCACTTTGATAACTATTATGATCACCAAATTTGGAGCGTAACATCTCATCCCCTGCATGAATCAGAGGTATTCCTTGTGATGTTAATATGATCCCATTAGCAAGTAAACTCCGTCGAACAGTGTCACTTGTGAGCGGTTCTATAGGATCAACACTTTTATAAGGATCAGCTGTCTCCATTAATTTCACTTCCATGCTGTTCGCATGTAAACCACCGAATACATCTAGCATACCAGCTTCTTGCCGTATTCCCTCAGTCGTTAGCACTTTATCCCATAAGTTCAAGTTATCATGCACCGTCACGTAATTGATTGTCTCCATCGGGAACTCCGCGAAATCATGAATGGATCCGCATACCCCGTTCCATATAGCCCACTCTTTACCAGGCTCTCCTGTAGCAAATCCACGTCCCGTTCCATCACTATCTCCTTTAATCGCACTACGGAAATGATCATTAAACACGGAAAGCTTTGTCCCCCTTTGCGTTCCTTTCAATGTCTGATGAGTAAGCGGGGATAACCCTCCAGTCCATGGTTCACCGTAAATCATAATGCTAGGATCTACTTCGTCATGCAGTTCATCGGTAATTTCTTTCATCGTCAGTGTATCTATAAGACCCATTAGATCAAATCGAAATCCGTCAATGTGGTATTCTTCTGCCCAATATCGCACGGAATCTTTCATATATTTACGTACCATCGGACGCTCCGAAGCAAGCTCATTCCCAACACCCGAACCATTCGAATACGCGCTAGAATGATCTGTTCTATAAAAGTAGCCAGGTACTATCGATTCAAATGGACCTCCTTCAATCAAATACGTATGATTATAAACTACATCCATCACGATGCGTATGCCCTTACTATGCAAAGCTTGAATCATTTCCTTAAGCTCGATAATCCGTATAGCAGGATTACTCGCATCGCTGGCATACGAACCTTCTGGTACATTATAATTTTGGGGGTCATAACCCCAATTGTACTCCGATATAGAAGTACCTTGGTCATCAACCTTCAACTCGTTCACTGTTTTGAAATCAAATACGGGCATGATCTGAACATGCGTTACACCAAGTTCCACCAAATGGTCGATTCCTAACGCATTCCCGTTGACATCTTTTAGTCCGAACTCTGTGAAGGCCTTAAACCCTCCCTTATTCACGAGACCTGAATCTGGATGTATCGAGAAATCGCGTACATGTAATTCATAAAGGATGCTATCTATTGGATGACTAAGCGGTGGCTTCACATCTTCATCCCAGCCCAATGGATCTGTCAATTTCAGATCTACAATGGCCGTTCTTTCTCCATTAGCCGAAACAGCCTTTGCATATGGATCAACCACATAATGAACCTTTCCATCTGTAAATTCTGTTTTATACATGTAGAATAAACCTCTCAAGTCACCCTTGCAGTAACTTGACCATACACCATCAACATCCTTCATCATCACTATTTCAGTACCCTCACTGTGGTTCATCACTTGACCCAGATGATTATAGCGACCTGAATCTTTATATATAACTAAAGACACAAGACTTGCTGTTGGCGCCCATACTTTAAACATGCTTCCTTCCGACGCGTAGCAACATCCCAAATCTCTACCTGCGTAATAACTTGTTATATTGATCATGAAATTTCACCACCATCGTATGTCATATTGAGAACCTTACGACAATCCACATTCCACGTTCAATATATCATATGTGAGTCGGATTCATTTTGTTAGTCGTTTCCTTTTCGATCATACAGTATTCATACTTTCACTTTCTCACAATAACTAAAAAGCAGACCAAGGCTCATTCTGAAGTGCTCCCTGTCCACTTGACAGGAAGCATTTCATTCGACCTTGACCTGCTTTTATTTGTACAACGATCTCTTTTTTCTGAAGTTTGGATTTACACCGACTATTCCTCAGTCCGTGTCTGAGCCTCAATAGGCGTTTTTACCAATTCAGGCACTGATGGCAATGATGCCAATGGCTGCACTTCAGGTTTCTTTTGAGTAAATCCTTTAATCAAACTTTCAATATCAAGCCCAGAGACATTCTTCAACATCGTTGGTGCAGTCGCCATTAGCTCCGTTACATAATTACTAACTCGAGCGGCTCCTTCACCTTTCCCAGTGTCGACCACAGTCAACGTATCGATAGCAGCAAGTGGCTGAGCAATCTTGCCCGCCAATTCAGGCAACATCTTCGTCACGATGTCGAGTATTGCAGCTTCCCCGTACTTTTGGAATGCATCTGCCAATTTCTCTTTCGCCTCAGCTTCCGCGAGACCTTTCAGACGAATAACGTCTGCATCTGCAGTACCGCGTGCACGTTCTGAATCTGCCATCGCTTCCCCGTCCAGTCGCTTCTGTGTTGCAGAAGCTTTGGCCTGCGTCTCGATTGAGTACTGCATAGCATCCGCTTCAAGCATTCTGCGTGCCTTATCTGCCTCTGCTCCAACCTCAACAGAATAACGATCCGCATCCGCTTTCTTCTTCACATCTGCATCGTATTGCATCTGACGAACTAATATTTCCTTTTCCTGCAGATCAACTTCACGATTCTTACGGACAAGCTCTACTTGCATCTGCTCTTCCACCACGATTTGTTTAGCACGCGCTTCTTGAATATGATAGGCCTGATCTGCCTCTGCCTTTGCCGTATCCTGATCTTTCTTAAAGGAAGCCACTTTCAATTCCTTCTCCTTGGATGCTTCAGCGATGTTCGTATCTCTTAATAGTTCTGCCTTCTGCCCTTGCTCTTCGGCATTGGCCTTCTGAATACGTGCATCTCTTACCGCATCAGCCTCAGCAATTTCCGCGTCACGCTTAACGGTAGCAATCCGTGGTTTACCTAGCGCTTCCAAGTAACCATGTTTGTCACGCAAATCCTTAATTGTAAAAGATACAATCTGCAGTCCCATCTTCTTAAGATCGCGCGCAGCTACACCCTGTACTTCCTGTGCAAACTTATCACGATTCTTGTAAACTTCCTCAACGGTCATCATACCTAGAATCGCTCTAAGATGTCCCTCGAGAACTTCTTGCGCTTCACTTCTGAGCGATTCAACTGGCTTACCAATGAATTGTTCAGATGCAGTCACTACGTCTTCAATCGAACCGCCTACCTTAATAATAGCAACACCGTCAGCCATAACAGGAACACCTTGCTCTGTGTATACTTCTGGTGTCGAGACATCTAGTTTATGTGAGAGTAATGAAATGAATTGCGATTGCTGAAATACAGGTAGAATGAATGCCCCACCACCACGTATAATTTTAATTCTACGCCCATCTTCGTCTGAAATATTCTTATTCCCCAAGAAAGAACCCGTAACGATCATTGCCTCATCCGGTCCTACGGTCTTATAACGAGCCCAAAATGCCAAACCAAGTACAATAATGACGGCAATCACAATCGCTGGAATAATCAAATAATCTGGTACTGATTCCATTAACATTAGACATCATCTCCTCTTCTCTTATCAAATTCAGTAACATGCAACACGCCATCTACCTCTTCTACAATAACTACACGGCTACCAGCGGGTAATTCTTCCCCTTCAAGACTAGATGCAATATGTAATACATTCCCCGCTCCCACCTTCACCATGACCTCTCCATAACCAAGTGCAGGAAGTGGTATCGTAATCTCTCCAATTCTTCCGACCAAATCTTGGATGGAGTATCCCGTTGAATTCTCACTATTCTCCATTGGCTTAACATATAAATAGAACACAAGAACCGAGATGAAGATCGCAATCAGTATAGATAGCAACATGTTAGGCACATTATCTAACCCAGAGTAACGAGTTAATAATATACCTGCTCCACCGAACACTGTAATTGCACTTGCTACCACCGTTGGCTTCAGAATATCCACCGACATGAAATCAAGAAAGCCATCAAGTGCACTACTAAGTACATCTCCAAGCAATACGGTTACTAAGGCAAATAATACACCTCCTACCAGACAGCCTAAATAAAGCGCCTCCATCTTACATCCTCCTGTCGGGATCCTTTATGTTCATATTATTGTATACGTGTTACCATTCCCTTTTGTTTCATTTATTTCCTTGTATTCAAAAAAGAGAGTATATAACAGTACCCTTAGTGTAAAAAGGCCCTAGTCTCTGTTGTTTGTATCCTCACAAACAACAGAGACTAGGGACCTCATGAAGACTCCACTATGTTCTCCGTATCCGTCCAATCAAGTTCTTAACCGCAATACTCAAAGTGACATTTCATAAATCTTAATCACATCTTCTTTATGCAATTTATTGAAATTACCGAATGGACCAAAGCGTAGCGCCTTATCAGCCATGATTTCAATTTGGCTTGCATCGATATCATAATCGCTTAAGTGACTTGGCGCACCAATAGAATTCCAGAATGTACGTAACGCTTCAATTCCTTCTATTCCAACTTGCTCATCGCTTTTACCTGATGGATCAATATTAAATACTTGAATGGCTAGTCGCTTGAAGCGTGCAATATCGACGCTCTGGTTATGTTTCATCCAATTCGGGAATAAGATTGCCAATCCGCCACCATGTGGGATATCATACACAGCCGATACAGCATGCTCAATATTATGAGTGGCCCAGTCTCCGGACATCCCCATATTTAGTACACCATTCAATGCCATCGTGCCGCAGTACATAATCGTAGAACGCAACTCATAGTTCTCTAGATCTTCAATTAGCTTTGGAGCCGTATCAATTACTGTGCGCAGGATCGTCTCACAGAAGCCATCCTGAACGGGCGTATTATGCTCTGCATGGAAATAATGTTCTAGCACATGTGACATAATATCTACCATACCGTATACCGTCTGATCCTTCGGAAGTGAGAAAGTATGTACAGGATCCAGAATGGAAAATGCCGGATAAGCGTGTGGACTCCCCCAACCCATTTTCTCCTGTGTCACTTCATTGGATATCACAGAACCGCCATTCATTTCTGATCCGGTTGCGGCCATCGTCAATACCGTTCCCAAAGGAAGCGCTGCTTGTGGACTAGCTTTACGCTCCAAGAAGTCCCACATATCCCCATCATACTTCGCACCTACTGCAATCGCCTTAGCGCAGTCAAGAACACTTCCGCCCCCAACAGCCAGTATGAGTTCAATTCCCTTCGTTTTACACAAATCTACACCTTTATGAACTGTGGACAAGCGTGGGTTAGGTTCTACTCCCCCTTGCTCAGTAACTTCAGCCCCAATCTCATTTAACAACGATATAACATTGTCATAGAGACCACTCCGCTTAATACTACCTCCACCATAAAGAAATAATACTTTCATCCCATATTTAGGAACTTCCGTTTTAAGTGCAGCAAGCGTCCCTCTTCCAAAGATTAGCTTGGTCGGATTATTAAATTCAAATGCTATCATGATATGTCTCGCCTCCAATAATTATTGATATTCCATTGCACCTATAAAGGTTGTTCAAAAAATCATCTTTTGAACTCGCACCTATAGTATAAACCTTTCCCTATACAGGAACAAACCGTCCTTCCTAAGGGGTTGTTCAAAAAGTCACCTTTTGAACTCTCACCTAAATTAGAAGAACGGTCATTGTCACTCATTATATTAGGATTCGTTATATCCCAAATGCTGTAGAAATGCCTTAAACGCTTGCTGCCCTGCTTCTGTTCTCTTATAGACGCCAGCATGGCCCAGA
This sequence comes from Paenibacillus sp. Y859, assembly GCF_056786405.1. NCBI lineage: Bacteria > Bacillati > Bacillota > Bacilli > Caryophanales > Paenibacillaceae > Paenibacillus > Paenibacillus sp. Y859. Next base: position 80,039 of record NZ_JBXCIZ010000002.1, on the reverse strand, counting down.
ATTTCTACAAATTTATCGCCAACTTCATGCTGAACCAATTGCACAGCCGCATCTTTACTGAACTGATTGCCATGTTCTGCTAGAAGCTTCTCAATCCACTCCAAATGCTGATCCAACACAGGAACTTCTCCAGCTGTAGCAGATGTATATAGCACTTCATCACCACTTAGAATATCTGCTACCAGATCCAACTCTTCTTTTAGTCTTCCTGGCAATATAGCTAGACCCATCACTTCGATCAAGCCGATATTCTCTTTCTTAATATGATGCATTTCTGGATGAGGGTGGAAGATTCCATCTGGATACTGTTCATTAGTACGATTATTACGCAACACCAAGTCCATTTCATATGCGCCATCTTCTGTACGATGAACAATTGGGGTAACGGTATTATGAGGGATGTCCTCCCCTAACTCATTCTTTGTAAAAGCCACAATATCTACATCTGGATCACTATATTGTTTCCAAGATTCATAGATATCATTGGCACTCTCGAGCAGGATCTCACTATCTTGTGACGTAAGGCGCAATACGGACATCGGCCATTTCACAATACTTACAGATACTCCTGGGTAATGGTTGTGCGTGAACGTCACTTCTTTAGGTGCATTCTGTACCGGGAACGTATGACGACCACCTTGGAAATGATCATGTGTCAGGATTGAGCCACCTACAATCGGTAAATCCGCATTCGATCCGATGAAATAATGTGGCATTACATCTACGAAAGATAGAAGTCTTTTCAATGTATCCTTAGTCAACTTCATAGGTACATGATCACGGTGAAAAATAATACAATGCTCATTATAATAAACATATGGAGAGTATTGGAAATACCAAGGTTCCCCGTTCATCTCTAAGGGAATAACCCGGAGATTCTGACGTGCTGGGTGGTTAATACGCCCTGCATACCCCACATTCTCCCGACATAGTTGGCACTTTGGATAGACAGGAGGCGGCAGTAGCTTAGCCATTGCGATCTCTTTCGGATTCTTCTCCGGTTTAGACAAGTTAATGGTCATTTCAATATCGCCATAAGCCGTCTCCTGCTTCCAGTAGACATTTTTGGCCACACGGTCCATACGAATGTAGTTGGAATCTATGCTCAATTTGTAAAAGATATCTGTGGCCGCCTCAATCCCACGTTCAGCCGAAATAGCTTCAAACTCCGCAATCACTTCAGATGGACGGGCCATCAGAAATCCCATGATTTTGGCATCTAACAAATCCCGATAAGTATCACTATTCTCAGGAATTAGCCCTAGTTCATATCCATAGTTGATCAATACATCAATCATGAACTGTGGACTTCCAGCATGTGAATAATCTACTTCTCCTGCGAATGGTTCACTGAAACGAAACAGCTCCATCAGCATATTGCGACTATAATCAATATCTTCTTGTTTCAATAAATTATGCTGATAAGAAAAATGTACAAGACGCTCAATAGCATGTAAAGCTTCATCCTGTTCAGGAGTTCTAGTTGCAATATCCATGTTCATCCCCCTTATTCTCCGTACCCTTGTGGGTGAGACTGATGCCAGCTCCAAGCACTTTGAATAATATTCTCAAGACTATCATGTGATGGCTTCCAACCAAGAACGGTACGTGCCTTCTCCGATGAAGCTACTAATACAGCAGGATCACCGGCACGACGTTCCTGAGTCACTACAGGAATATCAAGACCAGTTACTTTCTTAGCCGTTTCGATCACATCTTTGACAGAGAATCCTTGTCCATTCCCAAGATTGAATACATTGCTATCTTGACCACTTCTCAAATAAGTTACCGCACGATAATGGGCATCTGCCAGATCACTCACATGAATATAATCACGAACACAAGTACCATCTGGTGTCGGGTAGTCCTCACCGAATACAGCAATGTTCTCACGTTGTTTCAGAGCAGCTTGCAATACTAGTGGGATCAGATGGCTCTCTGGTCGGTGATCTTCACCAATACGGCCACTCTCATGTGCACCAGCTGCATTGAAATAACGCAGTGCCACATATTTAATTCCTAGCACTTTATCAAACCATGACATCATACGTTCCATCATCAGCTTGGTCTCACCGTAGACATTCGTTGGCTCTGTCCGATCACCTTCTACAATAGGTACCTTCTCTGGTTCACCATAGGTTGCAGCAGTCGAAGAGAATACAATTTTACGAACATTCGCAGCATCCATCGCTTCAAGCAAACATAATGTACCGAATACATTATTATCATAATATTTCACTGGATTCTGCATACTTTCGCCGACAAGGGAATTCGCTGCGAAATGAATGACCGCATCAATCTCATTCTCACTGAATAGCTTCGCAAGCAACTCCTTATCTCGTAAATCTCCCTCGTACAGCTTACCTCCAAGTAGAGCCTCGCGATGGCCTGTTTGTAGACTATCAATCACAACGACCTCTTCACCAATATCCAGTAATGCAGCCACGGTATGTGAACCAATATACCCAGCTCCGCCTGTTACCAAAATAGCCATATTAGATCTCCTCCTTTAATTCTTTCACGCCATCGCCTACACCGCACACATAGAATTCGCCTTCGAGTCCAGTTCTAGCTTTATAGTGATCGCCGACCTGCTGCACAAATTGTTCCACGGAATCTTCATGCACCAATGATACTGTACAGCCACCGAACCCAGCACCTGTCATCCGCGCGCCAAGTGTACCAGCAATCTTCTGTGCCTCTTCCACCATCACATCTAACTCTGTACAACTCACTTCATACAAATCTCGTAAGGAATCATGAGATTGATTCATGAATTGACCGAATGTTTCAAGATCATTCTTACTTAGCGCTTCCACGGAATCAAGTACCCGTTGATTCTCTTCAATAACATGCTGAGCCCGACGTCTTACCGTCTCATCTTGAATATGAGTCTGCAATGTTTCGAATTGTTCTGGCTTTAAATGTGCCAAGTATTCCAATGATGGAACTTCCTGTTTCAGAATATCTAATGCGACTTCACATTGATGTCGACGTTCATTATAGGCAGAATTCACGAGCCCTCTACGTTTGTTCGTATTCCCAATCACTAGCTTGTATGAACCCGTGCGGAAAGGAACATGTTTATATTCCAATGTATCGCACATGAGTAGAATAGCATGATCTTGCTTGCCGTTCGCCACTGCGAATTGATCCATGATGCCGGAATTCACGCCTACATACTGATTCTCTGCTCTTTGGGATAAACGTGCGATTTCTACGGTGTCCGTTTCTTGTCCTTCCAACGTCAAAATCGCATATGCAGTTACTACTTCAAGGGACGCCGATGATGAGAGTCCTGCTCCATTGGGAATTTCACCATTGAAGTACAAGTCATATCCTTTCGTTAACTTGCATCCAATCTTGCTCAGTTCGACAAGAACACCAATAGGATAATCAACCCATTCACCTGTTTTTTCGTTACCTATATTGTCTATATCTAATGTCAATTCAAATGAAATATTGCCAGAAGAAAGGTGAATTTTATCATCATCTCTTTCTCTAATAATAAGCGTCGTACCAAATTCAAGTGCAGCCGGCAGAACATAACCGCCATTATAATCAATATGCTCACCAATCAAATTCACTCGACCTGGTGCATTAAACACCCGCTCTGGATGATGACCTTTTCCAAATTTACTTATGAACGTTTCCTTCAGTTGTTGAATACTCATTAGCACTCACCTATCCTTTCAATATCGTTATGACCTACACTAAGTATAAAAGATACCATCCACTTTGATAATGCAATCATGTGTGCTTAATATGGATAAATGTGACCTTTAGATCTATAATGAACTCATGTCATTCACATTCATATCAGTAACGAAGAGAGGAATAATACTCCTATGTCACTTCATTCAACCTATTCAGTAGCTGCTAATCCAGTCTCCCACAATGACAATTCACTTCATGTACTTTTTGCTGGGGAGAGTCAAACAGATTCATTACATGCATTAGGTCCAAAAATCTATGATCATTACTTACTACATTATGTGGAGAGTGGAAAGGGAATCTTTCGAACCGAGCAACATACCTATGAACTACATGAAGGTTCCTGTTTCCTCATCCATCCAGGGCAATTAGTCAGCTATGTCTCGGATATAGAGCAACCTTGGTGCTATCGCTGGACAGCCTTTCTTGGGCAGGAAGCGCAACAACGGGTGGAATCCGCTGGTTTCCTAGTGGATCAGTCCGTATTCACCTCTACGAAAGATAAATCTACAATTGCCTCCTCCATAGCTCAAATACAAGAAGCTTTCTATACTAAAAAGGAAAGTGCTCATATGACATCCCTTGGTTATCTATACCTCATTCTTGCTGAAGCACAAAATGAGTTGTCCAGCCACTCACGGCTTACTGGCACAGAATCCCAAGTTCAACGGACCGTTAAGCAGATGATTATGTATATGTCTACACAATTCGCACACCCAGTATCCATTGAACAGATGTGTGATAGCCTTGGATACAATCGCGCTTATCTTTCCAGGATTTTCAAGAAAGAAACAGGATTCTCCCCAGTAACTTATTTATTGAAGCTACGGATCGATAAATCACGTCAGCTACTACGTGAACGTCCTGAACTCTCAATTGAGCAGATCGCATCATCCGTTGGGCTAACAGATGCTCTCTACTTCTCTCGTCAATTCAAACGATTCTGCGGCATGTCACCCAGCATGTATCGTAATGAAACTGGACGACAAATTCAGATTATAAGACAGAAATTATGATCTATAAAAGAAAGCCTGCCATCCTTCTAAGAAGAATAAGCAAGCTTTCTTTATTCGCGTATCTTGTGATCGCACTTAGTTCTCTGTCTTAAGGATATTCTCAATCCGATCCAGTTCTTCTTGAGTGAATTCTAGATTGTCTAATGCAGCCACATTATCTTCAATCTGACTGACACGACTTGCTCCAATTAATACAGATGTTACTTTTCCACCGCGAAGTACCCATGACAATGCAAGTTGAGCTAGACTCTGACCTCTTGCAGCTGCTAATTGATTGAGTGCACGTACTTTTCGTAGTGCCTCTGGTGTAATGTTACTCTCATTTAGGAAGACGGATGAACTTGCTGCCCGTGAATCCTCTGGAATACCATTCAAATATTTATTCGTAAGCAAACCTTGAGCAAGAGGGGAGAATGCTATACTTCCAACTCCATTCTCTTCCAATACATCCTGTAGTCCTTTCTCAATCCAACGATTTAGCATGGAATAACTTGGTTGGTGGATAAGAAGTGGTGTACCTAATTGCTTCAGAATAGCTATCGCTTCTGCCGTTTGTTCAGCTGTATAATTAGAAATACCTATATACAGTGCTTTGCCAGAACGAACGATATGATCCAACGCCATCATCGTCTCTTCAAGCGGTGTCTCTGGATCAAATCGATGGGAATAGAAAATATCTACGTACTCTAGATTCATCCGCTTCAATGACTGATCTAGACTAGACACTAAATTTTTACGTGAACCCCATTCCCCGTAAGGACCAGGCCACATATAGTATCCAGCCTTGGAGGATATCAGCAACTCATCACGATAGGGCTTCAAATCCTGTGCCAATATTCTACCGAATGTCTCTTCCGCTGAACCAGCAGGAGGACCATAATTATTAGCTAAATCGAAGTGTGTGATACCTAAATCAAATGATCTTCTGATCATACTTCGTGCATTCTCATATGTGTCTATGCCACCGAAATTATGCCATAGACCTAAAGTGACCGCTGGAAGCTTAAGTCCAGAACGACCGCTACGGTTATACTTCATCTTGGAGTAACGTTCTTCATTTGCGATATACACCATGACATATCCACCCTTCTATTTGCGAAATATAGTAGTTATAATTGTGTGTTCAAAAAGTCATACTTATAATAGCTTACTTACCTTAGCCATCACTTCTGCAATGGGATCCGTAATAAGTAAATCAGCTTGCTCATCGTAAGGCGTTGGATCTACATTGAGAAGAATCGTCCGATTTCCTTGGAAATAAGATATCAAGTTCGCTGCAGGATGAACAGTCAACGAAGTACCACCAATGATAAGTAGATCTGCCGTTGAGATCGCCTCAATCGACTGGTACAATATTTGCTGGTCTAGTGGTTCTTCATACAATACGACATCTGGCTTAATGACAGCATCACAGGTTGAACAACGCGGAACCTTTGCTTGACTAGTGATAATAGCTCCCAGATCATAATACTGTGAACAGCCCATACAATAGTTGCGATGAATAGATCCATGCAATTCTAATACGTTTGAGCTTCCTGCTTTTTGGTGTAGTCCGTCAATATTTTGCGTAATAACAGCCTGTAACTTCCCTTGCTTCTCGAGAGCAGCCAGTAATTCGTGACAAGCATTGGGGGATGCGTACTCATGGATCATCTTGCTACGATAGAAATCATAGAACACTTCTGGATGTTCAATAAAGAAATGATGACTAAGCATCACTTCGGGCGGATAGGGCGAATGTTGCTCGCTTTGATACAACCCTGCAGCAGAACGGAAATCGGGGATTCCACTCTCTGTTGATGTTCCTGCTCCTCCAAAAAATACAATTCTACTGTTCTCTTGAATCCAAGAGGCCAACGTTTCGATTTGTGTCATATGAGTTGTACCTCCTTCGCTCCCATATCTTTGAACATTCAATCCAAGTTTAATTCGTTCCTTTTGCTAGATGATAAGCGTCCATATATTGCTCAGCTCTTAGGCGCACTTGATTCATGTCCCCCGTCTTAACCGCTTTTGCTGTAAGATCTGATCCTATACTTACTGCCACAGCACCTGCTTTGATCCATTCACCTAGATTCGAGAGTGACACGCCTCCTGATGGCATGAAGTTCGCTTGAGGCATAGGACCTTTCATAGTTTTGATGATCGATGGATCAAATAGATTACCCGGGAATAATTTCATGATATCAACGCCAAGCTCCAACGCTTGTTGTACATCAGCTAATGTCATTAATCCAGGCAAGACAGGTATACGATATAAATTACAAATTTTAATTGTTTCTGGATTCAATGATGGTGCAACAACAAATTCAGATCCTGCGAGTATCGCGGCACGTGCCGTTTGTGGTTCTAACACCGTACCTGCCCCAATTATAGCAAATTTAGACGGATCAGTCGCATTCCAATGATATATCTGGCTTAGCTTTTCAATCGCATGTAACGCTCCAGGCACGGTCAGTGTTACTTCAATAGCTTTAATTCCACCAGCAATAGCCTGCTCTGCCATTTCCACAACTTCATCCGCAGAGTTCCCTCTCAATACCGCAACAACACCACTATCAATCATCTTTTGAATAAGTTGAATCTTTTTCACAATGACAACTCCTAATCCTAATTATATTAGTATTTCGTACATTATCTTTCAATATGAGCCTTATTATTCAAACGAGCATCCACTTGTACCCAAGTAGGTAACGCTTCCCAATCTCCCACTGCTTGAATGACCATAGATCCCATTAAATTACCAAGTCGCGTAGCCTCAATCGCTGAGTACCCTTTAAGCAGACCTGCTAGAAAACCGGCACAGAACCCATCGCCTGCACCCACTGTATCTAATACCTGCTCTGCTTTGAAATATGGAACTTCGCTAAGAACCCCTGCTTCCAGTACATAAGTCAAATCTGGTCCTCCCTTTATAATCGAGATTCCTCGTAACTGTGAGAGTTTCTCGAATATGTAGGAATTATCATCTGTATCATATAATAGTTGAAGTTCATCAAGTCCTGGGAGGAAATAATCCGCTTTCTCTGCAAGACGAAGAAGAACAGGACGTGCCTCTTCCAATGACCATAACTTTAAACGTAAGTTGGGATCGAAGCTAACTTTAACACCAGACTTTTTCGCGATATCGATTGCTGCTTCAACGGTTTCGAGGCCAGACGCACTGATAGCAGCAGTAATTCCTGTTACGTGTAGTATACTCGCAGATTCAATATACACAGGATCCAAATGATGAGGCATCATCCGACTTGCTGCTGATCCCTTACGATAATAATGCACTGAGGATTTGCCGGAGGCGTTTTCACGAATCATTAAACCAGTAGGCTCCTCTTCACTAAACAAGACCTGAGATACATCTACTCCCTCACCACGAATTGACTTATAGATCATATTCCCTAATGGGTCATTCCCTAGTCTTCCAAACCAACCCGCGCGATGCCCTAAACGTGAAACACCGATAGCAACATTACTCTCTGCTCCGCCAAACGATTTAGATAATGTTGAAGCATATTCTAAGCCTCGAGAATCCTGTGCCGTAAAAAGACCCATACTTTCTCCGAATGTAATAATTTCCGGATTCAGCTTCGTAAACGCTTGCATGAAATATCCTCCTCTATGTATTCGTCCTCTTCTTATTGTCGAACGAACCTACGAAGTTGTCAATGCTTAGGGCTGATAAATTTAGTTCATTATTCCGACACAACTGCCCAGAATGAGAGCGTTTACCAATGTGATGTATATCACAATCGTTTTGATGGGAAAGTAGTAATTTTAAATTATAGATAAATAAGAACCTTTAGAGATACAAATACCTTTGGATAGGACGACGGGGGACGACTTCATGGATACTCAAATTGTTAAACAAGGCGAGACTTACTTTCTCAACTTACGATTTCTACTTATTGTTACAGTATTTGTAGCTAACGCTATCGAACCAGTAATCCTACAAATGAGCGGCCTTCATCAATTATTTCTATGGATTCTCACCTTTCATATGCCGTTATTCGTTCTAGTCACAGGCTACTTCGCCAAATCAAGTTTAACAGGTACAATAGGTCGAAGAACATTAATACAAATCGGCTTACAGTATATTATTTTCCAAAGCATTTATTCCTTTCTAAATTATACCGTTTTTCATGTTACTAATACCCATCATTCTTTTTTTGCACCCTATTTATTGTTATGGTTTCTAGCAAGTCACATTTGTTGGCGTCTGATATCGATATCGATGAGAAAACTTTCCCCCACTCAACAAATAATACTATCCTTGACTCTAGGCGTATTAGTAGGTTACTTACCGTTTGATGGCGTGTGGCTCAGCATCAGTCGAACTTTTGTTTTTCTACCTTTTTTTATTATAGGAACCCATTTTAATTTCTCTGCATTCAAGCAGTTAATCACTACTTGGAGAAAAAGGGGCTTCGTCTTTGTATCCCTTGGTCTCTTTGTTATTCTTGGTATATGGGGGTTAAATATCCCTGCAGGTTGGTTATTTGGAAGCATGACTTTTATACAACTTGGTCAACATGAATGGTATGCAGGAATATTCCGCATCGCTCTTTATATTCTTCAATTCATCTCTGCCGCTGCTTTTATGGCTTGGATTCCTATGATCGAAAGTCGGATAACCGACATGGGTCGTCGTACGCTCTATGTGTTCCTACTACACGGATTTATTATTAGGTTGGCTAATATATCTGGATTATATCAACATATTAATACTACTGAATCAGCGGTACTACTCGTCATTACCGCTATAGCTCTAACGATACTATTAGCGCAACCATTTGTCAGACGTATTACACATCCTTTAGTGGAACCGTCTATTCATTGGATCATTCATTTAGAGAATCGAGCATTCCGCCGTTCTTAGATAATAGGCCTATTCGTTTCACTCAGATTATTTGACACTACCTCTATTTATATAATTAGGGGTAGTGTCTTCCTTTTCCATGTCAATTGCTAGAAATAGCATAACATTTATGATAGACTCATTAAAAACCAACTAGGTGTTTACTCTGTTGTGTAACTGCGCTCATGCGGGAAATACTATAAATTCATTTGGGGGAATTAGACATTATGCGACCGAAAAAAATGCGTTCAGATATGATTACGAAAGGCTTCGACCGTGCTCCTCACCGCAGTTTATTACGGGCGGCAGGCGTAAAGGAAGAAGATTTCGGCAAACCATTTATAGCGGTATGTAACTCTTATCTTGACATCGTTCCAGGACATATCCACCTTCAGGAATTCGGCAAGATAGTTAAAGAAGCTATCCGTGAAGCCGGAGGTGTTCCCTTTGAATTCAATACCATTGGTGTTGATGACGGGATTGCCATGGGGCATATCGGTATGCGCTACTCTCTACCGAGCCGTGATATTATCGCCGATTCAGTAGAAACGGTTGTTTCAGCTCACTGGTTCGATGGTATGGTTTGTATCCCTAACTGTGACAAAATCACACCAGGTATGATGATGGGTGCGCTTCGCGTGAATATCCCAACCATCTTTGTTAGTGGTGGACCTATGAAAGCTGGCAAAGACAGTACCGGTCGCTCGATTTCCCTTACCTCTGTTTTTGAAGGTGTTGGTGCACATCAAGCTGGTACTTTATCTGATGAAGGTTTGCTAGAACTGGAACAATTCGGTTGCCCTACCTGTGGATCATGTTCCGGTATGTTCACAGCGAACTCTATGAACTGTCTCGCTGAAGGACTTGGACTTGCACTACCAGGTAATGGAACGATCCTTGCCGTTGCTGAAGAACGGAAGGATTTCGTTAGACAATCTGCTACACAACTAATGGAACTGATCAATCTTGATATCAAACCTAGAGATATCGTTACTATGGATGCTCTTGATAATGCATTTGCACTAGATATGGCAATGGGTGGTTCTACAAATACCGTATTACACACACTAGCGCTAGCACATGAAGCTGGTCTTGAGTACCCGATTGAACGTATTAATGAAGTAGCTAATCGCGTGCCTCATTTAGCGAAACTTGCTCCTGCTTCAGACTGGCATATCGAAGACCTTCACAATGCAGGTGGCGTAAGTGCAATTATAAATGAACTACTGAAGAAACCAGGTGCGATTAACGGAGACTGTATTACTGTATCTGCTAAAACGCTACGTGAGAATGTTGAAGGTTGCGAAATCATTGACCACAATGTCATCCATCCACTAGACAATCCACATTCCGAACGTGGTGGTCTTGCAGTCTTATTCGGTAATATAGCACCTGGAGGTTCCATCATTAAGGTTGGTGCTGTTGATGCTTCCGTCGGCGGCTACCACAAGGGACCAGCCATCTGCTTCGATTCACAGGACGAGGCGCTACACGGAATTACCAATGGTAAGGTTAAAGAAGGACATGTCGTTGTTATTCGCTATGAAGGTCCAAAAGGCGGACCAGGTATGCCAGAAATGCTTGCTCCAACTTCGCAAATTGTCGGTATGGGGCTAGGTGCCAAAGTAGGTCTCATCACCGATGGTCGCTTCTCAGGTGCTTCCCGTGGAATAAGTATTGGACATATTTCTCCAGAAGCTGCTGAGGGTGGACCTATCGCCTTCGTTGAAGATGGCGATATCATTGAGCTTGACTTGAATAATCGTACCATTCAACTTGAAATCGATGATGCAGAATTTGAACGTCGTCGCGCGAATTGGAAAGGTTTCGAACCAAAAGTGAAAACTGGATATCTTGCTCGTTATTCTAAATTAGTAACCAATGCAAGTTCCGGCGCTGTGCTTAAGATCTAATACTATTTCAAACAAAACAAGGGGAGTGCCCCATTAGTAGACTTTTCTACTAATGGAGCACTCCCCTTGCTCTATTAAACATGTATTCGAAAAGTGTACTCCATCGTAAACTTCGCAAATGCTATTCCGTTATCTATCCGTGATGAGGATTATTGTGGTACATTCAATAATTCCGAACTATCCGTAGGTATGATTTTATTTATTATTTCTGAATTCGCCTTACGATGTGATCCATTAACTGCATAATGTTCATACAGATGATCTATGGGCATAATGATCATCTTGGGAACCAACTTAGCTGGTGCTTCCTTCAATCGATTCTGACCTGTTGGATGTATAACACTCATTAGAATCTTCAGATATACCGTTGTTGATTTAGCGAACCAACCATTTGGTAAATCACGAATGCTGAAACCAAACTTCTCAGGTCCACGATTAATCATACTTACACCATAGAGTGCCCTCGTATCCCTTAATTCAGCATTGTCCATTAACTGATAGGCTAATGTCGGTAATTCTTTCTCCATTGTACGAATCATCTGAATGGCCAAATGCACTGTTGACCGTGAGTTCACACCTATCCGAAATAACTTCTGATTATCAAAATGTAACTCAACAATAGTAGCACCCTTTTCTAACGTTGAGCCATTATCTAGAATTACCGTTTCCCCCTTATAGCGACGAAGCCGATAATGAAGAAATGGATCTGTCGGTGTTACTGTCTTAAGCTGGAAGATGAAATGGAACACCGCTTCCCACATTAACCAGAGCTTAACAATGATTTGCTTCCCAATGGATAGCTTACTCTCCGGAGTATTCTCCGTAGATTTAATCATCTCGTCAATACGAATACTTTGCAATTGCCGACGTTCTGCTTCTTGCAGTACTCGCTCCAGCGCTATTAACATTTGCTTAGGTGCATCAGGATTAGCACCGACTGTCGATCCACAATCATGAAGAACCATAACTTCCCCAGGTTTAAGCTTATTTAACATCCGCTTCTCTAATTTGTCCGCACCCGTCTTCTCGCGCCAATCACCGAACATAGATGACCATAATACTATTTTATATTGACCACGTTTATAGACATCAAACATATTCAGAATCCCCCAAGGTGGGCGATAGTAGGTTGCCGATTCCCCCGTTATGGAGAATATGATTTCAGCTGTCATCTTAATCTGTTTGCGCACACTTACAGGTCGCATAAACCAATTAGACTTGTGTATGTAGTTATGAATCCCAATAAGATGTCCTTCTTCATGCATCCTTTTTAATAACTCAGGATGTTGTTCGGCATTTATTCCAACTACAAAAAAAGTCGCCTTAGCATCATATCGCTTGAGCAAATCTAACAATTGTGGCGTATAACGAGGATCAGGTCCATCATCAAAAGTAAGTGCAAATTCTCTTTCACTCTTTCCTTTACGAAACACTCTAAATCCGAATATTCGGGTGATCATACCCGGGATAAATGCATAGAAGGATGAAATATAAAATAACCATAGCATCAAAGTCTGCACACCCATTCACCATCTTTTCTCTGATTGACTTTGTTGTGCTGTTCTTTAGTTAGAAAGCCAATTTTTTATTATGTTCGGCAAAAATCACTATTTATTATTTTATCATAATTAGCAATCAAATAGGTGTTTTTTAAAAAATCATGTACAATGAAACGAGCGATCTATTATCATTTGTCTAAAGGAGATGAGATTTAACTATGCTTCCTCTTTATAAGAAGTATTGGCGTACACTTTTCGATATCGCACTCATTGCTTTGACCGTTTTTTTGACCATGTATATCTTCAGTAAGTTATACCAACTAGCCGCACCCGTATTTTTGTCCTTTATTATTTTCTTATTGATCGAACCACTTGCTAAGTTTCTTCATAAAAAGGGATTAAATAAAGCATTATCATCTGCCATTTCTGTGCTGTTGTTTGTGCTCGTCATTCTTGGAATGCTTCTAGGCGTTGGACTCATCGTAATATCTCAGATTTCAAATCTACAGGATAATCTACCTCATTATACGATGATCATTCAACAACAGTTCACATACTCAATGGAATTTCTACATACCAAAATAGACCTTCTTCCACCAAGCATTTTAGAAAAGGCCAATGAATATTTCACGCTATTAACTGACTTTGCTTCCGGTTTATTAGTGAATTCTTTCAAATATTTTATTTCTATTTTTAGTTCCTTTTCATCTTTCCTTGCCAACTTTGGGATCGCAATTATTCTAGCTTTCTTCCTAAGTGTTGAGATTGACAGCTGGCGTCGTATTGCTAGCGATAAGTCACCTAAGACGATCAAGAACGCCTTCATTTTTCTAAAGGAGAATGTGTTTAAATCTATTGGTTCTTATCTCAAAGCCCAGATGATCATGATCTTGATTTCCTTCGTTCTTTTATATATCGGATTTTTAATATTAAACACAGGAAATTCTTTAACACTAGCCCTAATCTGTGCGATGCTTGATATTCTTCCTCTAGTTGGGATTCCGGTCATTTTCATTCCATGGATTATCTATTTATTCGTTGTGGGAAATACTAGCCTTGCTATTGGCTTGTGCGTACTACTCGTTGTTGTCTTGATCACGCGTCAATTGTTGGAACCCAAAATTTCAGGCAATTCCATTGGTGTAACCTCTGCTTTCTTAATGCTCTCGTTTATGATCATTTCACTGTCTTTATTCGGAATCACTGGGTTAATTCTTTCTCCAATACTACTCATTCTGATCAAAGAATTGTTGCAACAAGGATATCTTCTAAAGTGGATTAGACTGCCGCAAGAAGAATTTGAAGTATCCCCATTCGATATGAATCAACGACCAGTAGCGGAAGCGGATAAGGTATCTGTAGCTGACGATAACACCCCCATAATTTGACCGAAAAGTGCCGTTGCTTTGTTGTGTGTATCAGGAGCTACATTCTGGAATAACACCGCAACGGTATATTTCGGCTGATCTACAGGGCCATACCCTATGAACCATTGATTGTTCTTAGGGTTACCCTTTAATACAACTTGTGCTGTTCCAGATTTACCAGCTAGTGGCCATTCAGCATGAGCTAAAGATTGTCCCGTACCTTCTGTGACCACCTTTCTCATCCATGATCTAAGGAGCCTTGCTGTTTCCGGTGATATGCTACTCTCAGTACTCGGATAAGCATGCGGAGTCAACTTCTTCATAACCTGTCCATTATGATAAGAGATTCGTTCTAGAATTCGCGGTGCTTGAACCTGACCTCTATTAAGTAGTGTCACAACTAAATTAGCCGCTTGTAATGGCGTCATTGTCACATCCCGCTGTCCAATGCCAGTCTGAGCCCTCACCCCGCCATCATGTAAAGAGGCAGAGTCAAAGATTGTTCCTTCTTCTTCATGATCCAAAGGCTTTAACACGGAATATCCAAGGATATCCTTGTGCTCCCACCCTATCCTTCTTCCCATACCAAGTGCCTGAGCAGTTCCTTCAATCTGTGCTGATGTAAGCCTCTCTGCTAAAGTGGCAAATACAATATTACAAGACTCCGCAAAAGCCTGCCCAAGAGCTAAAGTACCATGGCCCTCTTCTTTCCAACAGGATAATCCATACTTCTTATGATGACCATTACAATAAAACTTTTCATTAGGTGATGTTACTCCCGCCTCCAAAGCAGCAGCTGCAATGACTGTTTTAAATATAGAGCCAGGTGTCGTAGCTTGTATTGCTTTGTTATTCCATTCGCCTATTTCCGGATGAATCGCTAATGGATTGTAGAAAGGAACAGACACCATTGCCATAATATCTGCATTATGCGCGTCTAGAACGACTACCGCTCCCTGTTTCATTCCCGATTGTTTCGTAAGCTTCTCAATTTGTTGCTGGAGACGCTTGTCGATCGTCGTTGTAAAACGTAATGGATAGTACGGATTATTCGGAGCCTTCACACGAATACCAGCATCAGATAGCGGTTTGTTCCTTCCATCCACCGTATAATAAGCAATGGTTGGTCCAATCCCCTTTAGAAGCGGCTCTAGTGTCTTCTCAAGCCCTGCTCCCCCGCGCTTCAGGTTCCATCCCATATTATTCGTAAGGGCTGACTTCTCAGCCGAATGTGATAAGTATCCCAACCATTGCATCCCTGATAGGTTATCGTTATACCGTTTTCGAAAAGGTAACACTTTAACACCGCTTACGTCCATTTGTGTAATGAGGTTAGCCTGCGATACGTTTAGAGACATAGGTTCATCCCCTACGTTACTTCGCCATACTGAAGGCTCTCGTAAATCCTGCCATATCTGATAAAAAGAGAGCGTACTTGTCTCTAAACTTTCTGCAATCTTCTCTAGCCTTGATTCCATCGGTCCGCCCTTCATTGTGTCACGATCAATGGGAAATAATATAGCTGCTGGAATCGTTTCATCCGTTAATGACTCGCCATGTCGATCAGTAAATGTCCCTCGACCAGAATCAAGCACGATTGCTCGTTCCCTTTGGAGTACGGACATTTCTTGGAGCGTATATTTACTATTGGGTAATAGCATCGTCCTCATAAATAATTGAATATATACCAGTCGAGACAATAGTATAATTATCATTCCTGTCAATATCACTAAACTGTAAAAGATTCGTTTCTTTTGCTGGAGATTCATAAACATTCCTCTTTTACTTTTTTACTTATAGTGTTTCCCTTTCTACGTGTTAATAGCCATAATTAGATTTAAGTTCACTACCTTACCTCCTTAAGAGAGCATTGAAAAATCCAAACATATTGCTGTAGGATGCCAATATATATCAAACACCAATTAGAGTGATATCTTCTAAATTAAGTAATAAGAACCGGCTATACCGTCCTTTTTCAAGGACGGTATAGCCGGTTCTGTCGAAATATAAGAGATAGAGTATCGAGTGAAACTTATACTCCCTCAATAAATTAAGGTTTTCTCTGTTTTTCTCACTTTTTCTTGGGATTTCATCTTTGACCTACGAAGCCAACTTGGATAATAGTTGACGTATAGTGAATATTTAGGATTAACTCCTAGGCAGGAACATAGGTGGGGTAAACCTTGCTTTAAAATCCTATGGTCGCACTCAGATCTCCATGTACACCCTTGCGGTTACCCTCCCATGTCTCTCGGGGTCTATGCCCTTACATTCCTTCGTTCTACCTCTCAAGGAGTGGAGGCCAGGTTAGCTTTCTTACGGGGTCGAGGCCAGGTTAGCTTTCTTACGGGGTCGAGGCCCTTTAGTATAAAATTCCTCCAGCCTATCCGTGCTTCGTTTATCAAAGCGTTTCCTATGAACTAAGCTTGTCAAACCTTAAACCTATTTACCTCTGACGATATGTTCCTTTGTTGATGCTATAAACTTGTGGATGACTTACGCTGCTTCCCTTTCTTATATTTTCAAAAAGAAGCCACATTGGCCGCTTAATCAATCTACTCCGCTTCCCGCAGTCTCTCGACGATGGTTGCCTTGGACAGCATGCGATAAGCGCTAATCGTTACGATATAGGCAATCACGATCAGGACAAGTATAACAGCGGCAATGGGCCAGACATTCATCCTGAACACGGTAAATTCCAGATTATCCGCTACACTCTTTGCGATTTTGCAGGTCAGAAACATTCCAAGCGTCCCAATAATAAGGGCTGTCAAAAGAATGCTGTAAAACCCTTCGTACACTAACATCCTCTTCATCTGCTTCTTGGTCATTCCGATACTTTCTAAGATCGCAAATTCATTGCGACGAGAGACTACGCCAGTAATAACGGTATTGATATAATTAAGTACGCCGATCAATGCGATAATAAAACTTAAGCCGTAACCTACCGTTTTAAAGATAGTCATAAATCCGGCCATTTCCTTCCTGTAATCCTCTCTCGATTTCACATTAAGACCTGTTGTAGATTCAGCTATAGCCCTTACGGTACGGTCTACTTGATCCAATTTAGCTGGATTCACATGCAAGGTAGCGGAGAGAATTTGCGCGTCGGCAAAGGTGGATTTCATTTCCTTTGCCGGGAGATAGACGTTAAAACCAAATGATGAATACCTTTGAGCTCCCGCCGCATATAACGATTCCAGTTTCAATACTGCCATGACCTCATAGCTTTTTTTTGCGCTTCCCAGCTTGATACTATCACCTGGGTGATAGTACTTGGTATTTACATCTTCAGCAATTATCGCTTCCGTAAGCATGACATAATGACCTGAATCAAACTTTTCACGATCAAATGTACCCTCTATGATCTCGCTCTGCTTCAATACGTCATACCAACCACCGTCAATCCCATGCAATTGTATACTTATAACCCCACTTTTCAATGTTTCGTCAAGAGCAGGATTTGGTTCGGGTGCAGCCCCCAACGGTTCCAGGACAGATCGAATGGTGTCATCCAATGGCAGTCCATCCCATTGATAATAGACCTTATCCAGACTCTCTACTCCATCGATTTCACTCAAACCGCGAGTAACCTCTTCTGACAACATGTATTCGTCAGTGGTGCTTCTTCCCCTTCCATCAAAAGACTCTTCCTTCACTACAAGATCACCCGATATAAAGGTATTCAAATATTTATTGACATCGAATGAAGAAATCACCGTGTAAATAATACTGAATAGAATAATGCTCAGAGACAGAGAGGTAAGCATAAGAAACAACCTTTTCTTATTTCTAAAGATGTTGCCCAGTGACATTCTTGAGAGCCTAGCCCCGTTTACCGATCTTTTCGTTTTCTTTCTGCTGCTACCACTGCGAACTCCAGCATATCTAACTGCTTCCACAGGTGAAATCTTCGATGCCGTTCGCCCCGGCTTACTAGCCGCAATACGAACCGTCATATAAGAAAATAACGCAGCACCAATGAAAATGAACGGATTCACCGAGTAGCTAGCTTCCATCTCCGTCCTGGAAAAAGACGTGGCCATCATAGGAGCCAACCAGCAACCGATTCCGTATCCAATAGCCAACCCAATTGGCAGTGCAACAATGTATAACCAATTAGCCTGAATAGAGATAATCTTTCTAAGCTGTTTCGGCGTTGTTCCAATGGTCTTCAGCAATCCATAGAACTTAATGTCTCGAACGACCGAGATGTGAAAGATGTTGTAAATCAGTAGATACCCACTAAGCATAGTGATAAAGATTAGCACGACATACGGAATCATATTTGTCCAATCTTCAAATATAGATACACTAGAGTAGGCCCAATTCACTCCATAAGGTACATCCACCCCGGCATCGGACAGTACCTTTTGTATCTTTCCCTCGATATCCAAAGAGTTATTAAACATCACATCGAGTCTTATCGTATTGGTGTAGGAGCCGTCTGCCTTCGATACTTTCGTGTCAATGTTGGCGATGTTCTGCTGAACAAAAGCTTCCGAAACATAGGCCAAACCGGACATTGCGACATATTGATCAGCTTCGAAATAACCAGACAATACAAAGTCCTGTGAAATGACTTTATCACCCATAGTTCCATCTATATCGATATCTAGACTCACCTTAGTTCCTAACTCATGAGAAGCTCCCAGCAAATCTAGCTCCCAAGTATTCATAACAATCTCATTCTCTCCAGAAGGTAGCCCACCTTCAATGAAGTGTATAAAGCTATGTTCGGGATTGTTATCGTCTACATAGTTAATTTCCATCCTATTAGATTTAAACGCACCATTTTCAACCACACCTACCAAAGTCGCTCTACTATATTCCTTGATAGAGGGATGATTGATCAGCTTATCAACCTCATCCTGGTTAAGATATTTGAAGCTACCATGGAAGTCACTTCCCGATGTCTTCATATTGGCCAGTTCCATTGATTTATTTATGCTTAGCCCCATTGTAAATATCGAAGTCAGCAGAAGCGTGGTGAGCACAATCGCACACACAATCATGAGGTTTCGCATCGGATTCGCCCTTAAGCTCCTCCGTGCAATATGCGACACACTCTTTGCGTTACCAGTAGAAATCATGAACTCACCCCCTACCAGCTTCAGAGCGGCTCACCATTTGACCGTCCTCAATACGGATCACTCTGTCAGCGGTTTGGGCAATCCCTTCGTTATGGGTGATCATTACGATGGTTTGATTGAATTTCTGACTCATTTGTTTCATGAGAATGAGCACCTCTTGGCTTGTCTTGCTATCCAGATTTCCCGTAGGTTCATCCGCTAAAATAATCGAAGGCTTCGTAGCTAAGGCTCTGGCGATCGCCACTCTCTGCTGCTGTCCCCCGGACAAATTGGCTGGGAGATTATTCACCTTCTCCTTAAGTCCTAGTGTCTCAATGACCTGATCCACATAGCCTTTGTCCACTTTCGCACCATCCAGCTCAATCGGAAGCACAATATTCTCATAAACGTTAAGGATAGGAATCAGATTGTAACTCTGGAATATAAAGCCTACGGATCTTCGTCTGAAAATCGTCAGCTTGTCGTCATTCATGTCCAAGATATCGTTGCCGTCCACGTAAACCTTTCCTTCTGTCGCCCGATCCAACCCACCGAGCATGTGGAGGAGCGTACTTTTTCCACTTCCACTTGTACCAACGATGGCAACAAACTCCCCCTTCTCTACCGTTAACGAAATACCATCTAGCGCTTTCACAACATGAACACCTTGACCATAATACTTCTTTAAATCTTGTATTTGTAAGATCGGCATAATACTTCAGATCATCTCCCTATAACAAAAATAGCTTGTACCTCTAAGTACAAACTAAATCTATCAAATCAATCTAACATTCCCATGTCTGAAATATAACAGTGTTGACACAATCAGATGCTATGCTAACTATGATCGGAGCAAATATATTGAAAAGGTCGACCCCTTTCCCATGATGGAAGAAGCCATGACATATCCTCCCTGAGTGGTTATGATTTCTCTAGCAAGAAATAGCCCAATCCCCACACCCTCGTATTCCCTTGTAGCCTTACATCTGTAGAAACGTTTGAATATGTCATTAAGCTCACACTCATCTATTCCGATCCCTGTGTCCATAATATCCAATCGGATGAACATCTCATTCGCTTGTCCTGATATATGTATTGTCCCCTCTGGTTCACTGTACTTTACTGCGTTCTCCATGATGTTGAACAGAGCTTCGCTTGTCCATTTCATATCCTGTCTAGCTTGAATTGTATGATCACAGTCAATTGTTATTTCAATATTCTTTGCTTGCGCTCGACTATACACCTGTGCCACAGCCTTAGTAATACTCTCGATGACAGGGCACATGGAGGCATGAATCGAAATGATTCCCGTCTCTAACCTAGACATTTTGATGAGCGACTGAATCAGCCAATCTAACTTGTCCGATTGTGACTTAATCTGTGTTATATATTCCCGAATATTATCGTCCAATTGGTTGTTTTCGGCCAGAAGTTGACTGTACATCACGATATTCGATAAGGGGATCTTCGTCTGATGAGAGATATCGGATATTAACTCTTTGATCTTATTCTTCTCAGCTACAACTTTTTTATCATGCATTGTAGAGGAATCAATGTAACGGAGTAATTTATTTTCCATGGATGAAATACTGGTCTCCGCATAACCCGTGACTCGATCATGGCCCGCTATAGCTCCGTCAATCACATCGTCAAGTGTCCGAATCACCCTACCAATTTTGTGTTTGAGTATCCACACGGAGGCTCCTCCAGTTAGTAATACGACGACGATGAACACACATGATATCCAACCGATTGTATTATCAGTACCATATGTAGAGAGTACCGTACCCGTATAGCCTAACACTAGAATAGTAAAGATGAGTGTGAACCATAGGTAGACTCTGTTAAACGCTTGTTCTCCAACTTCATTCATGATCACTACCACCTGCCCATATATACCCTAGACCATAGACAGTTTTGATGTACTTAGGTGAAGATGGTTCGTCTTCAAGTTTTCCCCGTAATCTTCTAATGGTCACAGTCAACGCATTCTCATCTACGTATTCAGCTTCTTGAGTCCAAATCTTATCCATTAACTGTTCTCGTGTTAGAATATTACCCTTATTCATCACAAGGATCTTCAATAACTTCTGCTCGGTCTTACTCAGGACCACAGCTTGGTTAGACTTGCGAAAATCCATATTTCCGAAATCAAATGTCATATGATCAATGGTCAATTTATCTATGCCATGTTGATCCGATCTTCTCAATACGGCCATGACTCGGGCTCTGAGTACCATTAAGCTAAACGGTTTGGTAATGTAGTCGTCCCCCCCAAGTTCAAAGCCCGTCACAATATCACATTCCATATCATTAGCAGTCAAAAATATGATGGGAACCTTCGATTCTCTTCGCAATTTCTCGCAGAAATCCAAGCCACTCCCATCCGGAAGATTCACATCGAGTATGATCAAATCGATCCCACCCGCAGAAAATAATGTCTCAGCCTCAGTCAAATTATGAGCTTGTTTAATCCTAACACCCTCCTGAGCAAGTGTGAGCGCAATTCCCTTATTCAGACTAATATCGTCCTCTACTACAAGTAATGTTGTATCCATATGATTACTCCTCGAAAAAAACTATTTATATTTACCATATCACGATTTTCTACATATTTCCCCAGAATCTTTTTTCAAAAAACGGCTCAAAACCAAAACCAGTGCTTGACGAAATAATCCAAGGTTGAAAATAGAAAAACATCTGCTAATCCTGTAAGGTTGTAAGTCCTACCAAACAACAAAGGAATAAGCAGATACAGACTAAGTATATCAATGAAATCAAAGATCCAATTGAAGCACTTGAAATTTATCGTAACAAGGATCTTGTTGAGAATGCATTCAAGAGCGCTTGAACCTACGTCGCTTATCCGTTTCATCTGATGCAAGTCTGGATGGCAAACTATTTGTAGAATTTATTACACTTCTTTTCCTTTCTTATCTGAAAAGGAGTATGTAGGATCATGATTTATAAAAAAAGTATACCATGCAAGGACTTCTTGATGAGTTTGATATCATTGAGTACTTTGAACAACCTGAATCCCTCGTTCATTGTAATAATGATATAACGGAAACCAGTAGTGAACAGACAGTATTTACCTAGCTCCATTCCTCGATAATTAAAGGTACGTGCAACATGATTAACTTTTGCAATGTCCGTTCCGATTACCAGTGTTTTCTCTGTAATTCTCTCAATCCATTAATTTTTCTTTCCAGATCCATTATTGAGTCCCTTCGTTATTATGTTTCGTGTTTTGGTCGACCGAAACCTAGTTTACAGAGAGACTCATTTTTCTTCGAACCTTAAATTTGTTTCTCCACAGGAATACTTTCTTATATTTTAAAAAGAGTCCCTCCAAATGGAGGGACCTTCTATATTTTCTGAGTAACCTAAAGTTAAACTGTAAATCGTGACAAAGTCTCTTTCAGTTCGCTTGAGACATTCTCCAATTTACCGGATAACTGTACCAATTGATTACCGATACTTTGTTGTTCGTTACTGAGCGAAGCGACTTCCTCAGAAGTTGCAGAAGATTCTTCAGCAACAGCACTTACATTCGACATCGCATCTGACAAGACTGATTGTGTCTTGCTCAATCCTTCAATCGACTGTGTTACCGAATCTAATCGCTGAATGAAATCACCCATTTGCCCTTGTACGGATACAAAGATATCATTGGTTTCCTTTACAGCCGTCATCTGGTGTTGAAATAGCGGATATGCTTCTGATAGCGCATCTACTGTTTCATTCATTTCACCCATTATTCGATCCGTAATCTGACCTACCATATCAATAGACTTCCTTGATTGATCTGCCAATTGTCGTATCTCATCCGCAACCACCATAAATCCTTTTCCAGCTGCGCCAGCACGAGCAGCCTCAATCGTCGCGTTCAATGATAGGATATTGGTCTGTTTCGTTACGTTTTGTAGCACCTCAAGCACCTTATTAACAGATAATGTAGTTTCCTTAAGACCATCTACCTTCTTCATTAAGGAACCAACCATATTCTCCGTCTGATGTGTCTGATCCAATAGGTCATTTAGTTGATTCGTACCTAACTCACTGGAATTTTCAACATCACGGGCAGCTTTCCCCATTTCATTGTTTGCATCAATTACCGTTTGCATCTGTTGCGAGATATGCTCTGTTAGCTCATTACCTCGCTCTGCTTCTGTTGCAAGACTACTGGCACCATTAGCAATTTCCTCCGTTGCAACAGCGATCTCACGCGCGGATAAAGCCGTCTTATTAGATGCATCTGATAGTTCACTAGCTGTATCCAGAACATCCTGCGCCGTAGTATTCGTCTGATTCACTAGGTTAGTGATTTGCTCCATCATAATATTAAAACTTCCTGCAAGTCCCCCAATTTCATCATTGGATACATATTTGGAACGAACTTGAAGATTGCCCTTAGACCCTTCCATCAATAGGTTTCTCAGATTGACAAGCGGACGAGCAATCATGCGAACCAACAATAATCCTATCAGAATAGCGATGATAGCAACCCCAACTGCAGCCCAGATTGTAAAGGTAAGGATACCTCTAGCATCTTTTACTAGCTCTGAAGTGGGTATAGCCCCTATTACTTTCCAGTCCACTGTCTTAAGTGTATTGTACACAGCAAGAACTTTGTTGCCACTCTTATCTGTAGCATTCAGGTCACCGGATGGTTCTTCTTGATCGACCATAAACGTAAACTCAGTCTTGTTGCCTGCCTCTCCGGCCACACTTGAAGCAACAACCTGACCATCGGTAGTAACGATCTCTAACTTACTACCAGTACCCAGATTAACGCCTCTCAATTGTTCTTCTAGTACATCCTGTTTAAATTCCATCACAAGTACAAATATTTGGGACCTACCTGTCAAACTTTTAAGCGAGCGTACAAATTTAAAGCTAGGTTCTCCTTTTACACCTGCTTCTGTTGGTATCCACATAGTCCCGTTCTGATCTTTTATTAAGTTGAACCAATCCTGTGAACGTACCGTATCTAAATCCGTGGAAATAGCTCCGTTTGTAATCGGTTTGATTTCCTCATCGTGCGGAACAATAAAGACGCCATTGATCGCATTGTTTGTATTAACTTGACTACCCAATTTCCCGTTAATCTTGCTAACAGTATCAAATAACTCATAATCTGAAATTCCAGGTTCCGTTAGCCCTCCAATATATTGCTGCATTTCAGTATCAAAAAACAATTGCATTGAAATATCTTCATATTGTTTTAGAATAATATCTAGTTTCTCAGATGTTTGAATAATCGTCTGTTTGTTAGCATTCGCCGCGGTATTCTCAATCGTATTCTTGGCCTTTATGTAAGACATAATTCCTACAAGTAAAACAAACGTAACTATTGCTGTGAAAAATATAAGAAATAACTTAACACCGACTGATCTTGAAGGATTGAATTTTCTTAATAGTTTCCATACTTTATTATTGCTCTTCAGTTCACTTGAATTATTATCCTTATTTCGAGTTCCTTCTATCTCCTCCCCCATCTTTGCTGCTTTTCCTGTCGATTTCCGAAATAGTTTCTTCTTCTCATCCTTACCCATGTTTCTTCACCTACCAGTAAATTATGCATAACGTATCCCATATAATGAAAGCGCTATGATTGCTATTATACTAGTAATTCGACAATATGTTCAATTATCCTCTTCTAAAAAAGGAATTTAAAAAAACTGACGATTGCTTCATCGTCAGTTCATTTAATATTTATTATCTTTTAATTCGCATCATATCATAATAAGTAATTGGCTGATCAACCTTTAATGTAATACGTTGTAATGGATGACGCGCTGCATCTAACTCGTTACCATTCTCATCCCAAATTTTACCTACCACTTGTTTAAAAAATCTTCCACCAGGTCCAAAGAACTCTATCTCTTGTCCAGGCTTGAAATGATTGCGCTGTTGAATAATGGCCATTCCATTCTCGGCATTATATTCTAGCACTAAGCCTGCAAAGTCATACGGAGTAGCCTTTTCTTCCGGCTCGTAGATGTGATCTTCGTGATCAGGAGTATCATAGAAAAATCCAGTATTCAATGGACGGTTTGCGGCTTTATTAATCTCCTCCACCCATTCAGGCTTCAATACATAATTTTCTGGATCTGCCATGTAAGAATCGATAGCTATGCGATAAGCATTCACTACAGTAGCTACATAATGCAATGATTTCATGCGTCCTTCAATTTTGAAGCTGTCAATACCCACTTCGATAAGTTCAGGTATGCTCTCTAGCATACATAGATCTTTAGATCCCATGGTGAAGGAATTATCTTCCGGTTGGAACAGCGGAAGCTGTGCTACATTAGGTTTCTTTGATTCTAAGTTTGCTTGATCCTCGATATTCTCTTCGGATACCCACCCTTCATTCAGGGGTCCATCTTCGAATAAATCATAACTCCAACGACATGACTGACAACAGCCCCCACGATTCGAGTCTCGGTCAGTGAAATGATTTGAGAGCACGCAACGTCCAGAATAAGAAGAACACATAGCACCATGGATAAAAGCTTCAATTTCAATATCGACATGCTCTTTAATTTCAGCGATCTCCTTCAGGCTGACTTCACGACCTAATACAACCCGAGGCAGCCCCTCTTCCTTCCAAAACTTCACCGCTTGCCAATTCAGTGTTGACTGCTGTGTACTTAAATGTACTTCTATTTCAGGTACAATCCTCTGTGCAATTTCAATAATAGCAGGATCAGCTGTAATAATTGCTGCAATACCCGCTTCATGGAGCTTACGCAAATACTGTTCAATACCTTCTAAATCTTCGTTATGTGCATAAATATTAGTCGCAACAAACACCTTAGCTCCATATTTCTGAGCAAACTCCACACCTTCACGCATTTCTTCAAAACTAAAGTTATCCGCATTCGATCGTAACCCATAGCTTTGTCCACCAATATAGACTGCATCCGCTCCATAGTGAATGGCAAACTTCAACTTCTCCAAATTACCTGCTGGTGCCAGAAGCTCTGGTTTAGCTAGACGATTTCGCTTACCTTTGTACATCGGTTGATTCTTTACTTCCATTTGTGTACCACCTCACATATAACTTTAATCAATATACTTGTTCTTTATAAAAGAATCCAAACGTCAACTCTCGCTCTGGATCTTGAACCTTACGAATATTGTCCATAAATTGATCTTGGAATCGATAACCTTCTGGATTGGCTACATACTCATCGATCACTTGTCTGAATGTTCTCACAACCGCCTCGTTATAAGCCAAGGGCTTTAGCAATCCTTCAATTTTAAAGGTATTCACACCCGCTTCGATAAGCAAATGTAAATCCTCCAGTATACAAATGTCATCCGAACTCATAATATGAGTTCCATTCACATCTTCATAAATAGGATACTTCTCACCCGGACGATCTGCTTCTAAAAGAAACAGTCCACGTTCTTTACCCAAGCTACCGCCATCCGTTGGTCTACCTTGATGCAACATATAGCTTCCAACTAAGCTCCGCTTAGAATGGTAAATATTTGTCATTCCGTGCACCTGAACCTGCGATTCCATGTCCAGATGACCCTTCATTCCTGTGATTTCTTCCATGTTGAGCTCTCTAGCAAATACTGCTCGAGTTGCACCTCTACGTCCCCAATAGTTCGCTGTCGCATAATTTGTTGTTGTCATCTCTGCATTCCAATGAAGTTTTAACTGGGGTGCGTTCTCTTGAATAGCGAACAACACAGCAGGATCATTAAATTCAACGGCATCCACACCCGCTTCTCCTAATGCCTTAACATAATCAGTTAAGGAAGCTATGATATCATTTGTTATTAGATTATGGAGACTTACATATACTCTGACTTGATAAGCATGTGCCTGCTTTACAGCCGCTTGAATTTCTTCTATTGAGAAACTACCTGCAAGTCTCATCCCAAAAGTATCATTTCCTATCAATAAAGCATCGGCTCCTGCATTGATCAAAGGAATGATATCTTCCAACGATCCTGCAGTTACCAGAAGTTCTGGTTTTTTAACCATATTTTGCACCTCTTTTATTGTGACATACTTTTACTTTTTTCAATATTACTTAAATGTTCTTTATATGTTGTAGCAAATAAATGTTCTTGTGATCCATCTTTCTTGGTCACATAGAAGAAATACTCAGAAGATTCCGGATAAAGTGCGGCTTCAATAGAAGCAAGACTTGGACTGCAAATAGGTCCTGGTGGAAGTCCTTCAATTAAATACGTATTATAGGGACTTTTAACCTCTAAATCTTTATAATAAAGACGTTCTTTAGGTTCATCTAGCGCATATTGAACAGTCGCATCAATCTCCAACTTCTGTCCTTTATTCAATCGATTGTAGATAACACCCGCAACGAGTGAGCGCTCATGATCCGCAACAACTTCACGTTCCACTAGAGATGCAATGGTTAGCAATTCATGTAGCGTCAAGCCTCTTTCCTTAAGATCTTGCTCCCAATTATTTATAGTATTCAGCTTTTTCAGCAGTTGAGTTGTCATTGTCTTAATAATATCCGCTTCTGTAATTCCTTTTTTCAATTCATAGGTTTCTGGGAATAGATATCCTTCTAATGCATGCTTCATTTCTGAATTTGTCGATATCATATCTATAATTGCTGTGTCAGCACTTGATGACTGGTTAGCAAGTTGTAACAATGCTTCTCCATCTATAATTCCCTCTTTATCAAGCTTATCCGCCAACTGTTCGACGGTATATCCTTCAGGAATTGTGAATCGAACCATCTCTTCTTTCACCACATCACCATTGTTGAACATCGCTATTAAATCATCATTTGAGGTTCCTGGGGTGATCACGTAATTTCCTGCTTGAAATCGACTTCCCTGCTCTTTCCATTTCAAATATGCCATAAATATTAAATCGTTCTTAATCAATGCTTTCTCTTGTAACAATTCAGCAATTTGGATCGTACCCATCCCGCGCTCAATTGTAAATTCTACAAGTTCATCAGATTTCTTAACAGGTTGCATGCCATTCCAAACATATATCGCCGCTCCACCTACGGCTAAAACTAGTAGCATAAAAATAATTCCAATGACTTTAGTTCTAGCTCCCAAAAAACCCCAGTCCCTTCACAGCCAAAAAGAGCGGACTAATCCGCCCTCTCGGCACTTCATATTGGAATAAGTTTTAAATATCGATATCCTGTGGGAAAGTCATCTCATCGTACAACTCAGCGATATTCTCCCATTCCTCATCGTCATCAATGGTAACAAGTTCTAATACCCCTTCTGCAGAAGTGACAATTTTAAGAATGTCATATTCATCGCGTTCCTCATCAACGTTAAGCAGAACAGCATAGCTTTGATCACCAACAACAAATTCAGCTGTTAGATCAAATACGGAAGTAGTACCGTCTTCATCTTCCAACTCAATCGTTTGGCCGAAAGTTTCCTTCAATCGATTACTCCAATTAGCCTGATGATTAGAGATTTCACTCATCTTATTACTCTCCTCCGTCGAGTTCAGCAACAAGCGTATTAAAGGTTTCTTCAACGATTGCCCATTCCTCGTCATTATCGATCATATATAACTTGATATCGTCCCCATCCTCGTCTTCTTCATAGCGGAATGCATAAACTTCATCCGTATCTTCATCCTCGGAATCCATGGGTACAACCATCATATACTTTGCATCAGAACCATCCACTTCGAATTTCATGATGACCTCGAACTCTTCTTCATTTCCCTCATCGTCAGGAATATAGATAATTTCCGGTTCATCTACGATATTAATATTGTCATTAGCCATTTATATCACCCTCACCTTATACTCTTAGAATCCAAATAGTTTTGCAAAATCAAACTGGCTGCCATCTTATCAACGACCTGTTTACGCTTCTTCCGACTAACATTGGCTTCAACTAACGTCCGTTCTGCCGACACTGTAGTTAACCTCTCATCCCATAAATGAACCGGCAATTTAGTGATTTCCCTTAATTGATCTGCAAAAGCTATACAGATATCACCCCGGAAACCTACTGTCCCATCCATATTCTTGGGTAAACCAACAACAATCTCAGCAATCTCATACTCACGGACCAGAACAACGATTCGCTCAAATTCAGCACCTTCACGACGACGTTCTATAACCTCAAGCCCCTGACCAGTCCAACCAAACATATCGCTAACTGCCACTCCAATTCTGCGATCCCCATAATCCAATCCCAAAATTCTCATCAAGTTCTCCTAACGGTGATTGGCTAAATAAAACCGAACCAACTCTTCAATCAATTCATCACGCTCTTTCTTTCTAACCAGGCTCCTTGCATTGTTATGGCGTGGTATATACGCGGGGTCTCCGGATAAAAGATATCCTACAATCTGATTGATTGGATGATATTCTTTCTCTACCAACGCATCATATACCGTTAGAAGAATCTCCTTCGAGGAAGCCTCTAACTCATCGCCATTCACATTGAATTTGACCGTCATATCCATCGAATCCATTCACACACCTCGCTTCTTAAAAACATGTCTAGGCATATTTTAGCGAACAACCTTTTGAATATTTGTATCTTTCTCTATCATAACATATTCAATACAGTGTAAGGAAATCCATAGATGAAAAATAGGTGTTTTTTTTTAATGTCAAAGTTTTCGCTTCACCAACTTTAGTTTTTAACACTTTGAGCCACTAGCTCATTTGCTAATTTTAAAGCATCATCCAATTTCCCTGCATCCTTACCCCCTGCTTGAGCCATATCAGGACGACCACCACCGCCGCCACCGCAAACAGCTGCAACCTCTTTTACCAACTTACCCGCATGAAGACCTAACTTCACTAAATCTTGAGGTACTGATACGACAAAGTTCACTTTCTCATCCATCGTTGCCCCAAGAACTAAGACGGCATTCGGAAGTTTCCCCTTCAATTCGTCAGCAAGTGATCTTAGAACATCCATGCTCCCTGCGTTGACACGAACAGCCAGAAGGTCTACCCCATTCACAGATACCACTTGGTCACTAAGTTCTCCTGCTTCTATCATGCTCAGCTTACTTTGTAGAGATTCATTCTCACGACCTAATTCCTTAAGTTGAGCGTGCATAGCATCAATACGTTTAGGAACATCATGTAGATTAGTTTTGAGCAACTCGGCTGATTGCTTCAGAATGTCAAGTTGTCCATCCATATACTGATACGCCAATCGTCCTGTAACAGCTTCAATTCGTCTTATGCCTGATCCAATCCCACTTTCACTTACTAATTTGAAAATACCGATTTGTGACGTATTATTCACATGGCAGCCTCCACACAGTTCAAGACTGTATTCTCCAACTTGCACAACTCTAACAATATCACCATATTTCTCACCGAAAAGAGCCATAGCACCTGAAGCCTTCGCCTCATCAATGGATTTGAACTCAATATCCACATCAAGGGCATTCCAGATCTGTTCATTTACACGACGCTCAATATCAATAAGCTCTTCTTGAGATATGCTACCGAAATGAGAGAAGTCAAAACGTAGTCGTTGTGTATCCACTAAGGAACCCGCTTGATTCACATGAGATCCTAACACTTCTTTTAGTGCTTTATGCAGTAAATGGGTTGCCGTATGGTTCTTCACAATGTCTGAACGTTGCTCACGATTAACCTCTGCCTTAATTGTTTCACCCACTCTTAATTCTCCATCTTCAACTAGCACACGATGAACATGTTGACCTAATGGCGCTTTAAACATTCCTTCAACTTTGGCAGTACACTTTGCTCCTCGTAAAATTCCCTGATCACTGATCTGACCGCCACTTTCCGCATAGAATGGTGTACTATCAAGTATCACCTGACATGCTTCCCCAGCTGATACACGTTCTACCAAGGCGCCATTAACGATGATTGCCATTATTTCAGACTCTGTTTGGATGTCATTATATCCAACAAAGTTACTTTTAATCGTTAGATCTCCAAGAATACCACCTTGAATTTGCATACTGCCACTATCATGTCTAGCGGCACGTGCACGTGTACGTTGTTCTTGCATCGAAGCATCAAATCCCTCTCGATCCACACTTAATCCATGCTCTAAAGCATAATCTTCCGTCAGATCGAACGGAAATCCATAAGTATCATAAAGTTTGAATGCATCCGCACCACTAATAACAGTACGCCCTTCTTTCAGCGCTTGATTACTAAGTCCCTCTAGAATAGATAGCCCATCAGATAAAGTCTCATGGAAACGCTCTTCTTCTTTAAAGATAACCTTAGCAATAAATTCCTGCTTCTCAACCACTTCAGGGTAATAAACGCCCATGACATCCCCGATGGTTTCCGTTAACGTGTACAGAAATGGCGTATCCAGACCTAACACTTTTCCATAACGAACTGCACGGCGTAGCAGACGACGAATGACATAACCTCTACCTTCATTCGAAGGTAGCACACCGTCAGCAACAGCGAATGAAACGGTACGAACATGGTCAGCGATAACTTTAAGAGCGATATCCTGCTCCACACTGTCGTTGTATTTCACTTTTGCTAAAGCTGCAGTCTGTTGAATGATCGGCTGAAATAGATCCGTGTCAAAGTTAGAATCTACATCTTGAAGAATGGATGCAAAACGCTCTAACCCCGCACCAGTATCAATATTCTTATTCGGAAGTGGCGTATAGCTACCATCTTTATTGTGATTGAATTGTGAGAAGACTAGATTCCATACTTCCAAATAACGTTCGTTCTCTCCACCCGGGTACATCTCAGGATCTGACATATCGTTTCCATAGGCTTCTCCTCGGTCATAGAAGATTTCTGTACAAGGACCACAAGGCCCCTCGCCGATATCCCAGAAGTTCTCCTCTAACTTTACAATCCGTTTCTCTGTAAGACCAATCTTCTCATGCCATAGCTTATAAGCTTCCTCATCCTCAGGATACACAGTTACTGACAAGCGTTCTGGATCAAATCCGATCCATTTCTTATCCGTTAGAAATTCCCATGCCCATGTAATAACTTCTTCTTTAAAGTAGTCCCCAATGGAGAAGTTACCCAGCATCTCAAAAAAGGTATGGTGTCTACGTGTCTTACCGACATTCTCGATGTCATTCGTCCGAATACATTTTTGAGAATTAGCAATTCGCGGATTATCCGGCTTCTCACGTCCATCGAAGTATGACTTCAATGGTGCCATTCCTGCATTAATCCACAAAAGGGATGGATCATTATGAGGAACTAGTGGAGCGCTAGGCTCAATCTTATGTCCCTTTTCCGCAAAAAACTCTAGCCATTTGGAACGAATCTCACTTGCTTTCATATCAAACGCCTCCATTATATAGGTCTATTATATCCAAGCTTTTGAACACAAAAACGCCCCTGAATATTCAGGGACGATTAACTCGCGGTACCACCCTGGTTATCGCCTTCGTACAATCCAGTTTCATAACTAACTGCTTGTCGATACTAGCGATCTCCTTTGCTACGGCTGCTAACGGGGTCCACCCGGTGAATTTGTCTCACACTCCGAAATTAGCTTTCCGCCAGGTACACATTCAGACTCTCTCAGCCTTCATGATGATCCATCATAAAGGAGTCTGTTCTCTGGGCAAGGTACATCAGCGTACTTCATTTCATCACCGATTTGTCCATTTCATTGCATATTATCAGTCAAGTATATAGAGGTCCCAAGGTTCTGTCAATCTGGATTCACACAGTCCTTCGCTTAATATAATACGTGAAGAGATGCTGGATGATCACTTTAAGAACAGCTAAAAGAGGGACTGCAATAATGAGTCCGAAGATTCCAGCCATTTCCCCTCCTACCAATAGTGCAAATATAATAAGTACAGGATGTAAATGTAGCTTCCTTCCGACAATCTGCGGGGAGATCACATTACTCTCCATCATTTGACACAACGTATTGACGACAATTACTAATAACACCATTTTCATAGATACCGTAGATGCCATTACAACCGCCGGTGCCGCTCCTAGAAAAGGTCCAAGATAAGGAACTACATTGAATACCGCGACCACACTTGCAAGCAGTAGGGCATAAGGCATACCGATAATCATATAACCGATGTAAGCAAGGACCCCAATAATAAGACAGACCATGAATTGCCCGCGGACATAACTACCTAGGGCGGTATCTATTTCTTTTAACACAACGACAATTGTCTTTCTACCTGATCGTGGTAAGTAGGATACGACCATTCTTTCAAACACATCGAAATCCTTTAATATGTAAAATATAAGAAAAGGTATTATGAATATGTTAAGTACCACATTAATCGTACTTCCAATATTGTTCATAAAATCGGAAATCCCATGTGCCAATCGATCTTCCAACTGAAAGAACCAATCCATGACACCCGCTCTAACACCAGAAGGTAGAAGATTAGAATCTAAATTGGTCACAAAGCTTTGGGCATGCATCGTCATCTCTGGTAAATGCTCATTCAATTCATCCAATTGCTCCATAAACATCGGAATCATATTCATCAGAATGACCACTAGGCAAGATATGAATACCGCATAGATTAACAGAACTGCGATTAATCGGGGTACTTTACGATTCTGAAGCATACATACGACCGGATTGAGAACATACGAGATGATCATCGCTACCACGAATGGAGCAAGAATTACTTTGATAAATTGATATGCATAGATAAATAGCGGGCGTAGTAGCCACATGAAATACACGATAATCAAACCGAGTAACACCCAAATCAACAATCGAAACCACTTATTGTGAGACATCGATTCCAAGTAATTCTCCTCCTTTCGGGCTGGACTAGCTTTGATCATAGTATATGTCGAGAACTAGAAGAATAATCTACCTCAAAGTAACAACTTGCTTATATTTCAAAAAAAACACCCCAAATCCAATGCCTATGTATAGGCAATGGATCAGAGGTGTTGATAGCTCGTCCTTCATTCAATCTTAAGAGGTTGTTCAAAAAGTCACCTTTTGAACTCTCACTTTAAGAAGAAGCATGGACATGTGGAAAGTCCTGAGCGATTTCCTCACCGAAGAATAAATCGTCTAATGAACTCAATGTTCCATCTTCCTCTACTTGATAAACGGACATCTTCTCTCCGTTAACCGTCAATTCGATGAAACAGCCCCAGCAATAGAACTGGTGAGATCCAATCTTTCCAATATCTTTCGAATTGCAATTTGGACATTTCATTTATTTAATCACCTATCCGTTTACAGAATGAATAGCGTTATCCAAACACTCCTCATTCATTGGAGGTACTAGCACAGAGTTTTCCCCAATGACCATATCGGAAGTACAAGGTAGCCACTTTCGGCCTTCAATGATATCCGTGACAAAACCATCACTTATTTCCAGACCTATTATTGTATTGCCCATTTTCTGATCAAAGTAAACATCCGAGATATGTCCAAGCATGAAACCATCTACTGTTAGGACAGGTAAATCGTATAGTCTTTTCTTGCCCAGAGAATAGGTGAACTGTATATTGTCAACTTTCATCTTACGAATCGCCTGTTGATTACGAATCATCACGGCATCCTCACCATATGCAATGATATCGTCCCAAACAATCGTCTTTAACATGTTAGAGAACAATGCTTTACGTTCAAGTTCTAATCCAAGAATGGTCCAATTATGACCGATCATGAAGTCATGAATCTTCCCTATCTTCTTACCTTCCTGAATATCAAACACAGGAAGTCCTATCATCTCTTGAAGCTTCAAGGCAAGAACCTCCTCACCGGCCATCATACCTTCATGTCCGTCGTCAGAAAATCGCCTATATCCTGTTACGTACACGACGTAGAATGGTTCCAATAATTTGAGCGGTTTGTTCCATCTCTTCAGTAGTGTTACCCAAACCAAAGCTAAAACGAATCGCTGAACGCATAATAGGCTCAGAAAGATTCATGGCTTCGAGAACATGTGATAATTCTATTGAACCTGAAGTACATGCCGAGCCACTGGCTACTGCAATTCCTTCCATATCCATACCCAGAAGTAACGTCTCTGAATCCAGTTCAGGAAAACTAATATTGAGTATGTGAGGCAGAGATTCCGTAGAATGACCATTCACAATAAATGAATCACTACCTACTACCCGTTCTAACGCTAAGAGCAATGTTCTTCTAAGAAGTAAATAGTCATCTTTTCCTTCTTCAAAGTGACCTAACACAAGCTCGACAGCTTTCGCGAATCCCACAACACCCGCAATATTCTCTGTACCTGCACGTCGTTTCTTCTCTTGGAGACCCCCATGTAGCTGAGCATTCAACTGGATGCCTCGCCGAATATAAAGAGCCCCCACACCCTGTGGCCCATTGATCTTGTGCGCAGAAAAACTCATAAGATCAACAGGTAAATCTGCACATGAGATGGGAAGGACCCCCAACGCCTGCACAGCATCTACGTGAAAGAGGATACCCCGACTTTGCGCAAGCTTGCCTATCTCTTCAATAGGCTGGATTGTGCCTACTTCATTGTTCCCATACATCATACTAATGAGTATCGTCTCGTCAGTTATCGCGTCCACTACATCCTGAATCTGAATCCGTCCGGTTGAATCAACTGGAAGATATGTAATCTTGAATCCCTGACGCTCCAATTCAGTGCATGAATGCAAAATCGCATGGTGCTCGATGGAAGAAGTAATGATATGTCTGCCTTTATGGCTTAATAATGAAGATACCCCAAACAAGGCTAAATTATCACTCTCTGTACCGCCACTTGTAAATACGAGTTCATCAGGTGAGCATCCTAACAGACGGCTCACCTGATCTCTTGCTCCGTTCAACGTCCGCTTCGCATCTCTACCGAATGAATGAACACTTGATGCATTACCATAATGCTCGGTCATCATATTCATCATGACCTGTGCTACATCTGGATGAATGGGTGTAGATGCCGCATGATCTAAGTAAATTGATTTCATAATGTGGCCACCCTAATTAAATATAGAACATATAATTGTCAGCAGTACTCTTCTCTTCAAAGGAAATAAGATCTGCCAACGTTGTAGAATCTAACGCTTGAGCAATACCATCTCGAATTCGAAGCCATAAATCTCTCTTCGCTGGATCATCCTCTTCTGTGAAATCAACGGGTGAGATTGGACCTTCAAGTACACGAATAACATCACCTGCAGTTATTGTTGCTGGTTCGCCGAATAAAATATATCCTCCGTACGCCCCGCGAATACTTTTAACTAATCCAGCATTACGAAGCGGTGCAATCAATTGTTCCAAATAATGCTCCGATAATTGATTCTTCTCAGCAATACTCTTCAGTGAAGTAGGGCCTTCTCCAAACTTTAATGCAAGCTCCATCATAATGGTTAAACCATAACGTCCTTTTGTTGAAATTTTCATGTATGGCACCTCTTTCTATTATTCTTAAATTATTGTATGATTATTTATTGTTTATTTGGATGCATTCCTATCTATTCCGATCATTACCCTATGCATATACTAACATATTGAGTTCCTATATGGAAAACAAACTATTACAAATGTTTGAATTGCCCGCGCTGCGTGGACATATTAATGGTTGTGTGACACAACCATTAATATGTTAAACTACAGTAAGTAAATAATTTCAGTAAAAAGATGGTGATATAGATGTCAAAAGAAAATAATAACACCCGCGTCGTTGTCGGCATGTCTGGCGGTGTCGATTCATCCGTTACAGCCTTACTTCTAAAACAACAGGGCTATGATGTGATCGGTATTTTTATGAAGAACTGGGATGACACAGATGAACTAGGCCATTGTACGGCAGAAGATGACGCTGAAGACGTGCGCCGTGTTTGTGAACAGATCGATATTCCCTACTATACAGTCAATTTTGAGAAGGAGTACTTCGAGAAAGTATTTTCCTATTTCCTAGATGAATATAAGGCCGGAAGAACACCGAATCCTGATGTCATGTGTAATCGTGAGATCAAATTCGGGGAATTTCTGAATAAAGCACTCAATCTTGGAGCAGACTATGTCGCCACAGGACATTATGCCAGAGTAGTGGAAGAAGATGGCTCATATAAATTATTACGCGGTATAGATAACAATAAAGATCAGACATACTTCCTTAACGCCTTGAATCAGGCTCAATTCTCCAAAGCGATGTTTCCGATAGGCCATCTACCCAAACCTGAAGTACGACGCATCGCTGAAGAAGCAGGTTTGTCCACTGCTAAGAAAAAAGACAGTACCGGTGTTTGCTTCATCGGTGAACGTAATTTCAAGGAATTTCTCAGCCAATACCTGCCAGCTCAATCTGGACAAATGGTTGATATTGCTACGGGCGAAGTTAAAGGACAACATGACGGGCTTATGTACTACACCTTAGGTCAACGCCAAGGTCTTGGTATTGGTGGATCAGGCACAGGAGAACCCTGGTTTGTAGCTGATAAGGATCTAGATCATAACATCCTCTACGTGGTGCAAGGAGATAATCACCCTAGCCTATACTCCACTGGTCTTATCGCAACGGGAGTCAATTGGATTGCCGGAGACGACTCATTGCCCACTGAACCCTATACTTGTATAGCTAAATTCCGCTACCGTCAGCCCGACCAAGCTGTGACGCTGAACTGGCTCCCAGATGGAACGGTTCATGTTAGCTTTGATAAGCAACAAAAAGCTATTACTCCAGGACAAGCCGTCGTGTTCTACCAAGGTGAAGAATGCCTCGGCGGTGGTACTATCGACAAAGTCGACAAAGTCCCTTATATTATTCCTTCTTTGAAAGTAAAATAAACCCACAAGTACAACAATTTAAAATACCCTTCTCGTTATAAAACGAGAGGGGTATTTTGATGATAATATAACCTTTTCCACAATCACTGGCAAGTGTTATTCACGCCTGCGCTCTTGATTCAGCTTAATCTTAGATTCATTCCCCTGCTCAGTCGCTTGATAGAACACCCGTCGCGAGATCTCTTTAGGTAAATAATCTTGCTTAACATAATGATTAGGGAAATCATGTGGGTATTTATAGCCTGCGTGTCCTAGCTTCACAGCACCTTTATAGTGAGTGTCTCTCAAATGCAATGGTACTTCTGCTGATCTTATATCTTCCATAGCGCTCATTGCACGTGAAATTGCTAAGGTTACAGCATCCGATTTAGGACTTTCCACCGCGAATAATATCGCTTGTGATATGTTCAGTTTTCCTTCCGCCCAACCATTATTCCGGTAGGCATCTAGCGCACTTATTGCCTGTACCATCGCTTGCGGATTGGCAAGCCCTATATCTTCACTGCATGCTGCTATCAACCTTCGTATGAATACCATCGGATCCATCCCAAGCTTCTCAACACCATATAGAAACCAGAATATTGCTGCATCACTGGAACCACGAACACTCTTATGAAAGGCTGATATGATATCATATTGTGTCGACTCATCCGCCTTCACAATAGGGCGCCGGATCGATTCTTCTGCTACTTCGATCGTAACATGTATCGTACCATCATCTTCTGGCGTTGTAGTCAGAACTGCAAGTTCCAGTGCATTAATCGCTCGACGAATATCTCCGTTTGCCATTGTTGCTATATGTTCTAACGCTTCCTGATCTACATCAAGCTTCATGAAGCCAATCCCTTTATCTGAATCAACCAGTGCTCTTTTCATAGCGATTAGAGAATGTTCCTTGGTTAACGAATTCAATTGAAAGAGAGTCGACCTGCTCATCAGTGCTCCATTGACGTAATGAAATGGATTCTCCGTTGTAGCCCCAATAAATACAATGGTTCCCTTCTCCACCGCAGGTAACAAGGCATCTTGACGAGAGCTATTAAACCGATGCACTTCATCTAAGAATAGAATCGTCTTGGTTCCATATAAAGTCTTGCTAGTATGGGCTTGTTCTATAACTTCACGTACATCTTTAACCGTAGCTTCCACCGCATTGAGACGTACGAATGTAGCCTTCGTATGATGAGATATAATATGAGCTAACGTTGTTTTACCTGATCCAGGAGGACCATATAAAAGAATCGATGACACTTGATCTGCTTCAATCGCACGTCGCAATAACTTTCCAGGTCCAACAATATGTTCTTGACCAATATATTCATTCAGATTCACCGGTCGCATCCGATCAGCCAGTAGCCGCGAATCCATATCCGATTCCTGCTGAAACGAGAATAAATCCATTATATTTTCACGTCCTTGTTCACATTCATAGATTATTAGATTATTAGATTATTCATCCATCATATCACATCAAGCATAAACATAAGAAAAGTGCCATTTGACGTCCTTAGTTAAAAGAAATAATAGAAAAGGCAAACCAGCTCTGGGCCTACGAGGCTAGAGTGGTTTGCCTTTCATGCTGATTATCTTTCAAGCAATACACGTATATTGGTTCGTGCACCGTGTAGGCCTTTCAAGCAGGAGGTTAAGACATTAAATCGTTTCCTTTATAGAAAAACGACGATAGCGAATTGCAGTATAGATTGCTGCTATTGCTAACAACACTGCTGAAATTATAAATATGATTCGTACATTCCATATTTCAGCAAGAGCACCAAAAGCTAAAGATGAAACTGCGAATAATAACGAAATCAACGCGCTTTGTACAGCATAAATTTCAGGAAGTTCTTCAGTGCTGGCTGTTTTTTGAAGAAATGTGTTCACAGCAATTCCTTTTAGTTGTTGAAAAACCCCAATGAATCCTACAAATACTAGGGACAGCCAAGCAATCGTCGTTAAACCGAAAATGAGTGTCAAGATACTGATTCCAAAAGAAAAAATAATCAAAACATACTTTAATTTTTTCTCGAATACTGAGGAAAAACGTGAGCATATAATCCCGCCAACGACCATTCCGATAAAAAACGATGTATTTATATACCCCCACCAAGCTTCAGTCTCGCCAAGAGTTTCCGTCACGAAGACATAGAGTATAGAAGCAATCCATACAACATCTGCAACGGATTCAAATACGATGATTACATGGAGACTCTTATACAGAGGATTTCTCCATACGATTTGCCAACCTTCTTTTAACTCACCACTCTGACGATCTTCGGAATTTTTTTTATGAAATTCGGTTGGATCAACAATCTTAATCATTAGTAAGGTAGCTATCAGATACAATGCCAACGTGATTAAAATAACATTTTGGCCGCTTAAAACTGCAACAAGTAAACCACCAAGTGCCCATCCAGCTAAATTAACTGTTTCGTAAATAATGGAAAAGAAGCTATTGGCTTTCACAAGTTCACTTTTCGGAACCAAACGTGGTAACATGGCTTGGCTTGCTGGCGCTGCCCACCCGTCTAAAAATGCAATTACAAATACGAAACTTATTATAACGAGTATGCTTGACCATATGTGAAATACTAAGATAAGCGATAGAAAACATAATAATAGTGTTTTACACACTTGCGAACAAACAAGCAGGGTCTTTAGTCTATATCGATTTAACAATAGCGGAGAAATCATCCCGCTAATAAAACGACCAAACATACTGAGAAAAGGTACCAATGCTAATATAAATGGCGACTCTGTCAAAGCATACAAGATCGAAATAAGCCCCACGATATAAAAAATATCACCCAAATTGGCCATTGATTGACCAATCCAAAGAAAACGGAAAGATTCACTTTTCATTCTTACTACCCCTTTGCAATCAAAATTTAATTCTGATTAGTACAGGGTAGTTTTTACATTCGTCTTATACCTCCCAAAATCTATTATTATTTACAAGATAAAATAACACCAACTATTAATTATAAAAGACTCGAAATCAACACAATTTATAGAAGTAGTAAGAATGAGTTATATAGTTCCATTATAAGTAAATTCGAGATATTTAGATACAACTATTTCAGAACACTATTCAAAAAACTTATACTTTCAATTAACATAAGAAGGACTGTCCGACATCATTTGCCGGACACTTCATTCCGAGTAGTAATCAGCTTCCGTGTTCCACTAAGGTTCCTTGAATTGTTCTCAAGGGATGAAACACGACTTTAAAGGCGGACCGTAAACTTTTCGCTCCATATCCATCTCCTTCTTTTATTCCACTTTCGAGAGCATTACTACTTCTAGATTTGTTGCTAACCGCTCTTCGATCCGATAGGTGTATCTATGTACTCATTCATAATACTCGGGATACATTTCTCCTCCACAGCAAGTGTATACAATACAACTAAATCCAGTTTGGTGCTAGTATAAATAGTGGACAAAAAGTGATCATTTAATGAAGTCCAACAAATAGAAGTACAGAAAGAAGTATTGGGTAAATGCCCGCTCTATAGCCATGGGATTATTGAAGGGACTAAAGAGTACGATTGCGGTAAAAAGATTAATTAGCAAAAAAGGCAATATATTCGATGCTAACTCAAATTTTAGATCGGTGGCTATTAAAAATGTGTCTAGAATGTTACTTTTACTTCTTGGTCCATTCTTTTTTTCTGTCACAATAAATTACATCCTCATGCGCTTTTAACAAAACGATACGTATCGTATCACTTTTCAATTGTTATTCATTTCTTGTTTATTATACATCCGGCCCGTTCATCTATCCCCATAATCTTTACAAGGAATAGATAAACTAGATGCTCGAATAATTTATTTCTAAAGATTACTATCAAATGCTTAATAATTATCGATTGTCTTCGTAACAAGCTCAGTAAGTTCAGCATCGTCCATTAATGAACCATCCCAAACAACAGTCATGCCTGTAATTTTACCTTCATCATTTAATTCTAAAGCTGTGGTACCACGAGGTAATGATGAATTAGCATTTGCCCATTCATAACCGCCACCTTGGTCGCCTCCTACTACATAGCGAATGGTTGTATCAGCACCATATGGTAAATCCTGTGTTGCTTTTTTAAAGAAACGTGCAATCGCTGCTGGTCCTTTGATTTCTGTGCGTAACGTCATATCTTCAAATACGCCATCATATGCGAATAATGCAGCTGCTGCTTCATAGTCATTTGCTGATAATGCGTCATTTAATTGTTTTGAGAGATTTCGGATTTTTTCAGATGCATTTTGTTTGATATCTTCACCTAAATCAGCTTGGTATTGTTCTGCAGGTGTTTGAGTCTGTCTCAAGTAATCTTGTGACCAAGTGTTACCATCCCAATAGTCAGCCCAACGTGTAATTTTACCTTCATCGTTGAATGTAACGGATCCTATCAAACGAATTTCTTCGCCGAATAATTCAGGTGTATCTGTAAATAACACCATGGCGCTATTTTCGTCACCTATAATTTTTGTTGCGTAAGATTTTCCTTCACCCCAGTTTGGCATATACCCTTCAAACGTTGATTTTAATACGTCATATGTGAATGGCCAACCCAATGTCACATCGTAGTATTCCACACTTTTATCGAAGAATGACATAGCACCTTCAACATCTTGTGTGGACTTAATATTAAAGAATGAATTTAATGTAGCGACTACTTCATTAG
This sequence comes from Paenibacillus sp. Y859, assembly GCF_056786405.1. Lineage (NCBI taxonomy): Bacteria > Bacillati > Bacillota > Bacilli > Caryophanales > Paenibacillaceae > Paenibacillus > Paenibacillus sp. Y859. Next base: position 37,216 of record NZ_JBXCIZ010000002.1, on the reverse strand, counting down.
AAGCATGCGTTTTATCTGCAATATCTGGAATCACCATTTCTACTTTTTCTTTATTAGTTTCTGCAGCTTTTGTATTTGTGTTTGTCTCAGTTGCTGCCCCTCCATTTGTACTTGAACAACCTGCCATAATAGCTACTGTTACGCCTAATATTACTAATCCTTTTTTCATTTCTAATACACCCCATGCTTTCTATTTTATTTTCCGAAATGTTTATTAATTGTATCTTCAACTTGCTTTAACATACCTTTATATGCTTCTTCATCCAGGTATCCAATATTTCCGAATAGTAAATGGTTCACAGGTTCAATTCCAGTAAAATTCCATATTCCAATGTCAGAAGTGATGTTTCATAATATGTTAGCTCCTTCTAATTAATTTTGATGATTAAATATGGCTTGATTATTAATCATAATCCTATAGTATAGTACTATGTTCATAATTATAAGTAGTAACTTTTTTAATACGTAGTCACAAAAATAGTACCATCAAGGAAGAGAGGGCTTTGTATGACACAAAGTAAGTTTCAAGGTGAATCTCCCATAGAAAAAATGAAAATTTGTCCAGTTACACATACTCAACTCATAATTTCGGGGAAATGGAAACTCCCCATTCTATGGCAGTTAAGTAAACAGACAAGAAGATTTAGTGATCTTCAAAGGTCATTACCTGGGGTTTCAAAGGGAATACTAACACGTCATTTGAGAGAATTGGAAGAAGATCAAATGGTTCATAGAGAAGTATATAAAGAAGTCCCTCCTAAAGTAGAGTACTCATTAACATCTACAGGGAAAAGTTTTATACCTATACTGGAAAGCATGAGCGAGTGGGGTGAAATTCATAAGAAGAGTATATAAAAAGGAAATGCGTCAACACATACTGAAAAAGCTAATTCCTATATTGTAGTAGGTCTTAGCCTTTTCTTCTTCACTTTAACTCATATATTTCAAACTTCCACCCAACTACCAAGTTCATAACAACGTCCTTGGTGAAAAAATGAATAATAGAAAAGATAAACCACCTCTGAGCTGAACTGCACCCCGATTGTTAGACACAACTAACATTCGGGGTGCAGTTCAGCTAGGGTGGTTTATCTTTTCATGCTGATTATCTTTCAAACAATACACGTATATTGCTTTGCGCACCGTGTAGGCCTTGCAAACAGCGGGTTAAGACATTAAACCGTTTCCTTAATGAAAAACTGCGAATAATAACGAAGCCAACACAGTTTATAGTGGTAGTAAGAATGAGTTATATAGTTCCATTATACGTAAATTCGAGATGGATTGAACTAACTCTTTACAGAAGATTTACCAAGCTCAATCCTCATTTTTACAATCACTTTACGTATACTATCTTCGGATAAATAATAAGCTTGCTGAAGATCCTCCACAGAGCGACCTTCTGAATATAATTGATATATTTCTTCATTCCGACTAGTAATCAGCTTCCGTGTTCCACTAAGTTCTCCCCAGCCTACACGCTGATTGTTCTTCTTCGGGACATATATTATTTCCCCCTGAATATACTTTTGAAGTTCTTTCAACAAATCAGGTGGAAGTACATCCCTGCCATTTTTGTAATTCGCGATAATCAATTGCCTCCTTAAACGATTGCTTTTGTCTTGCTCCATTTAAGTCTGTTTTACAAAAATTCATTGATTTCGCCTCCTTTTCGTTTATGTATTTTGAACTTCCTCTATTATACTCCACAGAACACTATTATGGCATTAAAAGTAATAAGGGAGACCGCTTGCAGCGGCCTCCCCCTACTACGGGTTTCCGCTTACGCGGAAACCACCTCGTATGCTTTGATCATTTCAATCAGCCTCCTTTCACGGCGTAATGGTCGGTCCGACACCCTTATTAACTCATATAATCAGGGGCACAACAAGTGAAAGAATAAGTATAACTATTCTTTATTCAGGCCAACCATGAACCGCAATATCCTCTTCCAAACTCTCTAAGTAATCAGGAATAGCTTCACCATGCAGAATCCATAGCTCATGCAGCGCACGCGTACATCCTACATACATCAGCTTAGCATCCCATGCCTGTGGACCATAATGGTCTACATCCGCATCGGCAACAATAACAGCATCAAATTCCAAACCTTTGGAGAGATATACTGGAAGTACAGAAAGCCCTCCTTGGTAAGCTTGCTTACTTCCGTCGATCAGATGGATATCCGATCCATTGCCAGCTAATTGTTCATGTAATTCTCTAGCCTCACGAAGGGTTCTCGTCAGAATGGCTACCGTTCGGTATTCTTTGGATGAGAGCCGTTGTAATGCTTCTTGCAAACTACTCAACCTTGCTTCGTCACCGTTGCCATAAGGAATCAACCGAACAGGATCTCCACTACGGAATACTGGAACAGCCATCAGATCACTTTGAACACCCTTCTCAAGAATACCATTTGCGAATTCGATAATCTCCATCGTTGAGCGATAGCTTCGAGTTAAGGCGAAGTAGGCTGTCTCATCTGGTTGGAACAACAAACTCATCTCTTCCCAATGATGAATACCCCGGTAAGCATGAATACCTTGTGATAGATCACCTAGAATCGTAAAGGAATGACCCCGCACAAACAAATCTAATACAGCTACTTGAAATGGGGAGAAATCTTGCGCCTCGTCAATAACGATATGATCAAATCGCTGCTCACTCGTATTGCTGTGAAGTAAATAGTGAATGTACAGAAGTGGTGATAGATCCTCTTCACGAATAATATCTTTCTTAAGATCTTGTTGCGTTGATTTCAGTACACTGGCAGGAATACCTTGTAAAAATTCCTCTGACCAACTGGATGGTGTCTTCAAGGTACGGAATAGTTGTTTATATAAAATCAAAGGCTCATACTTAGGCCATTTGGCTGCATAACTTTTCTCACGTAGTGTTGCCTTTTTCTTACGTTCTTTAAGCACCTTTTCAGATGGTGATTTCTTGAGTTCCATCTCCACCCAACGATGAATTCTCGCCATGACGCGTTCTTTGCGTTTGGCAAGGGGATAAGGCTTATATTCTTCATTATACCAATACAGAATCTTGTCGCGTGAACACACGGCACCTTCCCATGGGGAGAAGTCCCCTTCAGGGACGGACGAAGTCTCCAAAGACTCTATCAAGCTTGAGATCATCTTCATAAGTGTCAATGAGCCTTTAAATCGACCAGATACCTCATCATTTAATTCACGAGTTTCACCCGAATATTCGAACCAATAGTGGAGCGTCTCCGCAGCATCTGCAAGAGGTAAATTCAATTCAAGGACATTCATGGCCCAATCAGCAAATGTACTCTGTTGTATATCTCCCACACCTAATTCTGGTAACACATCCGATATATAATCCAAGAACATATGGTTCGGGGCAAAAATAATCATTTTGTCTGCCGTAACCTGCTCCTTATACTGATACAGCAAAAATGCCAACCTGTGTAAAGCCACAGTCGTCTTGCCGCTCCCCGCTACCCCTTGAATAATGAGCGCTGTGTTCTTGGCTGCACGAATGATTTGATCCTGCTCAGCCTGAATAGTTGATACGATATCGCGCAGACGATTATCTTTGTTCTCGCCAAGACGATAGACTAGAAACTCATCAGAGACAGCTGGTTGCTCATTCTCCCGATTATATGTATCCGCAACTCTCTCCAATATCTGCTTTCGGATAACAACGTTTCGTTTTAGATAGACAAGTCCCTCAATTCAACCCTCAGGTGCTTCATATGACGTAGAGTCCTCACCACCCGTGAATGAGTAAAAAAGACTCGCAACAGGCGCTCGCCAATCGATCACAAGTGGCTGTTCAGTAATAATTTCTCTATCCACACCTATCTTACCAATATACAGTGGTTTTCTTTCTTCATCCTGCGTAGCTTGGAAATCCAATCGTCCAAAATAGGGTTCATTAACGCTTTTGCCTAGTGCAATGCGTTTCTCTTCCCGTGCAGCCTCAAGGACTTGTTCAGTGAAATCATGTCCAGTATAGACATCAATACCTTGTAATCGCTTCAGCTGCCGATCAATTTCCGAGATTGAATCATTTAGCCTTTTCTCTTCCTCTTGATAGGCACTTTGAAAATCTTCTTCCATTTCAGTTACCTCCTAAAAGTTTTATGGAGCTTTGCTTCCTGTGTTACTTCGCAATAAAACTCGCTTCGAAAGCATTTACTTAGTTTTGTGGAGCAATACTTCCTGAATCTCTTCGCAATAAAACTCGCTTCGAAAGCATTTACTTAGTTTTGTGGAGCTTTGCTTCCTGTGTTACTTCGCAACAAAAGAAGCTAATTATAGCATACCGATAGTTCAGAAACCACAGTTGATTCCCTCAATCCCATTTCTTATCCTTCCTTAAGAAAAACGCCGATCAACGCCTTCACCATTGACTATTAGGTACATTAAATACATCTAAATTCAACCCAATCCCTCTGAAGCTAACATTAGTTGCATGGAGTACATCTAGATTACAGGAATCCTCACTTTTCAGCGTAATCGCCATTTTTAACTGTAGTTTTGACAACTATTTCTCCCTTTCTCTTCTTTTTTCGCTAATTAAATGCAGTTTATGCATCTATTCTAGTCTCACCTTCACTACCTTCATCACGAAGCATTGTTCATCACTCTAACATCTCCACTCTCTGCAAAAATGGATAGTCTTTTAAAAATCATAAAGGGTAGAGTGGACAATTCTCCAAAAAGCTTATACTTTCTACTATGTAAAAAAAGGCGTGAACACCGAAACTCGGTATCCACGCCAGAGCTCTTATGAAATTAGTTACTCTCGCTTATGTCGTAATCCCATTATTCGCAAGAAGATCACGAACCGCAACGCTGGACATAATCAATCCTACGACGGGAGGTACGAAGGCATTACTTGCCGGTGGCTGTTTAGCCTTCCGAATATTAGGAGCATTATCCGACACTATTTTCTGCGTAATATCTTCTCGGGGCTTAATCGGGTTCTCTGTCGAGAATACGACCGTCACACCCTTCTTAATGCCATCCTTACGAAGTTTAGTCCTGATCACTCGGGCGAGTGGATCTACTGTTGTTTTGGATATATCAGCTACTTGGAACCTTGTTGGATCCATCTTATTCGCTGCACCCATACTAGAAATGATCGGAATTTTCCTCTTCAGGCATTCTTTAATAATGTGGATTTTATATGAGATGGTGTCTGATGCATCCAGTACATAATCCATTTCGTACTTGAACAATTCCTCATACGTTTCATCCGTATAAAACATATTGAGTGCGATAGTCTCACAATCAGGGTTAATCAATTTAACACGTTCAACCATCAATTCCGTTTTTTCCCGACCAACAGTCGTTATTAGCGCATGGATTTGGCGGTTTACATTCGTAATGTCCACGACATCTTTATCAATCAATATGATTCTTCCAACACCCGTACGGGCAAGGGCCTCCACTGCAATCGCCCCTACCCCACCAATGCCGAGAACCGCTACTGTACTATTCTTCATAACTTCAAGACCTTCAGTACCAATCGCAAGTTCCGTACGTGAGAATTGATTCAGCATGGTGTAGAATCCCCCTCTACTATTTCTTGTCTTCGCCAGGCTTTTTCGCCAATTTAATATGAAGCTGTTCAAGCTGTACATTTTCAACTGGAGAAGGAGCATCCATTAACAAATCTGTTGCACTAGCTGTTTTTGGAAATGCAATCGTCTCACGAAGGTTAGTACGTCCAGCTAATAGCATGATAAGTCTATCTAGACCAAAAGCAATCCCACCATGCGGAGGTGTTCCGTACTCAAATGCATCAAGAAGATAACCAAATTTATCATAAGATTCTTCAGGAGATAGACCGAGTGCGTTGAACATTTTCTCCTGAATTTCACGTTTGAATATCCGCATCGAACCGCCACCAACTTCATAGCCATTCAGTACAATATCGTAAGCTTCCGCACGCATCTTCAGAGGATCTGTATCGAACAACTCCACATCTTCATCCTTTGGACGAGTGAACGGATGGTGTTCTGCTATATAGCGTTTTTGATCATCATCATAGCTAAGCAATGGGAAGTCCAATACCCAGACAAATTTGAATTCTTTGTCATTAATTAATCCCAGTTGACGACCAATTTTTAGACGCAATGCACCTAGAACATCTGCAACGACCTTGCTATTATCCGCTGAGAATAACAATAGGTCTCCCTCTTCAGCCCCAGTACGTTCTTTAATCGCTTCAATTTCTTGTTCCGTAAAGAATTTCACGATAGGCCCTTTAAATTCGCCTTCTTTGACTTGAACCCAAGCTAAGCCCTTCGCTCCATAACGACTAGCGTATACTCCTAGTTCATCGATATCTTTTCGACTCCAAGTACCGCATCCTTTAGCGTTAAGACATTTCACTTCTCCGCCTTTCTCTATGACAGAAGCGAATACCTTCACCCCGCTGGTTGCGACAATATCGTTCAACTCAACGAGTTCCAAACCAAAGCGCAAGTCTGGTTTATCGGAACCATACTTACTCATAGCTTCGGCATGACTAATACGTTGGAATGGTGTCGGTAATTGTACACCAACCGTTTCTTTAAAGAGACGAACCATCAATTTCTCCATCATTTCCAAAAGCGTATCTCGATCTAGGAAAGATGTCTCAATGTCGACTTGAGTGAATTCTGGTTGACGGTCTGAACGAAGATCTTCATCGCGGAAGCAGCGAGCGATTTGATAATAACGTTCTATTCCACCTACCATCAATAATTGTTTGTAGATTTGTGGAGATTGAGGAAGTGCAAAGAATTCTCCAGCATGTACCCGACTCGGTACCAAATAGTCACGTGCACCTTCTGGTGAACTCTTGGTCAAGATCGGAGTTTCTACATCCATAAATCCTTCTTCATCCAAGAAGTCACGGAATACTTTGGTTGCCTTTGAACGTAGCATAAGTGTCTGTTGCATCTCTGGTCTACGCAGATCCAAATAGCGATACTTCAGACGAAGTGATTCATCTACTTCAACACCATCTTCAATGAAGAATGGAGGTGTCTTCGCTGCATTCAACACATCAATTTCTGTAATTTGAACTTCAATTTGTCCTGTAGGGAGATTAGCATTAACTGTCTCCGCATCCCGCATCACAACTGTACCTGTGACGGATAGGACATATTCACTACGTACCTTATCAGCAATCGCTAATGCGTCACCGGAGAAAGCTGGACTAAATACAATCTGTACAATACCGCTACGATCACGGAAATCAATAAACATAACGCCGCCAAGATCACGACGAGTCTGCACCCAACCATTTAGGGTAACCGTTTCTCCGATCTGTGCTGTCGTTATTTTTCCACATTGATGTGTTCTACTCATGATTCATCATTCCCCTTTTATATAATTAGCCTTGTAGAGGTTGTTCAAAAAGTCATCTTTTGATCACGAAGTATATCAAGAAGCGTATTCGACATCGAAGATTGAATTCAGCCGGTCCTTCCGGTGCTCACGTAGGTACTGCCTACGCTCCGCTCCTCACTCCCTTGCTTCATCCAATCTTCTCGGTGCTGAAAAGTCAACTTTTTGAACACACACTTATAGGCGGTTTACACTAATTTCAGATGGAGCTCGTCCAATTTCACAGTCTGCTGTTCACCTGTCACCATAGACTTCAACGCTATTTCACCACGACCCAGCTCATCATCTCCAAGTATAGCCGTATAACGAGCCTTAAACCGATCGGAGGATTTCATTTGTGCTTTCATTTTACGTCCCAAATAGTCACGTTCTACTGAAAATCCGTGTTGACGAAGCTTGAATACTTGTTTCGTAATCTCTTTATCAGCTTCTTCACCTAAAGCAACGAAGTATACATCCAACGATTTCTGAACCTGAAGTTCAACCTGTTGCTTCTCAAGAATCAGTATGATGCGTTCTAGACCTATCCCAATACCAATCCCTGGTTGATCTGGACCGCCTATTCCACTGACAAGTCCGTTATAGCGCCCTCCGCCACCAATCGTATCGATAGCGCCAATGCCCTCTGCTTTGAATTCAAAGGCAGTATGCGTATAATAATCCAAGCCACGAACGAGTCGAGGGTTAATCACATATTCTACGTCCATTACATCCAAATGTTGCTTTACTTTCTCAAAATGTGTACTGCATTCTTCATCTAGACTTTCTAGTATGGAGGGTGCATCCTGAAATTTATCTTGATCAACCTTACAATCCAATACACGCATTGGATTACGATCTATCCGTGATTGGCAGTCTTTGCATAAACTGTCCTTCATCGGGTTGAGATAGGCAAGCAATAGCTCTCGGTAAGCGGTACGCGTCTCTGCTGTTCCTACAGAGTTGATCTCCACCTTCACACCTTGAAGCCCTAATTCTTTGCAAAATTGATAACCAAGCGAGATAACTTCTGCATCAATAGCCGGATCAGTGGCCCCAAAAGCTTCTACACCAAATTGATGAAACTGACGATACCGTCCTGCTTGAGGACGTTCATACCGGAACATAGGCCCGATATAATATAACTTGCATACATCAGGTTCACCATATAACTTATTCTCCACATAGGCTCTCACTACGCCTGCTGTCCCTTCTGGACGCAAAGTCATGCTACGGTCGCCCTTATCATTGAACGTATACATTTCCTTCTCAACAATGTCTGTTGTATCTCCAACACCACGTACAAACAAATCAGTCTGTTCAAAAAGCGGTGTGCGAATCTCGCGGTAATTAAACCGTCGACATAGATCTCTCGCCTTCTGTTCGACATATTGCCACTTCTCTACAACACCTGGTAATAAATCTTGTGTTCCTGTTGGTTTTTGAAAGGCCATTACAACTACCCCCTATTACATAATTAACCATTTTAAAATACAAAAAAATCTCCCGCCCTGTTCAAAAAGAACTAGGGACGAGAGATTATCATTAACATAATCACCCGTGGTACCACCCACATTATCGGATAACATCGCCATGTCATGATCCAAAAGATCATTCCATCGCTATCCGCTCATACGATTAACGCCCGTTCAGCGCAGTGTAGCTACTATAAATATACGAATCCTCCAGATCGAGTATTCCGCTTATTTCGCCAACTGTTCTCGAGGAAGTCATTCATCTGGTCAACAAGAGAATCCTTACAGCCAAGGGACTCTTCTCTGATCTTGTGAAGCTCAGATTACTTAATCCTGTCATTAAATCAATTTTCAACTATTTGTAGATTGTAATGAACTAGCGCGCTAAAGTCAATAGCTGACGTCATTTTACGACAGAAAAAAGACCTACAATCGATATCGTAGGTCCAAAATTATATTAAAAAAGGGGGTCATAGGTCTATTATAGTCAAGCTATGTTAAGAGAACATGAATACTACATTACGGTTATATTACATTTTTGGAAGCGCTTTAATATGTGCGTTATTTCGACGGAGTTTTTGAACAATTTCATCATAGTGTTCATCTTCAACCTTCGTAACAAGAACATAATTTAAGCCTTCATAATTATCCACATCGGTAAGATTCGTCAATCCCTCTCTTGGGTTGACATCTGACTCTGTTGACATATCTGATTGGGGATCATTCTCCATTACAATAGGAACAATATTATTTCCCGCTACACCGCCTGCTCCAGACATGCCGAGAGCTCCCACTGAAGTCGTATTATCTGAAGGACTAATAGCCACTAAAGGTGTTAGAAGATTAGTACTTCGGCCAATGGTATTCTCAAGCTTGCTAACTTCCAGGTTCTCAGTTTTATAGGCTAGAAGAGATGTTCTTGCACCTTCCGCTTGATCTTCCGTTTGAAAATAGGCTTGAATTTGTTTCGTCATGGGAAGTCCTCCTTTTTTCAGATCACAATCTTACATTACATTCTAGTGTCTAGTCTGTTATTACCCAAAAGTCATACTTTCATAACATCAGCAAGAAACAATCAAGAACTTTTCGCTATTCGCCAAAATGTAAAAAAGACAACTCTTCAAAGTTGTCCATTTCAGAATTATCTAATGTCTAGGAATCTGATTTCTCCACTGCCCTTTAGGGCTTACGAGCCCTAATGGAAATGACGTCGTATTCGCAGCACGATCATTGTGAATGATTTCAGCAATATGACCCATTGGGAGCAACGATAGTGCTTGGCAAGATGATTGTTTCGGTGAGTGACGCATGCTGTATAGTACTCCTTTGGTAAATAAGAGTGATCCTCAACTTCTACTCTCATCTTCCCCTGGGAAGTCCTATTCTATGCGTCTGACCTGCTTTCAATAATTAAAGTTACAGGTCCCCAATTCGTTAAAGAAACATCCATCATTTCGCCAAATTTACCTGTTTCAACTTGAAGTCCCTTAGCACTCAATTCTCGATTAAACAATTCATAAATTTCTTCAGCTACATCTGGCTTTGCTGCAGCCATAAAGTTCGGTCGCTTCCCATTACGACTATCCCCATAAAGTGTAAACTGAGATACTGATAATATCGCACCACCCGTATCTTTAACACTAAAATTCATTTTCCCTTGCTCATCTTCAAATATACGTAAACCGGATACCTTTTCTGCCAAATATTTAGCATCCTTCTCTGTGTCTCCATGAGTTACACCTACGAGAACCATCAGCCCGTGACTAATCTGTCCTACGATATGGCCATCAACTGCAACAGACGCGTCTTTGCAGCGCTGGATAACTACTTTCATAAGCTCTTACTCGCTCCCTTATCAACCATCTCGCGATTATTGGATAATTCGGTTAACTGTATATACATCCTTCACCCGTTTAATTCGTTCAACTACCGAATGAAGATGATCCGTGTTACGGATCAGAATAGTCATGTGCATCTGAGCCATTTTATTCTTATCAGAACGACCAGTAACAGCTGAAATATTAGTCTTTGTCTCAGATACTGCTTGTAGCACCTCATTCAATAGACCGTTGCGATCATGACCAGTGATCTCGATGTCGACGCTATAATTAGCTTCGGCCTGTTCTTCCCACTCAACTTCGATAACCCTTGCTGCTTCCTCCCCATCCATGTCTGTGGGAATATTCGGGCAATCGATGCGATGAATAGATACTCCTCTTCCGCGTGTCACATAACCGCTAATATCATCACCTGGAACAGGGTTACAGCATCGTGCGAACCGCACCAATAAGTTATCAATCCCTTTTACACGAACTCCATTCGTAGGGCGATTTCTTTTTTCTACCGTAGGGGCTTTAATCTCCTTGATTTCCAACGTCAATTCGATCAGATTTGCTTCTTCCTGTTCCTTGCGTAACTTCTCCGTCAACCGCGAACATATTTGAGATGCAGTTATACCACTATATCCTATAGCTGAGAGCATATCCTCCAAGTCATTGAAGGCGAACTTCTTAGCCACTTCCATTAATTTATCTTCAGTCATCCATTCTGAAGGCTCCAAAGCAAGACGCTTCAATTCACGCTCAACAGATTCGCGTCCCTTTATAACATTCTCTTCTCGTCTCTCCTTTTTAAACCACTGCTTAATCTTACTCCGAGCATGAGAAGATTGCGCAATCTTAAGCCAATCCTGACTAGGACCGTAAGAATGTTTAGATGTCATGATCTCAACAATATCTCCGGTCTTCAGTTTATGATCTAGAGGCACGATTCTACCGTTCACCTTAGAACCAATCGTCCGATTTCCAACTTCTGTATGAATTCGATACGCGTAATCTAACGGAACTGATCCTGAAGGTAGCTCTACAACTTCTCCTTTAGGCGTAAATACAAACACTAGATCCGAGAAGAAATCCATCTTAAGTGATTCAACGAACTCGGAGGCATCTTTAGCCTCGTGCTGAAGTTCAAGAATTTCACGGAAGAATGTTATCTTGTTATCGAAATTACCTGCCGCAGCTACACCTTCCTTATACGCCCAGTGAGCCGCAATACCAAATTCAGCAGTCCGATGCATTTCTAAAGTCCGAATTTGCACTTCCGTAGGCTCACCATTAGGACCGACTACGGTTGTATGCAACGATTGATACATATTAGCCTTAGGCATAGCGATATAATCTTTAAATCGTCCAGGCATAGGCTTCCATAAGGTGTGAATGATGCCTAATGTAGCATAGCAATCTTTAATATTGTCCACAATAATACGAATAGCTAACAAATCATAGATCTCATTAAATTGTTTGTTTCTTGTAGTCATTTTATTATAAACACTATAAATATGCTTAGGCCGACCCGAAAGATCACCATCAATACCCATTTCTTCTAATTTCTCTTTAATCTTTAAAATAACATTCTCAATAAACTCTTCCCGTTCGGCACGCTTCTTGTGAATTAGATTCGCAATACGATAATACTGCTGTGGATTTAAGTATCTTAGAGAAAGATCCTCCATCTCTCCTTTAATGGCAGAAATACCAAGCCGATCAGCGATTGGACAAAAGATCTCTAATGTTTCATAGGCAATTCGACGTTGACTCTCTTCCGATTGAAACTTCAACGTTCTCATATTATGAAGACGGTCAGCTAATTTAATGACGATGACACGTATATCCTGTGCCATGGCAATAAACATTTTGCGATAATTCTCATTCTGCTGCTCTTCCTTAGAACCGAACTTAATTCGTTCAAGCTTAGTAAGACCATCTACAAGCATTGCACAGGTATCGCCAAATTGGTTGCGAATCTCCGCCAAGGATACCGTTGTATCCTCAACGACATCATGTAGTAGTGCCGCAATAATGGATAGTGTATCCATCTGCATACTCACGACAATTTCTGCAACCGCTAACGGATGCAGAATATAAGGCTCGCCCGATTTACGTACCTGACCGTAGTGAGCCTGGTCCGCGAAATCGTATGCTTCACGAATGCGAATCAGATCATTTTCTTTTATATAGGCTTCAGCCTTTTCAAGTAATCTATCTATGCCCATTCTAGTCAATTCCGTTTCCCTTCTATATAAAATGGAACCCGCATCTTATATAAACTTGGCAGGTTCCCTCCGTGTGATTTTTTATTAATTATGACGCTTACGACGCAATACGTCAACACTTCATCCAATCACTGGTAAACCCTGACAATGAAAGGGCATTAACGACATAAAAGTAGTCTATTCAGTGTTTTTTACGAAAATGTTATTGTAATATTCAGCAAATCTATTTACTCTTAGTAAGATCCATTTGTACACCGTCACATTAATAAATAAAATAGGAGTGAGATTCTTTGCAAAGAGAAATTCAAGTCAATGAGAAATTACCTTTCGGCCCAGGCTTTCTACTTAGCCTACAACACTTGTTCGCGATGTTCGGTAGTACCGTATTAGTCCCCAATCTATTCGGTGTCGATCCTGGGATGATTCTACTTATGAATGGGATTGGCACATTATTTTACATTCTGATTTGTAAGGGTAGAATACCTGCTTATCTAGGCTCCAGCTTTGCATTTATAGGACCAGTACAATACGTGATAGTTCAACATCCAGGTAATGGATATTCCCTAGCGCTAGGTGCATTCATTATTACAGGGGTTATTTTCTGTCTCGTTGCGCTAATCGTAAAGTTTGCAGGTACAAGCTGGATTGATGTTGTGTTCCCTCCAGCGGTTATGGGAGCGATCGTTGCAACCATCGGACTTGAACTCGTTCCCGTTGCAGCACGAATGGCTGGACTTATCGCTCCTGAGAAAGCAGCTGCTACCTGGAGTCCAGATCCCACTACCATCATTATATCCATGACAACATTAGGAGTGACGGTTATCGGTGCGCTTATGTTCCGTGGATTTCCGAAGATTATACATATTCTAGTCGGAATTGTAACGGGTTATACACTGGCATACTTCATGGGTGAAGTGAATACAGAAGCGATTGCTGGGGCTAGCTTCTTCTCCGCCCCACAAATTACAACACCAAGCTGGAACTTATCCGTCATTCTAACGATCATTCCAGTATCCCTTGTTGTCATTGTTGAACATATTGGTCATTTACTTGTAACTAGCAGTATTGTTGGTAAAGATCTAAATAAAGACCCTGGTCTACACCGTTCACTATTGGGAAATGGAATTTCAACGATTTTCTCTGGATTTGTAGGTTCAACTCCTAATACAACTTATGGAGAGAATATAGGCGTCATGGCTCTTACGAAAGTATACTCCGTCTTCGTTATTGGTGGAGCTGCTATTATCGCTATTGTGCTATCCTTTTCTGGATCTTTCTCTTCTGTTATTTCTAATATTCCGCCTGCAGTTATGGGTGGCGTATCTCTACTCTTATTCGGTGTCATTGCAGCTTCAGGTCTTCGAATATTTGTAGAACGAAAGGTTGACTTCTCTAAAGCATCCAATATGATATTAGCTACTCTAGTACTCGTTATTGGTTTGAGCGGTGCAACACTCAGCTTCAGTGGTATAGAGCTCAAAGGTATGGCCCTTGCAACGATTGTCGGTATTGCACTTAGTCTGTTCATCAAAACAATTGATGTGCTTGGCTTATCGAATGAGAAAGAAGATAGTGCTTAACAAATATCCATAACATCCTAAGCATGAATAAAAGCCCTTTTCCTTATATACTGGAAGAGGGCTTTTTATCGTATTCATTTCACACTATTTCCCGGGAAACTTGTTACTTATGATTCATAGGATAGAAGTGAGAGTACTTCAACATCCGTTAACTTGTCTCGTCCATGTAAATGCTCCAACTCAATTAAGAAAGCAGCACCCACGACATCTCCACCCAGTTGTCGAACTAAGTTCACAGAAGCAGAGATGGTTCCTCCAGTAGCCAATAAGTCATCAGCAATCAGTACCTTCTGTCCCTTTTGAATAGCATCTGTATGCATCGCTAGAGAATCTTTACCGTACTCCAAATTATAGCCAGCCTCAATGGTCTCGTACGGTAGTTTACCACTTTTACGAATGGGTATAAAACCAACACCCAATGCGTAAGCAAGTGGTGCTCCAACGACGAACCCGCGTGCCTCTGGACCAGCAATAACGTCGATCTGAAGATGGGCAACAAGCTCCTTCAGTTCATCGATTGCCTTCTTGTACATCGGTCCATTCTGAAGTAGTGTCGTAATATCTTTAAAGCTAATCCCTTGTTCTGGAAAATCTGGAATGACGCGAATATAATCCTTCAAATTCAAATTCAAATTGGTATCCTCCTAAAAGTTTTTGAGCGTTACTACTTGATATACTTCGAGAAAACTCACTTCGGAAGCATAATCACAGTTTTTGAGCGTTACTACTTGATATTATGAACCCTCTCTTAAGAGGGATAGCATCCATTGCGTCAATTGTGCGGTATTCGTATCGAAAAGATTCTGCTCCATCTCTGCAAGAATAACTAATTCACGAAAATGTGCAGATTGATCAAGGCCCTTCTTCGAAGGGGTAGAGACAAGATTAATCATTCCATCGTTCCGCTCGATAAATGATAACTCTTCGAATACGTCCATCATCAAGGAGAGCATCCTTACCGACGTCGAAGATTGACGACTAATTTGACCTAATACATCCTTCTCCGGTAAGGGTTCAGACCCTATTCGAGACAACATGATATATAACTTTTTAAATAATTCCCTATCTGGAACTTGGAGCTTCTCTTTGACATCGCTCTTAACATCATATCCAACAAAGACATTATGCAATGACTTGAAATCGGCCAATATCATATGAAGCTGCCGCGGAGATCGGGGTGCATCCAAAACAAATAAAGTTGTTATATCATCCTTCCCCTCTTGAGATGCAACTAAATTAGTCGCGACAATTCCATCGACCTCATCATATACCCAAAGGGATAGTTCATTCAAATCATTTGTTACATCCTTGGTCGTCTCTTCTGCAAATATAGCTGCTATTTGAGTAGTTTGACCCCTTAGACGCGAATTCAAGAGTTGCAAATAAGTATTTATTACCCCTTGTGATCCTTTCAATCCACGTAAATCAAAAACTTGCGGCTCAGATATCATGATATCGTGAAGCATAAGTTGAAGTTTACGGGAACCATTCCACTCATTAATAGACAACTCTCCGATGACATCGATTGAAGCACCTATTGTCAATAGGTCAGCCAGATCACCTTGCCCGAAGGAAACAGCTTCCAACCTGCTATTTCCTTGCTGCATAGTTAGTCTAAGATGCTTCTGATCACGACCCATTTTACGAGTTTCCTGCAGTGTCACGTCTCTTATAATGAAGCGTGGTACCGGATTAGCCATTCCAAAAGGTTGTAACAACTCCAGTTCTTCGATCACTGAAATCGGTAAATCCGCCAGTTTCCATTCTCCATCGGCAACAGTAACAGGAATTAGATCTTCTGGCATTAAGATCGCCTTGGCATATTCATTAAGAGCATATTCAAATTGTTCTAACTGATCTACATGCAAGCTCATTCCAGCAGCTGCAGGATGCCCCCCATAATGATCCATTAAATGTTTACAAGAGGTTAGAGCCGCATGAATGTCGATAGCTGGAATAGATCGGGCTGAACCTTTACAAGTTCCACTATCTGCATCAATTCCGAGAATGATGACGGGGCGATAGTAACGTTCTAATATTTTGGAGGCTACAATGCCAACCACACCAACATTCCAACCATTACCTGCTAATACAATCACAGATGGTAGTCCGCGAGACTCTATTTTCCCTTCAAGTTGAGCTAAAGCTTCTTGAAGGATATCTTCAACAACGGTTTGTCTTTGTTTATTTAAGCCGTCTAATTCATGAGCTAAGCCTATAGCTACAGTGGAATCCTCCGTTGTCAATAAAGAAACCGCTCTTCCAGCATGATCAAGTCTACCACTCGCATTAATTCTCGGAGCCATTCCAAACGCAATATTCGTCGAGGTCAATGTCTCTTTGTCTATTCCACTTACTTCAAGCAAGGCTTGAAGTCCTGGAAAAGAAGATCTTCGCATTGAGGTGATCCCTGTTCGAACAAGAATGCGATTCTCACCTGTCAGCGGCATTAAATCGGCTACAGTACCTATCGCAACGAGTTCAGTCCACTCAATAGGTGGGTTGCCTAATAAAGCCTGACATAGCTTGTAGGCAACTCCAACGCCCGCTAATCCTTTATAAGGATATAGGCAGTTGGACAGCTTCGGATTAATTAGGGCATAGGCATCTGGCAATATATCCGGTGGTTCATGGTGATCCGTAACAATAACATCGATCCCAAGAGAATTCGCATAGGATATCTGATCCACAGCACTTATTCCTGTATCTACAGTGATGATTAGAGAGACACCTTGTTGATGAGCCCAGTCGATAGCATGATTATGAAGTCCATATCCTTCGTTAGAACGATGGGGAATATAAATATCAAACGATGCATTCATATGACGCATAAGATAAATCATCAAAGATGTGCTTGATACGCCATCTGCATCGTAATCACCATACACTAAAATATGTTCTTCACTTTCAACAGCATGAACAATTCTCGGTACCGCTTCCGTCATTCCTCGTAATAAAAAAGGATCATGTAAGTCATCCATGCTTCCTTGTATAAACATGTTAGCATCTTCGACAGTACATACCCCTCTAGTTATTAAAAGAGAGGCTATCAACGGAGATATAGACAATGCCTTGGCAAACTCCTCTGCCGTATTAGCATTGAATAGTTGTGACTGCCACTTATATTTCGAATGGAGCACGTCAATTCACCTTTCTTTCTCTTACCTTGTTCATATTCAAATTCATAAAATGCGTGTTCAAAAAGTCAGTTTTTCAGCACCGAGAAGATTGGATGAAGATAGGGAGTGAGGAGCGGAGCGTAGGCAGTACCTACGTGAGCACCGGAAGGACCGGCTGAATTCAATATTCGATGTCGAATACGCCCCCCTGCTATACTTCGTGATCAAAAGATGACTTTTTGAACAACCCCTTAAAGTTTATTGGAGTAATGTTGGTATATCCTGATCCAATGATCCATGATTCGATTTATAAGGATAACCTGGATCATAAGGAATGACTTCAATACTGACATCACTAACATGAAGAAATCGATTCATTAGTAACTTTTTTACATGTCCAGATATAGCATGACCTTCAAGCACGGTAATACTTGGATTAACACTCACTTTTACATGAACAACAATATAATGTCCTACCTCTTGCGATTTCAATTCATCCACTGTGATAATGCCATGAACGCGCTGAATCGTATCCATAAATTCGGATTTATTTTCTTCCACCAGTTCCTCATGAGGATGCCTACCATAAATCGAATCCACCATAAGTAGATATCCACCCCTAAGAATTAGACCCGACACAATGATGGCAGAAATGGAATCCATGTATAACAATCCAGGCCAACCATACACATCTCCCAAGACAGACAGAGATACCCCGAGGAGTACTATGAACGAAGTATATAATGCTAGTCGGTGGTTCGAAGTATACACCGTATGTTCACCATTATTTCTTTTCTTAGATACGCGATATTGAAATTGAAATATGCCTTCTCTTACAGCAAAAGAAACAAAAATAGCAACAACTGAAAACTGTCCAGGCGCCTTTAAATTACCCTTTGAGAGATTATGAATAGCGTCAGTGGCAATTTGTACTCCTCCCATTATAACCAATACAGAGAAGAGAATCGTTATAACTAGCTGAGTTTTCTCGGCTCTACGACTTCCATTAACTTTAGCCTTCTTCCAAGGAACTTTATCAGCAAGACAAGAAAAGGCATCCGTTGCTGAATACAATGCATCACCAAGTAAAGCCTTACTGTCTGAGAAATAACCAACAAATCCTTTAAATATAGCTAGTGTCAATTCACCGATAATTCTTGTCCAAGTTGCGGTTTTATTTGGTATTGAATGTTGTATAGCCACATAAGCCCCCCTCTAGCAACTTCAATGCCCATAACATTTGAAAGCCGCGTCATCATTGACCGCGGCTTTCAAAATGTTATTCCTAATTATTATATGCTTATGATGCTTTGCCGACTGGTTTATTCTTTTGTTTACTCTTAAGTAGAAGCCAGAGTGGGCTTGCAATAAAGATCGAGGAATAGGCACCGAATATTAGTCCAATGACCATCGCCAAAGAGAACATTCTTATCGATTCACCACCAAATAGGAATAGAAATAACGCGGCAATAAATACCGTGAGTGCGGTATATAGTGAACGCTTAATCATTTGGTTGACACTCTTATTCACCAAGACAACAAGATCTTCATTGGTTTTCAGCTTAGCAAAACGCAAGTTCTCACGTATTCTGTCGAATATAACAATGGTATCATTGATTGAATAACCAACAATAGTTAATACCGCTGTAATGAATATCAAATCCACTTCCAACTGGAATAGGGAAAATACGGTGATGACCAGGAATGCATCATGGATGAGCGCTACGATCGCTGCAACTCCAAATCGCCATTCAAAGCGGACACTCACATAAATAATAATACCAACACAAGATAGAAGCACGGCGTAGATAGCATTTCGTCCAAGCTCTTTAGCCATTTCTGTATCAACTGTATTGATCTCAAATGAAGCACTGCTATCTAACTTTTGAAACTCTAATATAAGTTTATTATGGTTTTCCTCTGTCAGTACTTCGTTAAATCGGATGTTAATCCGTTGCTCTCCCTCTGTAATATCCGTTCCCTCATCAATTCCGATATTTTTCAGAACAGGTTCAATTTCATTTTTTGTTAACGTCTTTGAAAGTGATACATCCACATTCGAACCCGCTTTGAAATCAACACCGTAATTCAATCCAAAAACCGCGAGGCTAATAAGACCTAGGATCGTAAGAATAATGGAAAGGGTATAGAAATACTTACTAACATGAACAAAATCAAATTGTTTCTTAAAGTTCACGAATTTCACTCTCCTTTACACCAAATTGCTTCGGTTTTTTAAGTAAGCCTGACTTAACCAACAAGGTAATTAGCCAGTGAGTGAAATATACGTTCGTGGCAATACTTAATACAATCTCTACCATTAATACTAATGCGAAACCTTTTACAGCACCTGTTCCGTAAGCATACATAACACCAGCAACAATGATCGTCGTCAGATTAGAATCTAGTATCGTACGGAAAGAAGACTTATTCCCTGCTTTAACAGAGGACATCACACTTCTACCGTTACGCATTTCTTCCCTGATCCGCTCGTTGGTAATAATATTAGCATCTACAGCCATCCCGATCCCTAATATAACTGCTGCTATACCCGGCAGTGTTAAGGTGAAATCAGCCATTACGAACACTAGTATAAGCAACCAAGTATGCAGAATCAATCCAAAGCTAGCTATTAATCCAGGTGTACGATACATTCCGATCATGAATAATAGAATAGCAGCAGATGCAATTAGCCCTGCTACAACAGTCTCATCAAGTGACTGCTTACCGAGCGTTGCCCCTACACTTTGGGAGTATTTCTCTGTAAGCTTCAATGGTAACGCGCCTAGATTAATCGTATCGCGTAAGCTCTTAGCTTCCTCATTAGTGTAGTTACCAGTGATTTGAGCTTTACCATCCGTTAATTCAGCTTGAACAGTCGGAGCAGAAAGCATCGTTTCATCCAAGAAAATAGCTAATTCTTTGTTAATAAGACGTTTTGTAATTTCAGCAAACTTCGCCTTATCTTTTACTTGGATACTTATTAAAGGTTTATTTAGATTGTTATATTCGACTTCTGCACCATTCTCTTTAAAGTCATTTCCTAAGAGTTCAATTTTAGTGAAATCAGCCTCTTCTATTCCTCCATCAGGCGAACTACGAAACGTTAGATTCGCAGGCTCTTTCATTTTCTTTCTAACCTCAGCCTCGTCGGTAACTCCGGCTATTTTCAGACGAATTCGGTTAGTTCCTTCTGTAGTTACCTCAGGTTCGCTTGTCCCTTGAGAATTCGCACGTTTCTCTAAACTTTGAGCTGTATGGGTCAACGATTCTTTGGTGACCTTTTGCCCTTCTTCTAGAGGTTGAGCCTCATACAGAATTTCAAACCCACCCTTAAGGTCAAGACCCAAACGGATCTTATCAAGTAACCCTGGAGTTGATACTGCCATTACGCCAGATAACACAATTATTGTAACAAAAAAACTGACAATTCTCTTCATTCCGTTCTTATTTCCCCTTTCGTCCTCAATATTCCTATTATAGCTATGCCTTAAAATGCAGTCAATTTATGATTTTGTACAATTCGTGTCTTTTTGGCATTTAACGACAAAAAGAATCCCCCCTTATTCAAAAGTAGATCCTTTGTACGCCGCCATTGTCATAAAATTCATAAACCCAGTTACCTTTAAAGATAGAATATCATTAACTAACTTATGGAGTGAAGGTGTTCCATCTTTCTCATATTTCGAACTGACACAATCCCAAATATCTTTCTCCGTCACATGCTCATATCCGATAAGTCTAAATTCCTCAGCTTTACTCTGGCACATCATTTTAATATTCTCATCGAGCTGGACAGTGCTTATCCCTTCAATTTCCACGCGTAACCCATCCTCTCTATGGTGTCTGTACCACTTCATCGAGTAATTCGACTTTAAATCTCTAATTCCTTTTTTTCGAAATATAAGAAAGTATAAGTTTCACGATATATTATCTAGCATGAGAATGGACAGGTTGAGCATATCCATATAGTAATCGTCATGCTGGACATCCGGCTAGCCTTGACTTGGAAAGAGGGAGTGAATATTGAATACACGTCATAAACAAACTTTTATACAAGGAACCATGATTCTATTGACAGCAGGGATCATCAATCGCATCTTGGGCTTTATCCCACGAATTGCTTTACCCCGTATTATTGGAGCGGAAGGTGTAGGTATTTACCAATTAGGATATCCTTTTTTCCTTGTCATTATGACTCTGATTACTGGTGGTATCCCACTTGCTGTATCCAAACTTGTCTCTGAGGCCGAAATTGCAAATAATCCGCTGGCTTCAAAACGTATACTACGTATTAGTCTTGGCTTAACCTTCACGCTAGGCATTATCTTTATGCTGCTGTCCATATGGTTCGCACCTTGGGTAACGCAGAATATTCTGACTGATCCCAGAGTTTATCATACATTTGTAAGTATGAGTCCCATGCTCGTTATCGTTGCTGTCTCTTCCGTATTCCGTGGATACTTCCAAGGCAAACAAAACATGATCCCATCAGCTGTTTCCTCCATAGTAGAGACGCTGGTTCGAATGGTATGTGTTCTAAGTTTCTCTTTCTTGCTACTACCAAAAGGAATTGAATTTGGTGCTGCTGGCGCAATGCTCGGAGTCATGGCTGGTGAATTTATTGGTCTGCTTATACTGCTCTTCCATTATCATGCCGAAGATAAAGATGTTACTCATTCTAACAACGTTACTGAAGAGTTACCTGTCCATCTTAAAGTCGGTGTACTACGTCGCTTACTTAAGATTACAATTCCTGTTACTGCAGGCAAACTTGTAGGATCCTTCTCCTATTTGTTTGAATCTATCATTACAGCACAGAGCCTTGCCATAGCGGGTTTAGCCACTTCTGTTGCTACGGCCCAGTATGGTGCGCTACAGGGTATGGTTATTCCCCTATTATTGTTACCAGGAGCATTAACAACATCATTAGCTGTTTCTCTTGTACCCTCTTTATCGGAAGCTGCAGCACGTAACGAGCAAGCTACTATTCACAAAAGACTCAATCAGACGATAAACCTAGCCCTTGTAACGGGTGCACCTTTTTCAGTCATTATGTTCGTCCTATCCGTCCCACTATGCTTATTACTATACAACAATCAGAATATTTCGGGTATGTTACAACTTATGGCACCTTTTGCCTTATTTGTATACATACAAGGGCCCTTACAAGTAGCACTTCAAGTATTAGATCGTCCTGGCAAGGCTCTCCGAAACACATTGATTGGGGCGGCAATTAAGCTATTTCTTATTTGGTACTTATCATCTCAACCTCAATATGGTATATATGGTGCCGTGATCGCAATTATTGTTAACAGTATCATCGTCACTTTAATGCATGGATTCAGTGTAACTAGATTACTCTCATTTAGATTCAATGTTCTCAATATTATAAAAGTGTGTGTAGCCATGATTCTAATGGCCGCAGGAACACATTTAGCTTATACCCAACTACCCTTCCAACAACATATCTGGCTGCAGTTCATCATCTCAAGTATTATCGGGATCGTTATTTATATGATCATCATATTTAGAATTAAACTTGTATCTATCCGTGATTTAGAGAAATTACCCATCATCGGACAATGGTTTCCATCTAGTTAGTGTCTTTTAAGTCAATATAGATTTGATTCTTATGATCAATACTACACAGAAAAACATCCTTGAACTCGTTAGCACCATTCGACTGAATCATGTTCTTTAACCAGAATCGTGTCTTATTCATCAATAATAAATTTTCATCCATGACTCGACCATCCATAATCAACGGAATAGGTAATCCCTGATGGGTTATCCTTCCAACAGGCATAAGCACCTTCCTTCTGCTTTTCCATTTCTTTGCCACCGTTAAATCGCTGGAAGAACTAGACTGCGTATTCGAATCTTTTGGGAATACCGTGAGCTGGCCCGTAGTCTCCAAAATCGCAAATTCCACATCAGCTATATTATCGATATCTTTTTGACGGATCTGAAACATGAGATCATCTAGATTATATCTCTGCTTCTTCATCGCATCTCGGTGTAACTTACCTTTGGATATAAGAACAACCGGTTTACCATCAAATAGCAAACGTAGTTTTCGACTTTTTAAGCTAATCTGCGCGATGACGATTTGTAACACTACAAGCGTAACCATCGGGATGATACCTTCCCACAAAGGTCTCTTGATATCTTCAAGCACAAATACGGCAATTTCCGCAATCATAATAGAAATAACTAAATCAAATATGGATAGTTTCCCAATTTCCCTTTTCCCCATAATACGAATCGTAGCATATATAAAAAAATACATCAGCAGAGTTCTAAATATATATGCCGTAAAGTCCATATTCACTTAAATCCGCTCCTTAATCTTGTTACAATTGACATATTGTATAGTTATTGTCGCCTTTTAGTGTACAACCCATGCATTCAATAACGCATTCAATTAATGGGATTTCCTTCGGCAAGTGAATTCTCTATCCTAATTGTTGTAATACTGGGGCAAGCCTTATCATAGAATGACAGTAATATATGGACTATAAAGGGGGTAACAACATGCAATCTATCCGTCAATTATTCTCATTTAGAATTAGTAATCCGATTCTAGCCGGACTATGCTATTCATTCGCATGGATGATGCTAGGCGCATTCATTCTCTCACTTTTCTTGTGGTTAAGTGGACTTCAGGAACATGACCTTACAATGTACACATACATTATTCATGCATTCTCTGCCCTTGCTGGTGGTATAGTCACAGGTAAGCGTTCAAAGCAAAAAGGATGGGTTCACGGAGGACTGACAGGAGTGTTTTATGGACTAGTTATACTTCTGATTGGGTTTCTTGCATTAGATGGTTCTTTTACACTAAAGGATATCTCTTGGGTCGGAGCTAGCTTTATAATCGCTGCTATTGGAGGAGCGTTTGGAATTAATTTAAAAAGTAATATGTAGTTCCCAAATATATCCTCTTTCTTTTATATGTGGTACACTAATTCCAGTCATGCTAAAAAGAAAGGATTGTTTTTGTGATTTATGATTCCATGGGAACTATTGCTCTAACTTCAGCAGTAACCGTTGTATTACTTATTTGGATAGGGTCTCTTCGAAACCCTTTCTTAATCGTCAAAGAGTTCACCCAATCACTTCTATCTTCACGTACATTTCTAGTATTATTCCTAGGCGTTGCGTGTATTTTATTAATTAACAAATACGAGTTGCAATTCGAAGAGAGTTTGAACTATCAAGCTGATTTCACACCATTTATTTTTGGCATAGAAGGCCATTTCGTGCAAACTTTGCAGCAATTCTTTTACAATCCAATGCTCACTCAAGTATTAGTGTTTTTCTATGTCATTATATTTCAATCTTTATTGATCGCTTCCATTGGAGTCTACATGTTGGATCGTAACAAGGTGTTCGTATATGCAACCTTCTTTGCTATTATGATTAACTATGCAGTAGCTATCCCCTTCTACATTCTTGTTCCTGTAAATGAGACTTGGTCCTACGCACCTTCAGGAGTAGTCTTTCACATGTTGGATGTCTTCCCATCATTCGAGCAGGACTACAGATCGCTGTCCGGTATAAATAACTGCTTCCCAAGCCTTCATACGTCCATCTCCGTAACGATCATGCTGCTAGCAGCTCGTTCAGGAAATATACGTTGGAGAATCATAACCGCTATTAGTTCAACCATTATCGTGTTCAGTATATTCTATCTTGGTATTCACTGGCTCATCGATATGCTTGCAGGATCAATACTAGGTATTACCGCTTCTACTTTGGGTATCTATTGGGCTAAGTTAGCGGTTGCTAAGGAACACGGTTCAATCAGAGTGCGTTCTAAGTTACACAACACTTCCATGTAAAAGGAGTTCAAAAAGTCATCTTTAATTACTGAAATTCGACTTTTTGAACACGGATCACATATATAAATAGAGGTTGTCCATTAGTCAGAATAACTAATGGACAACCTCTATTTCATTTAGAATATAAGATTAATGTGCAATCTTTTACTATTTCACATCTGTACGGGTACCTTGACTTATTGAACTACGATCAAAAGTCAGCCTAGTCGCATCGTTTACGAGAAGAACAATAATATCATCTGTAATCTCTACGATTTTTCCATGAAGACCACCAATCGTTACTACTTTATCACCCTTTTGGAGAGTGCTTAGCATGCTAGTACGTGCCTTTTGTTTCTTCTGTTGTGGACGAATTAACAAAAAGTAAAAAATAGCAAACATTAAAACAAATGGCCATATCAGTTGAAATATGGAGCCTGCCCCCCCAGTGCCGGAAGCTTCTGTTGCAAGTTCAAACATTTCTTTTCCCCCTTAAATTAATGTCATCATGCTAGAATCCTTTAAGATTCTCATGAAGACCATACTGATCAAAAAACTCATCGCGAAAATCAAGCAGTCTGTCTTCCATAATACTCTGACGAACCTTGCGCATTAATTCTTGCAAGAAGTACAGATTATGGTATGTAGTCAGTCTCAGTCCAAAGGTCTCATCAGCTTTGATCAAATGCCGCAAATAAGCTCTCGAGTAATTCCTACATGTATAACAATCGCATGCTGGATCTAAAGGACCGTAGTCACGAGCATACTTCGCGTTACGAATTACAACTCTTCCTTCGCTTGTCATCGTTGTCCCATTACGAGCGATCCGTGTTGGTAGAACGCAGTCAAACATATCTATTCCACGAATAGATCCTTCGATCAGAGCATCAGGAGATCCCACGCCCATTAAATAACGAGGTTTATTGCTAGGAAGGAGTGGAACTGTATAATCCAGCACATCATACATTAGCTGTTTTGGCTCTCCCACACTGAGTCCACCAATAGCATAACCCGGGAAATCCATGGAAGTCAAATCCCGTGCACTTTGCTTACGTAAATCCTCATACATCCCACCTTGAACGATACCGAATAAAGCTTGATCTTTACTCCGTGCATGACTTTCTAGGCAACGCTCAGCCCAACGAGTTGTCCGTTCAAGAGATTTTCTAGCATACTCATGTTCAGCTGGGTATGGTGGACATTCATCGAAAGCCATCATAATGTCCGAGCCAAGTGCATTCTGAACTTCCATTACAACCTCTGGAGAGAGAAATAATTTATCTCCATTTAGATGAGAGCGGAAATGAACACCCTCTTCTGTAATTTTACGCATTTCACTTAGACTAAAGACTTGAAATCCACCGCTGTCGGTCAGAATTGGACGATCCCAATTCATAAATTTATGAAGCCCACCTGCTTCGCGGATAATATCGTGGCCTGGGCGAAGGTATAAATGATACGTATTACTAAGAATAATCTGTGCATCCATTTGCTTAAGTTCTTCTGGGCTCATTGTTTTAACTGTAGCCAGTGTCCCTACAGGCATAAATGTAGGTGTCTCAATAATGCCATTGGGCGTATGAACTCGTCCTAGACGGGCTCCTGATTGTTTACATGTTTTGATATGTTCATAAGTTACTGCTGCTACCATAATGTTTTTGTATCCCTTCCTTATAGAGGTTGTTCAAAGTTTCATCTTTTGATCACGAAGTATATCATGAATCTTACTCGACATCGAATATTGAATTCAGCCGGTCCTTCCGGTGCTCACGTAGGTACTGCCTACGCTCCGCTCCTCACTCCCTATCTTCATCCAATCTTCTCGGTGCTGAAAAGCTGACTTTTTGAACACGCACTTATATAGTTTAATAAATAAACATCGCATCACCGAAACTGAAGAATCGATATTGCTCCTTCACAGCTTCTTGATATGCTTCGAGAATATGTTCTCGTCCTGCCAAAGCACTTACAAGCATGACCAACGTAGACTTTGGTAAATGAAAGTTGGTAATTAAGGCATCTACGACGGTAAATTGGTATCCTGGAAACATAAAAATGCTAGTCCAACCACTACACTCTTTCAATGGACCGCCTTCACATTGCTGACCGACCGTTTCTAGTGTCCGAGCAGACGTTGTTCCAACGGCAATAATTCTCCCACCGTTCAGATGCGTTCTATTCAACAAGTCTGCGGTTTCCTGAGACAAGGAGTAATACTCCTCATGCATGACATGATCTTCCACTCGCTCAACTGACATGGGTCTAAATGTTCCTAACCCGACATGCAACGTTATGAATGCCACTGATACTCCCTTTGCACGAATATCATGAAGTAATTCCTCTGTGAAATGAAGTCCTGCTGTAGGTGCCGCTGCCGAACCCTCATGACGGGCATACACCGTTTGGTAACGTTCACGATCATCTAACTTATCCTTAATATAAGGTGGAAGAGGCATTTGTCCCAGACGATCGAGAATTTCCTGAAATACACCCTGATAAGTGAATACGAGTACCCGGGCACCCATATCACCTTCAGATTCAATTACTGCTTGAAGTTCATCACTGAATATAATGACATTGCCTTGTCTCAGCTTCTTACCTGGCTTTACTAATGCTTCCCACCGGTCCTGACCCAAATTTTTAAGTAACAGAACCTCTGCTTTCGCACCAGTATCCTCTTTCACTCCGAACAATCTCGCAGGAATAACTCGAGTATCATTTAATACAAGTGTATCACCCGGTTGAAGATAATCCGTTATATCTTTAAAGGTATGATGTTCCATCGAACCATCTTCTCTGCTCAACGTAAGCAAACGCGATGAGCTTCGTTCCAAAAGTGGTGTCTGGGCAATCAATTCCTCTGGCAGATCAAAATTATATAATTCTACATCCATGTTGTCGTCATTCCTTAACAATAGTGACATTTTGATAATAGTGTTTCAAAATATCCTGATAATCATACCCTGCATCAGCCATCCCTTTGGCTCCCCATTGAGAAAGTCCTAGTCCATGACCGTTTCCTTGACCGATAAATTTAAACTTCTCACTCGCATCCACTGCTGTCGCCTTTGAGTCACCATTCATGATGACTGTCGTAGTCCCATTAAGGTTACTAACCCCCGCTGCTGAAATGACAGAAGTCGTTGATGACGTAGATGCTTGTACCGTTGCACCGTCGGAACCTAATACAGTATAACTTCCGGTGGATACAATATCAAATAAAGTACTCGGTAAGCCATTCAATGCTGATCTAAACAAGTCTGGATACTTCACATCCAGTATTTGACCATTTACCTTCAGTTCAGTAACACGACTCGAAGGCCCACGTTTCGTTACTTCAAGCGAACTAATCGTCGATGGTAACTGCAGTGATGCCTTTCCTTGCATAGCCTTGAGTAGCTCAGCAGAAGTATAAGGACCTCTAACCCAAGAATAGGAGTTGGATTCTGAGACCTTTTCAAGAATAACGGCAGTCTCTCCCGGATTAAGCTTAGCTACAGGTGTTACATTCGATTGAATTTGTGGTGTTGGACGGACATTCGTATCTAATGATGTTATCGTTAATTGAGCAAGCCCTGCTACGGTTGTATTACTCAATTCCTTCACATTATCTTCACGTATATAACCTGTCAGTCCATTATTCAATAAAACATAATACCACATCTTCAAGTTATTTTGAG
This sequence comes from Paenibacillus sp. Y859, assembly GCF_056786405.1. Classification (NCBI taxonomy): domain Bacteria; kingdom Bacillati; phylum Bacillota; class Bacilli; order Caryophanales; family Paenibacillaceae; genus Paenibacillus; species Paenibacillus sp. Y859. The sequence continues at coordinate 8,130 of NZ_JBXCIZ010000002.1, read as the reverse complement.
CAGATATATCACCTTCACTTGTTACATTGATAAAGGTATTGTTACCACTATTCCATACTTCACTAGAATCAGCTGTTACCCCACCACTATTAGATGAGAAGATAGCTTCAACTACCTTACCATCCTTTACGAGAACTTCACCCTTCGTTTCGTCAACAGCTTGTGTAATACTTGCAGCTTCTGAGCCTAAGCCATTATAAACTTGACTTAGCGTCGTATCGACCACATCTGCCACTTGATATTTATTTCTTTGAAATATAGCATAGCTTCTTGCAGCTACCGCTTGAGTCTTCAGTGCCTCTGACGACCATGAGGAAGGTACTTCTCCCCCAACAACAGAATATAGGTATTGTTCTAGAGGCAGTTCATTCACCAACGCTAACTGACCATTATATGAACTAATTTCCCAATTTCCACGATAACTCCGCGCTGCTCTCTCTGTTACTTTCATTCCATTGAACGGATCCGGAATCCATACTTTCGCAGATTCACCGCTTATTTGATAATGTGCTACCGTTTGATTAGGAGATAAATGAAGTCCAACATCCTGACGTAGTATAAGTGCTGGAAGAGAAGAATCTATAGCCGCTAAAGTAATCGCAGGCATAATCTGACTCATCTCTTGTTGAATAATACTCAGTTCACTATCATTTGTCGCTTCTCCTACCCATACCGCATATTGAATTTCACCTGTCGGCATATATTGGATAACAGTCATAGCATCAAAACCTGAAGCTTGAATCATGCTTTGTTGTGTCATCGCTTGATCTAAAGTAGCATGAACACCTGCAGACCCGTGTTTGCTCCCCTTTAGCGAAGGTGTTTGACCGTTCAATTGAGCTGCTGCCGTCTGGCTAACACGGATCACAGCTTCTCTACCAGCTTGTTCAGTAGCATACATTCCGGTATACAGTTGATACACCGTCTGTCCTCCCAATGAAGAACTGAATAGAATGGGCTTATCATTCGCTGTTGTGGACAAATTCTGGAATGCTGCTGCAATCTTATTCCAATCTGACGTCTCCAATACTTTTACCCGAAATGAATCCACACTGAATCGTACTTGTGTACTCCCCATGAAAGAAGCCATCTCACGGTATCCAACTGAGCCATTCATCCCTGCACTCCAAGAAGATCCAGACTCAAGTGTTACTGCTGGAGTGATGGATCTGTAGGCACTTCCCAAGTCAACAAACATTGCGACCCTTATCGTATCTTGAACGAGTCCTGCCGCCATAACCTTTTGTGAAGTATTCAGACAAGATAAGCCAATAACAGCAACTAGCATACATGTAGTAATCTTCTTCAGAAACCCTTTTTTCAAATTAAGAATCATTGAATATCTCCTCTCTAGGATCGAATATTTATTTCTGCTGAGGTGGTTGTGGTAATCCTAAGTGTTGATACGCTGCAGACGAAACCATTCTCCCCCGTGGAGTCCGTTGTAAAAAACCAATCTGCATGAGGTAAGGTTCGTATACATCCTCAATCGTCTGACTCTCTTCTCCAATCGTTGCGGCAATCGTATCTAGTCCCACTGGTCCTCCACGAAAACTCGTAATCATCGTATGAAGTATTTTATAATCGATCACATCTAATCCTCTTGGGTCTACTTGCAACATTTGGAGGGCTTGATCCGCAATTTCTCTCGTAATTATTCCGTCTCCACGTACTTGAGCATAGTCGCGTACTCGTTTTAACAGACGGTTAGCGATACGAGGGGTCCCCCTCGCTCTAAGCGCAATCTCATCGGCTGCATCTCCTACAATCTCAATCCCAAAAATGTCCGCTCCCCTCGATACGATAAAACTTAATTCATCCACACTATAAAATTCTAACCGACTAACTACACCGAAACGATCTCGAAGCGGCGCCGATAACAAACCTGCACGGGTAGTAGCACCTATTAATGTAAACGGAGGTAAATCCAACCTTACAGAACGAGCACTTGGCCCTTTACCAATCATAATATCTAGAGCAAAATCTTCCATTGCAGGATACATGACTTCCTCTACTGTCCGATGCAGACGGTGAATTTCGTCAATAAACAGTACATCGCCTTCTTGCAGATTGGTTAGTAACGCAGCCAAATCACCTGGGCGTTCTATAGCAGGACCTGATGTTGTCCGCAGATTAACTCCTAATTCATTAGCTATAATATTAGCCAGTGTCGTTTTCCCGAGCCCTGGAGGGCCATATAGAAGTACATGATCTAGCGCCTCATTACGCATTTTGGCTGCTTCAATATAAATTTTTAAGTTTTCCTTCACTTGATTCTGTCCGATATATTCTGCCAAATAGCGAGGGCGAAGACTTAACTCCACTGCCTGATCTTCCATCATCAAGTTCGCTGATATAATACGGTCATCCATTAACTATCGCTCCTCTTCCTCAGCCCGCATAGAGCAGTTTGAGCGCCTTCTTCATTAAGACGTCTATCGTGTCCTCATATGTGATCTCATCTTTAATTTTTAACCATACACTGTCAAGTTCTGTCTCCGTATACCCAAGGGCCTTCAATCCTTCCCTAGCCTCAGACCAAGAGGATCCATCTCCTTCTTGAGGTTCAGGGACAGTGAATAAGCCACCTGAAATAACAGTCGTAGCGAAACCATCCAGCTTGTCCTTCAAATCGAGAATCATCCGTTGCGCAGTTTTCTTTCCGATACCCGGAAGTTTAATTAAGAAAGGGATATTCTCTTGATGAATCGCAGACACAACAAGTTCTGGATCTCCCCCACTTAATATGCCTAGGGCTACCCTTGGACCAATGCCCGATACTTCAATTAGCTTACGAAACAACTTCTGTTCATCTCGTGTCGGGAATCCAAATATTAATATCGCATCCTCGCGCACGTTATAGTGTGTATAGATCGTCACTTCACCTTCCACCTTAGCAAAGGCATAGGGATTCGGACAAAATACGCGATATCCTATACCACGGACATCAACGACAACATAGTCATTCTCCAAATGGACAACCGAACCTGTTAGGTAATCAATCATTTCTTCAGCACCTCTTTGATCATCGTATTTAATGTTGATGAGTGAGCGTGACATATAGCAACAGCTAGAGCATCCGCAACATCATCAGGCTTAGGAATTTCCTTGAGGTTAAGATAAATTTTTACCATCTCCTGAACCTGCCTTTTCTCAGCCTTACCATAACCTACAATAGCTTGTTTCACTTGTAATGGTGTATATTCTGCAACGGGTAGTCCCTTTTGCACCGCAGCTAGAATCATCACACCACGCGCTTGACTGACAGTCATAGCTGTCGTCACATTCCGATTAAAGAATAGCTTCTCAAAAGCGACAGTATCTGGTTTATATTTATCTATCAACTGTACCATACCTTCATACACATGTAGCAACCGATCTTCCTCTGGCGTATGAGCTTCGGTCTGAATGCATCCATATTGCACTGGAATAACCTTACTTCCTACCTTGTCTACGAAACCAAAGCCGACAATAGCAATACCCGGGTCAATTCCTAAAATTCGCAAAATCAATCTCTCCTCTGTCATAAAGCGAACATATGTATTCGTTATCTCATTATATGAAAAACTCTCTATTAAGTCTATTACTCTAAGGAAACTACTCCTTTTTAGGATTGAAAGTTACCTTTTAACTCATGAATAAATGTCTTCATAGATAAGCTTATCATCGATTCATTGCGATAAACGATTCCAACTGTTTTTTGGGGTATGGGCTCAACGATGGGAATAATACGAATCTGCTTATCTTCAGTATAATTTACATGTAGATAGGATTTAGGTAAAATAGTTGCACCAATATTCAGCCGAACCATCTGCATCATAGATTCCATCGTCGACAGTTCCACTATTGGCGTCAAGACAATTCCTTCTTCTTTTCCGTACATATCAACCATTTGTCTAACCAAGAACTTCTCAGGAAACAATATTAGTGATAAGTTTTGCAAATAATTGAATGGAACGCTATTTTCTCTAGCCAAGGGATGTGCTGATGAAACAGCTAAACTAAGCTCTTCTGTATAAAGTGGATGACTAATCAAGTTCGCATCTTCCAAAGGTAGAAAGACAACACCCATATCCAATTCATTATTCAACAAGCCATGCCTTGTTTCTTCCGTTGCTAACTCAATCACAGATAACGAAATATTAGGGTACTTCTCATGAAAAGAAACGATGGTCGTTGTCAGTAGATGGTTTCCCGAGCATCCAATCCTTAGCTTCCCGCGTTGTAATCCCTTGATTTCCGTTATTTTTATTTGTGCTTGTTCTAGCTCATAGAATACTCTAATCGCATGATTCCGCAAAATATGACCAGCTTCTGTTAAATAGTTCTTTTTGCCAATTCTCCTGAACAAGGGAGTTCCCAATCTATTCTCAAGCACGCGGATCTGCTGACTCAACGTAGGTTGACTGATTCCTAGTCGTTCTGCTGCTTTAGTAAAATGTAATTCTTCACAGACGGCAAGGAAATATTCTAGAACTCTAAATTCCAAATTTATTACCTCATTTCATATATAGGCCATAACTATCATTCTAATAGATATTATTGGATTGACCAATTGTTTTTTTATTCATTATAATGGAGTAAGTATATTTCATTGAGACTCAGGAGGAGTTAAAGTATGAAGGACATTCAAATTTTCAAAAGAAACGACCTTAAACAGAAACCACTTCAAGACCATCTAGAATTTGGACAGATTTTTACAGATCATATGTTTTTATTAGATTACAATTTAGAACAAGGTTGGCATGATGCTCGTATCGTTCCTTATGGTCCCATAGTGTTAGATCCTGCTGCCATGGTATTGCATTATGGTCAAGCTGTTTTCGAGGGAATGAAGGCATTCTTAGCACAAGATGACCAAATCCTTTTGTTCAGACCGAATAAAAATATGGAGCGCTTCAACCAATCCAATAATCGTCTTGAAATTCCAGAAATCGATGAAGACTTTATTCTACATGCTATTCAAACCTTAGTTAATATAGATAAAGAATGGATTCCTTCAGGTAAAGGAACCTCTCTATATATTCGTCCATTCATTATAGCGACTGAGCCTTGTCTTGGTGTACGGGCCTCCCATACTTATCAGCTTCTCGTCATCTTATCTCCGGTTGGCGCATACTACAGTGAAGGATTAGAACCCGTTAAGATCAATGTGGAGTCTTCTTACGCGCGCGCCGTTCGAGGTGGACTAGGGACTGCCAAGGCAGCAGGTAATTATGCAGCTAGCATTAAAGCTCAAACCGAAGCTAAAGAAGCCGGATATTCTCAAGTTCTATGGTTAGACGCGCTGGAGAGGAAATATATTGAGGAAGTTGGGAGTATGAATATTTTCTTTAAAATTGATGGAAAAGTCATCACTCCGGAGTTGAACGGTAGTATTTTAGCAGGGGTAACCCGTGATTCTATTATCGAGCTATTACAGAACTGGGGTATATCGGTAGAGGAACGCCGGATTTCGATGGAGGAAGTCTACGAAGCTTATCATAATCACACTTTGGAAGAAGTCTTCGGAACCGGTACAGCAGCTGTTATCTCTCCCGTTGGTGAATTATTCTGGAATGAGAAACAAGTGATCATCAATGAGGGACAAATCGGTAAGCTGTCACAACAACTTTATGACACCATTACTGGTATCCAAACGGGTTTGATTCCAGACACTCTACAATGGACTGTACAAGTATAGACCTAATACAGCTAAACAGGGGTGTCCCTAGTCATTATTAATGACTAAGGACACCCCTGTTCTTTGATCAATTCCTACTTACTCCGTCCTCTTCATAACGTTCTCAGTATACTCTTGTGCGAAGTCACTAAATGTGGATATCACACTATTGTATTCATCTAAATCCTGAATTCGAATACCAGTATATAGTTGTTCCAACACACCCTCAGGCAATGCTGATTCCATAGAATTAATATCAAGTTGAAAAAAAGTCTTCAATACCTTTTCCTGTTTCGGTGGACCTTCAAATAACGTAAGATTACCATCCGCATCCATACTCATATATGCACTTTGTTTGCACACAGGAGATAGGTCTTCGACCCATTCCACCAGCCATACTTCCTCATGCTCACTAAATTGTCCATTCCATGTTGGATTTTCATGAAGCAATTCTATAATTTTGTCAGAACTCATCTGTCCCATAGCTCTTTCTTCTTGACCACATATATAGTTTTTCTGAATTACAACCCTATGGGCTTTATTCGAATCTTTCAAGCTTTTCAAAAATTGTTGCCTTTCTACAGATAACTCAGTAGAAGCTGTATTTTGCAAATACTGCAAAGTCTCCATAGCAATTTGTGGTTCAGAGTATAATAAAGATTCGATTTGTCCCGAGAGATGAATTCCCCACCAAGCGAGCATAGCGATAATGACACTCAAGGCTGTTGCTCCAATTCGACGCTTCCACCTTTTCCAATTTCTCATCAACTTTTTTTTGAGTTTCGAAGCATTCACGCTGATCCCCTTCTATCTGCTTACTTTTCTATATTGTGCACCTCAGTCACAATATTTATACAAACAAGCAGTTAAAGGGAGTCTTAGTTTATAAATAGTTGAAAATACGAAAAGAACCATCGAAATAATTCGATGGTTCTCAACTTTATCGGGACGACACGATTCGAACATGCGACCCCCTGGACCCAAACCAGGTGCTCTACCAAGCTGAGCTACGTCCCGAAACAATACCGATGGCCGGACTCGAACCGGCAAGCCCTGCGGCACCGCATTTTGAGTGCGGCGTGTCTGCCAATTCCACCACATCGGCTTACTCTAACTAATAAAGATGGTGCGCCCTAAGAGATTCGAACTCCTGGCCTTTTGATTCGTAGTCAAACGCTCTATCCAGCTGAGCTAAGGGCGCAAATAAAATGGAGCGGACGACGGGAATCGAACCCGCGACCCTCGCCTTGGCAAGGCGATGCTCTACCGCTGAGCCACGTCCGCATAAAGATGGTGCGCGTAGAGGGACTTGAACCCCCACGTCGTGAAACGCTAGATCCTAAGTCTAGTGCGTCTGCCAATTCCGCCACACGCGCACACTTTGATAAGAAATGGTGAGCCATGAAGGATTCGAACCTTCGACACCCTGATTAAAAGTCAGGTGCTCTACCAACTGAGCTAATGGCTCATAAACTGTGAATCTTTAATAATTATAATGGCGGAACCGACGGGATTCGAACCCGCGATCTCCTGCGTGACAGGCAGGCATGTTAGACCAACTACACCACGGTTCCACATAAATATAATTGGTTGCGGGGGCAGGATTTGAACCTGCGGCCTTCGGGTTATGAGCCCGACGAGCTACCGGGCTGCTCCACCCCGCGTCATCTAAAAAATTACTATGGTGGAGGCTGAGGGGATCGAACCCCCGACCCTCTGCTTGTAAGGCAGATGCTCTCCCAGCTGAGCTAAGCCTCCATGTCTAAACGTGTACAAATTAAAATTGGTGACCCGTAGGGGACTCGAACCCCTGTTACCTCCGTGAAAGGGAGGTGTCTTAACCACTTGACCAACGGGCCGTTATGGCTCCCCGAACAGGACTCGAACCTGTGACAACTCGATTAACAGTCGAGTGCTCTACCAACTGAGCTATCAGGGAATATAGTATTTCATAATACATTCTTTACATCACTTATGTATGTAATCATGTCTTACAAAATGGCTGCTTGGCGACGTCCTACTCTCCCAGGACCCTGCGGTCCAAGTACCATCGGCGCTGGAGGGCTTAACGGTCGTGTTCGGGATGGGTACGTGTGGAACCCCTCCGCTATCGCCACCAAACATGCATTTGTGTAACAAATGCTGCCGTGAGAAATTCGGTTCATCACGTTAGTGTGAATGAATTTCATAACGTTACTAATCGCTGCGAGAAAATATCAGTCTTCAAAAAAGACATGCAGCTTATCCAGATGTTTGATCACCTGAAAACTAGATACGAACGAATTTATGTTAGAATTATTAGGATAAGCCCTCGACCGATTAGTATTGGTCAGCTCCGCACATTGCTGCGCTTCCACCTCCAACCTATCTACCTCGTAGTCTTCAAGGGGTCTTACTAATTGGGAAATCTCATCTTGAGGGGGGCTTCACGCTTAGATGCTTTCAGCGCTTATCCCGTCCGCACGTAG